>DATJYY010000079.1:0-98420 GCA_035499395.1 Solirubrobacteraceae bacterium
ACGGCGCGAGTCAGAGGACCTCGTGCGGCAGTTGGTCGAGCTGATGCGTGCCGGCGAGCCAGCCGGGGGCGAGGCCGCCCGCGCGCTCGCCGAGCGCCACCGCGAGCACATCACGCGGTGGTTCTATCCGTGCTCGCCAAAGATGCACCGCGGCGTATGTCCGCGACGCGATCATCGCCAACGCCGACGCCCAGGAGCAGGCGGCCGTCAGTCGGTTCCGGAAGGCAACGGCTCCGTAGCATCCGGACGATGACGATGACTCTGTTCAACAGCCGCGTCTCGGGCAACTGCTACAAGGTCCGACTGCTTGCGGCGCAACTCGGGCTCGAGCTGGAGCTACGCGAACTCGACGTCGTTGACCGGTCCAATCGCAGTGAGGTTCTCGGAGGTCTGAACCCGGCCCTGCGGGTGCCGACGTTGGTCATGGACGACGGTCGCCCGCTCGGCGAGTCGAACGCAATCCTCTGGTACCTCGGCGACGGCACCGAGTACGTCCCGACCGATCCGTACGAGCGGGCGCAGATCCTGCAATGGCAGTTCTTCGAGCAGTACTCCCACGAGCCCTACATCGCCGTCGCCCGGTTCTGGGCTCTGTTCGGGATCGAGCCGAGCGAGGAGCAACGAGCCGAGAAGATGCACTGGGGCAACAGGGCCCTGGCTGCGCTTGACGGCCACCTCCGAGACCATCGGTTCCTCGTTGGCGAGCGCTACACCGCCGCGGACATCTCGCTCTACGCCTACACGCACGTGGCAGACGAGGGCGGCTTCGAGATCGAGCGGTACCCGGCGATTGGTCCCTGGCTGGAGCGGGTCGCCGCGCAGCCGGGCCACATTCTGATAACCGACTGAATAGATCCCGAACGGCGCGCCAGAAACATCCCCGAAACGCTGCGTGGCGGCGCGCGGCGGCCTCGGACGAGGGGGTCAGTAGGCGCGGGCGACGAGCGCGTCGACGCCGTCGGCGTCGGGATCGATCACCGGCTCGCCGTCGTCGCGCAGCAGGCACCGAACCGACACACCCGCCTGGGCGAGACGGTCCTCCCCCGCGATCCCGCACGCGCGCCACGACAGCCGGGCGAAGCCGCCGGCGGCCAGCTCCCGCGCTTCGTCGATCGATTCGGCCGGCCGGGTCAGCCTGTCGCGGAACGCGATTGCCTGGGCGAGCAGGTCGCGCTGATCGTCGACGAGCATCCTCGGGATTTCGGCGGCGAGGTCGCGCAGCCCGGCGGTGTCCTTCTCCGCCCGGGCCCGGCGCGCGATCACGACCTGGTCTGCCGCCAGATCACGAGGGCCCAGCTCGAGCCGGATCGGGACGCCGCGCAGCTCGTGGTCGACGATCCGCCGGCCGAGCGAGACCTCGACGTTGTCGTCGAGCTCGGCCCGCACCCCGGCGCGCCCGAGCTCGTCGACGAGGCTGTTCGCGGCCTCGACCACTCCCTCGCCGGCGCGCGCGACGACCACGACGACCTGGGTCGGGGCTAGCCGCGGCGGCACCCGCAGGCCGCGATCGTCGCCGTGGACCATGATCATCGCGCCGAGCAGACGCGTCGTCGCGCCCCACGAGGTCTGCCACACATGGCGGAGCTGACCCTCGCGATCGCTGAACTGGATGCCGAACGCGCGTGCGAAGTTCTGGCCGAGCTCGTGCGAGGTCCCCATCTGCAGCGCCTTCCCGTCGCGCATGACGCCCTCACAGGACCACGTGATGTCCGCGCCCGCGAACTTCTCCCGCTCGGTCTTGCGGCCGCGGAACACCGGGATCGCGAGCTCATGCACCATCGCCTCGGCATAGACCTCGTCGAGGATGCGCAGCGCGTATGCGTGCGCCTCCTCACGCGTGGCGTGCGCGGTGTGCCCCTCCTGCCAGAGAAACTCCGAGCTGCGAATGAAGATCCGCGTGCGAAGCTCCCACCGGACGACGTTCGCCCACTGGTTGATCAGCAGCGGCAGGTCGCGGTAACTCGAGATCCACCGTGCGAACGAGTAATTGACGATCGTCTCGCTCGTCGGCCGGATGACCGCCGGCTCCTCGAGCAGCTTTCCGCCCCCGTGGGTGACCACCGCCAGCTCGGGGCTGAACCCCTCGACGTGCTCGGCCTCGCGGCGCATGAACGCCTCCGGGATCAACAGCGGGAAGTACGCGTTGCGCGCGCCCGTGGCTTTGATGCGCTCGTCGATCGCCGCCTGGAGCCGCTCCCAGATCGCGTAGCCCCATGGTCGGATCACCATCGTCCCGCGCACCGGCCCGTTCTCGGCCAGCTGGGCCTTGGCGATCACGTCCTGATACCAGGCCGGAAAGTCGCGCTCCTGAGGTGTCAGCACGCTCATGTGAACTCGCCGTCACGATGAGGAACGTAAGGCTCCTCGAGGCGCCGGCACTCCTCGTCGGTGAGTTCGAGCACGGTGGCCGTGATCGCGTCGGTGACGTGCTCGAGGCGGGTGGCCCCAACGATCGGGGCCACGACGGCGGGGCGCGAGATCAGCCACGCGAGCGCGACCTGCGCTGCGGGCACGCCGCGCTCGCCGGCGATCACCTGGACGACCTCGGCGATCGCGAGGTCCGACTCGCGGTAGGCACGTTGATCCTCGCTGGAGCGCACGGTCGATCGGCTCGAGCCGCGCTTGCCCGCGAGCAGGCCGCGCGCGAGGGGGCTGTAGGGGAGGAGACCGACCCCCTCGTCCAGGCACAACGGGACCATCTCGCGCTCCTCCTCGCGGTTGACGAGGCTGTAGCGATTCTGCATGGCGATGAATCGCGTGTGCCCGGCGCGCTCGGCGACGTGTTGGGCCTTGGCGAACTGCCAGGCGCGCATTGAGGAGGCGCCGAGATAGCGAGCCTTGCCGCTGGTCACGATGTCGCCGAGTGCCGCCATCGTCTCCTCGATCGGCGTGTCCTCGTCCCAGCGATGGATCTGGTAGAGGTCGACATAGTCGGTGCCGAGCCGCCGCAGCGAGGCGTCGATCGCCGCCATCAGGTGCTTGCGCGAGAGCCCGCGCTCGTTCGGCCCGTCGCCGGTGGGGTAGTAGACCTTGGTCGCGAGCACGTACTCCTCACGGCTTCCGAACACCCGCCGCAACAGCTCGCCGGTGATCCGCTCGCTCTCGCCGTCGGAGTACATGTCGGCCGTGTCGAACAATGTGATCCCGCCCTCGGCGGCCGCGCGGATGATCGGCGCCGCCCGCTCGGAGTCGAGCGCCCAGGACTGCAGCGCCGGGTCGCCGAAGCTCATCATCCCGAGACCGATAGGCGACACCCGCAGGCCCGAGCGCCCGAGCGCGCGGTAGCCGGTTATCGCAGATGGCGTCACGACGTTCATTTAGCCACTTCCGTCGGGGCGGGGTGGTACACCCCGGGCCGATGCTGCAAGAGCTGCGTGTCGAGAACCTGCTGCTGATAGATCGTGCCGAGCTGACGCTCGCGCCGGGGCTGAACGTTGTCACCGGCGAGACCGGGGCCGGCAAGACGCTGCTCGCGCAGGCGCTCGATCTGCTGCTCGGTGGTCGCGCCGGCAGCGGGGTGGTGCGCGCCGGCGCGGCCGAGGCCTACGTCGAGGGCGTGTTCTCGCTGCCCGCCGAGCTCGCCGGCGCCGACATCCTGCCCACCGGAGCCGAGGAGATCGTGCTCGCTCGCCGCGTGTGGCCCGACGGCCGCACGCGCGCGTACGTATGCGGCCGGTCCGCGACGGTGGGGGACCTACGCGAGCTCGGGAGCGCGCTGCTCTCGTTCTACGGCCAGCACGAGCACCGCAAGCTGATGCTGTCCGCGGTCCAGCTCGACGTACTCGACGGCTACTGCGGCCTGTCGCATGGCTCGCTGCGCGCGAGCGTGGCGGAGGCGTATCGCCTGGTCCGGAAGCTGGAGGAACGCTTCGCCGAAGTGAGCGAGGTCGCGGCCGGGCGCGAGCGCGAGCTCGATCTGCTCGCGTACGAGCTGGACGAGATCGAGAGCGTGGCGCCGGGCGAGGAGGAGGCTTCGGAGCTGGCTGTCGAGCGCGACCGGCTGCGGCACCTTGAGACGCTGCGGGGAGCGGCTTTCGGCGGCGCCGAGGCGATATCGCCTGAGGACGGGAGCAGCGGCGCCGCCGAGCTGCTCGCGCACGCCGCGGGGCAGCTCCTCCTCGCCGCCGACATCGACCCGGCGCTCGCCGGCCTGGCCGAGCGCGTGCAGGCACTCGGTGAGGAGGCACACGATTTGAGCGGCGCGCTGCGCTCCTACGGGCTCGAGCTCGATTCCTCGCCCGGGCGACTGGAGGAGGTCGAGGAGCGCCTGGCTTTGTTCGCGCGCCTCGAGCGAAAGCACGGAGGGTCGATCGCTGACGTCCTCGCGCACGCCGAGCGGTGCCGGGCGCGGCGCGAGGAGCTCGAACGGGCCGAGATCGCACTGTCGGAGGTCGAGGCGTCGCTCGGCGAGGCCAGGGCCGAGGTCGATCGGCTCGCCGGCGAGCTGTCGGCTCGCCGGCGGGAGGCCGCGCCCGCGCTCGCGGCGGCGGTGCGCGAACGGCTGACCGAGCTGGCGATGCCCGACGCCGAGTTCGACGTCGAGGTGCGGCCGCGGCCTGAGGGTTGCGGGGCGCGGGGCGCGGACGAGGTATCGCTGGTGATCGCGCCGAATCCGGGGATGCCAGCCGGCCCGCTGCGCGAGATCGCGTCGGGCGGGGAGCTGTCGCGGGTGATGCTC
This sequence comes from Solirubrobacteraceae bacterium, assembly GCA_035499395.1. Taxonomy (GTDB): domain Bacteria; phylum Actinomycetota; class Thermoleophilia; order Solirubrobacterales; family Solirubrobacteraceae; genus Palsa-465. The sequence continues at coordinate 4,679 of DATJYY010000079.1, forward strand.
GCGATCCTGAGCGTGGCGCACTCGTCCGGCGGCGAGGGCGGTTCCGCGGAGTCGACCGGGGCTGGCCCGTTGCTCGTGTTCGATGAGATCGACGCCGGCATCGGCGGCCACACCGCCCGCGCGGTCGGCGAGCATCTGCGGGCGCTCGCCGAGGGCCGGCAGATCCTGTGCATTACGCACCTGCCCCAGGTAGCGGCGATGGCCGCGCGGCATTTCACGATCGCCAAGGACACGAGCGCCGTCCCGGCGCGGACGACCGTGTCAACGCTCGGCGGCGACGACGTGGTCGGCGAGCTCGTCCGGATGCTGGGCGCCGCCGAGGGCGACCGTGCCGCCAGCCGCCACGCCCGCCAGCTCTTGCGGGCTGCCTGAGGATCTGGCTCGAAAAAGCGAACTATGAGCGACGCTTTTTCGCGCCGGATCTGACGGCATCCGGACCGCTCGCTACCTTCAGGGTGTCAGCACCCGACTACACTCGGACAACGACCCTATGGCTTCGGGCGATACCAGGTTCATCTTCATAACCGGCGGGGTCGTGTCCTCGCTAGGCAAGGGAATCGCCGCCGCGTCGATCGGCCGGTTGCTGGTCTCCCGTGGACTCGACGTCCAGCTTCAGAAGTTCGATCCATACATCAACGTCGACCCGGGCACGATGTCGCCCTACCAGCACGGCGAGGTGTTCGTGACCGAGGACGGCGCGGAGACCGATCTCGACCTCGGGCATTACGAACGGTTCACCGACGCCAACACGAGCCGGGCATCGAACGTCACCGCCGGCGGTGTCTACAACACGGTGATCCGGCGCGAGCGCCGTGGGGACTACCTCGGCGCCACCGTCCAGGTGGTGCCGCACATCACCGACGAGATCAAGCAGCGGATCAAGCTGATGGCCGAGGCGACCGACGTCGACTTCGTCATCACCGAGATCGGCGGGACGGTCGGCGACATCGAGTCGCTCCCGTTCCTCGAGGCGATCCGGCAGTTCCCGGTCGACGTCGGGCGGCGGCGGTGCATGTTCATCCACCTGACCCTGGTCCCGTACATCTCGCACGCGGGCGAGCTGAAGACCAAGCCGACTCAGCACTCGGTCAACGAGCTGCGGCGCATCGGTATCGCGCCGGACATGATCATCGCCCGTTCGGAGTCGATGCTCGGCGACGACATCCGGCGCAAGATCGCGCTGTTCGCGAGCCTTCCCGTGGAGGCGGTCGTGTCCGCGTTCGATGTTCCCGACATCTACCGGGTGCCGCTCGTGTTCCACAAGGAGGGCGTCGACGATTTCGTGCTCACAGAGCACTTCGGTATCGAGGCGCCGGAGCCGGACCTGAGCGACTGGGAGGACATCACACGCCGCTCCAGCGAGGCCGCGCAGAGCGTGCGGATCGCCCTCGTCGGAAAGTACGTCCGGCTCGAGGACGCCTACCTCTCGGTCGTCGAGGCGCTCCGGCACGCCGGGACCCACCACGGCGCAAAGGTCGAGGTCGACTGGATCGATTCCGAGGAGGTCGGCGACCCGGGCGTCGCGTCGCGGCTTGACCAGGCGAGCGGGATCCTGATCCCGGGCGGGTTCGGAGGCCGGGGGATCGAGGGGAAGATCCGCGCCGCCCAGATCGCGCGCGAGAACGAGATCCCGTACCTCGGCATCTGTCTGGGAATGCAACTCGCGGTCGCCGAGTTCGCGCGCCACGTCGCCGGGATGGAAGGCGCGAACTCGACCGAGTTCGATCTCGAGACGCCGTTCCCGGTCATCGATCTGCTCCCCGAGCAGAAGGAGATCGCGGACATGGGCGGGACGATGCGCCTGGGCGCGGACCCGGTCAAGCTCCACGCCGGCACCCGCATCCGCGAGCTGTACGACGAACCGGTCGTGTATGAGCGCCACCGCCATCGCTACGAGGTCAACAACCACCTGCGCAGGCGGCTCGAGGCGGCGGGGCTCGTTTGTTCGGGCACCTCGCCCGACGAACGGCTCGTCGAGGCGATCGAGCTTCCGGTCGATCAGCACCCGTTCTTCGTCGCCTCGCAGTACCACCCGGAGTTCAAGTCGCGTCCCGAGCGGCCCGCGCCGCTGTTCCGGGAGTTCGTCGGCGCTGCGCTCGAGTTCGCCAGGCGGGCCGAGACCGTCGCGCAGGCTGCAAACGGCGCGACGCAGGGCGGCAACGGAAGCACGCAGCACAGCGAGAGCACCGCCGCCTCGTCCGCCACGGCGCGGTGAGGCGCACCACCGACGCCGAGCGCGAGCGGCTCCACGAGACGTTCGAGACTTTGTGCCGGATCGAGAGTCCGTCGGGGCACGAGCGCGCGTGCGCCGACTGGATCACCGAGCAGCTCCGCGGGATGGGCCTCGAAGTGCGGGAGGACGATGTCGGGCCGAAGGTAGGCTCTGACGCCGGCAACCTGCTCGCGCGGATCCCGGGCGCCGGCCCGGACAGCATCCTGATGTGCGCACACATGGACACGGTGCCGCTGACCGCCTCAGTCGAGCCGGTTCAGACGGACGGCGGCTGGACGAACGCCAACGACGGCATCCTCGGCGCGGATAACAAGTCGGCGGTGGCCGTGATGCTCGAGTTGGCGCGCCGGGTGACCGCGGGCGTGCAGCCGCCGGCGGTAGGGATCGAGGTCCTGTTCACGGTTTGCGAGGAGATCTCGTTGCTGGGGGCGTTCGCGTTCGACGTCGGGAGCCTCCGCAGCCGGTTCGGATACGTGTTCGACCACGCCACGCCGATCGGGGAGATCGTCACGGCTGCGCCGACGCTGCACCGGATCGTCGCCGAACTCCACGGCCGGGCCGCCCACGCCGGCGTGCGTCCGGAGGCCGGGCGGAGCGCGATCGCCGCCGCGGCGCGGGCGATCGCCGCGATGCAGCTGGGCCGAATCGACCCCGAGACAACCACCAACATCGGCACGATCCACGGCGGCACCGCGATCAACGTCGTCCCGGAGCGCTGCCGCGTCGAGGGCGAGGTGCGGAGCGTCGACCGCGGCCGGGCCGAAACCCTCGCGACCGACATGATCGACCACTTCCAGGAGGCCGCGGACGCCGCTGAATGCGATCTCGACGTGACCCTTGAGCGGATGATCGAGGGTTACCGGATACGCCCTCGCGCCACCGAGGTGGCCGTCGCCGAGCAGGCGCTCCGCTCCTGCGGTTACGAACCGGAGCACATCCTGACCGGTGGAGCATCGGATGCGAACGCCTTCCGCGCCACGGGGTTCGCGTGTGTGAATCTGGCGGACGGGACCGAGCGTAACCACGAGCCGACGGAACGGATCAGCACGGACGCGCTGGAGGGCATGCTCGAAGTTGCGATCGCGCTCGTCGAGGAGGCGGGGACGGCGCTCGGCGGCGGGGGAGAGGCTGGGTGAATCCGCCATTCGAGCCCGCGGGGTCGGAGGTCAAGTGGGAGGGCGCGGTCATCCGCGCCGGCCTCGAACGCTTCCGTTACGCCGATGGAGCCGAGGTCACGCGCGACAAGGTGTGGCATCCGGGCGCGGTCGGGATCATCGCGCTGGATGACGAGCACGTGTGGCTCACGCGCCAGCCCCGCGAGGTGATCGGAGCTTCGGGCTCGCTCGAGATCCCCGCAGGCAAGCTCGACGTCCCCGGCGAGCCGCCGCTCGAGACCGCCAGGCGCGAGCTCGCCGAGGAGATCGGAAAGCGGGCCGAGCAGTGGGAGGAGCTGCTCGCGTTCTACACCAGCCCCGGCTTCAGCGACGAACGCGTGTGGCTGTTCGTCGCGACGGGCCTGTCCGACGGTCCCCGGCCCGAGGGCGACGAGGATGAGCGGATCGAGATCGTGCCTTGGCCCCTGGCGAAGCTCGAAGACGCGATCTCGGCGTGCGAGGACTCGAAGTCGCTGATCGCCCTGCTGTGGCTGGCCGCGCGCGGACGATGAGCATCCGCGACGAGGCGGCGCGAGGCTTCCAGCACGGGGCCGAGGCGTACGAGCGCGGCCGTCCCGGGTATCCGCCCGAGGCGGTGAAATGGTTGTGGCGGGAGCTCCGGCTCGGTCCCGGGCGGACCGTGTTGGACGTCGCCGCCGGCACCGGCAAGCTCACCCGCGAACTCGTGCCGAGTGGGGCCGCGGTGGTTGCGGTCGAGCCGGTTGCGGGGATGATGGCGGTGCTCGAGCAGGTCGTGCCCGGCGCTACGGCGCTCTCCGGGACCGCGGAGGCGCTGCCGCTTTCAGACCAGTCGGTTGACGCGATCACGGTCGCGCAAGCGTTTCACTGGTTCGACGGCCCGGCGGCGGTGGTGGAGTTCCATCGCGTGCTCCGACCGGGCGGACGGTTCGGGCTGATCTGGAACCGCCGTAACGTCGACGAGCCGATCCACCGAGCGGTCCGGGAGATCATCGAGCCCTACCACCGGGACTCGCCGAGCCACTACCGCGGCGAGTGGCGGCGCCCTGTCGAGGACGGCGGCCTGTTCGCGGCGGCTAGTCACATCGAGGTTCCCTCCGAGCAGGTGCTCGGCGCCGACTCGTTCGTCGATCGCTTCAACTCGATCAGCTACATCGCCGCACTGCCCGAGGCCGAGCGAGCCTCGGTGACCGAGCGCCTCCGGGCCGTGGCCTCCCAAGCCGGCGAGCCGATCCGCCTCGGATACACCACCGAGGCCTACGTGTACGACCGGGCGTAGGCGCACCCGTTGCGCCGGCAGGACCCCCGGGAGCCGCCCCGAATACCCGGGGCATGGCAACGACGCACCCGATCGAAGGGACTCGTCGGATCACCGACCTGACATTCGACTTTCTCGGCTACCTCGAGCTCGAGCGGGGCCTCTCGCGCAACACGCTCGAGGCCTACCGCTCCGACCTCCAGCAGTACGCCGAATTCCTCGAACGTCGCGCACTCGATCCGCTCGATGTGCGGACCGTCGACCTGATGGAGTTCATCTCGGAGCTCGCGAGCGGGAGCCCCGAGCGCCCCGCCGCCGCGCCGGCGACGCTCCAGCGCAAGATCGCCTGCCTGCGTTCGTTCTACCGTCACCTGCGCCGCGAGCAGATCATCGACCGCGATCCCGCCTCCGAGCTGCGCGCCCCCCGTTCGCGGGCACGACTGCCCAAGGTCCTCAGCCGCGACGAGGTCGGCCGGCTGCTCGCGCAACCCCACGGGATGAGCCCGGCGGCGCTCCGCGATCGCGCCCTGCTCGAGACGATGTACGCGTGCGGCCTCCGCGCGTCCGAGGCGATCGGCCTCGAGCTCTCGGAGCTAGATCTCGAAGCGGGCATCCTCAGAGCGCACGGCAAGGGTTCGAAGGAGCGGATCGTCCCGATTGGCGGCAAGGCGATCGACGCGCTCGTGACCTACCTGGAGAAGGGAAGGCCGCAGCTCGTGGGGATACGCCCGGAGCCGTGCGTGTTCGTGAACCTCCGCGGAGGCGGGCTGACCCGCCAGGGTCTCTACAAGATCGTCCGCCGCCACGCCCGGGCCGCCGACCTCGAGCACCGCATGAGTCCGCACACGCTCCGCCACACCTTCGCCACGCACCTTCTGACCGGTGGGTGCGATTTGCGCTCGCTTCAGGAGATGCTCGGCCACGCCGACATCGGCACGACCCAGATCTACACGCATCTCTCGACCGAGCGGCTGCGCGACGTCTACTTCGACGCGCACCCGCGGGCGCAGATCACGTCGGACGACTCCTAGCCGTACAGTCCCCTGGGTGGGGATCGCACACTTCGAAGACGTCCCCGCGCGGGAACGGGGCACCGGCCACCTGCGCGGCCGGTGGAGCATGCTCGGGAACGTGGCCGGCTGCGTGAATGTGGGCGTCCGCCGGATCGAGGTACCGGTCGGAGGCTGGTCGACGCCGGCGCACGAGCACGGGCGCGAGGAGGAGATCTTCTACGTGCTCGGCGGGCGGGGGCTCTCCTGGCAGGCGGGCGAGGCCGCCGAGATCCGCGCCGGCGACTGCATCGTGTACCTGCCCGGCGGCGGAGCGCACACGGTCCACGCGCTCGAGCCACTCGACGTGCTGGCCTTCGGCGAGCGCAGCGACGACGAGAGCGTCGGCTTCCCCCGGCTCGGGATGTCGTACGTCGGCAGCCGGCTCGTCGGCTCGTTGCCGGGCGCGATCAACGGTGAAGCGACCCAGTTCGTGCTCGAGTCCCAGCTCGGGCCGCCCTCGCTGCCCGTGGGGGAGCCCGCGCCACGGCCACCGACGATCGTCAATTTGGAGGACGTCGAGGCGGTCACCGTGGAGCGCACCCGCGTTGTACGGACCCGGCGCAACCTGGGCCGCGCCGCCGGCTCGGTGACGACGGGCATCCAGCACGTGGAGGTCGCGCCGGGCAAGGAGTCCGCGCCGGCGCACTGCCACTCGCTCGAGGAGGAGATCTTCGTGGTTCTAGGTGGCGACGGCGTGCTCCTGCTCGCCGATACGCGGGCGCCCGCCGGCGACGGAGTCGAGGAGACGCCGGTCCGCGCGGGCCATGTGATCTCGCGGCCGGCGGGGACAGCGGTCGCGCACGCGTTCCGAGCCGGAGACTCCGGGCTGACTTACCTCGCCTACGGGATGCGCCATTCGGGCGACGTCTGCTACTACCCCCGCTCTAACAAGATCGCGTTCCGCGGGCTCGGTTTGATCGGGCGGTTGGATCGGCTCGACTACTGGGACGGCGAGGATTGATCTCGCCCTGCGCCGGCGGTCGACGCGGTGACGAGCACGTAGGCCTCAAGACCGCGCGCGACCATGCCTGAGCTACCCGAAGTCGAGACGATCCGCCGCCAGCTGGCGCCGCACCTCGAAGGGCGGACGATCGTTGACGCTCGCATCCTCGATCCGCGGTGGACGCGTCCGGACCCGCCGGCGGCCGTCGAGGCCGAGCTCGCGGGCGCGGTTGTCGAGCGGATCGGCCGCGCCGGCAAGTACCTGGTCTGGTCGCTTTCCGGTGAGCGCTTTCTGCTCCAGCACCTGCGCATGACCGGGACGCTCCTGTACGACCCGGGCGTCGCGCCACCGCATACCCACGTGCTGTTCGAGTTCGACGATGGTCACCGGCTCGTGTACGTCGATCCCCGGCGGTTCGGCACCGGCCATCTGGTGTTCGGCGAGGACGCACGCGACGAGTACCTGACGGCGCGGATCGGAATCGAGCCGCTCACGCCCGAGTTCACCGCCGCGCATCTGCGCGAGCTGGCCCGGGGGCGGACCGCTCCGGTCAAGGCGTTCGTGCTTGATCAGCGTCAGATCGCCGGCGTCGGCAATATCTACGCCGACGAGGCGCTGTTCCGGGCGGGGATCCATCCGCTGCGGCCCGCGGGGCGGTTGAGCCGCGCGGACTGGGAACGGGTACGCGAGGGCATCGAGGAGGCTTTGAGCGCAGGGATCGCGGCCAGGGGCGCGTCGATCGACGATTTCCGCCACGTCGACGGAGCCCGGGGATCGTTCCAGGATCAGTTCCTCGTCCACCGCCGCGGCGGCGAGCCGTGTCCGCGGTGCGGCCACACCATCCGCAAGATCGTCGTCGGCGGGCGCGGCACGTACGTGTGCGAGCGCTGCCAGTCCAAGCCACGAGCGGCGCGTGGCCGCGGGACGCGACTCGGCGAGCCGGGCCGCGTGAGAGCCGGCGCGCGGTAGCGCTAGGCCGCGATCAGGTCGCTGAGCTGGCCGGCGCGGTCCGCCGCGAGCAGCTCGTTGAAGCCGCCGATGGTCTGATCGCCGATCAGGATCTGCGGAAAGGTGAACATCCCCGTGCGCGCCACCAGCTGGGCACGACCGTCCGGGTCGCGTGCCAGATTGATCTCCTCATATTCGATGCCGCGCTTGCCGAGGAGAGCCTTGGCCCTCAGGCAGAACGGACAGGCATCAGTGGTGTACATGACGACGGGCCTCATAACTTCATTAAGGATAGCTTGCGATAGGCGATGGCCGGTTCGCTGAAGACCGAGGCGATCGTCCTCCGCTCGATCAGGTATGGCGACGCGGACCGGGTCCTGCACATGTACACGCCGGGGCACGGCCGGCTGGCCGCGATCGCCAAGGGAGTGCGCCGGGCCCGTAGCCGGTTCGGGGCGAGGCTCGAGCCGTTCTTCCACATCCGGGTGATCCTCCACCAGGGCCGCAGCGATCTGCACACGGTCACGGGCGTCGACACCGTCACGGCGCATGCCTCGCTGCGGGACCACGCGGCGACGCTCGACGCGGCCGCGCGCGCGTGCGATGCCGTCGGCCGTCTGTTCGAGACCCCGGATCCGCATCCCGAGGTGTTCCGGCTGCTCGCCAACGAGCTGGCGCTGCTAGCCGGCGACGCCGTCAACGCGCGTCCCGCGAACGGGCTCGCGTTTCGGTTGAAGCTGCTGCTGGCCGCCGGCGTCCTGCCGCAGCTTGGCTCGTGCGCCGGCTGCGGCGAATCCGAGCATTTGCGGGGCTTCTCAGCCGCCCTGGGCGGGGTCGTGTGCAACTCGTGCGAGGCGGCCGCGTTTCCCCTTGGCCAGGAGGCTCACAGCTTCCTGACCGGCGCACTGGGCCGTCCACTGGCGGACGCGCCTGACGCGTCAGAGCTCGCGCTGGCGCAGGCCGAGCGCGCGATCACCGAGACCGCCGAGCATCACGCGCACGTGCGATTGCGACCGCTGACGACCGCGACTAGGGGGCGTGCGGCGGTCGCGGGGTTCGTGCCCGGACCTGCGTGAGGGCTGTCGGCGCCGGTCGGGGGGTGCGGCGCTCGGCGTGCCGGTCGGCCGCCTCACCGCGCCTACGCCCCCAAACACCCCGCGCAGACCGGCAACGCCTTCGTCACAACACGCCGCTCCGCTCAAAACCGCTGTCAGAATCGGAAGCAGATGAGCGACCAACTTCTCAGCTCGACAACCGAGCATCCGTCGGGCCCGGTGGCGGAGGCGTTCACCGAGCGGATCCGCGAACGCGAGGAGCGCGAGTTGTCTGCCCAAGCGACCCGCTCGTATCCGGCCCACCGCGAGAGGCCCGAGCCCGACTGCGGCCTCCGCACCCCGTTTCAGCGCGACCGCGACCGCATCGTCCACTGCAAGGCGTTCCGCCGGCTGAAGCACAAGACGCAGGTGTTCGTGGCCCCCGCCGGTGACCATTACCGCACGCGACTCACCCACACGCTCGAGGTCACGCAGGTCTCTCGCACGGTGGCGCGGGCGCTGCGCCTCAACGAGGATCTGGTCGAGGCGATCGGTCTCGGCCACGACCTCGGCCATCCGCCGTTCGGGCACGTGGGGGAGGACGCGCTGGACCGCTGTCTGTCCGAGCGCTTCGGGCTGTCGTTCAAGCACCACGAGCACTCGCTGCGGGTCGTCGACTCGCTCGAGCGTGACGGCGCCGGTCTGAACCTGACCGCGCCCGTCCGCGAGGGGATCCTTGGGCATTCGGGCCGGGCGCCGGAGCCGGCGACGCTCGAGGGGAGGATCGTCCGGCTGATGGACCGGGTGGCGTATATCAACCACGACATCGACGACGCGCTCCGCGCCGGCCTCCTGACCCCGGGCGATCTCCCGCAGGGGCCGATCGAGATCCTCGGCGACAACGGCTCGAAGCGGATCGACACGCTCGTTCACGACCTCGTCGAGAACTCCGAGCAGCACGGCGAGATCGTCCAGGGCCAGACGGTCGGTGGCGCGATGGCCGAACTGCGCGCGTTCATGTTCGAGCGCGTGTACCTGGGGCCCGAGGCGACGCGCGAGCACGCGAAGATCAGGGTCGTCATACGGTCGCTGTTCGATCACTACTGCGCCCGCCCGGAGGAGATCCCGGGTTCGATCCCGCCCGGCGACGTCCCGCGCCGGGTCACCGACTACCTCGCGGGCATGACCGACCGGTTCTGTATCCGCACGTTCGAGCGACTGAGCGTGCCGGTGGCGTTCGCCCCGTGAGCCGGTTCACCGCCGACTCACGTGACCGTGTCCGCGACGCGGTCGACATGATCGCCGTGGTCTCCGACCACACCGAGCTGCGCCGAGCCGGCCCGAGCGAGTACGTCGGCCGCTGCCCGTTCCACGACGAGCGTACCCCCTCGTTCAGCCTCAACCCGATCGACAAGGTCTACTACTGCTTCGGCTGTCAGGCATCGGGCGACCTGTTCACGTTCGTGATGGAGACCGAGGGGCTCGACTTCCCGGGGGCTCTACAGACGTTGGCCGACCGGTTCGGGGTCGAGCTTCAGACCGAGGAGGAGGATCCCAGGGCAAGCCAGCGCCGGCAACGCCGCGAGCGTCTGCATCAGCTCCTCGGTCGCGCTACCTCTTACTACGCCCGGTATCTGTGGGAGGCGCGGGAATCCCTCCCCGCTCGCCAATACCTACAGAGCCGGGGTCTGCGCGAGGAGACGCTTCAAGCCTTCCGCGTCGGCTATGCCCCCAGCGCCTGGGACCGGATCCTGACCGCGTCGCGCCGCGCCGGCTTCAGCGACGAGGAGCTGCTGGCCGTCGGGCTCGCCCAGCGTTCTCAGAACCGGCCGGGCCAGATCTACGATCGGTTCCGCGAGCGGATCATGTTCCCGTCCACCGACGCCCGTGGGAACGTGATCGGGTTCGGGGCGCGCGCGATGCGCGACAACCAGCGACCGAAGTACCTGAACACCGCCGACGGCGAGCTCTACCACAAGCGAAGGGTGCTGTTCGGCCTCGATCGCGCTCGCGCGGCGGCGGCGCGGGTCGGCAACGTGATCCTGGTCGAGGGCTACACCGATGTGCTCGCCCTTCACCAGGCCGACCTCGGCAACGCCGTCGGGATCATGGGGACCGCGCTGACCGAGGAGCAGATCACGGAGCTCGAGCGCCTCGCCAAGATCCTCGTGCTGTGCCTCGACGCCGACCGCGCCGGCCAGGACGCGATGCTGCGCGCCGCCCAGCTCACCGACAAGCGAAACCTCGAGCTCCGGGTCGTCGCGCTGCCCGACGGAACGGACCCGGCCGACCTGATCGAGCGCGCCGGCGCCGATGCGTTGCGCGAACTCGTCGCCGCGTCGGTGCCGTTCGTGAAGTTCCACGTCGAGCGGATCCTCGAACGGAACGATCTCACGAGCGCCGAGGGGCGGGATCGTGCCTTCGCCCAGTTGCTGCCCGCGCTCAAGAACCTGCGGAGGGGCCTGTTCGGCGATGAGCTGCTGCGCCGTATCGCCGGCAGGCTTGAGCTCACCGAGGCGAGGCTCGGCTCGCTGATCGAGGGCGCCGGTCAGCACAATGGCGCCGGCAACGGGACTCCCGGACCGCCGACACCCGGGGCAAGCCGCCACGAGGTGCTCGACACGGGGCTGCGCGCCGAACGGACCTTCCTGGCTCTGTGCATCGCGCTTCCCGACCCGGGGGCGCGAGCGCTATTCGAGATCGACCTCGAGGCGCTGATCACCAGTGACCTTCTGCGCCGCGCGGCGCGCCATCTGCACGGCCGAACGCATTCACCGCTGTCCGATCTGCCAGCCGACGACGAGCAGCTGGCGCGCGCGCTGGCCGACCTCGTCGAGCTCGCCGGCAGGCCGGGCCGCGTCGGCGAGGACGAGCTCAAGCATGCTCGCCTGGTGCTCGAGCAGGCCAGGATCGACCGGGCGATCCTCCGCACCAAGGCCGAGGGTGGGACCGGCATCGGCGATCTGGCCCGCGAGCGCGAGGCGGTGATGGCCGAGCGCCGGACCGTGTTCGCCCGGCTCGAGAAGGCCATGTGATACCGCTCAGCGGAGCGTGAGTGGCAGCTCCGCCCGAACCGCGGCCAGCACCGCCTGACGGACGCCGGTCAACGTGCGCCCCCGGGCACGGGCGATCTGGCGGACCGTCTCTCCGGCCGCCAGCTCCCGGCGGAGCTCCGCGGTGCTCATCCCCAGATACCTCGCCGCCGCCGCGAGCTCGAATGGCCGCAACCCCTTGACTCCGGGCAGCGCCCGGGCCGGAGCACGCGCCCGCGACCCGGCGGATCCGGACCCGGCGGACCCGGGTTTGATCAGATCCGTCTGCGGCTGAACAGGCAGGATCACGGGTGCCAGCGGCGTCTGGTTGAAGTCGAAGTCGTTCTGTAGATCCCCGAGCTCGGGCTCGTCCTCGCGCACGTCGGGCCGGGGATCCGGGCGGCCGTCTGTCTTCGGATTCAGCCGCTGGCCCCCGAGGAAGTCGTCCTCGATGAACTTCGTATATGCGTCGAAGCTGAGCGTCTGGTGATCGATGTAGCCCTGTTTCGCGTACGGGCTTATCACCATCGCCGGGACGCGCAGGCCGTAGCCGAGGGCGTCGACCTTTGGTGGCACAACGTTGTCGTAGAAACCGCCCCAGTCGTCCCAGGTGAGGAAGATCGCGGTGCTGCTCCACTCGGGGCTTCGCATGATCGCGTTGATGAGCCCGGTCACGTACGTCTCACCGGCGCTGATCAGCCCCGGCGGGTGCTCGGACACGGCGCCGTTCGGCGTGACCCACGACACCGCCGGCAGATCGCCCTTGTTCAGCGCCCTGAAGAAGTTGGGCAGCCCCTGAATATTGCCTAGCTGGTCGTCCTGCTGGACGTCGGTGAAGTACGGCAGAGGGTTCCAGATGCCTGGGGTCTGAGCGGTCTGCGACACCGGAGCGCACGACATCGCCGCGTTGTCGTCGCAGTCGGGCTGGCTGCCCTTGTCGACGTAGTAGGCCCAGCTGACGCCGTACTTGTGGAGCAGCCAGGTGAGGTCGGTCCAGGCGTAGTTCGGGTTGGTCGGGAGCGGGTTGCCGATCCTGCGAGCGAAATCGGGCGGGTTCTGCGGATGCTGGACCGCGTTCCGGCAGCTCTGCGGATCGTTCTCGAGGCTGCAATACGCCGACCACTCGGACACCAGATACAGGTGAGCGGGCAGGCTCCACGACTCGACCGATTCGAACATGTGGTCCTGGAGCACGAAATCGTGGGCGTAGGCCCAGTAGTTCGGGATGTCCGCGGCCGTGTGGTAGCCCATCACGTCCGGGGCGCCCCCGCCGTTGCCGCACGCCGGGTTGAAGGTCTGGTCGCAGCTGACCATGCCGCTCTCCTGCTGGCTCACGAAGCCGTCCATCTTGCCGCCGTTGACATCCGCCACCGCGTTGTCGTAGGAGTGCGGCCCGCCGACGCTGCGGTCATCGCGGTCGTGGTACGGGCGCACGCACCCTCCCGTCAACGAATCCGGAACACACGGCACGCTGCCCGGGTTTCCCGCCAACCCGGGAATGCCGTCGGCGCCTGGATAGGTCCCGAAGTAGGTATCGAACGAGCGGTTCTCCTGCGTGATGATCACCACGTGGCGGATCTTGTGGATCCCGACGCCCGGCGGGTTCGGCGCGAGCAGCGACGTGGTCGTGCTCTGCGTGGTCTCCTTCGTGCTCGAACCGGTCGTGGTCGAAGCCGTCCCCGGCGTGCCCGCGTGGCTCGAGCCCCCGCCGCAGCCGGCCACGAGCAGTACAGCCGACAGCAGCCAGCCCCCGAGCACCCGGCCCCGGCGCCGACGGTTCAAGACGCGAGCCTCATGCCGTCACTTGAGCGTCGATCACACAATCGAAACCGATGCTAAGCGCCTCGCAGGCAGCTTGCGTCAAGGCGGAGTGAACCCCGGGCCAGGTTCGTTGCGGTTGTTTGCCGCGATGTTGTCCCCGAGGTACATCGCGTTGCGGCCCGGTTAGCGCGGCGTTCTGCGGCGACCGCGGTTCCCGCTAGAGTTGCGCTCCTCGTCCCGGGACGAGCCCGCATCGATCCGGGGTAGCTCAATCGGCAGAGCGTTCGGCTGTTAACCGAAATGTTGTGGGTTCGAGTCCCACCCCCGGAGCTAAATGCCCAGACCAAGTACGTGACGTGAGGTCCGGCCTCACCGTCTCAGAACTGGAGGACTGGGAGCTTCACGGCGCGATCTGGCGGGCGCTGGAGGTCACCGACGCGCGCGCGGTCGTCGAGCTGTGCAGCTGCTCGGGCGAGCCGATGGACGTCGTCGAGGGCGACGCGCCGGAGCTGATCGAGTTCGTGCGCGCTCGCCCGGAAGCCGCACGCGGCTGACCGGCGCCTGGACCGCGCACGAGCGCCTCGACGAGCTCGGCAGCGCGAGTGGCGCCGTCGTTGGCGGCCGTCCACGCCGCCAGCTCCCGTGCTCGCGCCGCGAGCGCCGGCTCGGACAGTCCCCGCCGAACCGCCAGCCGCAGGGTGGCCGGCCCGAGCAGGCGCCACGGCAGCCGCACCCCGACGCCGGCCCAGTCCGCCCGAGCGGCGTTCTCGGCCATGTCCCCGACGTGCGGGACCGCCACCACCGGACGGCCGCAGGACAGCGCGCGGGCCAACGTCCCGTGCCCCGCGTGACAGATCACCAGCGAGCACGCCGGCATCTCCTGCGAATACGACACCCATTCGACTAGCCGGGCGTTCCGCGGGACGTCGACGGGCCGGGCCAGCGGCCGGCGGTTCCAGGTCGCCAGCACGCGGACGGGCTCGCGACTGAGGCCCTCGACGGCCGCGCGAAGCAGCCGGTGCGAGGGATCCTGGGCCGTCGACGGCGCCACCAGCACGAGCGGCTCCGTTCCCGGCGGCGACTCGATCCTCACGAACGGCGGCTCCCACATCAGCGGCCCGACCACGTGCACGCCGGCCGGCCACCGGCGCGGGTATTCGAGCTGCGGGAACGTTCCGACCAGGCACAGCCGCTCGCTCAGGCCCCCGTGGAGCCGATCCATGGCCGGGAGCCCGAGGCGGGCCCGGGCCGAGTTCAGATCGGCGCGTCCCCGCCGGAGTCCCGCCTGCATAGGACGGTCCAGGGCTCCCCAGAGCGCCCGGCCGAGGCCGGTTCGCGGAAGACGAGCCCCGAGCGCATACGGCGGAAACCCGGGTGCGCCGACGGGATATAGATGCGGGATCAGCGTTGCCACCGGGACGCCCTCGAGCTCGCCCGCCATCGCCGGCGCGAGCGTCAGGATGTCGTGCACGACCGCGTGCGGCTTGACCTCAGATACGACGCGTCGCGTCGCGCCGGTCGCCCGGACCACGGCCTCGTACATCTCGAACGGCTCGCCGTCGCCCGGGAACAGCTCGTATTCGGGCGCCGGCACGAACCGCATCCCCGCGGCCTCGACATGCTCCGCCCAGCGCGACCAGGTCTCGAATGTCACCTCGTGGCCACGTGCGGCCAGGCGCGCGCCGAGCGCGAGCATCGGGAACGCATGACCGGGCTCGCCGAACGCGCCCAGGAACACGCGGAACCGGTCAGGCGCCGCGCTCAAGCCGCCAGCTCGGCCACCGCCCGCAACTGCTCGATCCGCTCCTCGGGCGTGAACGCCATCGCACTGATCGTGAGCGTGCCGACCCCCGCGTCGCGGAAGGCGGCGAGCCGATCGCGGACATGGTCCTTCGGTCCGCACAGCGTGACCAGGTCGATCAGGTCGTCGGGAAGCGCCGCCGCAGCCTCGTCCTTCTTGCCGTCGAGATAAAGGTCCTGGACCTTCAGTGCGGCGTCCTCGAACCCGTAGCGCTGGACGAGCTGGTTGTAGAAGTTCTGCTTGCGCGAGCCCATGCCGCCGACGTACAACGCGATCATCGGTCGCACCCGGTCGCGCGCCGCCTCCCGATCGTCCGAGACGTACGTCTGCACGGACGGCGCCATTTCGAAGTCGTCGAGGGAGCGACCGGCGCGCGCCGCCCCGGCTTCGAGGAGCCGGCGAACCTCGGAGACGTGCTCGGGCGAGAAGAAGATCGGGAGCCAGCCGTCGGCGATCTCGCCAGCGAGCTCGGTGTTCTTCGGCCCGATCGCGGCCAGGTAGATCGGGATCCGCTCCTGCACCGGCGAGATCATCAGCTTCAAAGCCTTGCCCGGTCCATCCGGGAGTGGCAGCTCGAGTGTCTCGCCGTGGTAGTCGACGCGCTCTCGCGCGAGCGCCAGCCGGAGCACGGCGACGTAGTCGCGGGTCCGCGCGAGCTGGCGGCCGAACCGCTGGCCGTGCCAGCCCTCGGCCACCTGCGGGCCGGACGATCCGATCCCGAGCACCATCCGCCCGCCCGAGATGTTGTCGATCGTCGCCGCGGTCATCGCGGTCATCGCGGCGCTCCGGGCGGGCATCTGGAAGATCGCCGACCCGAGCCTGATCTTGCTCGTGCCGGCTGCAAGCCACCCGAGCACGGTCGCGGCGTCGGACCCGTACGCCTCGGCGGCCCAAATCGAGTCGTACCCGAGCCGCTCCGCCTCGACGGCGAACGCGAGCTGACCGGCCGGCGTCTGGCCGGGTATCCAGTAACCAAGATAGGCGCCGAGCTTCATCGTCGACGGTGAACCCTATGCGAACCAGCCCGGTGGCGAGCCACCGCGATACTCACGTCGTGGACGAACCTGCGCCAGCCGGCGTGCCCGAGGCTCTCGAAAGGGAGCGCCGGACGACCCCGGTCGAGCTGCTCTGGGATCTCGTGTTCGTGTTCGCGATCACGCAGGTGACGACGCTGCTGTGGCGCGATCTGAGCTGGAGGGGATTCGGGCGGGCGATGCTCGTGCTGGCGCTGGTGTGGTGGGCGTGGTCGGCGTTCGTGTGGGCGGCGAACGCGCAGGTCGCCGACTCGCCGACGCTCCGCGCCTGCCTGCTCATATCGTCGATCGCGATCTTCATCACGGGGCTGTCGGTCCCCCACGCGTTCGGCAGCGAGGCCACGCTGTTCGCGGTCACCTATGCGGTGGTGCGGTTTCTCCACCTCGGGCTGTATGCGGACGCCTCGAAGCGCGGCAACGCGTCATGGGCGGCGATCGCCGGGTTCGCGGTCACGGTGATCATCGGGATGGCGTTGCTGATCGCGGGCTCGTTCGCGAGCGGCGCGGTCCGGACCGGGCTGTGGGTGCTCGCGGCGGCGATCGACTACGCTGGCCCGGCGTGGCTTACCCGGGAGCGGCTGCGTGGGCTCCAGCACGTGGCGGTCGCGCACTTCGCCGAGCGCTACAGCCTGTTCGTGATCATCTGCCTCGGGGAATCGATCGTGGCGATCGGCGTCGGGGCGCTTGGCAGCTCGTCCGAGCGCGCGCTAACCGGAGAGCTCGTCGTCGCGGTCGCGCTCGGGTTGCTGATCACGATCGGGATGTGGTGGACGTATTTCGAGGGGTTCGCGGCGCGAGCCGAGGAGCGGCTGCACGAGCACGACGACCCGGTGCTGGCGGCCGCCGACGGGTACAGCTACCTCCATCTGGTGATCGTCGCTGGGATCATCACGTTCGCGGTCGGCGTCAAGGTGCTGACCCGCGACTCGGTGTCCACTCCACTGCCCGACCCGGCGCGGCTCGCCCTGTGCGGCGGGGTGGCGATGTACCTGGTCGGGCACGCCGCGTTCGCGCTGCGGATGGTCGGCGAGGTCGAGTACGGGAAGCTGGCGGTGGCGGCGGCGCTGCTGGTGCTCTACGCGGTAGGCGGCGGCTTCGCGGCGTGGGTTCTCGCGGTCGCGGTTACGGCGCTCCTCGGTGCGCTGTGCGTGGTCGAGGCCGAGCCGGCGCGCCGGGTTTTATCGCAGGACGGCCGGGAAGCCTCAAGTGTGAGGTAGTTGAGAGGATGACGGCATGACCACCCATAGCATCGAGCTCAACGGCGCAGTTGAGGCCGGTTTCGACGAAGTCATCACCGCTGACGCCCTCGAGTTCGTCGCCGAGCTCCAGCACCGGTTCGGTCCCAGGCGCGAGGAGCTGCTCGAGACCCGTGGCCGCCGGCGCGCACGGCTCGCGGACGGTGAGCTCCTCGACTTCCTGCCCGACACGCGGGAGATCCGCGAGGGCGACTGGATGGTCGCGCCCGTCCCGAAGGACATGCAGCAGCGCTGGGTGGAGATCACGGGCCCGACCGACCGCAAGATGACGATCAATGCGCTGAACTCGGGCGCCGACGGGTTCATGGCGGACTTCGAGGACGCCAACTCCCCGACCTGGCACAACATGATCGACGGCCACCGGAACCTCCGGGACGCGATCGACGGAACGATCACCTACCGCGACTCCGACGGCAGGGACTACCGGCTGTCGGACGACCCGGCCACCCTCCTCGTGCGCCCGCGCGGGTGGCATCTGCCCGAGCGACATCTGCTCGTGGGCGGAGAGCCCGTGTCGGGGTCGCTGTTCGACTTCGGTCTGTACGTGTTCCACTGCGCCCCGAGGCTGCTGCGAAACGGCACCGCGCCGTACTTCTACCTGCCGAAGATGGAGTCGCATCTCGAAGCGCGGCTGTGGAACGACGTGTTCGAGTTCTCGCAGGACGCGCTGGGGATCCCGCAGGGGACGATCAAGGCGACGGTGCTGATCGAGACGCTCCCGGCCGCGTTCGAGATGGACGAGATCCTGTACGAGCTGCGCGATCACTCGGCTGGGCTCAACGCCGGGCGCTGGGACTACATCTTCTCCTCGATCAAGTGCTTCCCCGACCGGCCCGAGATGGTCCTCCCGGATCGCGTCGACGTGACGATGACGGTCCCGTTCATGCGCGCCTACACGGAGCTGCTGGCGGCGACCTGTCACAAGCGGGGGGCGCACGCGATGGGAGGGATGTCGGCGCTGATCCCCAGTCGCAAGGGTGACCAGGAGGCCAACGAGAAGGCGCTGGACGGGGTCCGCAAGGACAAGGAACGCGAGGTCTCGCAGGGCTACGACGGAACGTGGGTCGCGCATCCCGACCTAGTGCCGGTCGCCCGCGAGGTGTTCGAACGCGGCTTGAACGGTGCGCCCAACCAGGTGTCGCGGCGGCGCGACGACGTCCATGTCACCGCCGCCGAGCTGCTCGACCTGGCCGCGACGCCGGGCGCGATCACCGACAAGGGACTGCGGACGGACGTCAACGTCGGCTTCCAGTACATCTCGTTCTGGCTGTCGGGCCGCGGCGCGGCCGCGATCAACTCGATGATGGAGGACGCGGCCACCGCGGAGATCTCCCGCACGCAGATCTGGCAGTGGACCCACCATGGCGTGAAGCTTGACGACGGGCGCCAGGTGACGCCCGAACTCGTCCGCCTGGTGCTCGACGAGGAGACGGCCAAGATCCGCGAGCAGGTCGGTGCCGAGACCTGGGAGGCCGGCCGTCCCCGGGAGACGCGCGAGATCTTCGAACTCGTGGCGCTGTCGCCGGAGCTGATCGAGTTCCTGACGCTGCCTGCGTACCGATACTTGAGCTAGGCCCGGACCGGGTCTGCGACACGATCGCGACGGAACAGCCGTGACCCGCACGCGTGGTGCAGGACGATCAGCGCGCCGACGAAGATCGTGAGGTCGCCGGTGCTGAGCACGTTGCCGATCGGCCACGGGCCGGGCACCGGAATGACGTCGCCGAGGAACACCAGGTGGGCGTGCGCGAGGTGCGCGGAATTGTCGAACCCGGCCCGTTCGGCGATCCCCGAGATTCGCAGCGCGGTCGCGCTCGCCGGCATCACGCCGCCGTTGGTCGAGATCGCAAGGATGTTGAGGGCCGCCCCGAGCGCGATGATCGGCAATCCGGTGATCCGCCGGTTCGCGAACAGGAAATAGGCGTCGAGCATGTACGAGGCGACGTTCAACGCCACGTGCATCCAGTGGCTGCCTCCTGGCGCCACGTCGGAGATGCCGACTTGGATCGCGACTGCGAGCAGGACGGCCCAGACCGCGCGAATGTGGAGGTCGGCGAGCCGGCTGAGGCGGCCACCCGCAAGCGGGACGCTCAGCACGAGCGCGATCGCCGTGACGACGAGCAGCATCAGGCGACGCTCAGCTGGGACAGTGAGCGGGGGGCGATGGTGTCCTCGCGCCGCGGCCCGGCGGCGGCCGCGGTGTGCCGGTCCCACCAGCTCACGAGCGATGCGGCGGGCAGCGGTCTGCTCATGTGGAAGCCCTGGGCCAGCTCGCACCCGAGCGCTCGGAGGCGCTCGAACGTGAACGCGTCCTCGATTCCCTCGGCCACGGTGCGCAGGCCGAGGTTGTGGGCAAGCTCGATCGTCGAGCGGACGACGATCGCGTTGCGGGCATCGGAGCCCATCGCGCGGACGAATGACTTGTCGATCTTGAGCTCGCCGATCGGCAGGTCGGTCAGGTACGCGAGCGACGAATAGCCGGTGCCGAAGTCGTCGATCGCGACTGACACGCCGAGTTCGGCGAGGTGGCGCATCGTCTTCTTTGCGACCTCGGGGTCGACCATCAGCGAGCTCTCGGTGAGCTCGAGCGTCAGCGACTTGCCGTCGACGCCGTGGAGGGCAAGCAGCTTCTCGACCTCCTCGGGGAAGCGGCGATCGAGCAGGCTGCGCACCGAGACGTTCAGCGATAGCGACAGCTTGCGGCCGTCCGCGCTCCAGCCGCGCAGGTCGCGCAGGCCGAGGTCGAGCACGCGATAGGTCAGGTCCTTGATCAGGCCGGTGCGCTCGGCGACGTCGATGAACTCGAACGGCGACAGCAGGCCGCGCTGGGGGTGCTGCCAGCGCACGAGGCCCTCGGCCGCGACCGGGCGGCCGAGCCCGAGCTCGACCTGCGGCTGGTAGTGGAGCACGAGTTGGTCCTCGCCGAGCGCGCGCCGCAGGTCCGTGGCCAGCACGAGTCGCTCGGGGCTGTGATAGTCGTCCTCCGAGCGGTAGGTCACGAGCGGGTGGTGGCCCGCCTTGGCGCGGTACATCGCGACGTCGGCGCGCTGTAGCAACGTGTCGACGTCGCCGCCGTGGTCGGGATACCAGGCCAGTCCGATGCTCGCGTCGAGCTCCAGGCTGATCCCGTCCACCTCGATCGGCGTGTGCAGGGCGTCCTGGAGGCGCTGAACCGCGGTCTGGGCGGCATCGCTGTCGGCGCCCGGCATGAAAACGGCAAATTCGTCGCCGCCGAGGCGCGCGACGAGATCCTCGCTGCGGAACGCCGCCCGCAGCCTTGGGCCTACTTCTTGCAGCACAAGGTCACCGTGGTGGTGACCGAGCGTGTCGTTGACTTCCTTGAAGCCATTGAGGTCGACCAGCAGGAGTCCGCCCGCCGCCAGGACCGGGTTCCTCAGCGCTTGCCCCACCGCCTCGAGGAACCATCGGCGGTTCGGCAGCTCGGTGAGGCTGTCGTGTCTGGCCAGATGCTCGGCGGTGGCGGTGCGGACGGTCTGGCGACCGCTGATGTAGACGCCGACCAGCGGCACGAGCAGGAGCGGATAGAGGATCGGGCTGAAATGAAGGACGGTGACGACAACCGGCGCAAGGCAAAGCAGCACCGCGCTCACCGACAGGCCGAACATCAGGTCGCTCTCCAGCGCGCGCAAGAACGGGGTGCCCATGTAGAGGCTCGTGGCGCGCGTCACCAGGAGGAGGTTGACGACGAAATACCCCGCCGCGCCGCCGACCACGACGAGCAGGTCAAACGCGTGAAAGCTCCCGGTGCCAAGCGCCGCGGAGCCGGTCAGCAGATGGATAACCAGGGCGGCGGCGGACAGCGAAAGCGTGTACTGCCCGATGTTGAAACCAATCTGCCACCACGGCTTGCGGGCGATCACGTCCTGGACGACCGACGCGACGACCTGCGCTCCGATCGCCGGCAGGAGGCCGACTCCAAGCAGGAGCGCGAAAGAGAACATCACCGAGACGGTGATCTCACCGTCTCCGGAGCGTCGGGGCGCCTCGATCGGGAACAGCTCCCCGATGATCACGCTTCCGGCTAGCGCGAGGAACTCAAGCGTCCGGTAGCGGCCGTCGAGGTGGACGGACGAGACGGCAACCAGCCCCGCGAGCACTGCCAGGCCGACGAGCGCGACAGCGATGCAATGGAAGCGGACTGACTCGAGGGCGGACGTTTTCATCGGCTTGGCGCGGGCGCTCGGCGGTACGCACGAGCGCCCGGCCGCCGCCTTCCTCAATTAGAACTTCCAGCTGGCTCCCGAGACCACGACGAGCGCGACCAGAGCCATGATCGACAGCAGCAGCTGAGCGTGACGGAACTTGAACCTGGACATCCTTGTCCTCCTTGATGGATTGTCGAGCACGCTGAGCAGGCGGCCGAGCTATCTCGCCAGACGAGACCTCAAGCTTTGCGTCCCCGTCTCGCGACGGGTTTGCCTTTGGCAACTCAATCCCGCCCTGTATCGAACAATTGGTTCCCAACCTTTAACGGTTCGGCAGCTTTTGCCCCCTAGCGGATGCGGAAGGTCCGATAACTGACATCCCGCGGGCGATGGCCCTGCCAGGACTCGAACCTGGGCGCGACGGATTATGAGTCCGCTGCTCTACCGACTGAGCTACAGGGCCGCGATCGGCTCAGAGTGTCTCAAGACCGTTTCCCCGGAGGCCGTGAGGTAGGCTCCAGGTGCGATGTTGACGATCGCCAGCTTCCTCGGCCAGACCCCCAGCTCGCTCGGACAGACGATCGCGCTGCTGCTGACGTTCCTGGGGATCGGGATCATCGTGAACGTGCTGATCATCTACGTGGTGGCGCAGGTCCTGGCCGAGCGCAAGCAGAACCAGGAGCGCGCGGGGCGCAGCGGCCAGGCATGAGGGCTCTCGGCCGGTCCGAGGGCCGGGCCAAAAAACAAGAGCGTGAAGGACGCCGGGCAGTGGCGTCGAATCAGACGGCTGCCGATGAAGCAGTCAACCGCTCCCACCGCGACTCCCTCGCCGAACGGCCATCAGGCCCTGTCGGCGTACATCCGCGCCCGTTTCGACGAGTTCTCGCGCTCGCAGAAAGACGTGGCCCAGTACATCGTCGATCACCTCGACGAAGCGGCGTTCCAGACCGCTGAGGAACTCGCCCGCCGCGCCAGCACCTCCTCGAGCACGGTCGTTCGGTTCTCCCAGGCGCTCGGGTTCGAGGGCTTCCCCGAGCTCCAGCAAGCGGCCCGGGACGAGTACCGGCGCCGGCCGCCGGGCATGCCCGGCGAATCCCCGAGCGTGGCCGCGCCGCTGTTCTCGCTCGACCACACCGAGTTCGAAGCGGCGCTGGCCGCCGACCACGTGAACGTCGAGGACACGGCCCACAAGCTCTCGCGTGGCGACGTCGAGGCCGCGATCGACGCGATCGTCTCCGCCGGCAAGGTCCTGATCGCGGGCACCGACCAGATGGCGTTCTTCGCCAGCTATCTGCGCCACCTCCTGATGCTGCTCGACCTCCGCGCCGAGATCGTGGCCAGCCCGTCGCAGGAGGCGCTCGGTCGGCTCAGCCGGATCGACGACCAGACGCTCGTGATCGGGCTGTCCGCCGGGCGGCCGCACCCGCTGATCACGCGGACGATGAAGCTGGCGCGGCACCGGAAGGCGCCGACGCTCGCGATCACCGACGCGACGCTGTCCGAGGTGGCCCGGCTCGCGCGGATCCGCCTGTACTACTCCTCGAACACGCCGGCGTTCGTCCGCTCGCACACCGCGCTGCTATCGCTGATCCAGGCGCTCGCCTACGGGGTCTACTCGCGCGACGCTCAGCAGTACGACGTGCGGATCAAGGCCTTCCGGCTCAAGTAGTACGCGCGCTCGGATGGCGCGCGACCAGTAACGCCTGCGTCGCCCGGCCCACGCGGCCGCGCTCGTCGTACAGAACGCTCTCGGTTAGCCCGATGCCGTCCGTGGCGATCCGCGTCCGCGAGTCGAGGCAGATCCATTCCCCGACCGGCTCGCGCTCGATGTAGGCGGTGAGGTCGACGTTGATGAACAGGTAGTCGGAGCGGGGGAGGGTCGCGCTGAGGCCGGCGCCGAAGTCGCTGGCCGCGGCGAGGCGCTGTAGGGGCGAGGGGCTCTCATCCCCGACGAGGGGACGCGTGAGGCGAAACCAGGCCGTTGCCGGGCCGCCGCCGAACCCCCCGGCGATGAAACGGATCTCGATCGCGTCGGTGGCGAACCTCGGACGGTGCAACCCCGGAAGCTCACCCGCGTGTCCTTGAGCGGGGCCCGGTGGCGGTGCGATCTCGTCCGAGTGCGACCGGCCGGCGTCGGCGGCCATGATCCTCAGGGCGCGAGCCCGCACCACCTCGACGCCTTCAGCGGCGATCGAGCCCTCGAGCAGTTCCACGCGGCGGCCCGGGCGGGCGACGTCGGCGCGCACCTCGAGCGGCCCGACCGGCACGGGGCGCAGGAACTCACATGTCACCCGGGCCAGGCAAAGACCCGCCCGTGCGGGCAGCCGCTCGAACGCCCGGACGATCAGCGCCGCCGGAGCGCCTCCGTGCAGCGAGTTCGGGTTCCACGGCCCGCTGGCCAGCTCCGTCGCGACGATTCGTCCATCGACGGCTTCGAACACCGGCTCGGCGGACATCGGGGCGGAGCTCAGCGTGGCGCGACCAGCAGGGCCTGGGTCGCCCGGCCCACCCGTCCGCGCTCGTCGTACAGGACGCTCTCTGCCACCCCGATGCCCTCGCGGGCGATCCGGGTCTCCGACTCGAGGCAGATCCACTCGCCGGTCGGTTCGCGCTCGATGTAGAGCGTCAGGTCCGGGTTGATGTACAGGTAGTGGTCCCACGAAAGCGTTGCGCTGATCCCGTTGCCGAAATCGCCGGCCGCGGCGAGCCGCTGAAGGGGCGAGGGTGTCTCGCCGGCCACGATCGGGCTCCGAAGCCGGAACCATGCGGTTGACGGGCCGCCTCCCCAGTTGCCGGCCACGAACACGATCTCGATCGCGTCGAACGCGAACATCGGGTGGTGCGGGACCCGTAGGTCCGGGGGTCGCCCATGCTCGGGACCCGGGGGCGGCGGGGTGCTTTCGCGGGTGCCGCCGGCGGCATCGGCCGCCTGGACCTGCAGCGCCCGCGCGCGCACGACCTCGACGCCACCCCCGATGATCGAGGCCTCGAGCAGCTGCACGCGACGCCCGGGACGGGCGATCTCGGCGTGGACAACGAGCGGGCCGACCAGCGCCGGCCGGATGAACTCATAGGTCACACGGGCCAGGCGTAGCCCTTCCGCCGCCGGTAGTTGCTCGAACGCCCGCACGAGCAACGCGGCCGGCGCGCCGCCGTGGAGCGCGTTCGGATCCCACGGTCCGCGGGCGAACTGCGTGGCGACGAAATGGCCATCGGAGCCTTCGAACACTGGCGCTGTGGACATCGCCGGGAACGCTAGCGCCCGGCTAAACTCAAGCCCCGATGGACGAGAACTCCCAGACCCCACGGGACGAGGCGACGTTCACCGTCAAGGCAGGCCTGGCCGAGATGCTCAAGGGCGGCGTGATCATGGACGTGGTCACCCCCGACCAGGCCAAGATCGCCGAGGACGCCGGGGCGGCCGCGGTGATGGCGCTCGAGCGGGTGCCCGCCGACATCCGCCGCGATGGCGGCGTGGCGCGCATGTCCGACCCGGAGATGATCCAGGGGATCCAGGAGGGCGTAACGATCCCGGTGATGGCGAAGGCCCGCATCGGTCATTTCGTCGAGGCGCAGGTGCTCGAGGCGCTCGAGGTCGACTACATCGATGAGTCCGAGGTGCTGACGCCGGCCGACGAGGCCAACCACATCGACAAGTGGGCGTTCAACGTCCCGTTCGTGTGCGGCGCGACCAACCTCGGCGAGGCGCTGCGGCGGATCGGAGAGGGCGCGGCGATGATCCGCTCCAAGGGCGAGGCCGGTACCGGCGACATCGTCAACGCGGTGACCCACCTGCGCAAGATCCGGTCCGAGATCCGGCGCCTGACGACGCTGGACGACGCCGAGCTCGCGACCGCCGCCAAGGAGCTGCAATCGCCGCTTCACCTCGTGCGCCAGATCGCCGCCGACGGGCGCCTGCCGGTGGTCCTGTTCTGTGCCGGCGGGATTGCGACGCCAGCCGATGCGGCGCTGGTGATGCAGCTTGGCGCCGAAGGCGTGTTCGTGGGCTCCGGGATCTTCAAGTCCGAGGATCCCGAGCGCCGGGCGCGCGCGATCGTGGAGGCGACGACGCACTACCAGGATCCCGCCCGGATCGCCGCGGCCTCGGCCGGCTTGGGTCAGCCGATGGTGAGTCTCGAGTCGTCCAAGCTCGAGGCCGAGCAGCTGCTGGCTCCCCGCGGCTGGTAGTGCCGGTGCTGGCTTCGCCAGCATTGCGAGTTTCGCCTGGCGGCGAAACATCGCGTGACCTCGGCGTCCGCGTGGTGGGCATCCTGGCGCTGCAGGGCGATTTCCAGGCGCATTCGAAGGTCGTGCGCTCTCTCGGGGCGGAGGCGCGGGAGGTCCGCGTGCCCGCCGATCTCGAGGGTCTGGACGCGCTGATCATCCCCGGCGGAGAGTCCACGGTGATGACGCTGGGGATCGAGCGCGAAGGACTCGCGGAGCCGCTGCGGGCGGTCGTTCGCGCCGGCATGCCCGTGCTCGGCACGTGCGCGGGGATGATCATGCTCGACCGAGAGCACCTCGGCCTGCTCGACGTCACGACCCGCCGGAACGCGTTCGGGCGCCAGGTCCGGTCGTTCGAGGCCGACATCGACCTCGCCGGGGTAGGGGGCGGGCCGATGCACGCCGTCTTCATCCGGGCCCCGTGGGTCGCCGATTACGGCCCCTCGGTGGAGGTGCTGGGCAGCGTCGAGGACCATCCGGTCGCGATCAGGCAAGGCAACGTGCTCGCGGTGTCGTTTCACCCGGAGCTCGCCGGCGACGGCCGGCTGCACGAGCTGTTGCTGGCGACGGGAGCTCGCTAGCGAGAGCCGGCGGGCTCACGGCTCCGCGACGCGTATGCGCGGAAGTCGCGCTCGAACGCGCGCCAGTCGAACCACGGCATCCCGTCGGGCTCGGGTGGCGGCTGCTCGTCGATCGGCTCATCGCCTCCGCGCGGCGGATCCTCCGAATCGCTCCCGCGGGACAGCCACGCCGCCAGCGCGCAGGCGGCGATCCCCGCGACGTATACGACGCCGGCGAGCAGCGCGTGGTGCGTCATCGAGGCGAACACGCCGACCCCGTAGAGCGTCAGCGCCGCGAGCACCAGCCGGCGCAGTTCGGCGCGCGGCATCGTCCGGGACGGAGCCTTCGCGCAAGCGCTCAGCAGGATCGCTCCGATGAGCACGAGCGCAAGCAGCAGCTTCCAGGCGATCGATGGCGGCAAAGGCATGTCCTTCGATCATCGACTGGTTGCCCGGCCAAATCAACCCCAGTTAGGAGATTTCTTGCCATCTGTTCGGGTCCGGCACCCCGACTCAGTCAGCGTTCGACACCACGCGTCTGACCACCGTGTACATACTCGTGCTATGGCCGAGTGAATGTCTCTTCACCCGGCGGCGGGTGCCGGGTGCGGACGTACTCGGACTGGATTCCGGTGCGCGGCGGTTCTAGACCACGAGGCCGTGGCGCATGGTGTTCTCCGTGATCACGTGCGGCTCGACGAACTGCCGGAGGTAGTCCGGCCCGCCGGCCTTGCTGCCGGTGCCCGACAGCCGGTTGCCGCCGAACGGCTGGCGGCCGACCATCGCGCCGGTGATCCCGCGGTTGACGTACAGGTTCCCGACCGGGCTCCGCTCGCGCACGTAGCGGACGGTGGCGGGATCGCGGGCGAACAGGCCTCCGGTCAGCGCGAACGGCAGCCCGTCGACCACGTCGCAGGCGTGCTCGACATTCTTGACCCGGTCGATCGCGAGCAGCGGCCCGAAGATCTCCTCGTTCAGGACCGGCGAATCCGCGGGAAGGTCGACCGCGACGGTCGGCGGGCAGAACCATCCGTGGTTGGGAACGTCCGCGACCTGCGCGGCGATCCGGCCCTGAGCAGCCGCGATCGATGCGTACCGCTCAACTCGCTCCTGAGCCGCGCGCTCTATCACCGGCGGCACGTCGGTCCCCAGCTGATCGGCCTGACCGACGACGAGCACGCTGACGGCGCCGGCGACGCGCTCGACCAGCTGATCGGCGATCGCCTCATGGACGAGCACCCGCGCCGCCGCCGAGCACTTCTGCCCGGCGTATATGAACGCGGAGGACACGATCCCGGGGACCGCCTCATCCATATCGGCGTCCGAGTCGACGATCACACAGTTCTTGCCGCCGAGCTCGGACACCACGCGCTTCAGATGCCGTTGCCCGGGGGCGACCTCCGCCGCCGCGCGGGCGATCTCGACACCGACCGGCATCGACCCGGTGAACGCGATCGTGTGGACGCCCGGGTGCGCCACCAGCGCCGCCCCGGCGTCGCCCTCGCCAGGCAGCAGCGAGATGGCTGAAGCCGGGACCCCGCCGGCGCGCAGCGCCTGGATAAGCATGAACGCGCACCCCGGCGATTGCTCGGCCGGTTTGAGCACGACCGCATTCCCGGTGGCGAGCGCCGCCGCGGTCATCCCGCATGGGATCGCGACCGGGAAGTTCCAGGGCGCGACCACGGCCACCACCCCGCGCGGTCCGTACCGCATCTCGTTCCGCTCGCCGGGAACCTGTAATAGGTGCGCCCCGGCGTCGAGCTCGATCGCGCCGCGGGCGTAGTACTCGAGGAAGTCGATCGCCTCGCACACATCGGCGTCGGCCTCGGGCCAGGGCTTCGCGCACTCGCGGACCTCGAGCGCCGCGATCTCGAGCCGCCGCTCGCGCAGCCATGCCGCTGCGCGGATCAACGCCGCCGCCCGGTCCTCGGCGGAGCGGGAGCGCCACGAACGGAACCCGCGCTCGGCCTCTCCGACCGCGTCGGCGACCTCCGAGGTGGTGGCGGCGGCTGCGAGCGCCACCACGCTGTCCGGGTCGCCGGGATCGGTCGAGACCAGCTCCTCGCCGTCGCGCTCGCCCGCTCCGACCATCACCGGCACGCGGAGCGGCAGCGTGCGGGTCGCGCGACCTAGAGCCTCCAGGAGCTCGGCGCGCACGGGCGCCCGCCGCAACTCGAGCACGGGCTCGTTGGCAAACGGCGGCAGGGTTGGCATACCTGACCGACGTTAACAGGCCCGCACGGAGCTGAGACCGGATTACTGCGCCCGCGGCTCGTCCGGGTCATCCCCGGACGGTGGCGGCCATCTCAGGGGCGGCTCCGGCGCGGGCTCGGACTCGTGACTCGACGTGGCGGGTTCGTCTTCAGGCCAGTCGGCCGGCCGCTGCGGCTCGAGCTCGTAATCTGGCTCGGGTTCGCTCGTCCAGGCCTCGCCCGCCTGTGGCTCGTTCTGCCCCAGCTCGGGCTCCGACCCCGATTCGGGCTCCGGCTCTGGCTCGCTCGTCCACGCGCCCGGCGGCTCCGGCTCGTATCGCGGCTGTGGCTCGGCCTCGTGTGGCCAGCCGACGTGGGTCCGTCGGGGTCCGTTTCGAGGCTCGTGGTACGCCGGGGTGGGCGCCTCGGGCAGGACCCTCGCGACGGCGCCCTGAGCCGACGGGTCGAATCCGGCCGGCCAGATCGTCGACGCGTCGTAGACCGCGTTCAGAAGAACGGCGCCCTTGAGGCTCGCGCCGTCGAGGTTCGCGCCGTCGAGGTTCGCGCCGTCGAGACCGGCGCCCTCGAGGTTCGCGCCGGTCAGATCGGCCCCCGTCAGCACCGAGCTGTGCAGGCCCGCATCCTTCAGGCTGGCGCCGGTGAGCCCCGCGCCTCTGAGGTTGGCGCCCTTGAGCGCGGCCCCCTCGAGGTTCGCGCCGTACAGTCGCGCGCCCTCGATGTTCGCGCCCCACAGGACCGTGTCGTTGAGGTTCGCGAGGAGCAGCCCCGCGCCACGGAGGTTCGCTCCCTCGAGGTCCGCGGCCCTGAGGTTGGCCTTGAACAGGTCGGCGCCCTCGAGGTTCGCGCCGCTGAGGAGCGCGCCCTCGAGCTGCGCGCCGGTCAGCATCGCGCCGGCCAGGGCGGTGTGCGGGAGGCCGATCGGCGGGTCGGTGTCGTGGGCGATCGTGCGCCGTCCGAGGATCGTGACCGCCGCCTGGACGTCGGTGGCGGGTCGAGCCCGATGCTCGCGGCCGTGCGCCCCGGCGACCGAACCGCCCGGGTGGCCGTCGCCGTCCCCAGCCTGCGCGCCGGCCCGGGCGGGCCACGGCGCGTGCTCGCGCACGAACGCCGCCAGGATCTCGATGATCGGGCCATGGTCCTCGGGCGACTCCTGCGCCAGCCGCTCGAGCGAGTAGATGCCGCCGAGCCTGACGTCGAGCGCCGGATGCCCGAGCTGGTCGATCGCGCGCATGAACCGCTCGGACTGCTGGCGCTCGGTGTGCTCGACCTTTCGATCGCGCGAGAACGTGCGGAACGCGTAGATCGCGACCGCGGCGACGAGCGCCGCGACCACGATCAACACCAGTGCGAGGCGGACCCGGTTGAGCTCGTTGAGCCGGGCGGCCCCCGTGAGGCCCTGGGTCGACACCAGCCACGGCGGCGCGAATCTGATCACGAGCGCGCTCACGCCCGCCACTGCGAGCAGGGCCAGGAACACCAGCAGGAAGCCTCCGAGCCTCCTCCTCCAGCGTGACGAGCGCTTCATCGGTGGGGTGGAACTATGGCTCATGATCCGACCGAGGCCCGAGGCTGCATCAGCTATTGCACGAAGCCGCCGATCCGTCCGTTGATCGCGGGGCGACCCCGCTGTTTAATCGCCGCTGTGGAGTCGGGCACCGAAGACAAGGTCCCACCGGATTACGCCCAGGCTATCGACCGGATCGAGGCGGCCCAGGAAAGCGACGTGGTGGAGCGGGCGCTGGCCGCGGCGCGCGAGCGACTCCGGATGAACGCCTCCTACGTCACGACGATCGATCCGCAGGTCCAGACGATCCACGCGATCGTCGGCGACGCCGACATCGTGGGCGCCTATCAGGGGTCGGTGATCCCGGTCGAGCACACGTTCTGCCAGCGGATGCTCGACGGAGAGATCCCGAACGTCGTGCCCGACACCCGCGCCGAGCCGGCCATGCGTGATCTCGCGGCGACCCGGGAGTTCGGCGCCTACATCGGCGTTCCGGTGCGGCTCTCCGACGGGCGGGTCCACGGAACCCTGTGCTGCGTGAGCCGCGACACGAAATCCGACATCGGTCCCGAGGACCTGCGCTTCATGCAGGTGCTGGCGAGCATCATCGCGGCCCGAGTCGAGCAGGCACAGGGCGACATGGCCCGGCTGACCGCGCGGTTCAGACCCCGCTAGGGGGGTGCCAGCAGGACGTCGAGCGCGGTGCCCTTCGCCTGCTCGCTGAGGAACGAGTCGTTGCTCGTGTTCTCGAGCAGCCGCCGGACGAGGTAGGCCATCCCGGCCACGAGGTCGCCCACCGGGCAGTACGTCCGCACGCGAAATCCGCGCGAAGCGAGCGCGTCCTGGAGCTGGTCGCCGAGGCCGCGGAGCACCTGGAGCTCGACGTCGCGATCCTCGCCGCCGGCGAGCCGGTTGTACGCGATCGCGTGAGACACCGAGCGCAGGTTGTGCGACGCCACCGCGACCCGGACCGCGGGCCGGGCGTCGAGCAGCCTCGCCGTCAGCGCCTCGAAGTTGCGGTCGCAGTCGGCCTTGACCTCGAACACCGGCGTCGGCCAGCCGTGCTGGCTGGCCTGGACCAGCTCGTGGTCCCAGTAGGCGCCCTTCACGAGTCGCACGGTCAGCGGCGTTGTGCGAGGAGAGCTCCGTGCCCAGTCCAGGATCCGCTCGAGTTGCTCGGGCGAGTCGCGCAGGTAGGCCTGGAGCACCATTCCGGCGGACGGTCCGGCCGCGAACTCGTCCTCGGACAGCACCTCGAGCACCAGGTCGAACACGGCCTCGCGCGAGTCCAGCGACTCCATGTCGATGTGGAGATGGGCTCCGAGCTCGCGTGCCCGGCGCAGCAGCGGCCGCAGGCGCGCCGCCGCGTCTCGCCGCCCCAGGTCCGGCGCATCCGGGCGGAGAAGCGGCGTGAGCGCAGAGATCTTCACCGAGACGTTCGTCCGGGGTATCGCGCCGACGCTGTCGCGTTCGAGCACGTCGCGAGCGGGCCAATCCCGCTGGGCCCGCGCGAGCTCCGCCAGCGCCTCGTCGCAGCGGCCCGCATACCGGTCGGCCTCCGGCTGGGTGACGGTCGCTTCCCCGAGCAGGTCGACCGAGCTCGTCACGCCGCGGTTCCAGAGGTCGCGAAGCACGCCGAGCGCCGACGCCGGCGTCTCGCCGACGATGAACCGGTGGGCCATGTGCTTGACGCCGGCGGCCGCAGCCGCGCCGATCGCGGTTCGTCCCGCCCGGTTGTCTGCCATCCGCAACGCGGCGGCGAGCGGCGGCGGAGCGTCGGGGACCTCGCGCAGGAACTCGCGTAGGTGCCTGGCCAGGTCGTCGAGCGAGCGGCAGGCGGGCGTCACGTCGACGAATCGGAACAGCGCCGCCTTCAGCTCCTGGTCGGCGGAGGCGAGATCCATCGCCCGCTGGTCGAGCGCCCTCATCGGATGGCGGGCGCTCGATGGGAAGGCCGACGCGAGGTCGGTCCCGATCTCGTGGATCGACCGCTCGAGCGCCTCGCGGTCGGGCGTCGTGATCTGCGTGTTCAGCGGCTCCGTCATCCCAGGATGTTGACGGCGCGCGCCACTACCAAGCCGACCGTCACCAGCGACGCGAGTGACTGCGCGCTCATCAGCCACTTTGCGGTCGGCGTCAGCGGCAACGTGTCGGTGGGGCTGAACGCCGTCGCGTTCGTGAGCGAAACGTACAGGTAGTCGATGAGCTGCGGCATCCAGCCTTTCGGTGCCCATCGCGGATTGGTCATCTGCGGGAACAGGAAGTCGGGCACGTCGCGTTCGCCTTGCTCACGTGCGACCGGGCCGCCGCGATCGGTCTCCCAGTACCACAACCCGAACAGCAGCACGTTGGTGCACCACAACACGATCCCGGACAGGATCAGTTCATGCCCGTTCTCCTCGCCGCCGTGGAGAAGCCGATGGCACAGCATCACGAGCGAGGCGATGTTCGCGGCGCTGACGAAGCCGATCATCGCGATGGCCACCTTGCGCCGTAACGGGGAATGACGCGCCTTGGGATGCGGCGAGACGACGGTGAGGCCGATCAGCAGCGCGCCCTCGAGCGCGGGAAGCAACCACGTCGGGCCAATCGTCACCTCATTGGAAAGCGACAGCTGAAGCGCGATCGTGCAGGCTACGACGAGCTGCGGCTCCCAGAAGGGGAGGTGGCGATCGAGGCTCGCGAGCATCCGGTTCCGCGGCGGGCGGCGGTGCGTCTGTCGGAGCTCCTCGCTACGTTCCATGTCTGCGTCCCGGATACTGGCACGCACTACGGGTCTGGAGAAAACAGGGGAAGGACCGTCCAGGTCAATGGCCGAACACCGCTGCATGAAACGGATCCTGCCGCTGCTCGCCGTCGCTGCGATAACGCTCACGGCGTGCGGGAGCTCAAGCGGGACGCCGGCCGCCTCGAGCGGATCGACCTCCACCGCCGGCTCGCAGCCTGCGACGACCGCGACCAGCGCCGCCCCGACGGCAACGACCACCACGACGACGCCGACGGCGACGAGCGCCACCACGACGAGCACGACGGCGACGTCCGCGTCATCCGGCGAGCCGCCCTGCACCGCCGCCTCGCTCTCGCTCGGATTCCTCGGTCAACAGGGCGGAATGGGCCACGGCGAGATCGGCTTCGTGCTTCACAACACGGGCAAGGTCAGCTGCCGCACGTACGGCTACCCTGGCATCCTGTTCCTCGATCAGCGTGGCCACCCGCTTCCGACCGTGCCGCACCATACGACCAGCGACTTCTTCGGCTCGAGCCCGGCCGTGCCGCTCGTGATCTCGCCGGGCGGAAGCGCGTCGTTCCGGCTCGACGTCGGCCACGGCGTGGCGACATCCAACGGGTGCGCGACCGCCTACGGCCTACAGGTGATCCCGCCCAACGACACGGCCACGCTGCGCACGACGATCCCGAACGGCAGCTACGAGTGCCGCGACGCGAACGTGTCGCCGCTGCGGTCCGGCGAGTCGGCGTATCCGTAGCCGCCGGCTAACGCGTACCGGCCGACGGCAGCCAGACCGGGCCGTGCGCGAGCGCGCTCGTGATCTCCGACGCGGGAACCGCTCCGGAGAAGTGGAAACCCTGGGCGAGCGTACAACCGAGCCGCGTGAGCTCTCTTACCTGCTCGGAGGTCTCGACGCCCTCGGCGACGACGTCCATCGACAGCGCCCGGGACATCGCGATGATCGTCTCGGTGATCGCGGTGTCGCGCGGCTCGTTGCCGAGCCCGTCCACGAACGAGCGATCGACCTTCAGCACGTCCAGCGGCAGCCGTGTCAGGTAGCTGAGCGACGAATAGCCGGTGCCGAAGTCGTCGAGCACCAAGCGCACGCCGAGAGCCTTGAGCGCCTGGAGCATCTCGGTCAGGCCGTCGGCATCGCGAACCATCACGGTCTCGGTGATCTCGAGGCTGAGGCAGGCGGGATCGAGGCCGGTGCTGCTGAGCGCGGCGGCGACGACGTCGGGCAGCGTGCGGCGGGCTACCTGGACTGCCGACAGGTTCACCGACATCGCGATCGGCGCCGAATCCGGGCGCGCGGCGTACCACTGCGCGGCCTGGCGGCACGCGCTTTCCAGCACCCAACGCCCGATCGGCTCGATCAGCCCGTTCTCCTCGGCAATCGGGATGAACTCCGACGGCGAGATCTCGCCCCGGTCGGGGTGGTGCCAACGCAGCAGCGCCTCCACGCCGACGATCGACGAGTTCGCCAGCAACACGACCGGCTGGTATTCGAGCCGGAGCTGGTCGCGCTCGAGCGCGCGGCGCAGATCATTCTCCATCCGCAGGCGCGCGATCGCCCGGCCGCGCATGCCCTCGTCGAACACCTCGTAACGGGCGCGGCCCCGGTCCTTGGCGCGGTACATCGCCGCGTCGGCGTCACGGACCAGCTCATCGGCGCGCTCGCCGCCGGTGGCCAGCGCGATCCCGATGCTGGTCGTGACGAAATGCTCGCTCCCCGAGAGGACGAACGGCCGGGCGAACGTGGCCGCGATTCGCTCCGCGGTGTCGATCGCGTCGCGCTCGGAGGCGATGTCCTCGAGCAGGATCCCGAACTCGTCGCCGCCGAACCGGGCCACGGTGTCGGCGCCGCGCAGCGCGTGCTTGAGGCGAGGCGCCGCGGCCGCCAGCAGCTCGTCCCCGACGTGGTGCCCGAGGCTGTCGTTGACGAGCTTGAAGTGATCGAGGTCGAGGAACAGGATCGCGGCCAGCGATCGCTGGCGCCCAAGGCGCGCGAGCGCATGCTCGAGCCGGTCGACAAACAGCACTCGGTTCGGTAGGCCGGTCAGCGGGTCGTGCACAGCGCGTTCGCGGATCGCATCCTCGACCGCCTGGCGCTCGAGGGCGTCGGCGAGAACGTTGGCGAGCGACTGGAGGAAGTCGATGTCGCCGGGAGCGAACTTACGGGCGCGCATCGACTGGATCACGAGCACTCCAAAAGGCCCGCGCGATCCGCCCTCGATCTTCACCGACAGCCCGGCGCCGGTCCGGCGGCCGCGGAAGTTCGGCTGCACGAAGCGGCGTTCGGCGTCCCAATCCTCGACGACCACGGGCGCTCCGCTCAGCAGCGTGTACCCCGCCTGGGAACCCTCGCCGGCCGGGTAGCGCAGCCTCCCGAACTCCGTGTCCGGCCAGCCGATTCCGCTCCTCAGCACGAGGCAATGCTCGTCCGGGAGCAGTTCCCACACCGCTGAGATCTCGGCGCCCAGCATGCGCGCGGCGCTGGCCACGGCTTCCTGCATCAGATCGATCGTGCTCGCCCCTTCCAGGGCGTGCTCGCCGAGCAACGCCACCGCCGCCTGCTGCGCGGCGCGCCGCTCGAGTTCGGCCTCGACCGCCTTGCGGTCGGTGATGTCGTGGAGCATCCCGTGCCAGCGGATCTCGCCGTCCTCGCCGCGAGCCAGCACCGCGTCGTCGCGGATCCAAACCGTCCGTCCGTCGCGGTGGACCATCCGGTACTCGAGCGCCGCGTCGTCGGGCTTGACGCCGTTCAAGCCGTTCTCGCGAGCCAGGACCCATCCGCGGTCGTCGGGATGTAGCCGATCTGCCCACAGGTCGGGGTTGGCGCACCACTCGGCGGCGGTGTAGCCGAGAATCTGCTCGATCCTCGGGCTCACGTAGTGCCAGCGTCCGTCGTCGCCCGTGTCGGCGACGTAGATGATCGCGGGTACCCGTTCGAGCAGCTTCGGGTACTCCGAAGCGGCGATTCCGGATCCCTGCGGTTTCATAACTGGCGCGCCAGGCATGCTGGCGGTCTCGTGTCGCCGACCATGTCCCCTGCTAATCGGCATTCTTCGCGGTATCGATAGCCGCTCTGGACGCTTATGTCCGGACTGTTACAGCGATTGCGGTAGGCGGCCCGGGGTCGCGGACCTCGGCTATACCGCCTCGAACGCCGCGACGCCGTCCCGCTCTTGCTCGGTCGCCTGCCCATCCTCCACCAGCAGGTCAAGGTGTCCGAGCACTTCCGAGAGCGTCAGATAGGCCTGCGTGACCGCGACGTTTCCCCACATCCGGAGCGCGATCTCGTGGGCGGTGAGAGGCCGAGACTCCAGAATCTGGTGAATCCGCGCCGCCCGCCGGCGATGCATCCGCAGCCGCTCGTCGATCAACTCGGCGTGCTCGAGGATCGGGTCGCCATGCCCTGGGAGAACCAGCCGTGCGGGAAGCTCGCGGGTCAGCCGCATCGAGTCGATGTATCGGAGGAGCGCCCTGGGGCGGGGCTGGTCCGCGGCGCCCGACAGCGGCCGTGAGACGAGTGGATTGGACGAGATGTTCGCCAGCAGGTGGTCGCCCGCGATCAGCATCTCGCGATCCTCGTCGTAAAAGGTCGTGTCCGATGGGCTGTGGCCGGGGCGGTGGTCGACCTTGAGCGTTCGCTGGGCGAACTCGAGCTTGTCGCCGTCGCGCAGCCGACGCGTGACGTGCCCGCTCGATCCGAACGCTCTGAACGCCGCCGCCAGCGATCCGAGCACCGTGGCGAGGTCGTCCGGCACCCCGTGCCGGCGCATGACCGTCTGCGCGAACGCGTCGTCGGCCGCGGCGCTGCGGGAGAAGTCCGACAGGTACGGCCCGAGCAGGTGGAACGAGGCCACCTCCGCGCCGGAACGGCGAGCCAGGATCTCGAGCAGCCCGAGGTGGTCCATGTGCTGGTGAGTGACGACGATGCGCTCGAGGTCCTCGATCCGACGCCCGTGGCCGGCGAGCGCCCGTTCGAGATCGTCCAGCGACTTGCCCGAGTTCGGCCCGGTGTCGATCAGCGTGAGCGGCTCGTCCTCGATCAGGTAGCAGTTGACCCGGCCGACCAGGAACGGGGTCGGGAGCGCGATCCGGTGGATCCCGGCCCGCTGTGCCAGCGCCAGAGCGTCCTCGGCGCTGGTCGCCCGCCGGTCTCGCGCGGTCACGAACGGATCACTGCCAGCACCTCGTCACGCCGACGCTCCATGTCCTCGTGTGAGCGCAGTGACTCCAGGCACAGGCGAAGCAGCGGCTCGGTGTTCGACGGACGGACGTTGAAATGCCAGTCGTCGTAGTCGACCGAGATGCCGTCCAGGCGGTGCTGCCTGCCGTCTTCGTACCGGGCCGCGAGCTCCTCCATCTTGGCCCGCTGGTCAGTGACCTCTGAGTTGATCTCACCTGAGATGAAGTAGCGCGACCGGTATGGCTCGAGCAGCTCGGACATCCGCGCGGCGCGCTTTGATAGCAGCTCGAGGATCAGCAGCGCGGGGATCGTTCCCGAGTCCGCGCAGTAAAAGTCGCGGAAGTAGTAGTGGCCCGATACCTCGCCGCCGAAGATCGCGTTCTCCTCGCGCATCCTGCTCTTGAAGAACGCGTGCCCGACGCGGTTCATCATCGCGACGCCGCCGGCCTGCTCGCTCGCGTCGGCGACCGCGCGACTCGCGCGGACGTCGTACAGGATCGTCCCGCCGGGATGCTTCGACAGCATCGACTCGGCCAGCAGCCCGGTGAGGAAATCGCCGTCGACGAACGACCCGCGGTCGTCGATGAAGAAGCAGCGGTCCGCGTCGCCGTCCCAGGCAATGCCGAGGTCCGCCTTCTGGCGGACGACCTCGCGCATGATGAACTCGCGGTTCTCGGGCAGGAGCGGATTGGGCTCGTGGTCGGGAAAATGGCCGTTGGGCTCCCAGTAGGTCTCGACGAGCTCGAGCCCGAGGTCCCGAAGCAGGGGGCCGACCATTGGTCCCGCCATCCCGTTACCCCCGTCGACGACCACGCGCATCGGCTGCACGGCGGCGGGCTCGATGAACTGCAGCGCGGCCTTCTGGAACTCCTCGTACAGGGGGACGTGCTCCACAGAGCCGCCGCCGCGAGCGCCGTCGAAGCCGGCCTCGATCTTCGCCCGCACGTCACCGATGCCGGTGTCGCCCGAGAGCGCGATGGCGCCGCGCTTGACCATCTTGGCGCCGGTGTAGCGCTTGGGGTTGTGAGACGCGGTGCACATCAGACCCCCGTCGAGGTCTCGCGATCCCACGAGGTAATAGAGCATCTCGGTGCCGACCTCGCCCGCATCGAGCACGGTCGCGCCTTCGGCGCACATCCCCCGGCAATAGGCGCTCGCGAGCTCGGGGGCGGTCAGGCGCATGTCCCGTCCGAGCCCGAGCCGCAACTCGGTCGTCGGCCTGTCCTCTAGGTCGGCGATCACCCGGGCGAACGCGCGGCCGATCAGCTCGGCGGCGCCGGCATCGATGTCGGTGCCGTACAGGCCACGGATGTCGTAGGCCTTGAAGATGCCGGGGTTTGCATGGGCGCTCACCGCGCCTGATGCTACTCGCGGCTGGGTCGTTGAATAATGCCTGCTCAGTGCGCGCGGAGAAGCCAACCGTCGTGATTCTGTGCGGCGGCCGTGGGAACCGCCTGCAGCAGCGCGGCTCATCGCTACCGAAGCCGCTCGTCGAGATCGGCGGCCGTCCGATCCTGTGGCACGTGATCAAGATTTACCTCGCGCACGGGTTCAGGCGCTTCCTGCTATTGACCGGCTACCGCGGCGAGGAGATCAAGGCGTTCGTGGCCGGGTCGGGCTGGCCGGGCGACGCGACGATCACCTGCCTCGATACCGGGGTCGATACGCCGACCGGCGGTCGCCTGCACCGGGCAGCTCCAGTCATCGACAGCGGGCGGTTCTGTCTTGGCTACGCGGACGGGGTCGCCGATATCGACCTCGGGGCGCTGCTCGCACATCACCATCAGCACGGCGCGAAAGTGACCATGGCCGTCGTCCAGCCCCGGCTCCCATTCGGCGTCGCGCGCCTGAACGGCGACGGCTCCGTGCTCGGGTTCACCGAGAAGCCCAGGAGCGATCTCTGGGTGAACGCCGGGTTCTTCTGCTTTGAGCGCTCAGCGCTCGGCGTGCTCGAGGCCGACAGCGTCCTCGAGCGCGAGCCGCTCGAACGCCTGGCGGCGGCGGGGCAGCTTCGAGCGTTCCGCCACGAGGGGTTCTGGGAGTGCATGGATACGTACAAGGACGCGATCACGCTCAACGACCTGTGGGCCGAGGGCGGCGCGCCCTGGAAGGTGTGGGAGTGAGCGCGTCGGTACTCGTGACCGGCGCCGACGGTCTGATCGGCGCCTGGCTGGTGAAGGCACTACTCGAGGGCGGCGCGCGAGTGGTCGTGATCCGGCGAGACGCGCGGGCCGTGTCCGCCCTGGACCAACTCGGGCTGGCGGACTCGGTCGACGTGGCGCACGGCGACATCTGCACCGCGGGGCTCGTCGCCCGCGTGCTCAACGGATACGACGTCGACAGCGTGTTCCACCTGGCGGCGCAGACCCAGGTGGGACGTGCCAACCGATCGCCGACGCCGACCTTCGAGGCAAACATCCGCGGCACCTGGATCGTCCTCGAGGCCTGTCGTGTGCATGCGGTCGAGCGGGTCGTGGTCGCCTCCTCGGACAAGGCATACGGGATCCAGGCCGAGCTGCCATACCGCGAGGAGCACGCGCTGACGCCGACGTTCCCGTACGACGTGTCGAAGGCGGCGTGCGACATGCTCGCGCGCTCCTACTGGCACACGTTCGGCCTGCCGGTCGCGGTCACGCGGCTGGCCAACGTCTACGGTGGCGGAGACCTGAACCGAGCGCGGCTGGTTCCCGAGGCGGTGTGCTCCGCGCTCGCCGGGATCGCGCCGATCGTACGGTCGGACGGCTCGCCCGAACGCGACTTCCTGTACGTAGAGGACGCCGCGCGGGCCTACCTGGCCGTGTGGGATGCGCTCGGGCGCGGATCGGGGCTTGGGGAGGCGTTCAACGCGGGCTCGGGAGAGCCACGGCTGGTGCTCGAGGTGATCGAATTGATCTGCCGGCTTTCCGGCGCTTCGGTGGCTCCGGACATCCGGGGCGAGGGCGTTCCCCATGGAGAGCTCGACCGCCAGTGGCTCGACTGCACCAAGCTCCGCGAACTGACCGGTTGGCGTCCCGCGGTGACGCTCGAGGACGGCCTCCGGCGCACGATCGACTGGTACCGGGACCACCCCGCGGCGCGGACCCGCTACTAGACTGAAAGGTATGTCTGGGCATTCCAAATGGGCTTCGATCAAGCACAAGAAGGCCGTCGTCGACGCGCGGCGCGGGCAGCACTTCACCAAGCTGGCACGGGCGATAACGGTCGCGGCGCGCGAAGGTGGAGGCGACCCGACCGGGAACTCCGGGCTGGCGCTTGCGATCCAGAAGGCCCGCGACGCCTCGATGCCCAAGGACAACATCGAGCGCGCGATCGCCAAGGGCACGGGCGAGGGCGCGGATGCTGAGCAGATCGAGACCGTCCTGTACGAGGGTTACGGCCCCGGCGGCGTCGCGCTGCTGGTGGAGGCGCTGACCGACAACCGCAACCGGACAGGGGCTGAGATGCGCCACGTGCTGGGAAAGCACGGCGGAAGTCTTGGCGAGCCGGGCTCGGTCGCGTACCTGTTCGACAAGCGCGGCGTGCTTGTCGTAGATGCCAACCGCTACAGCGAGGACGACCTGATGCCGGCGATCGACGCGGGCGCCGAGGACATCTCGCTCGACGAGGACGTATACGAGGTGATCACCGAGCCTGCCGACCTCGCCGCCGCTCGCGACGCGCTGTCGCATGCGGGCGTCGAGCTCGAAAGCGCCGACGTGACCCAAAGGCCCAAAGCACGCGTCCCGGTCGACGAAGCCGACGCAGGGAAGCTGATGAAGCTGATCGACGCGCTCGAAGAGCTCGACGACGTTAACGCCGTCCACGCCAATTTCGACGTCGACAGTGCCGTGCTCGAGCGCGTCGCCCAGTAACCGCGGCTCCGCGGATGTGCCTCGTATGTGACTGCACCCAGCAGCCGGGGTTATTACCTGTTTCTTCGCCAAGACTCGCTAGCCTCACACGCCGATGTCGAAACGAGGAATCCTCACACCGGTGTTCGCTGCGGGCGCGATTGCCCTCGGGCTGTCTGCCTGCGGCTCGAGCTCCAAGGCGCCCGGGGTCGAGCTCGCGCCTTCGGGAGGAGCGACCGAGACCACGGTTGCCGCTACGCCCAAGCCGCCGCCGGCCCTCTCCAAGAAGCCCACGGTTACGGTGCCGACGGGTCCGGCGCCGACCAAGCTGGTCACCAAGGACCTCGTCACCGGCAACGGCAAGACGGCCAAGGCGGGAGACACGGTCACGGTCAACTACGTCGGCGTCCTCTACAACAACGGCAAGGAGTTCGACTCCTCGTGGAGCCGCAACCAGCCGTTCACCACGGCGCTTCAGGACGGCAGCGTGATCCCCGGCTGGGTGCAGGGCATCCCCGGGATGAAGGTCGGCGGCCGCCGCGAGCTGGTGATCCCGGCGAGCCTCGCGTACGGCAAGCAGGGCAGCCCTCCGACGATCCCGCCTAACTCGCCGCTTGTGTTCGTCGTCGATCTGCTTTCGGTTTCTTCTTCTTAGCCGTCGCAGGGTCCTGGGCGTCACCGAGGCGCCGGGCCCGGTAGAGCGACACCGGCTCCGGCATGCCCTTGAGCTTGTGCTTACGGGCGTAGGACCAGTCGAACCGGTCGCGCGTGGCGTCGCGCACCTCCTTCGTGCAGAGGACGCTTCCGGGACGGGCGGCGCCGGTGACCCTGCTGGCCAGGTTGACCGCGTGGCCGTAGTAGTCGCCGGCGCGCTGCAGCGCCGGCCCTGAGGCCACGCCGGCTCGCAGGCTCGGCAGGTCCGCGGCCTCGATCGCCTCGAGCAGTGAGAGCGCCACCGACACGAGTGCTCCGGGGTCGGGGCTGACGAACATCGCGGCATCGCCGATCGTCTTCACCAGTCGCACCGGCGGCTCGAGCACGTCGTTCGCGAGCTCGGCGAGCTTGCTGGCGAGAGTGCCTAGCTCCTGGGCCTCGATCTCGGCGCCGAGCCGCGTGAACCCGACCATGTCCACGAAGCACACGACGACCTCCTGCGCGCCGCCCGCTTCGCCTGCCTCGCGGTCGGCGGGGCTGAGCATCCCGCGCCGCACGCTCTCGGCGAGATGCTGCTTGTACGCGGCGCGCAGGACCGGATCGATCGCGGGGATGAGCTGCCCGGCCAGCGTGGCGAAACGCTCGGCCACCTCGTCCTCGCTGTCGCCAGGCTCGAGGAACGCCTCTACGAACGCCGCCGCGGTTGTGGCCGCCAGGCGAGCCATCCCCTCGCCGAGCACGCGAGTGA
Organism: Solirubrobacteraceae bacterium; assembly: GCA_035499395.1. Taxonomy (GTDB): domain Bacteria; phylum Actinomycetota; class Thermoleophilia; order Solirubrobacterales; family Solirubrobacteraceae; genus Palsa-465. The sequence continues at coordinate 46,986 of DATJYY010000079.1, forward strand.
TCTCAGCGATCGACTCCTCGCCGAGACCCGACTCCAGGAACATGCTGATTGACTTGGCGGCCTCGACCTCCTCCTCGCCGAACACGTGGTCCTCCCGCGAGGCCTCGGGCAGCCCCAGCAGGCGACGGATCCGCAGCATCTGGGAGGCCGGAAGGCCGGTCTGCTCCTCGAGTTCCTCGGCCGTGTAGCGACCGCCCAGCACGCGCTCGACGAGGAGCAGCGCGAGCCGGTCCTCCTCGATTGCCGCTTTCAGCTCCTCGAGCGTGTACCCCTCGTCGCCCAGGCGCTCGAGCAGCCGATGTCGAGCGGCGCGGTCCTCGCCTTCCAGTCCGTCGAGCAGGCCGGCCGATTCGAAGTCCACCACTGCATCCTCGCGCAAATCCGGGACGCCCGAGCCACGCCGGGCTCAGCCGCCGGGGCGATCGGCTAGCATCGAGCGTCCTCGTGGGTTCGCCCCGATCCGGCCGGTTGATCAAGGCCTCGTCGGAGCACCCGCTTACTTGCGCCCCGTCTGTACACATGCCCACATGCTCTCGATCCTGATGCCCGTCTACAACGAGCGCGAGCGCGTCGAGCGTGCGATCGCCGAGGTCCTCGACACGCAGTTGCCGACCGAATTCGAGCTGATCGTCGTCGACGACGGCTCGACCGACGGCACGCGCGAAATCCTTCGCGACCGCATACGCGGTGCCGACCCGCCCGATCGGGTACGGCTGTTCGAGCATCGCGAGAACCGCGGAAAGGGGGCCGCGGTGCAGACCGCGCTGTCCTACGCGGAGGGCGAGTACTCGGCGATCTTCGACGCCGACCTCGAGTACGACCCGACCGACCTGGGCCTGCTGATGCCGCCGCTGCTCGACGGGCGAACCAACGCCTGTTTCGGCGTGCGAGCATTCGACGGGTACACGAGCCACTCGTTCCTGTTCGTGCTTGGCAACAAGGGCGTCACGCTCGCGTGCAACCTTCTGTTCAACGTGTACCTGCACGACATCATGACCTGTCACAAGATGATCCGGACCGACGTCTTCCGCAGCCTGCCGCTCCGCTCGCCCGGCTTCGCGATCGAGCCCGAGATAACGGCGAGGCTGGTGCAGCGCCGTGAGCGGATCTTCGAGGTGCCGGTGCACTATCGGGCGCGCGCCACGGACGAGGGCAAGAAGCTGACCGCGGTCGACGGGTTCCGGGTGCTCGGTACGCTGCTGCGCTGCCGCTTCTCCGGCGGCCAGTGATTTTGCCGCCCGCCGACCGCGGTATATCCGGCAATCGGCGTCAGGTTTCGGTCAAGCCGCGAGCGGTCCGATCACGCCTGGATGATTCGCTAGCATCCGTCCGCGCCAGGTGCCGGTGGCGGGTGCAGCCCCAAATTGGCTCGGGTTCAACTGATGCGCCCAGTCCTCGACCCGGTCCTCGTCGATGCTCTGGACTGACTCCATTTGCCTTGGATCTTTTGATGCCACTGCGCGGCGAGGACCCATCCGCCGGGCGAGCATTTGTCGCGGAGTGAGAGATGACCGCGGTCGCCGAGCGCCCTGAGACGCCTCGATCGCTGTCGGGTATCCGCAACCTTTCGAGCTGGTTGCATGGTTGGCGGCTGCTCGCGGTGTGCGTCGTGATCTCGCTCGTGTCGGTGGTCGTGCTGCCCTCGGTCCCGAGCTATGACCCGTACGCCTGGATCACGTGGGGACGGGAGCTGTTCAACGGGCTCGACACCAACGGCGGTCCCTCGTGGAAGCCGTTTCCCGTGATCTTCACCGGACCGTTCGCGCTGTTCGGTGGCGGAGCGCCTTACCTCTGGATCGCGGTGAGTCGCGTCGGCGGCCTGCTGTCGTTCGTCGGTGCCTACAGGCTCGCGGCGAGGCTGTCCGGCCGACTCGCCGGATGGGGTGCCGTCGCCGCTCTTGCGCTTACGCTCAATTATGCGACCTACGGACTCCGCGGCACCTCCGAGCCGCTATTGGTCTGCTTCGCCCTGTGGACGATCGTGTTCTACCTGGACGGGCGGCGCCTCGCGGCGTACTGGAGCGCCGTCGCGCTATCGCTCATCCGCCCTGAGGCCTGGCTGTTCATCGCCGTGTACGCGATCGTGCTCTGGGTCCGTGAGCCGAGATGGCGCTGGCAGATCGCGGCCGGGATCGCGCTGATCGGATTCGGCTGGTTCGTTCCGCCGTGGATCTCTGTCGGCGATCCGTTCGGAGCGAGCACGCATGCCGCGTCCTTCAACGGTCATTTGGGAGGCTCTCCGGCTTGGACGGTCCTGCAACGCGGGGCGCAGCTCACGGTGTTTCCGGTGCTGGTCGGCGCGCTCGTCGCGATCGCGTTCGCAATTCGACGCCGCGACTGGCTGCCGCTCATCCTTGCCGGGCTCGCACTGGCTTGGGTGGCAATAGTCGTGATCTCGACCTTGGCGGCGTATCCCGGGCTTGCTCGCTTCATGCTCCCGGCAGAGGCCATCGCTTGCGTGTTGTTCGGGGTCGGGGTCAGCGATCTGGCGTCTCTCGTCCCCGACCGTAGGATCGCCGCCGTGGGTGTGCTCGGATTGGCACTCCTCACCGTTTGGCTGTCGCACAGCCGGATCTCTTCAATCCACCAGGAGGCCGCTACGGCTCGGCTCGCTGTCAGTACTTTCGACAGCATGTCGCTCGCCATCGAGCGGGCCGGCGGGCGCGACGCGCTCGTACCCTGCCCTCAGAGTCGACTCGCCGTGAACCACACCGCCGCGACTGCGCTGGCCTGGAAGTTGGACCTACCCCTCTCGCGCGTTAAGAGCTACCTTGCCCATCCGGGGGTCATCTTCCGCGGCGTTTACGTTTCGCCGCTCGGCGCGCCTCCTGACCTGTCATTCGAGCCACGGACGATTCACACGATTGCGCGGGTTGGGCACACCTGGCACGTGATGGCGATCACGCCGCCGGGCGGCACTCCCGGCCACGGCTGCGTCGGGAGCTGACCCGTGCGAGCAAACCCTGCGACGGTACGAGGCTCGCGGGCTGAGGCGAGGCGACAGAACCGGACCGTGTGGTAGCTTGCGCCGCAGGGCTGGAACAGCGGTTGCTTTGAAGCAGGAGGAGCACGTCATGAGGTCGGGAAGAAATCGCATTCAGGCGATGGTCGCCGTTGTGCTGGTGGTTGCGGCTGCAGTCGGAATCGCGGTGGCATGTGCGTACGGCTCGGCCGCGAAAGTGAGAATGGCCCGAGGCGGTAAGGCCGCCGCCGGTCCGTCTCCTTACTACGACTCCGGCACGACGACGATTCCGGGCAACCCACTGGCCGGACATCGCTGGTTCGTTGATGTGAAGTTCGGGCCGCTGTGGGAGTACGTCCGTATGTATCAGCACAGCCACCCATATTGGGCCCACGAGCTGACCTTCCTCGCTCGGGAGCCCGTGACCAAGAGCTTTGGCGCGTTTGACGAGACCATCGGACCCGACTTTCGCGCGTACCTGGCACGCGTCCAGCAAGAGGAGCCGGGTGCAATCCCGATGGTCTCATTGTCGCGTATTGCCCACCAGAGCTGCCCGTACGTGAACCCGTCCGCCGAGTATCAGCCGCCGGCGTACGAGGCTTGGGTCAAGGCGTTCGTCAACGCGATCGGCGACTACCCGGTGATGGTGCTGGTCGAGCCTGATCGAATCCCCACGCTCTCCTGCCTGCCGCCATCGGCGCAACAAACCCGCTATGCGGAGCTCAACTACGATCTGAAGCTCCTGAGCAAGCACAAGAACGCGATCGTGTACCTCGATGCGGGTGCGTCCGACTGGGTTCGCAGCACCACCGATCTTGCCCACCGGTTGGAGCGGGCGGGGATCAAGTACGCGCATGGGTTCGCCCTGAACGCCTCACACTTTGACACCACCGCTCACAACATTGCCTATGGCCTCAAGGTCTCAAAGCTCCTCGGTGGCAAGCACTTCATCATCAACACGGACGCCAACGGCAACGGGCCGACGCCCCCGGCGCTCCGCGCGAAATACGGCGGGTGCCAGCCGCCAAACATCGGGGCGGGAATCAGGCCGACGATTCAAACCGGACACAAGCTGATCGATGCCTTCCTGTGGCTCGATACCCCCGGTTACGCCGCCGGCTCCTGTATTGGTGTGCCGAACGGCGGTTACACCTTCTATCCGCAACTTGCACTCAAAATGGTCCGCAACGCGAACCCGCCCTTCAAGTAGGGACGGCCGCGGCATCTCTGATCGGGCCGGACGGACCACGTCCCTCGGGGCGACAACGGACCGTCGCGAACGTCGAACGAGAACAGCGCGATGACCTTAGCCCCCGCCGGCGGCCGACGAGGCTCGCGCCTTGCCGCCCTGCGTGTCCCGCTGAGCTTCCAACTCACGCGGTACCGGATCGCGATAGCGCTGCTGACGCTGCTCGCGTTCGTGCTGCGCGTCGCCTACATCATCTCGACGCATGGGTTCGCGCCCCAGCACGACGCGCACCACTACGACCTTGATGCCCTCTACATCGCCAACGAGCACCGCTACCCGCCGCTCTTCGCTCCGAACGGCACCTCCATCCCCAACGCCTACCGGCCGCCCGTTTACGAGGTCTTCCTTGCCGTCATCTACAAGGCGAACTATCTGCTGGGCGGATCGGGGACATCTCGGTGGGCGACGGCTCGTGTCGTGGAAGCGGCGATTGGGGCCATCGCCGTTGCGGCGCTGGCGCTGATCGCGCGGCGTCTATGGGGAAGACGGGTGAGCCTGGTCACGGCCGCCATTGCTGCGATCTTCCCGCCCATCATCTTCGTCGCCGAGTCGCTGTACTCGGAGGCGCTGTTCGTCCCGCTCGTAGTCTTCGCTACCGCCGCGATCGTCGAGTATCGCTACCGACGGAAGTGGTGGATCCTCATATTGGCCGGTGTTCTGACGGGCCTCGCCGCCCTGACCCGAGAGTACGGGGCTGTGCTGGTGATCCCGTTCTGCGTCGCGCTGCGTCCGCGCGATGGTTGGACGCGGAATTCACTGGCGCCGATCACGGTGCTCATTGCCTGCACGTTTGTGATCGTGATCCCGTGGACCATCCGCAATGCCGTGGTCCTTCACGCGTTCGTCCCGGTCAGCACATCCACGGGGAACACGATCGCCGGAACGTACAACAGCGTGTCCCGGGACGCCCGGCACGATCCGGCTGCGTGGCGAGACCCGTCGAAGATCCCGGATTTTCGCCGCATCTATGCGATCGCTCATCAGAACCAGGCGAAGATGAACTCAAGTCTGGAGTCGGCGGCCTTCGCATTCATCGGTCGACATCCCGCCTACCCATTCGTCGTGGCCTACTGGAACACGGTCCGAATGCTCGAACTCGCGGGCTTTCATCGCAGCGAAGCAACAGCGCATTACATCGGCGTCCCGCCTGGCGACACCGATGTCGGCATTTACGTGCTGTGGCTGCTGCTGCTGCTGGCGATCGGGGGCTGCTTCACACCGCAGGTTCGCTCGGGCCCGAAATGGGTGTGGCTCATTCCGGTCCTGATGTATCTCTCCGTCGTATTCACGCAGAGCGAAACCCCCCGGTTTCGCTCGCCCATCGATCCATTTCTGGTGATGCTCGCCAGCATCGCGCTCGTCAACGTGTGGGACTGGGCGGCGAGGCGGTTCAGCGCGCCGGTGACATCGTTGCGCCGCGGCGCCCCGGCCGCTGGGTCCGGGCTGTGATGGGTCGCGCTCGACGTGCCACTCGCCCGGGCGACCGCCGAGCGGAGCGAGGCCCGGCGGAAGTCGCATGAGTGACGAAGCACGAGGCCCGAGGCGGTCCGCGGCCCCGATCCGCTGCTCGTTCTGCGGCAAGCCCCGCAGCCAGGTCGCGTCGATCGTCGCCGGGCCGACGCCCGCGGTCGCGATCTGCAACGAGTGCGTCGAGCTGTGCGCCGAGATCATCGCCGCGCAGCGCGGGCCGCTGCCACCCAATGGCCCGTTTCACCCCGGGCCCGGCGGTCCGCATCCCCCCGGGGATCAAGCGGCGTGAGGCCCGGCCGGGGAGGCGTCCGGCTCCCGACGCAGAATGGTAATCCAATGATCGTCGTTGGAATCGATCCCGGCACCGCCAGCACCGGCTACGGCGTGGTCGAGGGCTCCGGGTCGTCTCTGAGCATGCTCGCCGCCGGCGTGATCGAGACGCCGGCCGGCGTCCGGCTCGAGCGCCGGCTGGCCGAGATTCACGGCCACGTGGTCGAGTTGCTCGACGGCTACCGTCCGAACGCGGTCGCGATCGAGGAGCTGTACTTCGGCGCAAACGCCCGGACCGCGTTCGCGGTCGGCCAGGCGCGCGGCGTAGTCCTGCTGGCGGCCGGCCAGCGCCACATACCGTCACGCTCCTACACGCCCCAGCAGGTCAAGGGAGCTGTCTGCGGCAACGGCCGCGCCGGCAAGGATCAGGTCGGGCGGATGGTCGCACGGTTGCTCGGACTGTCCGAGATCCCTTCGCCCGACCATGCCGCCGATGCCCTGGCCGTAGCGATCTGCGAGTGCAATCGCTCGCCGTTCGACCGGGCGCTCTCCCGCACCGGAGCCCGGCCGGGAGCGCGGGCGGGGGTGCGGTCATGATCGCGATGATGTCCGGAACCGTGGTCGTGCGTCGCGCCGATCACGTCGTCGTCGACACCGGCGGCGTCGGCTACCGGCTCGCGGTGTCCGCCGAGACGCTCCGGCACGTCCCCGCGGTCGGAAAGAGCGTGGTCCTGCACAGCCATCTCGTCGTTCGCGACGACGCGCTCGCTCTGTACGGGTTCGCCACCGAGGAGGAGCGCGAGCTGTTCCTGATGCTGATCGCGGTGCAGTCGGTCGGGCCCAAGGTCGCGCTTGGCGTGCTCTCGGGCGGGCCGCCGCGTGAGTTGCTGGCGGCGGTCGCCGCCGGCGACATCGCGCGTCTTCAGGCCGCGCCGGGCGTCGGCAAGCGCACCGCGGAGCGGATCATCGTGGAGCTCCGCGAGAAGGTTGGCGCCACCGACACGGCCCCGCCCGTGCTGGCGTCGATCCGCAGCGAGGACCCGCGCGCGCTCGCCCGCGACGGGCTGCTCGGCCTCGGCTATACCGCGCTCGAGGTCGACGAGTTGCTCAACGGCGCAGAAGGCGACAAGCCCGAGGATCTGATCGCCTACGCGCTCCGGACGGCCCGCCGGTGAGCCCGGTCAGAGAGATACAGGGCTCCGCCCACCCCGACCGGCCGGACGGGCGGGTCCGGATTGGGGACCCGCACGAGCTGCCCGAGGAGGACCTCGATCGCTCGCTCCGCCCTCGCCGGCTGGAGGACTTCGTCGGCCAGGGCGCGGTCAAGGACCAGCTCGCGGTCTCGATCGAGGCCGCCACGAGCCGCGGCGAGGCGCTCGATCACGTCTTGTTCGCCGGCCCGCCGGGGCTCGGCAAGACGTCACTGGCCCAGATCGTCGCGGCCGAGCTCGGCGTCCCCTTCGTGCAGACAGCCGGCCCCGCGCTCGAGCGCAAGGGGGACGTGGCGGCGTTCCTGACCGCACTCGAGCCCCGTGCGGTGTTCTTCGTCGACGAGATCCACCGCCTGCCGCGCGCGCTCGAGGAAACCTTCTACCCGGCGATGGAGGATGGGTGCCTGCCGATCACGATCGGCCAGGGTGCCGGCGCGAGCGTGGTCACGATCCCGCTGCCCCCGTTCACGCTGATCGGAGCTACCACGCGGGCCGGCCTGATCACGACTCCGCTCCGCGACCGGTTCGGGATCCAGCATCGGCTCGAGCACTACGATGCCGACGACCTGGCGACGATCGTTCACCGTTCCGCGCGGCTGCTCGACGTCGAGATCGAGGACAGTGGCGCCCGGGCGATCGCGGACAGGAGCCGCGGCACGCCGCGCGTGGCCAACCGACTGCTAAAGCGGGTCCGCGACTACGTCGAGGTACGCGGGACCGGCGTGGTCACCGGCGATATGTCGATCGAGGCGCTCGACCTCCTCGGCGTTGATCACGCCGGGTTGGACCGGCTCGATCGGGAGATCCTCCGCGCGATATGCGAGAAGTTCGGCGGAGGGCCCGTGGGTCTGTCGACGCTCGCGGTCGCGGTTGGTGAGGAGCAGGACACGATCGAGGACGTGTACGAGCCCTACCTGCTCCAGCGGGGCCTGATCGAGCGCACGCAGCGGGGTCGCGCGGCGACCAGGCGCGCCTTCGAGCACCTCGGCATGGATCCTCCAGGACCCATGTCGCTCCTTTAAAAGTTGATGAAGAGCCTGGGGGGACGGCCAGGCCCTCCAGCTATCCTCAGGGCGCCAATGAGTCACGAGCACTATTTCATCTGCCCCCACTGCGGAAACCGGTCGATGGGGACCGACCGCAACGCGGGTTTCCGCCGGGAAGCCCGGGGCTGCGAGAAGTGCGGGTTCGCGTACCTGTACGAACTGCTCGACGATTACTACCCGGCTCCGAACGCGGCGTTCTTCGCCTGCGATTCGGACGGCCGGATCGTCGATTGCGGCCGCGGGTCGTTCGAGCTGACCGGGCTGAAGACCGAGCAGGTGATCGGCCGTCCGGTCCACGACGTCCTCGGGCTCCGCTTCGAGGACGGCAACGACCATGTGAACACCGCGCTCGAGTGGGAGGTCCGCGTCAAGAGCAAGCCGGTGGAGGTCCACGCCGAGCGGGATCTGCCCGCCAAGGCGGTTGCGGACATCTTCCCGGCTTACGACGACGAGGAGGGCGGAGTGCTCGTGGTACTCACGCCAACCAACCACCACTGAGTGCCGATCCCGGCTCCGCCGCCACCGCCCAGGCTCTAGCATCCACCCTGACCGATGACTGATCGCCAGCGAAATGGCTTCGTCCTGCTCATCGTCGTCGGGCTACTGATCGGCTCGCTGATCGTGATCGCCGGCGTCCCCGGCGTGACGAAGTCCAAGAAGACGGTTCTCGGCCTTGACCTCAAGGGCGGCGTCGAGCTCGTCTACCAAGGCCTCCCGAGCCCGCAGACACCCAAGGTGACCCCAGACGCGCTTCAGCGCGCGGTCGACATCATGCGCAACCGCGTCGACCAGCTGGGCGTCGCCGAGCCGGAGATCCAGACCTCGGGCGACAACCAGATCACGGTCGGCCTGCCGAACGTGAGCGACACGGGGCGCGCCGAGCGGGAGGTCGGGACGACCGCCCAGCTGTTGTTCTACGACTGGGAAGCGAACGTCATCACGCCGAACGGCAAGTCGGTCGCCAGCCAGCTCCAGACCCAGGATCCGGCCGCGACCCAGATCAGCCAGGGAGGCACGAGTCAAGCTCCGGGCACCCCGGGTGCCGGGAGCATGAATCTGTACGACGCGGTCAAGCTCGCTGCCAAGCAGCCGGAGAGCTCGAGTCCCGAGAACTCGCGGCTCGGGCCCGAGTACTACATGTTCGGAGCGCCGGGGAGCGCGGCCTGCGAGGCGGCGGCGAAAGCGAACGGCACGGTGCCGACCGCCGGCCGGCACTGCCTGCTCTCAGGACCCGACGACAACAAGTCGGACCTCCTGTCGGGGCTGCCTCCGGGTGTGACCGCGGCCGACGGGGAGATCGTGACCGTGCCGCAGGGCACGGTCGTACTCCAGGCGATTCCGTCCAGTTTCTCCAAGCCGACGCCGATCAGCGATCCGAGCGCGCAGTTCTTCGTACTCAAGGACAACGTCGCGCTGCGCGGGAGCGAAATCAACAATCCCCAGCAGAGCACCGATCCCAACACGAGTCAGCCCGACGTCACGTTCGGGTTCAGCAACAAGGGCAAGAGCCAGTTCCAGAACGTCACGGCCAACATCGCCCACCGTGGCGATCTGGTCAGCGGCCTCGGGCAGAACCTCAACCAGCACTTCGCCGTCGCGCTCGACAACCAGCTGATCACCGTCCCATACATCGACTTCAAGCAGTACCCCGACGGGATCAACGGCGACAACGGCGCCGACATCAGCGGCAGCTTCTCGATCACCTCCGCGCAGGACCTGGCCAACGAGCTGCGTCTGGGCGCCCTCCCGATCAAGCTGAAGCTCATCTCCGAATCCCAGGTGTCGGCGACCCTCGGCAAGCAGGCCCTGCACTCGGGCCTCGTCGCCGGCCTCGTCGGCCTGCTGGTCGTCGTGCTCTTCCTCGTCGCCTATTACCGCGTTCTCGGGGTGATCGCGACCTTCGGCCTGCTGATCTACTCGATCTACTTCTACGCGCTGATCAAGCTGATCCCGATCACACTGACGCTGCCCGGGATCGCCGGTCTGATCCTGACGATCGGCGTCGCCGCCGACGCGAACATCGTGATCTTCGAACGCGTCAAGGAGGAGATCCGGGGCGGCAGATCGATCCGCCAGGGGATCGTGATCGGCTACCGCAAGGGTCTGAGCGCGATCATCGACGCGAACGTGGTCACGATCATGACCGCGTTCATCCTGTTCGTGCTCGCCACCTCCGATGTCCAGGGGTTCGCGTTCACGCTCGGGATCGGCACGTTCGTCTCGCTGTTCACCGCGGTGATGGCCACGCAGGCGATCCTGACCACGATGGGATCGTCGCGGATGATCTCGAGCCCGTCGATGCTCGGAGCGGGAGGAGAGAAACGCACCTGGAAGTTCGACTTCATGGGGGCGTCGAAGTACTTCTTCTCGATGTCGGGCGTGATCCTGCTGATCGGGGCGCTTGCGATCGGTGGCAAGGGCCTGAATCTCGGCATCGACTTCACCTCGGGGACGAGGATCGTGGCCGGCCTCGAGCACGCCGCCACGCAGCAGCAGGTGACGAGCTTGCTGACCTCAGCGGGCGTATCCAATCCAGAGGTCCAAAAGGTCAGCGGCGACAAGACGCTCGGACCCAACGCCTATCAGATCTCGTTCAAGTCGTCGGCCAACGCGGCCCGCGAACGGGAGAAGATCCAGAACGCGATACAGAACAAGTTCGGGATCTCCGACAACGGCAGGAACTTCCAGTACACGTCGGTCGGTCCGACGTTCGGGAGAACCGTCGCCAACAGCGCGATCGTCGCGATCATCGCCTCACTGCTGGTGATCGCCGCGTACGTGGCTCTGCGGTTCCAGTGGAAGTTCTCGGTCCCGGTGATGATCGCCCTCGCGCACGACCTCCTGATCACGAGCGGCGTCTACGCACTGACCGGCCGACAGGTCACGACCGCGACCGTCGCAGCGCTGCTGACCATCCTCGGGTACTCGATGTACGACACCATCATCGTGTTCGACCGAGTCCGAGAAAACATCCCGCGGATGCCACGCGCCGCGTTCTCCCAGATCGTGAACCGGTCGATGTCCGAGGTGCTCACGCGGTCGATCGCGACGACGTCGTGCACGTTGATGCCGATCATCGCGCTGCTCCTGTTCGGCGGCTCCGCCGGCTCGACCGAGCTGACCGACTTTGCCTTCGCCCTGCTCGTCGGCGTCGCGTCCGGTGCCTACTCGTCGATCTTCATCGCCTCGCCGGTGCTCACACACTGGAAGGAACGTGAGCCTCAGTATCGGCACCGCCGCGAACGGATCGAGTCCGAGTTCGGGTATGTGCCCGCCTACGCAGCGGTCGGCGCCGACGTCGAGCCGACCCCGCGCCGCGTCCGTCGCGGCGCCCGCCTGACCGAGCCTTCCCCCGAGGGCGTGTCCGCCGCCGAGTTCGAGGAGATGAAGCGCGACCTCGAGCTAGACCTCCAGGAGTCCGATCGGGGCGGCCATCGCACCTCGACGCTGACCAAGCGGCTCGCCCACGCCAGCGAAGACGAGGCTACGAGCGCACCCCCGGCGCAGAGGACGCGCTCGGGATCCGGCTCGGGGTCCGCGATCACGCGGCGCTCGAGGCGGTCCGACGGCACCCGCGACGGATCGAGCCGCGGTGGAAATGGATCCCCCCCGCCGCCCACCCAGCCACCGTCACAGCAGTCTCCACAGCGCCCCGAGGCCGAGGGGACAGATGAGGTCACCCCGGCTCCCGACGTGGCCGAGAACGAGGGTGTCGCTCCGACCCCGCCCAAGCCGCCAGCCAAGCCAAGGACGCGTAACCGCCGCCACGGGAGGCGTCGCTAATGGCTCTGCTCGCCTGGGCCATGATGGGCCTCGCCCTCTGGCATTTCACGATCTGGCTTCCCGACCGGTTCTGGGGTGGCATCGTCGGCGCCCTGATTGGAGCGCTGATCGGCGCCATCCTCGTGGCGTGGATCATCCACGGCTTCTCCGTCCCGTCTCGTCGCGACACCGATCTCGCGACCGCGCTGGAAGCGATTCCGGGGGCGCTGATCGGGCTTGCCGCGATCTGGTTCGAGGGCGTCCGGCGCGAGCGCGTGACCGGGATCGGCCCCGAGATGGTCTGACCGGCGCCCCGCGCTCGCCGATCGTTCCAATTCTGCGACGCCGCGTAACGGCTCGCGCCTGGTTTTGCCCGTCGTTCGCCGGTTCCGTCGGGGCCGGTCCATACCCTGCCCGCGATGCCCGAGGCAGCAGCCCTACTCCGCGTCGCGCCCACTGACCCGCAGCGGCTGGACGCCCCGCTCCATGCGGTGCCCGACCCGGCCCCGCCGCTGCCGCGGCTCGAACTGCCGGCGTACGACCTGAGCGCGGCGCTCGAGCTCGAGCGGCGGCTCGGCGTGAGCCACGTGCTCGCGCAGGTGCTCGTCCGCCGGGGGCTGTCCGAGGTGTCCGCTGCGCGAGCATTTCTGAACCCGAGCGAGGCGCATTACCCGAGCGCGTTCGCCGGGATCGACCGGGCGCTCGCGACGATCGAACGCCACGTCCGCGCCGGCAGCCGGATCGTCGTCCACGGCGACTACGACGTCGACGGCGTGTGCGCCACCGCGACCATGGTGCGCGCCCTGCGCGAGCTGGGGGCGGACGTCGGCTGGTACCTGCCCGACCGGCTGACCGACGGCTACGGGCTGTCGCTCGAGACCGTGAAACGGCTCGCGGCCCGGGACACGGGGCTGCTCATCACGGTCGACTGCGCGATCACGGCCGTCGACGAGGTTGCCGCGGCACGATCCGCCGGGGTTGACGTTGTCGTCTGCGACCACCACGCGCCGCGGGCGGACGGCAACCTGCCCGCCTGCGAGATCGTCCATCCCGCGGTGTGCGGGTACCCGTGCGCTGACCTCTGCGGGACGGCGGTGGCGTGGAAGCTCGCGCAGGCGCTCGGCGCGCCCGGAGTGGAGGACGACGTCGAGCTGGTGGCGCTGGCCACGGTTGCCGACCTGATGCCGCTCGTCGGCGAGAACCGCCGCCTCGTGCGCGAGGGGCTTGTGGCGCTGTCGCGTACCTCGAGGCCGGGCCTGCGCGCGCTGATGACGGTCGCGAAGGCCGATCCGAGCGCGCTCGACACCGGCGTGCTCGCGTTCCGGCTGGCGCCGCGGATCAACGCCGCCGGCAGGCTCCGCCGGGCCGACGCGGGCCTCGAGCTGCTGCTCACCCGCGACGCGCGGCGCGCCGCGGAGATCGCGTCCGAGCTCGACCGGGTCAACACGGAGCGGCGGATCGTCGAGCAGCGGATCGTGTGGGAGGCCGAGGAGCAGGTCGCCGAGCACGGCGAGCGGTTCTCGTACGTGCTCGCGGGAGAGGGCTGGCATCCGGGGGTCGTCGGGATCGTCGCCTCGCGGGTCGTCGAGCGCCACCACCGGCCGGTGGTCGTGGTCGCGCTGGAGGGGGATGCGGGGTCGGGCTCGGCTCGGAGCATCCCCGGCTTTGACCTGCTCGCGGGGTTGCACGTGACCGCGGAGCACCTCGATCGCTACGGCGGCCACCGCGCCGCCGCGGGAATGGCGATCCGGCGGGACCGAGTCGAGGCGTTCCGGGAGGCGTTCGAGCGGCATGCCGCCGGGGTGCTCCTCCCCGAGATGCTGGTCCCGCGCGAGCGTGTCGACGCGATCGCTTCGGGGTGTGAGCTCGGCCTCGAGCTGGCCGAGGAGCTCGAGCGCTTGGAGCCGTGCGGAATGGGCAACCCGCGGAGCCGGCTGCTCGTGCCGGGGGCGCGCCTGCGCGACCCGCGGCCGATGGGGGAGGGGCGCCATGTGCGGTTCGTCGTCGGCTCGGGCGGAACGAGCGCCCGTGCCGTCGCGTTCGGGTGCGGCGGCCAGCTCGGCATCAAGCCCGATGAGCCGGCCGACGCGACGTTCCGGCTCGAGCGCAACTTCTGGAACGGGGCGGTCGAGCCGAGGCTCGTGCTCGGCCACGCGCGGCCGTGCGCCCCGGATGGGATCTCGATCCTCGGGGAACCGGACGACTACCTGGCGTGCGCGCTCGGGGCGCCGGATCTCGACCCGCCGCCCGCACCGGCCCTCCCGCCCGCGCGGGCCGTGCTCGACCGTCGTGGACAGAGTCCGCTGGCGGTGATCCGCGATGCGATCACGGCCGGAGGCGAGGTGCTCGTCGTCTGCGCGGACGCACCGCGGCGGTTGGGTGGCCTCACGGCTAGAGCCGGCGGGTTCTCGCTGATCTCCTACCACGCGCTCGCGCGCGACCCTGGCCTCGCCGAGCGGTTCGTCCAGCTTGTCGCGCTCGACCCTCCGGCGGGTCCGGAAGGCAAGTCAACATTGCGTGCAGGCACCGGATTCACGCACGTGTCATGGGGCGAGGCTGAGCTACGCTTTGCGCAGCAGATGCATGAGCTGGAGTACGGACTCCGTGCCTCGCTCGTGGCTCTTTATCGCAGCCTCAGGCTGCGGGGGAGGGCGACCGGCAAGGAGCTCGAGCACCTGCTTCGCGGAGACGGTCCGCACGGTCGCCCGGCACGCCTGGCGGCCCGGCTGATAAGGGTCCTCGCGGAGCTGGAGCTCGTCAGCCTCGACCGGGACCTGCCGGCTCTTGCGATCGCAGGCGGTGCTCAGACCGAGCTTAATCGTTCTTCGGCGTACAGGGTCTACGCTCAGAGGTATGAGGACGGTAGACGATGCCTGAGCAGCGCAAATCATCTTCCAGGAGGCTGAGCCGAGCCCGCCAGAAGGACGGGGCGGGTTCGAACAGCCGTGAGGCGCCCGGCTCGCCGCTGTTCCCGGGGTCGCGGTCGCCGATCGACCGGGTCGTCCATACCGACGAGCATGCGGACGTAGTCGAGCACTCCGAGTTGACGCCGTCCGAGCGTAGGCTGGTCGGCGACCTGTTCGCGATCGTCGAGGAGCATGCGCACGACGCCGCCGCCGTGATCGACCGCGACCGGGTCGAGGAAGCGTTCGTTTACGCGTGCGTCCACCACGCCGACCAGCGTCGGCGCTCCGGCGAGGACTTCATCGTGCATCCCGTCGGCGTGGCCAGGATCTGCGCGGCGATGCGCCTCGACACCGAAACGCTGTGCGCCGCGCTCCTGCACGACACGGTCGAGGACACCTCCGCGTCGCTGGAGGAGGTGCGCGAGGCGTTCGGCGAGGAGATCGCCGGCTTAGTCGACGGCGTCACCAAGCTCACCGGCCTGACGTTCCAGTCGCGCGACGAGGCGCAGGCGGAGAACTACCGCAAGATGATGGTCGCGATGGCCACGGACATCCGGGTCATCCTGATCAAGCTGGCCGACCGCCTGCACAACATGCGCACGATCTCGGCACTTCCCAAGCAGAAGCAGATCGAGAAGGCGCGCGAGACGCTCGACATCTACGCGCCGATCGCACACCGGCTCGGTATCCACGCGATCAAGTGGGAGCTCGAGGACCTCGCGTTCCAGACGCTCCACCCGCGCAAGTACAACGAGATCAAGGGGCTGGTTGCCCAGCAACGCGCCGAGCGCGAGCGATACGTGAACCAGGCCGCGACGTACGTGAGCAAGGAGCTCGAGGAGCTCGGCATCCGCGCCGAGATCTCGGGCCGCGCCAAGCACTTCTACTCGATCTACGCGAAGATGACCAAGAAGGGACGCGAGTTCAACGAGATCTACGACCTGACCGCGATGCGGGTGATCGTCGACTCGGTCAAGGACTGTTACGGCGCGGTCGGCGTCATCCACTCGCTGTGGAAGCCGCTGCCGGGGCGCTTCAAGGACTTCGTGGCGATGCCCAAGTTCAACATGTACCAATCGCTGCACACGACCGTGATCGGGCCCGAGGGCCGGCCGCTCGAGATCCAGATCCGCACTCGGGAGATGCACGACCTTGCGGAATTCGGAATCGCGGCGCACTGGATGTACAAGGAGACCGGCGGCGCCCAGGCCGGCCGCCGCGACGGACAAGCCGGTCCGCCGGCGTCCGACACGAAGCTCAAGTGGCTTCGCTCGCTGCTCGACTGGCAGCAGGAGGAAGCGGACCCGCGCGAGTTCATGGAGACCCTCAAGGTCGACCTGTTCGAGGACGAGGTGTTCGTGTTCACGCCGAAGGGCGAGGTCAAGTCGCTCGCTTCCGGCGCGACCCCGCTGGACTTCGCGTACGAGATCCACACCGACGTGGGCCACCGCTGCGTCGGCGCCAAGGTCAACGGCAAGATCGTCCCGCTCTCCTATCAGCTGCGTTCGGGCGACATCGTCGAGGTCCTGACCTCCAAGCGCGAGCGCGGGCCCTCGCGCGACTGGCTAGCGCTGGTCAAGACCACTCGCGCGCGGAACAAGATCAAGGCGTGGTTCAAGGCCGAGTCGCGCAAGGACTCCGAGCACCTCGGTCGCGAGCAGCTACAGGACGCGCTGCGCAAGCAGGGGCTCCCGGCGCAGAAGATCGTGGGCTCGCCGCTGTTGGCGGACGTGATCCGCGAGATGGGCTTTCGCAAGGCCGATGACTTCTACATCGCCCTCGGCGGCGCGAAGATCTCGGCCAAGGTCGTCGTCAACAAGATCATGCAGCGCCTCAAGCAGGGCGAGGCCGCGGAGTCCGAGCCGACCGCGGCCGACGACCTGCTCAAGACGCGCCGGCGCCGGTCGCGCGCGACCACTTCGTCCTCGCGGTTCGGGATCACGGTCGAGGGGATCGACGAGGTCATGTTGCGGCTCGCGAAGTGCTGCCGGCCGGTTCCGGGCGACCCGATCGTCGGCTATATCTCGCTCGGGCGCGGGATCACCATCCACCGCGAGGACTGCCCGAACGTCGCCGTGCTCAAGAAGGATCCCGAGCGGTTCACCCCGGTCTCCTGGGACGGCGACCCGGAGACGTCGTTCCGGGTCGAGATCGAGGTGGACGGCTGGGATCGCCACCGGCTGCTCGAGGACATGTCGAGGACGTTCGCCGAGGCCGGCATCAACATCCTCGAGGCGCGCTGCATCGTCAACCACCCGATGGTCAAGAACCGGTTCGTGGTCGAGGTCGGGGACACGCGGTCGCTGGACCAGGCGATCAATCGCCTTCGCAACATCGACGCGGTGTTCGACGCCTACCGGGTGACGCCGGCGGCGGCCTAGTCATGGGCGTCATCCACCGCCGGGCTGCTGCGGGCGGCGGGTGGGACGGCGTCTCGCCGCAGGCTTACGACGATCCGTCGCTAGCCGGGGTCCGCAAGCACGAGCTGATCGGCGAGGCCGAGGGCGCGAGCCAGTACCGGATGCGCTACTTCGAGGTGCCGCCGGGCGGCCGGACCGCGCGCGAGCGCCACTCGCACGACCACGGCGTGATGATCGTCGCGGGGCGGGCGCGGGTCACGCTCGGCTCCGAGGCGCACGAGGTGGGGGAGGGGGACGTCGTGTACGTCGCCGGGGACGAGCTCCACTGCTTCGAGGCGCTCGGCGATCACGAGCTCGGATTCGTGTGCGTCGTCGGGCCGCGGCCGGGGTCCTAGCGCCCTCACCGTCCCAGCCCAGGTGGCGGGCGCTGCGGCGGCGTGATCCTCACCGTCTGGGCCCTTGCCCCACGGATCTTCGAGATCACGACCGCCTCGCCGGTCCGAAGACCTTTGATCTCGTTCGGATGAACGATGTAGCGCTCACCGAGGCGCCGGGTGCCCCGGCCGGTCCCATACGCGCCGAGCAGGCCGCCGGCGATCTGGCGGGTCTCCTCCCAGACCTCCTCGGTGCCGGCGATCTGTGCGATCGTGAGCGCCGAGCCTGGGACCTCCTGGCGATGGACGATCTTGACCGCGGTCACGCCGAGCACCAGGTCGCGGAGCCCAGTCGAAGCCCGGTCGAGGTCGGCGAGCTCCTGAGTGGCGACGAGCACGGGCATGCCCGACTCGCGGCCACGCGATAGCAGCGCGGCAACATGATCGCTGCCCAGCCCCGAGAACTCGTCGATCCCGATCACCGCCTGTTCGAGGGATCGCCCCCGGGACGGCTCTAGCAGGCGGTCGCCGGACGCCGCAACGAGATCCTGGACCGCGAGCGTTCCGATCTGAGCCGCGAGCTTCCCGTATGTGCTCGAGTTGAGGCTGAACACGACGACCTCGGGGCCGGACAGAGCGCTCCGGAGATCGATTACGTCCCTGTCGCCGGCCGCGGCCGGCGCGAGGAACGGACCGGTGTGCGACTCGGTCAGGACGGCAAGCCGCGTCTGGAGCCCCCGAACCGCGCTGACTTGGTCGTGCGTGAGCCCCGCGAGATAGTCCTGCACCCGTTCTCGCTGCGGCCGGTCGACGCTTCTCAGGGAGGTCGCCAGTCGGCGCGGATCCATGAGCGCAACCACCTCGTGCAGAGTCGGGGCCTGACCGGGATCGGCCCGCTGGAGGACCTGGAGGACGGTCTGCATGTATCGCTCGGCGGCGCGCTGATAGTGCGGCTCGGTGAACCGCTCAGTCCCGATCAGCTTGTCCTTGAGTTCGGTCGCGTTGCCGTAGGCGAGCGGATTCCAGTGGCAGCCCCCGTCGATCGTCCATACCTTGACGGGACGGCCAGCGGCGCTCGCGGCGTCGGACAGCGCGCCCACAAACGACGGCGAGCCCTTCATGTCGATCGCGATGACCGGCCGCCCCCGGCCGATCTGATCGGTGAGGATCGCGAGAAGCGTGGTGGTCTTGCCGGCGCCGCTCGCTCCCAGGATCAGACCGTGCGCCGAGAGCTCGTCGTCCCCCAGCCGCACCAGTCGGCCGCGCCGGTCGACGCCCAGCACGATCTCGTCGGTCCGCCCCCGGGATCGCCGGGTGAGGAGCCGGGCGCCCCGCGCCGCGCAGATCCCGAGCATCGCCGCCGCCGCTCCCAGGCCCACGGGCGACGGCGCCAGGATGAGCCCACCGAACGCCGCGATCACGAGCAACCGACGTAGCGCGGCGTGACGGTCGGCGCGCCTCATCTGACGGCATCGGTTGCGTGTGTGCGGCCGGCGGTCCGGGCGATCGCAGCCGACGCACTTGTCGACGCGGTCGAGCGGACACGCTGGACGTGCACCAGGTCCGAGATGCCGAGCCGGCGCGCCGTCGACTGGACCGAGCGAGCGAGGAGCGGACGGCCGACGAGGTACACAACGCCGTCGTAGCGTGGATCGGCGCCGTATCCGGCGAGGATCTTCTCGAGGCGGGTGCGGCTCTTCGGGGTCAGCTCGAGTTCGAGCGCGACTCGCCGTCCGTCCATGGTCCGCAGGACCAGGTCCGGATAGTGGAGCTGTTCGTTGCCGCGGGGCCCGAAGCCGCCGAGCCTCACCGCGAGGGGCTCGGTTTGCGGATCTCGAAAGCCGTCGTGCGAGCGGAGCCGGCGGTCGGAGATGATCTCCTCGACCGGGCCGAACGTCCCGCGATGCGCGGCCAGCCAGAGCCACGCGACGCCGACGTCATGCTCGTACTCGCGCAGGTTGGTCCCGGGGGACGAGAGGGAGCTCCCGATCATTCCCAGGCCACCTTTCGTGATCTGGTAGAAGCGCTGGAAGCCGGCATGGCCCTTGACGAGCCCGGCACCCGCGAGCCTTTTCAGGCGCGTCGTCGCGGCCGCGTTCGAGGTCTCGAGCAGCACGGCAACGTGCGCGGGCAGCGCCAGTCGGTGCTCGGCCAGGAACTCGAGCAGCTCGAGATCGCGTTCGCTGGCACGGTGATCCACAAGCCCAAGAGCCGCGAGCCTGGCCGATTCACCCCCCGGGTGAGCTACGGCCTACAGCCCAGGGTGCGGAAGCGAGCTGGTGTCGACCACCTGGAAGTCCTTGCCGGTCAGCCGGTCGAGCAGGTGGAGCGCGTCGTTGTTCCATTTTTTGTTGGGGGCGCCCGAGATGTACCACGGCGAGCCGTTGTCGGCCAGGATCATCCCGTAGCGCTTGAGCGCCAGGGCGACCACGCGCGCCTGATACGGAAGCCCGGAGATGTTGACGCTTGCCTTCAGGCGAACGCGCAACCCCATGGGCGGCAGATTCGCGCCTTGACACGTGGACGCCTCGTGACGTGCCGGATACACGTACCGCGGCGCCGTGCACGGCGCGGTGAACCGGAGCGCGTGGTCGATCGACCCCGTGGCGACCTCGTCGTAGCGGGCGAGGCCGGGGAGGATCGGCAGGCCGGCGGCGTCGGCCGAGGTCCAGCTGGCCGGGCGCAGGTGATTCGAGCGGAGGTTGAAGATCGCGCCTGAGCCGGCCGTCCAGCGCCGGCCGCCGTCGTGCGGATAGGCGGCGAACAGCTCGTAGTCGGTGCACGTGTCGCGGTTGACCACGATCACGTGCCGGTCGCCGCCCGAGCCGTACCCGCCTTCGATCGGGACGCCGCGCGGCAGCGGATACGGACCCTTGTCCGATTCGGAGGCGTACTGGAAGGAGACCGGAACCTTGTGCGTGTTCGATCCGACGACCGCGAACGGAATCCCGATCGGCTCGCCGTTGTACAGCCCCGAGCCGAAGTCCGGGTGGACCGTGTTGTCGAGCCCGATGCTGGCGATGACCGACGCCGAGTTCTTGGCCACCGGTAGCCGGTCGATGCGCCGGTTCCACGGATTGTTCGCGGGGAACACCGGGCAGTTCGGGGCGCCGGGAAGCGGGTGGGCCGAGACGAGCGCGGGCACCACGATCGCCGTGATCAACGACAGGGAGCCGAGTGCGAGCGCGAGGCGGCGCATGCTCAGGAGACGACGGCGATCCCGCGCGGGTTCACGCCGAACACGGCCTCGTCGACGTCGCCAAGGTAGTCGCCGTCGACCTGGAGCGGCAGCGCTCGCTCGTCACGCGAGGAGATGCGCAGCCCGGTGACGCGCGCGAACGCATGGACGTGACGGTGTCCGCTGACCTTGACGCGATCCGAGAGGGCACGCCCCAGTATCGACGGAATGTCGGTCGGCCGCGCGCGGTCGAGCACCACGCCGGCGAGGTCGCCGCTGGTCAGCGTCGCGCCCTCGGCCATCTCGACCGGCTTGTCCCCGAAGTACGTGTACGGCGTCGAGTTCTGAATGATCGCGGTGACGCCCGAGATCGTCTCCTCCCCGACCTGGGCCTCGAGCCGCGGCGGGTGCACGAGATACCGGCGGGTGAACGTGCTGACGCCGGTCAGCGTGTAGTACCACTCGCCGTATTTGGCCTTGAGCTTCGGATGGGCGTCGACGCGCTCGACGACGCTCGCGTCGAGCCCGACGCCGGCGGAGAACAGGAACATCCGGCCGTTCACCAAGCCGACGTCCACGCGCGTCGGATGCCAGTCGTCGGCCATCAGCAGCAGGTGCTCGGTCGCGTCGACGACGTCGTTCGGGATCCCCAGCATGCGGCAGTACACGTTCGCGCGACCGCCGGGCAGGCAGCAGAGCGGCGTGTTCGACCCCGAGAGTCCGTTCGCGGCCTCGTTTACGGTGCCGTCGCCGCCGAACGCCACGACCACGTCGTAGCCGTCGCGCGCCGCTTCTCGGGACAGTTCGGTCGCGTGGCCGCGAGCATCGGTGTCGATCGCCTCGACCTCGTAGCGGCCCCGCAGCGCATAGACCACGAGGTTCTTCAGCCGGTCCGAGACGGTCGTCGCGTACGGGTTGACGATGATCAGCATCCGCCGGCTGGGTGCGCTCGTCGCGAGCGCGACCGCTGCCTCCAGGCGTTCGAGCGGGTCGACTGAGGTGGCGGCCATGCCGACGCTTCAACACCAAGCGGCCACGATCGTTACGCGGCGCGGGAGCGATGCGCGGCCGCTCCCGTTCAAGCCGACTCGAACTCTGTCGATCGTCTGCTTATAATCCGCAGCACATAGCAGTACGCATCAAGAGGGGTGGAGGGACTGGCCCTGTGAAACCCCGGCAACCTCCCGAAAGGGAAAGGTGCCAATTCCATCAGGCTCCAACGACAAGCCTGGGAGATGTGGATAGGGCGGTTTCCTTGACCTCCGACCACTGACCCCGGCGGAGGTTTTTACATATGCCGCCAGAGTCTCTTCGTTGTAAAGAATGCGAGACGACCTACCCGCTCGACGCGCGCTACGTGTGCGAGCGATGCTTCGGACCGCTCGAGGTTGCCTACGCGCCGCGGGCATCGACCGATCCCACTGAGCTTCGCCGCCGGATCCAGGCGGGCCCCCATTCGCTGTGGCGCTACAGCGACTTCCTTCCGGTGCAGGCGCCCCCGAAGGGCACCCTGCCGGCGGGATGGACGCCGCTCCTGCGGGCCGACCGGCTCGCCGAGCAGCTCGGCCTGCGCGAGGTGTGGATCAAGAACGACGCGGCCAACCCGACGCACTCGTTCAAGGACCGCGTCGTCTCGGTCGCGATCGCCCGCGCACGTGAGCTCGGCTTCGAGACGATCGCGTGCGCTTCGACGGGCAACCTGGCCAATGCGGTGGCGGCCCACGCGGCGGCCGCCGGACTCGAGTCCTACGTGTTCATCCCGCACGACCTCGAGGAGCAGAAGGTGCTCGCCACCGGCGTCTACGGGACCAACCTCGTCAAGGTGCGCGGCAACTACGACGACGTGAACCGGCTCTGCACCGAGCTGTCGGCCGAACGCGAGTGGGCGTTCGTGAACATCAACATGCGGCCGTACTACTCGCAGGGGTCCAAGACGCTCGCGTTCGAGACCGCCGAGCAGCTCGGGTTCGAGCTGCCGGACCGCGTAGTCGCTCCGATCGCCTCGGGGTCGCTGTTCACGAAGATCGCGCGCGGGTTCGAGGAATGGATCGAAGCAGGCCTGCTCACCGGCGAGCTGCCGACGTTCCACGGCGCTCAGGCCCGCGGCTGCTCTCCGGTCGCGACGGCGTACGAGGCCGGGCAGGACTTCTGCCGGCCGGTCAAGCCGGACACGATCGCGAAGTCGCTGGCGATCGGGAACCCGGCCGATGGTCCCTATGCGATCGACCTGGCCCGGCGGACCGGCGGCTCGATCGAGGCCGTGACCGACGACGAGATTCGCGAGGGGATCAAGCTGCTGGCGCGGACGGCGGGGATCTTCACCGAGACCGCCGGCGGCGTCACCGTCGCGGTGCTGGCCAAGCTCGCGGCGCAGGGCGAGATCGACCCGGACGATCGCGTGGTCGCGTACATCACCGGCGAGGGCCTGAAGACGCTCGACGTGGCGCGCGGGACGTTCGAGGCGTGGGACATCGAGCCGACGCTCGACTCGTTCGAACGAGCATCGGAACGTGCCATCGCTTTGGCGTGATAAGACTGCGGAAATGGCAGTCACGGTCAAGATCCCAACCCAGCTGCGATCCGCGACCGACGGCGAGGCGTCGGCGAAGGTCTCTGGCTCGACAGTCGGCGAGGTGCTCGACGCTCTTTACGATCGCTACGGCGAGCTTCGCCACCGCATCGCGGAGGACGGCGGCCTGCGCCGGTTCGTCAACGTCTACGTCGGCGGCGAGGACATCCGCTTCCTCGACGGACTCGAGACGGCCGTCTCCGACGGCGACGAGGTGACGATCCTGCCGGCGGTGGCCGGCGGGTGAGCGCCCCCGCGGTTCGCACACACGGATAGCGCGCCACTCTCCACCCGGATCAGGAAGAGCGGCGCGCTATCAGCCCCCGGAAGTGAGTCGGCTTAGGTAGACGGCGCCGCCGCCGCGGTCGCCGGCGTGTCCCCGGAAGTCGCGCTCGCGCCGATACCGACGGGGCAGGTCACGCCGGTACCTCCGAGCCCGCAGTACCCCCACGGATTCTTCTCGAGGTACTGCTGGTGGTAGTCCTCGGCGTAGTAAAACGGCCCGGCCTTGGCGATCTCGGTTGTGATCTCGCCGTAGCCGGCCTGGTTGAGCCGCTGCTGGAATGTGTCACGGCTCGCCTCGGCGATCCGGCGCTGCTCCTCGGTCGTCCAGTAGATCGCCGAGCGGTACTGCGTGCCGACGTCGTTGCCCTGGCGCATGCCCTGCGTCGGGTCGTGGTTCTCCCAGAACAGCCGGAGGATCTCCTCATAGCTCGTCTTGGCCGGGTCGAACACGACCAGCACCGCCTCGGCATGACCGGTGCGTGCGGAGCAGACTTCCTCGTAGGTCGGGTTCGGCGTCATCCCGCCGGCATAGCCAACCGCGGTGGTGTACACGCCGGGGGCCTGCCAAAAGACGCGCTCGGCCCCCCAGAAGCAGCCCATCCCGACGATCGCCCGCTCGAAGCTGTCGGGGAACGGAGGCTTGAGCGGCGTCCCCAGGACCGCGTGGCGAGCGGGGACGGGCATCTCGGTGTCGCGCCCGGGCAGCACGCGGTCGGGGTCGACCATCGTCGTCTTGCTCCGCAGTCCAAACATGTTCACAGCGTACTCGGAGCGCGCCAGGCAACCGGTGAATTCCTGCTGAACCCTGCGCTAACGTTGCGTCATGGCCGGTGAACACGACGGGCGCCAACGGCTTCTGTCCCGCCGTGCGTTGCTGGTGAGCCTCGCGCTACTCGTGCCGGGGATACCGATCGCGGTCGGCGTCGCGATCGGCCTCCAGAAACCCACTGCCGGCGCGGCGGCCACGACGACGTCGGAGAGCCTCACACCGGCGGCGCCGACAGCCGGGGCCACGGCGGCTGCCGCCGAGCTGACCCTCCCGGCCATTCCCGGCGGTTCGGGCGCGCTCGTCGCGCTGCTGCTTCACCCGACGAACCTCCGGTCATCGCCCCGCGGCCACACGATCGCCCGGCTC
Source organism: Solirubrobacteraceae bacterium (assembly GCA_035499395.1). Lineage (GTDB taxonomy): Bacteria > Actinomycetota > Thermoleophilia > Solirubrobacterales > Solirubrobacteraceae > Palsa-465. Next base: position 71,763 of record DATJYY010000079.1, read on the forward strand.
CGGACGAAGACCGAGTTCGGCTCGCCGGAGATGCTGTGGGTCGTCATTCACCGCCCGGGCTGGCTCGGCGTGATGACCCCGCAGGCGGGCAACGGGCGCGTCGCCTGGATAAGCCAGAGCGCGACCTCGCTGAGCCGCGTGCCGTGGGAGCTCAAGGTGTCGCTCGGCTCACGCCGGCTGACCGTGCTCGACCACGGTCGGGTCGTCGAGCGGTACGCGGTGGCGATCGGGGCGTCCAAGGCGCCGACGCCCACCGGCCGGTTCGCGGTCACCGACCGGCTCGTCACCAACGACCCGAGCGGCCCGTACGGCTGCTGCATTCTCGCGCTGTCGGCGAGCGCACCGCACGCGATCCAGGGGTGGACGGGCGGGACCCGGATCGCGATCCACTCGACTCCCGAGAGCGGGAGCATCGGCGAAGCCGCCAGCCACGGCTGCGTTCGCGTGACCCTTGCCGAGGGCCGCTGGCTCCTCGCCCACATTCCGTTAGGGACCCCCGCGCTGATCAGCAGCTGACGGGGCGCGTCCGCGTCCGGACGGCGTGCGGCCCGGTTCATCGCCGGCCTGTTTCACCGCCGGAACCGCTTGGGTAGCCGAAAAGGAACACCTGAGCTAGCGAAACGAAAGGAGCCGTGGGATGGCCAACGAGCTCAAAGGTAAGCGTGTGGCGTTCCTGTTCACCGACGGGGCCGAGCAGGTCGAAGTGACCGAGCCGCTCGAGGCGGTGCGCAAGGCCGGGGCCGACGTCGACATCATCTCGCTCGAGAAGGGCGAGGTCGAGATGTGGAAGCACTTCGACAAGGGCGACAAGATCACCGCCGAGGTGGCGGTCTCCGATGCCGACGCGTCCGACTACGACGGGCTTGTGCTCCCGGGCGGCGTCGCCAACCCCGATCAACTGCGCCTCAACAAGGACGCGGTGAAGTTCGTCCGCACGTTCTTCGAGCAGGACAAGCCCGCCGGGGTGATCTGCCACGGTCCATGGATGCTGGTCGAGACCGGCGTCGCCAAGGGCCGGAAGGTCACCTCGTGGCCGAGCCTCCAGACCGATCTGCGCAACGCCGGGGCCGAGTGGGTCGACGAGGAGGTCGTGGTCGACCACGGCCTCGTGACGAGCCGCAAGCCGGACGACCTGCCGGCGTTTTGCGCGAAGGTCGTCGAAGAGATCGCGGAAGGCAAGCACAAGCAGAAGGTCGCGGCCTAGCCCGACCGCCAGCGACTGCGATTTTCGCTGACTATGAACGAAAATCGCAGTCGCTTCGGGCCGCGACCCCCGCAGCGCCCCTTCATCCACGGGTTGCGACGCATGTCCTTTACTTAAGTATGTACTTGTGTTATGCTTGCATCGGTAAGCAAACGTAAAGGAGTAAATACATGGAGTCGCACATCACTCCCGACAACACGCAGTACCAGCAGGTCACAGTCGACGTGCCGGAGGATCGGGTGGCCGAGTTCCACGCGTTCTTCGCGCGCTTCCTCGCGGGAGGCCCGGGTGGGCGCCGCCGGGGTGGACGCCACGGACGTCACGGACACGGACACGGCCACGGCCACGGACACGGTCATCACGGTCGCGGTTGCGGCCGGCGAGGCGAGCGCGCCGAGCGCGCAGAGAGCGCCGAGCGGTCCGAGCCGAGCGCCGAGACAACTGAGATCTGATGGCCGACAAGCAGGTCACGGTGGCCGTACCCGAGGAGCGGGTGCCGGAGTTCTACGCCTGGTTCGCGCAGTTCCTTGCGTCCGAGCCGGGAACTCCGCCCTCGTTCGGAGGGCGGGGCCGCCGTGGCCGGCGCGGCATTCGCCGCCACGACGACGACGCCCTGCCGTGGTCGCACGACGACGCCGAGACCGCTGCCTGGCTCTACCGCAAGCTGGCCCCGCCGGCGCGCGAGCTGTTCGATCTGCTCGCCGACAGCCCGGGAGCGCGGGTCGGAGGCGAGCAGGTGGCCAGGCAGCTCGGGCTCGACAAGGGCTCGCACGGCGTGGCCGGCATCCTGGCCTGGCCGGGCCGGTACTCCCGCCACCTCGGCCGGGTGCTGCCGATCGCGACCGAAGGCCGCGCTGACGGCGGCACCGACTACTACATGGATCCCGAGACCGCGGCGCTGTTCAAGGCCGCCCGCGAGCGCTAGCGGCGCCCTCGAAGAACGCCGCGAGCTCCGCCGCGACCTCCTCGGGGCGGTCCTCGACCAAGAAGTGCGAGGCCTCGACGCCGCGGCCGCGGACGTCGCGCGCCCAGGATCGCCACACGTCGAGCACATCTCCGTACAGCCGTCCGAGCGCTCCGCGGGTTCCCCACAGCGCCAGCACCGGGCACTCGATCAGCCGACCGCTGTCGGCCTCGTCGAGCTCGCGGTCGATCGTCGCTCCCGCCCGGTAGTCCTCGCATATCGCCTCGATCGCGTCCGGATCCCGCAGCTGGGCCCGGTACGCCGCGATCACCTCGTCCGGATAGCGGCCGGGCTCGCCATCGAGCCCGAGCGAGCGGAGGTGATCCTCGAAATACGCGTCGGGATCGCCGGCGATCAGACGCTCCGGCAGCGGAGGCGGCTGGGCGAGGAAGCCCCAATGCCAGTAGACCACGGCGAGCCGGTCGTCGGCCCGCGCCCATACCTCCGCGGTCGGCACGATATCGAGCACCGCGAGCGCGGTGACGCGATCGGGATCGTCGAGCGCCATTCGATACGCGACGCGACCGCCGCGATCGTGGCCGGCGACGGCGAAGCGCTCGTAACCGAGCGCCGCCATCGCCTGGGCCTGGTCGAGAGCCATCGCGCGCTTCGAATGCGGCCCGTGGTCGGCCGCCGGTGCCGGTCGGAGCGAATCCCCGTAACCCGCGAGATCGGTCGCGACCACCGTGAACCGGTCGGCCAGCAACGGCGCGGCGGAGTGCCACATCAGATGGCACTCCGGATAACCGTGGAGCAGCAGCAACGGCGGTCCGCTGCCACCGACCCGAGCGTGGATCGTGCCCCGCTCGGTCGCCAGCTCGTGGGCGGAAAAGCCTTCGAACATCAGAGATCCTCGTCGCGCAGCGCTGGCGTTCCGGCGGCCAGCAGCGCGACCGCGCCCGGCGGCGTCAGGCGCGCGGGGGAGGGGTCGGCGGCGACGTGGGCGGCGATCCGGCCGAGGTCGAGCTTGGCGACCGCCCCGACGAGGACCGTGTTGCCGGCACGTCCACCCATCGACCATACGTGCGGATAGGCCGTCGCCAGTCCGGCGCCGACCGCACGCACGTCGCGGGCGGCGCGGTTGTCGACGACGTTGATCAGCGCGAGCGGCGCGACCCGCGCCGTCTCGGCCAACGCCTGCACGGTGATCAACCGCCGGGGCACGGTCGCGGCCACGAATGCATCGATGACGACCGCGTCCCAGGTCGCGCTGCCCTGGCCCGCGAGGAACGTGCGCCCGTCGGCCATGCGCACCCGCAGACCCGGGGCGCGCCTCAGCCCGAGATGCTCACGGGCCAGGGCGAGTACGCCGGCGTCGATCTCACACACCTCCTGGCGGCCCTCCGGATCTTCGGCGGCGAGCGCGCGCGCCAGCGCACATGCGCCTCCGCCTACATGCAGCACCCGGCGAGCTCGCGCCGCACGCAGGATGATCCTGATCCAGCGCAGGTAGTCGAACTCCAGATGCGACGGGTCGGCCAGATCGATGTACGAGGCTTCCATTTCGCTCTGGCGCAGAAGCCGTCCAGACGGGCGCAGCGGGTCGCGTTCGGCGATCAGATCGCCCGATCTGGCGAGGGTTAGCTGCTTGCCACGAGACCGGGCCACCCGACATAGGCTGCCACCGAGTCCGCGCCGAGAGGGTAGAGGGGCACCAAGAGTGGGCAGAAGGTACATGTGACGTCCGATTCGAAGGTCACTGCGGGAGTCGTCTACAAGGCGGTGCTGCTCGCGTTCGGATTGGTGATCGCCGCGATGATCTTCCACGCCCTGACGAGCCTGGTGCTCGGTGTGCTGATCGTCGTGATCATCGCCACGCCGCTGGCCGCGTTCGCCGACATGCTTCAGCGCCGCCACGTCCCCCGAGCGCTCGGAGCGACGCTCGGGCTGCTCCTCGGCCTCGGCGCGCTGGCCGGCCTGGTGGCGCTGATCGTGCCCGTGTTCACGCGGGAGGTGAACCACTTCGCGGATTCCCTGCCGGCGATCGGCGATTCGCTCAGCCGCCGGCTCGGGCACCTGACAGGCTCTTCGCCGGGTCACATCACGGCGCAAATCCAGCATTTCGTGAAGGGCTACACGCACAATCCGTCCAAGCTCCTCGGACCGGTGGCGTCGTTCGGGGCGAGCGTCGCCGCGGCGGTCGCAGCGATCATCGTCGTGCTGCTGACCGCGCTGTACACGGCGATCCATCCCGAACCGCTCGTCAACGGGTTCATCCGGATGTTTCCGATCCCGCGGCGCCCGCAGGTCCATCACATCCTGCTGCGGCTGCGGACCGCCTACATCGCCTGGCTGCGCGGGCTGGGAGTCGGCATGGTTGTGCTCGGCACGCTGACGTACATCGGTCTCCAGCTCGTCGGGCTGCAGTTCGCCGCGTTCTTCGCGGTGTTCACGGCGGTCGCGATGATCGTCCCGTACTTCGGGGCGCTCGCGAGCTCGATCCCGCCGATCGCGTTCGCGCTCACGGTCTCGACCAAGCAGGCCGTCCTGGTCGCGATCATCTACGTCGTCGCCCACCAGGTCGAGAGCAACATGATCCAGCCGCTCGTCGTGGCGCGGACCGTGAAGCTCCATCCCGCGGTGGTGGCGATCGGCGTGGTCGCGGTCGACCAGCTGTTCGGCTTCATCGGGCTACTGATTGCGGTGCCGCTGATCGCGACCGTCACCGTCCTGGTAGACGAGCTATGGATCCGGCCACTCGAGCGCGGAGGCGAGCGGGCCCCGCTCGAGCAGGTGCGGCGCTCGGCGGCCGAGGGGCTCACGGTCCGGGCGCGCCGGTGACCGCGGGAGCCGGATCGCGGGAGGTCGGACCGCCCGCTCGGGTACGTGTGCGACGCGCCCGGCTCGGGTAGCCCAGGCTCATGAGGGACACAGAAGCCAAAGAACTTGCCGACCGGCTCGACGAAGAGGCCGACGATCTCGAGCGCCGCAGCGACGAGCTCGAGGACCGCACCAAGGACGTCGCCCGGGAGTGGGCCCAGAAGCGCTCTGACCCGAAGGTGCCAGGAGCGCCGCCTGAGGACGACGACGACGAGGACGGCGACGATAAGGACGACGCCGACGAGGGCGACGGTTGGGACGACCCCGACGAGGACGAAGACGACGACGAGTACGAGTAGCGACGACCGGTCAGGGCTGGCGGGGCGTTCCGCTGAGATCCCGCTCGCGGTCGATCAATACCAAGCGCAGCAGCTCGGAGTGGTCGAGATGCTCGAAGGCCATCTCGTCGACGAGCTCGGCGACTGACGGGTCGTTGGCTGCGTTCGGATTGAGTGCCTGAAGGCGCTCGCCGGTGCCGATTCCGAGCGGGCCGATCGTCAACTCGACTCGCTGGTCGCGCGCGGTGAGCGAGAAGCTGACTCGGTTGCTGCTCGCGGCGGTGCGCACGTGCTCAGAGACCGCGCGCGCGACGATGTAGACGTCGGAGAACCGCTCGAGCGAGAACCGAGACCGCGCGGCGAGCGCACTCGTCAGCTGCTCGAGCACGCTCGGAAGGAGATCTTGTGCCAGCAACGTCACCACCACGTCGCCGGCGAGACCCCGGCGCCACGGTGTCCACGCTCCGAGATCCTCGGTCTCCTCGAGTCGCATGAGCGTGTCCGTCCTGCGAGGATCGTGCCGGAGGTCGAAGCCCATCCGCACCTCTGTGCCGCTGCCTGGTGCTGTCAGGAACTCCGCCCGATCGGCGAGCGCGTTGATCAGCGGCAGACCCACCCGCATGCGGTCGCCGGCGGGCACCAGCTGCTGAAACCCGCCACCCCAATCGCGGACCGTCACCTCGATCTCCTCGAGCTGGATGTCCACGCGGACGGCGATCGCCCCGATTTCGCCGCGGTAGGCGTGGTCGACGGCGTTGTTGCACGCCTCGCTGACGACCGTCTTGAGGTCGTACACCAGCTCGGGGCGGAGCGCGAACGGTGCCGCGATGCCCGCGAGCACGGCCCGAACCAGCCCGGCGGCATCGGGCCTGCTGTTCAGGCGCACGTTCAGAACGCTCGGTCTCCCGCTGACCACGGCCAAATGGATTCCCCGGACCGGCCCGGCGAAAACAGTGCAACCGAATCCGGAGTGAGTGTCTACGTGACCTGCGTCCGCCGCGCGATCCCGCCGCGCACGCCGCCGAGGCGCGTGGACGCCGGGATTCCCACCGCGACGCACAGGATGCACGCGAGCAGCATCGCGTCGTGAACGGTCGACGCGTCGGTGCCGCCGGAGAGAACCACGCCGCCGAGCCCGGCCCCGAGGCCCGCCCCGACCAGGCGCCCCACCGACAGCACCGCCGAGGTACGCCCGTGCGACGCCGCCGGCGTCGCGTTCAGCGCCGCGCGCGAAGTCGGGACGAACAGCATCCCGAGCCCGAAGCCAACCGGGATCAGCGGCAGGATCGTGACCAGGCTGGACAGCGGCATGCCCGGGATCGCCAGGATCGCGAGGCCCCCGCCGGCGAGGACGAAGCCCAGCACCGCGGGAAGCCGCTCGCCGTGCTCGTCGACGAGGCGACCGGCGATCGGGGCGGCTGCCCCCACGAGTAAGGCCACGATCACGAGCGCGCTTGATGCGCCGAGCGGCGAATAGCCGGCTTCGTGCTGAAGGTACTGCGAGGCCAGGTAGAAGCAGCCGATCATCACGGCGAACGTGAGCGCGGCGACGAGCGTGGCGGCGTACACCACCCCGTTGAGCGCGTACCCGCCGGACCCGGTCTCCTCGCCGTGGATGACGGCGGGCACGCACCGGACGATTCCCGCGGCGGCGATCAGCGCCAGCGGCACGAGCGCCCACCAGTTGGCGCGCCACCCGAGCACCACCGTCAGGAGTCCGCCGAGCAGCGGTCCGAGCAGGTTGGCGACCCCGGCCGATGCGCCCCAGATGCCGAGCGCGCTGCCGCGGCGCTCGGGCGGGAACCCGCTGACGGCGCCGGCAAGCGCGGCCGGGCTGACCAGCCCCGCGCCCGCGCCTTGCACCACGCGGGTCGCGACGAGTGCGCCGATGCTCGACACGAGCGCCCCGGCGCCCGCCCCGACCGCGAACACTGAAAGCCCGATCAGCGCCAGGCGACGCGCGCCAAACCGGTCCACCAGCGCGCCGCCTGGTAGAAGCACGATCGCGTACGCCCCGAAGTAGGCGCTAAGAATCGCCGCCGTCGACGCGCTCGACACCTTCAGGCCGTGCGCCACCGACGGCAACGCCACCGTGATCAGGGTTCCGTCGAGCTGCAACAGGGCCGCCGCGCCGGTGCAGGCGAACAGCCGCATCCATGCTTCATGAGAAATCTCCCCGCCCTGACGGGAACGATCGGTTCGGGGGCGGCGGCGCATCGCCCGCCACGATAGCGACGCTGCACGCTTCGCCCGCCGACCGAGCTCGGGTGCCGAGCCGAGTAGCCGGCGCAATCCCCGTCCGGCGCCACTCGCGCCCGGCCACGGCTGAACTTCGACCGCTGCGGCCGGCGCACCGGGGCGCCGGCACGGGGATACGGCGGCTAGGAGGTTTTACGCTCCAAGTCGGCGACCTCATTCGCCTTCCGGTCCGCACGCTCCTGATCGCGGGCCAGCTCGTCCTTGGCCTCGCCCTTGCGCTCCTCCTGACGCCCCTGGCGCTTGAGCGAATCGTCGTCGGCGAGATCGCCGGCCGCCTTCTTGATCCTGCCCGTGACCTTGTCGGTGATGCCCATGTCAGAACTCCTTTCGATCTTGGTCAACGCCCTAGCCCTACCCGTGAGTAGGTCACGAAAACAGGCTGCCGCGAACCGGTTCCGGGTAGTTCCCTTCCGTGTCCGATGCCGATGACTATCCGCCTATCGCCGACTACGCGCTGATCGGCGACTGCCACAGCGCGGCGCTCGTCTCACGCGACGGATCGATCGATTGGTGCTGCCTGCCGCGCTTTGACTCCGGCAGCGCGTTCGGGCGCCTGCTAGACAGGCGGTCCGGCGGCCATTGTTCGATCACGCCCACCGCGGACGGTCCGTTCGAGTACGTGCGGTCCTACCTCGAGGACACGCTCGTGCTCGAGACCAGGGTGCTCGGGCCTGCGGGGGAGGCGAGGCTCCTCGACTGCTTCCTTGTGTGCGACGGCGCACTCGGCACCGACGAGCGTCAGATCCTGCGCGTGATCGAAGGGATCCGCGGCTCGGTCGAATTCGAGGTAAGAATCGCGCCCCGGTTCGACTACGGGCAGGTTCGGCCGTGGATTCGGCGCCACGGGCACCGGTTTCACAGCACGATCGGCGGGAACGACGCGCTGCTCGTGTGGTGCGAGCAAGAGCTCACCGAGGATCCCGACCACGAGCTCGTCGGACGGTTCGCGGTTGGCCCCGGTGACCGGGTGCGGCTTGCGCTCACCTACTGCGCCCCGGAGCGCGTAGACGCCGGCCCTCCGGACGAGCCCGACGCCAAGAGCCTCGACGAGCTGCTCGACCGAACGGTGAACTGGTGGCGGGAGTGGGCGCGCAGGCTTCGCATCGACACCCGCGACGAGCCGGCCGCGCGTCGCTCCGGGATCGTGCTCAAGGCGCTTACGCACGCGCCGACCGGAGCGATCGTCGCCGCACCGACGACCTCGCTGCCCGAGGCGATCGGGGGGCCGCGGAATTGGGACTACCGCTACGCCTGGGTTCGCGATTCGAGCTTCAGCTCCCGGGCCCTGGCCGAGCTCGGCGCCATCGAGGAGGCCGACGCGTTCCGCGCGTTCATCATGCGCTCGGCCGCCGGGCACGCCGAGGACCTGCAGATCGTTTACGGCGTGGCGGGCGAGCGCCGCCTGCGAGGCGACGTGGTCGAGGCGCTCGAGGGGTACCGCGGGTCGCGTCCGGTCCGGCTCGGCAACGATGCCGCCGAGCAGCTCCAGCTCGACGCCTTCGGAGAGCTCGTCAACCTGACCTGGCGCTGGCACCGCCGCGGTCACTCGCCGACCGACGACGACTGGCGGTTCCTCGTTTCGCTGATCGACCACGCCGCGGAGCGATGGTCCGAGCCCGATTGTGGGATCTGGGAGTGGGCGGGGGAGCCCGAGCACTTCGTGCACTCGAAGGTCCTGTGCTGGTCGGCGCTCGATCGCGGGATCCGGCTTGCCGACGAGTGCATGCGCCGGGCGCCGGTGCGCCGCTGGAAGCGCGTCCGCGACGAGCTGCGCAAGACGATCGACCGACGCGGTTACGACCGCAAGCGAGGCGTGTACGTGCAGGCGTTCGGACGCAGCGAAATGGACGCCGCGCTGCTGCTGCTGCCGACAGTGGAGTACGTCGCATGGGACGACGAGCGCATGCTGCGCACGATCGCGGCCGTCCGCGAGGAGCTCGATGCCGGGGACGGCCTGCTGTATCGCTACCGCCGCGAGGACGGTCTCGACGGCGACGAGGGGGCGTTCCTGTGCTGCTCGTTCTGGCTCGCCGAATGCCTGGCCGAAGCCGGCGACCTGGTCGAGGCACGGGCCGTGTTCGACCACGCGATCGCGCGGGCCAACGACCTCGGGCTGTTCCCGGAGGAGATCGACCCCCACACCGGCGAGATGCTCGGCAACTTCCCCCAGGGCCTCACGCACCTCGCGCACATCGACGCCGCCGTCGCGCTCGCGAAATCCGAAAACCGCGTGTAGGAGCTCCCTAAGCCGGCAGTTTCCGCCGCCCACCCGCGGGTAGCCGGATTACAGAGACGAGAGCGAGGAAAGGAACTGAGACGGCGTATGAGCGACACGGTCGGCGACTATCTTCTGGAGCGACTTTCGACGTGGGGGATCAAGCGGATCTACGGGTATCCCGGCGACGGAATCAACGGGATCATGGGTGCATTCTCACGTTCGAGCAACGGCGGTGACGGGCACCGGCCGGAGTTCGTTCAGGTCCGCCACGAGGAGATGGCCGCGTTCATGGCTTGCGCCCACGCCAAGTTCACGGGCGAGCTCGGCGTCTGCATGGCCACCTCGGGTCCCGGCGCCGTCCACCTGCTCAACGGGCTGTATGACGCGAAGCTTGACCATCAGCCGGTGGTGGCCATCGTCGGCCAGCAGGCGCGAGCGGGCCTCGGCGGGAACTACCAGCAGGAGATCGACCTTCAGACCCTGTTCAAGGACGTCGCCCACGAGTTCGTGGAGATGGCGATGGTCCCCGAGCAGATCCGGCACCTCGTGGACCGGGCGTGCCGGATCGCGCTGGCCGAGCGGACCGTCACCGCGCTGATCATCCCCAACGACCTGCAGGAGGCTGATGCCGTCGCGCAACCTCCGCGCAAGCATGGAACGGTCCATTCGGGCCCCGGTTATGAACGTCCGCGCGTGGTCCCAACCGAGCCGGAGCTCGACCGCGCTGCCGGAGTGCTGAACTCCGGCGGCAAGGTTGCGATGCTCATCGGTCAGGGGGCGCTGCACGCGTCCGCCGAGGTCGCCGAGGTCGCCGATGTGCTCGGCGCCGGCGTCGCCAAGGCTTTGCTGGGCAAGGCGGCGCTTCCCGATGACCTTTCCTACGTGACCGGCTCCATCGGTCTGCTCGGCACCAAGCCGAGCTGGACGATGATGCAGGAGTGCGACACGCTGCTGATGGTCGGCTCGAGCTTCCCGTACTCGGAGTTCTTGCCCGAGGAGGGCAAGGCGCGGGGAGTCCAGATCGACATCGACGGAAAGATGCTCGGGATCCGCTACCCGATGGAGGTCAACCTCACAGGGGACAGCGCCGAGACGCTGCGCGCTTTGTTGCCTCGCCTCGAGCGAAAGCAGGACCGCTCCTGGCGGGAGAAGATCGAGGATGAGGTCGCGAAGTGGTGGAACCTGATCGATCACCGAGCGGCGCTGGCCGCCGATCCGATCAACCCGCAGCTCGTCTTCCACGAGCTCTCCAAGCGGCTCCCCGACGGCGCGATCCTGGCCGCGGACTCGGGGTCGGCGGCGAACTGGTACGCGCGCGACATCAAGCTGCGCCAGGGCATGATGGCCTCGCTGTCGGGCACGCTCGCGACGATGGGGCCCGGCGTGCCGTATGCGATCGCGGCGAAGTTCGCCCATCCGCACCGCCCGGTGTTCGCGCTGGTGGGTGACGGCGCGATGCAGATGAACGGGATTAACGAACTGATCACGATCGCGAAGTACCGCGACCGGTGGGCCGACCAGCGGCTGATCGTGATGGTGCTCAACAATCGCGATCTCAATCAGGTCACGTGGGAGCAGCGGGCAATGGAGGGCGACCCGAAGTTCGCGGGCTCGCAGGACCTGCCGGACTTCCCGTACGCGCGCTACGCCGAGATGCTCGGGCTCGTCGGGATCCGCGTGGACAGCGCCGACGACGTAGGTGCTGCCTGGGATCGCGCGCTCGCGGCCGACCGCCCCGTCGTGTACGAAGCGGTCACAGACCCCGAAGTGCCGCCGCTGCCGCCGCACATCACGATCGCGCAGGCCAAGGCGCTCACCTCGGCGCTGGCGAAGGGCGACCCGAATGCGGGCGAGATCGTCAAGCAGTCGTTCCGGCAGAAGCTCGAGGAGTTCCTGCCGGGACGATGACCACCGCCGCGACCGCAACCCGCGCGGAGGTCTCGGTCGACGAGCTCGAGGTCGCCGCGTACACGGTCCCGACCGACGCGCCCGAGGCCGATGGCACGCTCGCATGGGATGCGACAACGATCGTCGTCGTGCACGCGCACGGCGGCGGCGAGTCCGGCGTTGGGTACACCTACGCCGACGTCTCGACCGCGAAGCTGATCGCCTCCAAGCTGGCCGGGGTGATCCACGGTCGCGACGCGATGGCGCCACAGGCGGCATGGGCCGCCATGGTGCAGCAGACCCGCAACCTCGGACGGCCGGGAATCACCTCGATGGCGATCGCCGCCGTCGACCTCGCGGTGTGGGATCTCAAGGCGCGCCTGCTCGGGCTTCCGGAGTGCCGGCTGCTCGGAATGGCTCGCGACGCGGTACCCATCTACGGCTCGGGTGGTTTCACCGCGTACTCGCCGGAGCGGCTCGCGGACCAGCTCCGCGGATGGGTCGATCGGGGCATCCCGCGCGTGAAGATGAAGATCGGATCGGTGCCGGGCGAGGATCCCGCGCGAGTGGCCCTCGCCCGCGGGGCGATCGGCCCGGCCACCGAACTGTTCGTCGACGCCAACGGCGCCTATGCGCGCAAGCAGGCGCTCGAGCTGGCCGAACGCTTCCGCGCCGACGCGCACGTGAGCTGGTTCGAGGAGCCGGTGTCCTCCGACGACCTCGAAGGTCTGCGGCTGCTGCGCGATCGGTCGCCAGCGGGGATCGCGATCGCCGCCGGCGAGTACGGCTATGACGCGCCCTACTTCAGGCGGATGCTCGAGGCGGGCGCGGTCGACGTCCTGCAGGCGGACGTGACTCGGTGCGCCGGCATCACTGAGCTGTTGCGGGTCGGGGCGCTATGCCGGTCCTATGGCGTGCCGCTGTCGCTGCACTGCGGGCCTTCGATCCATCTGCACCCCGCGGCGGCGCTCGAGAACTTCGTGCACCTCGAGTACTTCCACGATCACGTGCGGATCGAGCACATGCTGTTCGACGGGGTCGTGGAGCCGGTCGACGGCGCGCTGACGCCCGATCTCGAGCGCCCCGGGAATGGGCTCGAGTTCAAGCGGACCGAGGCGGAGCGCTATGCGGCCGCCTAGCCTCCCGCTCATTCGCCGGAGGACGCCGCCGGAGCGGGCAGCCGCGCGTTGGTGGCGGAACGTCCGGAACGGGCGCATGCAGCGCACGCTCGCCGGCGCCACCGCGTTCAGCGCGCTCCCGCTCGGCCTCGAGATCTACTTCGAGCACTTCAAGGGGTCGTTCGGCGACAAGTGGATGTGGACGCCGGTCGTCCTGTCGCCCGCGCTGACCGCCGCTGGCCTCGCCGGCGTCCGCTCCGAGCGCGCCGCCCGGACCTGGCTGCCGGCGTTGTCGGCCCTGTACTGCCTCGACGGCGTGATCGGGATCGTCACCCACGTGCGCGGTGTCGCCCGCAAGCCCGGGGGGTTCGACGAACCGCTGTTCAACCTCGTGATGGGGCCGCCGTTGCTCGCGCCGGGCTCGCTCGCGCTGGTCGGCGGTCTTGGTGTGGCGGCCGCCGCCTTCGGCCGCGAGCGCTGATGGCCGCAGAGCGCCCCCCGCGGGTAACGCCGCAGATGCGCGGTCGTTACCCGGACTACAACGTCCTGGACGAGGCCGATCACTGGGATCCGATCACCCGCCGGCTGGTGCTCGACCGCGTGCAGAGCGTCCCGCCGATCCGGTTCTTCACCGCACCCGAGGCGCTCACGCTCGGCGCGTTCTGCGATGTCGTCCTGGCTCAGGACGCGGAGCCGAGGATCCCGGTGCTGAACATGATCGACGCCAAGCTGTTCGCCGGCGAGCTCGACGGCTTCCGCTACGAGGACCTGCCGGATGACCGCCAGACGTGGCGATGCGTGGCGGCCGGCCTCGATGCCGCCGCGCGGCAACACGGAGCGGTCGACTTCGCGAGCGCGTCCGACGACGTGCGCGCTCGCGTCGTCGAGGCGTTCGCCGAAGCGAAGCTCCACGGCGAGATTTGGGACGATCTGCCGCCCGCCCGGGCCTGGAAGGTCGTGACGCGCGCGCTGCTCAGCGCTTTCTACTCCCACCCGTGGGCGTGGAACGAGATCGGCTTTGGCGGGCCCGCCTATCCACGCGGCTACGCCCGCATCGGCGCCGGCCAGCGGGAGAGTTGGGAACGCGTGGAATCGGGCGACGCCGGTTCCATTGGGAGTTCTGTTGGCGCAGAACTCCCGGGGGGTGGGCGTCGGTGAACCGACACGGACTGCGGACGCTGCTGCGCGGTGCGCTTCGCCCACCGGACAATGATTCGGCGTTCCTGCTCGACGTCCACCGCCGGGCCGTCCCGCAGGAGCGGATGGCACGCTACGACGACGCCTACCCGGTCGACCTGCTGATCGTCGGCGCGGGCGCAGGCGGCGGGACGCTCGCGCAGCGGCTCGCGCGCCGCGGCTGGAAGGTCGTGGTGCTCGAGGCCGGGCCGTTCTGGGATCCGGACGAGGACTGGGTGTCCGACGAGGCCGGGTCGCACCGGCTGTACTGGACCGAGGAGCGGATCATCGGCGGATCGGATCCGGTCGAGCTCGGCAAGAACAACTGCGGGCATGGCGTCGGCGGGTCGATGGTCCACTACGCCGGCTACTGCCCGCGCTTCCATCCCTCCGACTTCGAGGTCCGCACGCGCGACGGCGTGGGGGAGGACTGGCCGATCTCCTACGAGGACCTAAGGCCACACTACGAGCGCCTCGAGCTGGAGCTGCCGGTCGCCGGGGACTACTGGCCGTGGGGAGACCCGCACCGCTACCCGCACACCGCGCATCCGATCGCCGGCGGCGCCGAGGTAGCCCGGGGCGGCGCTCGCAAGATCGGGATCGAGATGCGCGTAGGCCCGGTCGGGATCACCAACGGCGCGTTCGGCAACCGGCCGCACTGCATCTATCGCGGCTTCTGCCTGCAGGGGTGCAAGGTCAACGCGAAGGCCTCGCCACTCGTCACCCACATCCCCGACGCGATCGAGCATGGCGCCGAGATCCGGGCCGATTGCATGGCGGTCGGTGTCGAGGTCGACGACTCGAGTGGCCGGGTCACCGGCGTGCATTACATGCGCGACGGCAACGAGCGCTTCCAGCGCGCTGACGCGGTCGCGGTCGCCGGCTACTCGATCGAGACACCCCGGCTGCTGTTGAACTCGACCAGCCGCCGGTTCCCGGACGGCCTGGCCAACGGCAACGATCAGGTCGGACGCTGCGTGATGGTGCAGGGCGCGCCTCAGGTGGCGGGTCGGTTTCCAGAGGAGATGCGGATGTACAAGGCGCCGCCTCCGGAGATCTCCTCAGAGCAGTTCTATGAGACCGACCCGACGCGCGGGTTCGCGCGCGGCTTCTCGATCCAGACAGTCGGGCCGCTCCCGATCGAGCACGCCATGCACGTCGCCGGGCACGGCCATTGGGGCGCGTCGCTGCGCGAGTACATGCGCGACTACAACCACTGGTACACGCTCGGGATCCTCTCGGAGCTGCTCCCGCTCCCGGACAACCGGGTCACGGTCGTCCCGGGCGTGACCGACTCGGGCGGCGTGCCGGTCGCGCGAATGGACTACTCACAGTGCGAGAACGACCGCAAGAACATCGCGTTCGCCAAGAAGACGCTGCATGACATCTTCGAGGCGGGCGGCGCGGAGGACGTGCTCGTGACCGACCGCTACGCCCACCTCGTCGGCGGGTGCCGGATGGGCTCAGATCCCGACCGCAGCGTCGTCGACTCCGATCACCGGGCGTGGGAGGTCCCGAACCTGTTCATCGCCGACGGCAGCGTGATGCCCACGCAGGGTTCGGCCAACCCCGCCCTCACGATCATGGCGCTGGCCTCGCGGCTCGCCGAACGCCTGGATCGGGGGCGCGCCGGCGAGTCAGGAACGCGGCAGCGGCTCCGCCTGCAACGGTCGCCGCGGCCAGCCCCGACCCGAGCCGGTGCCGGCTGAGCCAGGCCTGCTCGCTGCGTCGGTGGGCCTGCTTGTCGAAGATGCCGCGAGCGCCCTCGTCGTGATCGCCGTCGACCGGCTCGAACAGGTTCGCGGCCCGGGTGCCGTCGAAGCGCTGGTCGGTCTGCTGGCCGTCGACCGCGGTGCGGGCCAGGTAGCGCTCGGCGAGCCACGGTGCGAGCTTGTTCCCGATGATCGTGTAGACGGTTGGGAAGCCGACGTACATCTGCGGCCGGCGGTGGTGCGCGGCCCAGTACACGGCGCGGGCCGCGACCTCGGGCTCGAAGATCGGTGGCACCGGCATCGGGTGCCGCGGCATCTTGCTCAGGCAGTGGTCGAACTGGGGCGTGTTCATCCCGGGAAGCTGGACCATCGTCACGTGGACCTTGCTCCCGCGGTGGCGCAGCTCGCACCGCAGCGACTCGAACATGCCCTTCATCGCGTGCTTGGCGCCGCAGTACGGTGCCTGGAGCGGGATGCCGCGGTAGGCCAGCGCCGAGCCGACCTGGACGATCGTGCCGCGGTCGCGGGGCAGCATCCGCGCCAGCGCGGCCTTCGTGCCCCACACCGCTCCGAGGTAAGTGACACGGGTGGCGCGCTCGTACTCGCGCGGGTCGATGTCGTCGAGGAACGCGAACACGGTCGTCATCGCGTTGTTGATCCACACGTCGATCGGCCCGAGGTGCTCCTCGATCGCGGTGGCTGCGGCCTCCATCTCGTCGAACTCCGCGACGTCGGCCTGGTACGCGAACGGGGCGCCGCCGAGTTCGGACACCTCGCGTGCGGCGGCGTCGAGACCGGCGCGCCCGCGCGCGATCAGCCCGACCGCGGCACCGTGCTTGGCAAACTCGCGCGAGACCGCGCGCCCGACGCCGCCGGACGCCCCGGTGACGACGACTACCTCGCGCTCAGCCATTCGGCCACCTGCCTCAGATCGGCGACGAACATTTCCATAGCCTGCTCGCGGTCCTCGTCCTCGGTGCGCAGGATCGCCGACGGGTGCGTGGTCAGCGTGACGAGCTCGGCCAGGTCCGAATCGACCGGGCGGCCACGGTCGCGCCCGATCCGGATGTGCGAACCGAGCAACGCCTGCGCGGCGGTGGCGCCGAGACAGACCAGCGCGTCCGGCTTGACGACCTCGAGCTCGGCCTCGAGCCACGGGAAACATGCCGTCACCTGCCAACGGTCGGGCTTCTGGTGGATTCTTCGCCTGCCCCGGAGCTTGTAGCGGAAATGTTTGACGGCGTTCGTGATGTAGACGTCGTTGCGAGCGATCCCGGCTTGCTCGAGCCCCTGGTCGAGGACGCGCCCGGCGGGGCCGACGAAAGGATGGCCTTCGATATCCTCGCGGTCGCCGGGCTGCTCGCCGACGAGCATCAGGCTGGCGTTGCTGCCGCCTTCCCCCATAACCGCTTGCGTCGCGCCTTCCCACAGGTCGCACGCCCGGCAATCCGCCACCGAGTCGTGCAGGCTTGTGAGCGACGGGCGGTCCGGAACTGGAGCGTGCGGACGGTCGAGACTCATTCATCAACGCCCCTACCCCGACGATGAACGACGTACGCATCGGGTGCTCGGGCTGGATGTATGACGACTGGCGCGAGCGGCTGTACCCGGACCGCACTCCCAAGCGCCGTTGGCTCGAGGCCTACGCGTCGGAGTTCGACACGGTCGAGGTTAACTCGACCTTCTACCGGCTCGCCCGTCGTGATGCCGTCGCGGGCTGGGTCGAGCAGACGCCGGCGGACTTCCTGTTCGCGGTCAAGGCGAGCCGCTACCTCACGCACGTCAAGCGCCTCGTCGACATCGGGGAAGGGATCGAGCGGTTCTATGACCCACTCTGGCCGATGGTGCAAGCCGGGAAGCTCGGGCCTGTGTTGTGGCAGCTTCCTGAGAACTTCCATCGCGACGATCAGCGCCTCGAGGGCTGGCTCGAAGCGCTGCCGTCCGGGATGCACACGATCGAGTTTCGCCATCCCAGCTGGTTCGCTCCGGAGGTGTTCGAGGCTCTGAGGGCGCGGGGCGTAGCGCTGACGATCGGCGATCACCCCGAACGGCCGTTCCAGACCTACGACGCCACCGCGGACTGGCGCTTCATTCGCTTTCACTACGGCTCGCGCGGCCGCGGCGGCAACTACTCGGCGAGCGAGATCGAGACGTGGGCGCGGCGGATCGCGCAGTGGCGCCGGCGAGAGCAGGTGTTCGCGTATTTCAACAACGACTGGCGCGGCTTCGCGCCCGCCAACGCCAAGTCGCTGCTCGCGCGGCTTCGCTAGTGCCTCGGGGCGCTAGATTGCGGCGTGGTCGACCGGCCGGCCGAAGCGCTCGGCCAGCTCGTCCCGGTCGAGGTCCTCGCGGTAGCGCTGATCCTCGGGCTCGCGAGTGAAGACCACGATCCGGTCCGCGTCGAACGTCTTCAGCGCGTCCTCGATCGCGGTGTGCGGATCGCCCTCGCCGGTGTCGCCGCTGGCGGGGATCCCTTCCTCGTCGAGCTCCTCGACGCTCGCCCGGCGCACCGCGTCGGCCTTGGCGATCGCCTCGTCGGCGTCCGATAGCCAGAACCGCAGCGCGTTCTGCGCGTACGCCGGCGCCACCACCATCACCTCGGCGTCGGCCGGGTTGGCGTCGGTGCCGAGGGCGTCGCGAAGTTGGCCGCCGGTAATCGGTTCGCTTGTGAGAACGAGGAGCTTCATCGCTGGTCGTCTACCCAAGGCCGTGCGGGGCTAACCGGCGCGGGCGTCCGCGGTGTGTGCGATGCCGCACGCGGCCGGCCAAACCGCGTCGTCGTCGCCGACCCGCGGTTATCTTCCGCCAATGAGCGCCACCACGATGCGCCCTCGCCGGGTTGGCGAGATTCTCGACGCGGCGATCAAGATCTACGTCCACAACGCGCGCACATTGATGGGCTTGACCGCGGTGGTGGTGATACCTATGCGTGTCCTCGCGGGAATCGTGCTGCTCTCGACCCTCCCTGCTGGAAGCGACGTTCCGGGTGGAACGTTCGGCAGCTTCAACTCGAGTTCGCAGCCGGCGACCGACCGTGCCGCGGTTCTCGGCGCGAACGGCGTGCTGATCGTGATCGAGCTGCTCGTGGCCACGCTGGTAATCGCCGCCTGCACGAAGGCGGTCAGCGACGCCTACCTCGACCAGCCGATCGGGGCCGCCAAGTCGTTGCGGTTCGCGTTTCGCCGGCTCCCCGCGCTGCTGTGGCTCGAGATCCTGATGTGGCTCGGCCTGATCGTGGGCTTCATCCTGTTCATCATTCCGGGTATCTGGCTGTACGCCGCATGGTCGGTAGCGGTGCCCGCGTTGCTGATCGAGCGGATCGGCGGCTTCCGCGCGCTCGGCCGCTCTCGCCGCCTGGTCAAGGGGCGATGGTGGGCGACGGCGGCGGTGCTCGTCGTCGCGACGTTCATGGTGACGCTCATATCGGGGGCGATCGAGGCCTTGCTGATCGCGGTCGCGAGCCTTCCCAGCCAGCCAAGCCTGCTGCTCGCGGTTTTCGTCAGCACGCTCTCGGGCGTGATCGCGACCGTCATCACCGAGCCGTTCCGGGCGGCGACCACCACGCTCCTCTACTACGACCTGCGGGTGCGGCGGGAGGGATACGACCTGCACGTGCTCGCCGATCAGCTGGGGCTGCCGTCCTCGTCGATGCCTGCCGACGGAGCGGGCGAGGAGACGGGCTGGACGGGCGTCCCGGGCGACGGCTCCCCGTCCGGGGATTACCCGATCGGGCCCGAATCGGTCGGCCAGCCGGGCGGTCCGCCGTTCTGGCCTCCGCCACCCGGCTGGACGCCCAACCGGTGATCCTGGGCGCGCCGCGATGAGCGCCTCCGCACTCCCGCCCGCCGACGCGGACGCCGCCCGCCGGGCCGCCGCCGCGATTCTCCGTGAGGGCCGGTTCCACAATCCATCCGTGCCCCGGCCGTTTCACGGCCTGCTCCACGACATCGGCGTCGTCATCGCCGCGGTCGGGCATGCTGTGTCCCACGCCGTCGGCCGCGCCGGCGGCGTCTTTCCGGGCGGCTCGGTCGCGGTGTGGATCGTGCTCGGGCTCGCGCTTGTCGCGGCGATCGCGTCCGGCGCCCGTCGTTACTCGCGCCGGGCACTCCTGCGCGAGTCGTCACGGGCCGGTAGCCGGCACGGGAGCGGCGCCGAGCGCGCGGCTGACCTCGAGCGCGACGCCACCCTGGCGGAGCGCGACGAGCGGTTCGAGGAAGCCGTCCGGCTGAGGTTCCGCGCGGGCCTCGCGCGCCTGGCCGAGGAAGGCGCAATCCGGACGGCCCGCTCGACCCCAAACGCCGAGCTGGCGCGAACGCTCGGCTCCCCCGACTTCGACGCGCTCGCACGGCGATTCGACGAGATCGCATACGGCGCCGCGCCGGCGCGATCGACGGACGCCGAGGAGGCGCGCCGGCGGTGGAGCGCGGTCGTCGGCGGGAGCGCCCGGTCGTGAGCGTGGGCGCCGTCGCCGCGACGCCTCGGCCGTCGTGGAAGCCATGGCTCGCCGCCTCGGTCGCGGTGGTGCTGGTGTTCTTCGTGCTCGGCCTGCTCGCGGACGCCTTCGCGCCGGCACCGACCGGACCGTCCGGGTCCTCGTACGCGACCTCGCCCTCGGGCGCCGCCGGGTGGGCGGAGCTACTGACGCGCTCCGGCCACACCGTAATCCAGCTTCGGCGCCCGCTCGAGGACGTCGCGCCGCCACCGAAGTCGACCGTGATCGTGCTCGGCGCCGACAGCCTGCCGAAGGCCGCAGGTGAGAACCTCGACCGGTTCGTCAGAGCCGGCGGGCGGCTCGTGATCGGTGGCGGCAATCCGGCGGCGACGCTCCCGGCGCTGCTCCCGATGTCGCCGGGCTGGAGCGGCTCGGGCTCGCTCTTCGTTCGGCGGGTCGCGGCGCTCCCCGTGGTCGCCGGCGTCAACGTCGTACGCACCGGCGGCGACGGCGCATGGACGTCCGTGACGGGCACGGTGGCGCTCTCCGGCGCCCGCGGTAAAGCGCTGCTGGCGGTGAACGTCGGCCGCGGGCAAATCGAGCTGCTCGCCGACGCTACCCCGGTTGAGAACCGGCTGCTCGCCTCCGCCGACAACGCGCAGCTCGCGCTGGACCTCGCCGGCCCGTCCGCGACCCCCGTGATCTTCGCCGAGGCGCTCCACGGATACGGCGAGGCCACCGGACTTGCCGCGATCCCGGCACGGTGGTGGGTGGTGTTCGGGCTGCTGTGCCTGGCGTGGGCGGCATGGGCGCTCTCACGGGGCCGCCGCATCGGCCCGGCCGAGAAGCCGGCGCCCGAGCCCATCCCGCCGCGCAGCGCCTACGTCGACGCGCTCGCCGGCGCGATCGTCCGCGGGCGCGGCCACGGCGCCCAGGTGGACCTGCTGCGCGACGTCTCCGAACGCCGCGAGGCGTACCTGTCCAGGCGGGGTCGGCCGTGAAGGACCTTTACGAACGCGTGCGCGCGGAGGTCGCCGCGGTCGTCGTCGGCCAGGATGAACCGCTCGTGCAGCTCCTCGGCGCCCTCGCCTGCTCGGGACATGTGCTGATCGAGGGTCCGCCAGGAGTGGCCAAGACGCTACTGGCGCGCTCTGTCGCCCGCGCGCTCGGCCTCGGGTTCGCGCGCGTCCAGTTCACGCCCGACATGCTCCCGTCGGACCTGACCGGGACGATGGTGCTGCGTGGGGGCGAGCTCGAGTTCCGGTCCGGCCCCGTGTTCACGAACATCCTCCTGGCCGACGAGGTGAACCGGACCCCGCCGAAGACCCAGGCCGCGCTGCTCGAGGCGATGCAGGAAGGTCAGGTCTCGGTCGACGGGAACGCCCACGCTCTGCCCGATCCGTTTCTGGTCATCGCGACCCAGAACCCGATCGAATACGAGGGGACATACCCGTTGCCCGAGGCCCAGCTCGACCGCTTCATGCTCCGCGTCGAGATCAGCTATCCGAGCGTCGAGCAGGAGCGAGCGATGCTCTCGCTCCCGCGGCAGGGGCTGTCTCCGAGCACGCTCGCGGGCGTTCGCGAGGTCGTGTCGCGCGACGAGCTCCGCGCCGCCCGTCGCGCGATCGACGAGACCGCCGTCTCCGACGAGGTGGCGGGCTACGTCGTCGACGTGGTGCGACGGACGCGCGAGCTACCCAGCGTCTCGCTCGGCGCCTCACCGCGAGCGGCGGTCCACCTGCTGGTGGCGGCCAAGGCGGCCGCCCGCCTCGCCGGGCGCGCGTTCGTCACGCCCGACGACGTCGCTGGGATCGCGCCGGCGGCGCTCGCTCACCGGTTGATCCTCACGCCCGAGGCGGAGCTCGAGCGGTTCGGCGCCACCGACGCGATCCGGGCCGCGATCGACGACGTCCCCGTTCCGCGCTGATGCCGCTTCTCGCCGCCGCGCCCACGACTCGCACGGCGGCGATCCTCGCGGGGATTGCGCTCGCCGCGCTGCTCCTTCCGGTGTGGCTGGCAGTCGCGGCCACGATCGCGGTGCTAGCCGCGGCCGGAGCCGACGCGTGGGCCGTGCGCGAGCCGCCCGTGGTGGAGCGGGCGCTATCGCCGGTGCTTTCGCGAGGCGTCGCGACCTCGATCGACGTTCGCGCCGAGGTGCGGGACCGGCGGCGCGTCCTGTTGCGCCAGCCGGCCATCCCCGCGCTCGTGCTGGACCGCGAGACCGGCGTCGGTGAGTTCGCGGGCTCACTCGTGCCGCGCCGACGTGGCCTGCATGCCCTCCCGGGCGTGGCCAGCGCGAGCGTCGGTCCGCTCGGCCTGGCGCGCGTCAACCACCGGGCGGGCGATGCGCTCTCCGTGCGCGTGTATCCCGATCTCGTGACCGCCCGTGCGCTGATCACGCAGCTGCGGCGTGAGCTGGCGGGCCATCCCGGCAAGCTCGCGCGCGGGCCGCTCGGCCTAGGTACCGATTTCGACTCGATCCGCGAATACACCCCCGACGACGACATCCGGCAGCTGAACTGGCGCGCGACCGCGCGGATGGGGCGGCCGATGAGCAATCAATACCGCGTCGAGCGGGACCGCGACCTGGTCTGCCTGCTCGACACCGGGAGGCTTATGTCGGCTCCGATCGGGTCGCGAACGATGCTCGACGCGTCGCTCGACGCGGTCACGATGCTCGCGCTGGCGGCCGACGAGCTCGGGGACCGGTGCGGCGCGATCGCGTTCGACGAGACGATTCGCCGTGTCGTCGCGCCGTCGCACCTGTCCGGCCGCCAGGTCATAGAGTCGCTGTTCGACCTCGAGGCCGCTCCGGTCGACTCGGACTTCGAGCGTGCGTTTCAGCGCGTCGGACGGTCGCGGCGGGCGCTCGTGGCGGTGTTCACCGACCTGGTCGACGAGGCGGCGGCGCGGTCGCTGATCGAAGCGATCCCGATGCTCGCCCGCAGGCACGTTGTGCTCGTGGTCAGCGCCTCGGACCCGGCGCTCGAGCGGGCAGCGCTCACGGCTCCGTCGACCATGTTCGAGGCCGCGAGCGGACTTGTCGCGCTCGACGTGCTCGAGGCGCGCGCGGCCGCGGCGGCGACACTCGCGCGGGCCGGGGCGCTGGTGATCGAGGCCCGCGCCGGCGAGCTGGCCGAGCGCTGCCTGCGCGCCTACCTCGACGCCAAGGCGCGCGCACGGCTGTGACCCCGCGCCGCCACCAGCCCCCAGTAGAGACAGAACCAGAAGAGCCCGACGGCGAGCGCCGCGCCCAGCGGCAGCCCGCGCGGGGTGATGAAGCCCTCGGTCAGGCCGGCGAGCACCAGCCAGGGCGCGGTGCCGAGCGCGAGCATCACCGCCGGCCGGGCGGCGGCCCGCAACGATGCCCCGCGCGGGAGCGTGCCGGGATCGATCACCGCCCATGCGAGCCGCAGCCCGGCGGCGCCCGACACCGCTATGCACGACAGCTCGAGCAGGCCGTGCGGGGCGACATAGCGGACGAACACCGAGAAGTTGCCGTCCTGGATCGTGAGGCCCGCAAGCGCGCCGAGCAGGGCGCCGTTGTAGGCGAGCAGCGCGATCGTCCCGAATCCGAGCGTCAGGCCGCCGGCAAACGCGAGGAACGCGACGCGGATGTTGTTGGTGAAGATCGAGCTCGCGAGCACGGCCTGCGTGGCGGCGCCGAGCGGCAGGTGGCGCACGTGCGGGTGCGCGGCCCCCTTGAACGCCCCCGGGACCAGGCCGAGCGCGGCGGCGGGGTCGTGAAGCGCCCAGATCGCGGCCAGGAGGCAGGGAGCCGCCAACGCGAGCACGGACACACCAAGGACGCCCGGCTGGCCGATCACGAGTCGCCAGTAGCCGTGGCTTATGAAGCCGAGCAGCGCACCGGCGTTGCGGGGACGGCCCGTGTAGATCGCCTGGCGGCCGGCCAGGGCCAGCCGCTCGAGCCGGTCGACGACCGGATCGCCGGGGAAGCGCCGGCGGGCGAAGGCCAGATCCGCCACCACCGCGCGGTAGTCGCGGCCGACTTCGAGCGTCCGCTCCGGAGGCAGCCGGCCGGGGCTCCGCGTCGTCGCGAGGTCGCGTTCGAGCTCGTCCCATTTCGGGGACCTTGCGCTGAGGAAAGCCTCTAGGTTCATCCCGTGGACCTCGACGAGAGCATCACGATCGCCACTCCGGAGGGCCTCGAGCTCCGCCTCCGGCTCGCCGGCCTCGGCTCACGGTTCATCGCGGGCGCCGTCGACCTCGCGATCATGCTGATCCTGCTCGGGATCCTGGCCGTCCTCGTCGGCCCGGTCGCCGGGTTCTCGGGCGGGGTGTCCGGGGTCGTGTGGGTGCTCGGGGCGTTCGTGATCCTGCTTTTTTACCCGATCCTGTTCGAGGTCCTGAACAAGGGGCAGACGCCCGGCAAGCGCATGAGCAACCTCCGCGTGCTGCGCGACTCGGGCGCTCCGGTCGACCTCCCCGCCAGCTCGATCCGCAACCTGATGCGCCTGATCGACGGGCCGTTGCTCCTGTACATACCCTCGATCGTCTCGATCGCGGTGACCAGCCGCAACCAGCGCCCCGGCGACATGGCGGCGGGGACGATCGTGACGCGGGAGGCGCCCGGGGCGAAGCGTTCGCGAAGGACCGCGCGCGCGGCGGTTCGGCGGCCGGAGGCGTCCGGTCTCGAGGCCTCCGCCGAGCGCTGGGATACGAGCTCGGTGACGCCACAGGAGGTCGCGGCGGTGAGGCGGTTCCTCGAGCGGCGCGAGAGCCTCGAGCGCGGCGCACGGCGCGAGCTCGCGGTGCGGCTCGCCGACGGGCTCCGTCCGAAGGTGAGCTCCGCGCCGGCCGATCTCGGGCCCGAGCGCTTCCTCGAGGAGCTCGAGCGGATCAAGCGGACTCGGTGAGAGATACTGAAATTTGCATGGCCGCCGCGGCGCGGTTTAGCGTTCCGTGGGTCTATCGCACCCGCGAGCGTCAAACCAGGAGGGGGTCATGTCGACAGGCGCGTACATGGAAACCGGCCGGGCGACCGGTCCCCGGTCGGGGTTCTGGCGCCGCTTCGGCGCCGTGTTCATCGACGGGATCCTGCTCGGGATCGTCACGGGCATCCTCATCGAGCTCCTCAAGGGCGGTGGCTACGCGCTCGGGTTCATCGTGGCCATCTCGTACTACACGTACTTCGAGGGCGGCCCGAGAGGTCAGACGCTCGGCAAGCGGGCCCTCGGAATCAGAGTGATCGACTTCGACCACGGTGGGAGCATCGGCTACGGGCGGGCGGCGATCCGCTACGTCACCAGCATCATCTCCGCGTTGATCATCTACATCGGCTACCTGTGGATGCTGTGGGACCGGGAGAAGCAGTGCTGGCACGACAAGACCGCCAACTCGGTGGTCGTGCCGGAGTCCGCGTACCCGGTCAACTGAACGCTCGACCGGTCAGACCGCGTCGGCGAAGCGCATGACCGCGTCCGTCATCTGACCGAGTCCGGTGAGCGACGTGACCGGATCGCCCGGAATCTCGAGCGAGTGATCGGCGCCGGGTAGCTCCAGAAAGTCGATGTCGCGCTCGCGCGGGACCGCGTCCGGGCGCCACGTTTCGTCGGCGCTGCCGCCGACGAGCAGCGCTGGGCGCCGCGCGCTGGCGAGACCGTCGATCACGGATCGCTCGTTCAGGAGCGGCGTCAGCCAGACGGTGGGGAGGTCCCGTTCGCTGATGTCGGCGGCCAGCAGGCTGGCGAGCGACTTGCCAATCACGAGCACCCGTGCCGGAAGAGCTGCCTCGATCGCGCGCTCGGCGCACCACCGCTCCCATGTCAGCGGATCTTCGTGTTCTCCCGGCTCACCGAGGACCTCTAGCGCACTCCAGCCCCGGGACATCGCCGCCTCGCGCGCGAACCAGAGCGCCGGCGCGCGGGTCGGATAGAACAGCCCTGGGAGAACCACGGCGACGCGATCGGCGTCGCCTTCGTGGCGGATCGCCCGGCACGGACCAAGGTCGATTCGCTCCATCGTCGAGGAGGCTAGCGGCCGGGGGACCAGCCTCGCTTCGGTCGCCGAACCTCCCACGAAGCTGCTCCGGCGGCGGCTGGACGCTCAAGACGGGGCAGCGCCGGGCGAGGAACCGACTATGGGCAGGGTTATCACTGTCGCGACGGTCGTCGCCGCCCTGATCTTCGCGTCCTCCGCGTCGGCGCGGACGCACGGATTGTCCGCGTCAGGTCGCGTCCACGGCGAGCTCGCATCAGCAACCTGTCCCGCGGGCGTCCCCACGCAGGCGATCACGGTCGTCGATCAGGCGCGGGTCAAGCTCCCCGCGCTGTCACGCGTGGCCCGGGCGATCACCGCTCAGTCGATGCAGTTGCGCGCGGCGTGGGGCACGCCGTGCACGACGTTCGGAGCGGGCGGGTGGCGCCTGTATCTGAAGATCGGCGGCCAGCCACACGGCGTCCACCTCTGGTACGGCAATCCGTACGCGGTCGTCTGGACCGGCGGCGGCACCGTCGAGTCCTGGTCCCGGGACCTCTCGCATGAGATTCTCGAGATGCTCGTCGACCCCGAGACGAATCGGTCCGTCTACCGCGACGGCGTCGGGCGGATCGTCGAGGTCGCGGATCCGG
>DATJYY010000080.1:0-4848 GCA_035499395.1 Solirubrobacteraceae bacterium
CGTGAACGTCTACGAGGACGAGCCGATTTGGGTGATGGGATTGACGATCGGCTGGGGCGCCGTGGCGGGCATCGGGTTCGGTCTGATCGCGCTTGCCGTCGAGCCGTCGGTCGGATCGGTGATCGTGAACGGAACGTCTCAGTACCTGGTCGTCCAGGGACTGGTCCTTCCCGTTTGTGGGTTCTTCGTTCTCCTCATGGGGCCGCTCATCCTGCTTCGCTATCAGCGCTTCAACGACGTCCTCGACGGCGTCGCGTTCGGCGCGAGCGCGGCGGCATGGTTCAGCGGCGCACAGGCCATCACGTACGGGATCCATCTGATTGGCGCAGGGCTGCGGCCAGGGGGAGCAGTGCTGCCTTGGATCTGGCGCCTGCTGTCGCTGGCGGTTGGCATGCCGGTCCTCACCATGGGAGCTGCGGCGGCCGCGTGCGCGGCGCTGTGGCTGCGATATCGCTCCCCGGCGCGTGACGCCAATGCGCTCGGAGCACTCGGCCATCCGGCTGTGGCACTGCCGATGGCCGGGTTACTGGTCATGGGTGGTGCGGTGGGTGAGACGTTCCTGCCTGCCGGCGGCTGGCTCGCCTGGCTCGCGGCCTTCGACGTGGTGGCGATCTCGCTGCTTCGGCGGACGATCCATGTCGGCTTGCTCGAGGAGTCGTCCGACACCCCGATCGGCGGTGCGTTCACCTGCCCCAACTGCGGCCACCTGACCGCACGCCACACGTTCTGCAGTCACTGCGGCCTCTCGCTCCAGGCACTGCCGAAGCTTCCCGGCCTCACGCAGCCTCACGGCGGCCAGACCGGTGACCCCCTCCTTGGACCGTCACCGGAGACCGGGTCGTGAGCGCCTTTGCCGAACGGGTCGCGACACGCGGCGGCACCGGGAGCCTCGGGGGGAAGATCGTCCACGCCTTCTTGCTTCTGTTCATGCTGCTGATCGGATTTTCCATTCTGACGACCGTCCTGGTCGCGCCGGGCACGAGCGCGCCGTGTTCCAGCGGGCAGCCATGCGGGGCACCGCCGAGCGTCCCACCGGTCATCCGTCAGACCGCATGGCGCAGCTCGCAGTACGGCTTCGGCCTCGATTACCCCGGGTCGGTGGCGAGGGTCTCGCAGCAGTCGCCCGCCAGGCTGGTCCTGGCCACCAACGTCGGAGGTCACAGCGGGACGGTGGCGATCCAGGGGTTCCCCGCGGGGACCGCTCCGGCGCAGGCCATCGCCGACCAGGTCAGCGGACTCAAGGGGCTCTCGCAGCTGGCCCGGGATCGCAACCCTGCCCATCAGCTCCTAGGGGCCGGTGTCGGTTATCTGTCGGGTGCGGGCAGGGCGTACGTCGGCGACCTCACCTCGCCGCAGGGGAG
Organism: Solirubrobacteraceae bacterium; assembly: GCA_035499395.1. GTDB lineage: Bacteria > Actinomycetota > Thermoleophilia > Solirubrobacterales > Solirubrobacteraceae > Palsa-465. Next base: position 1,362 of record DATJYY010000080.1, read on the forward strand.
TCAGCCGGCCAGCCTCGTCTCCGAGGCGGCGTCCAATGGCCACGTGACGGTGACCGCAACGGTGGTGGGCACCACCAGCGAAAGCGGTCCCCGCACCGACCTGTACGCCTTGGCTGACCTCATCATCAACAGCGTGCAGTGGCCCGGATGAGGCGCTGGGCGATGAGCCAGGCGCGATTTGCGTCCCCTCGGCGGTCGCTTCGGTGGCGATGCCTCGCCCCGGTCGGCGTGCTCGCCGCTGCAATGGCGTGGTGGTGCGCACGGCCGCTCGCTCCGGCGGCGCAGGAGCGTCCCGGCGGGCCGGCGCTGGTGGGAACGACCGACCCGCGCACGCCGATCGAGTTCTCGCTGGTCCTGCGGCTGCCAGGCCAGCGCCGCTTGGCGCGCTTCCTCGACAACGTCGAGAATCCCGCCTCGCCCGCGTACCACCACTTCATCGACGCGGCCTCGTTCGGTGCGCGCTTTGGCCTCCCGCGCACGCTGCTCGAACGCGCGACCGCGCGGCTGGCGCGGGACGCCGTCCAGGTCACCGGCAGCTATCCCCAACGGACCGCGCTCGAGGTGCGCGCCACCGCTGGCACAATCGACCGGCTGTTCGGTCTGCGTTTGATCGATTACCGGAGCGCCGACGGACGGCACTTTCACGCTCCGATCGGACGAGCGATCGTGCCGCGTGACCTCCGGGATGCGATCGTCGCTGTCGCCGGCGTGAACAACGCCACGATCGAGTCGGATAGCGCCAAAGCGAACGAGACGGATGCCGCCAAAGCGATCGAGGGCATGGCGCCGGCGAACGTGAAGATGGCCTACGACATCAACCCTCTGACGGGCCGCCGAATCACCGGCCAGGGCGAGAAGATCGCGCTGATCGAGTTCGGAACGTACCAGCAGTCCGACCTGGATGGTTTCGACCAACAGTTCGATCTGCCATCGGTGACGCCTCGCAACGTGGCGGTCGCCGGCGGAACAACCAACGGCGGCGCCTCGGCGGTGGCGGAGGCCGACCTCGACCTGGAGGTCGCGCACGAAATCGCACCGGCCGCCCAACTGCTTGACTACAACGCGCCTGAGGTCACCCCGTCAGGCGCGGACGCGTTCGGCGCCGTCGTGGATCAGATCGCTGCCGACGGTCAGGCCAGCGTCGCATCGGTCAGCTGGGGCACCTGCGAGGCGGCGACACCGGCGGCGGACCTCCGCCGCGACGAGCAAGCGCTCGAAGCGGCGGCCGCACGCGGCATCACCGTCGTTGCTGCCTCCGGAGACGCCGGCGCGTACACATGCCAACAGGACAATGGCCGCGACCACCGCCTATCGGTGAGCTGGCCGAGCTCGAGCCCGTTCGTGCTTAGCGTCGGAGGCACGTCGCTGTCGACGACGACGGCCGGTGTGTATCAAGGAGAGACGGCGTGGCAGGACACCCTCGAGCAGAGCGGCGGGGGCGGCGGCCTGAGCCTCGACTTCCCGCGACCGAGCTGGCAAGTCGGCCCCGGGGTCGCCAACCGGTTCTCCGACGGCAAGCGGCAGCTTCCCGACGTCGCCGCTGACGCCGACCCGTGGTCAGGCTGGGATACGTACGCTGCTGGCGCGCTCAGCGTGGCCGGCGGCACCAGCGCGGCCGCGCCGTTCTGGGCTGCCACGACTGCCTTGATCGCTCAGTACGCGCGCCAGCACGGGGTCAGTCGACTCGGGTTCGTCGATCCCATGCTTTACGCGATCGCGGCGACGCCGCAGCGGGCGTCGGCATTTCACGACGTCACGAAGGGGACCAACCGCTACTACCCGGCCACCAAGGGGTGGGACTTCGCCACCGGTCTCGGCTCCCCGGACGTCTATCACCTGGCCCAAGACCTCGTGGCACATATGAAGCGGTAGCTCTCCGGCTTACCGTCGCAGCATCGCTGGGCGGATCGGAGCGTCCCCGGTCCTCGAGCTCGTTAGTCGATCGAGGCCGACGCGGTAGGCTGGCGCCGAGGAGAGATGGAGCGCGGTGATCGGCCTCTTGCATCCCGCGCGCGGCGAACACGTTCCCCTACCGGCACCCGCGCGACCTGTGGCTGGCCGGTGAACTCCTCACGGGCCCGACCGGCAAGGTCCTCAAGCGCGAAATTGCGGTTCTCACCACTATCGGAAGCTGAGATCGGAGTAACAGAATGAGCCTGACCGACAAGACGCTCTTCATTTCCGGCGGCAGCCGGGGGATCGGCCTGGAGATCGCCTTGCGCGCGGCCCGCGACGGCGCCAATGTTGCGCTGATCGCGAAGACGGCCGAGCCAAATCCCCGGCTCCCCGGAACCGTCTTCACGGCGGCCGAGCAGATCGAGGCCGCCGGCGGCAGCGCGCTGCCGATCGTCGGCGATATCCGTGATGAGACGGCGGTCGCGGACGCGGTTGGCGCGACCGTGGAGCGCTTTGGCGGGATCGACGTATGCATCAACAACGCTTCGGCGATCAATCTGTCGGGTACCGAGGCGCTGGAGATAAAGCGCTACGACCTCATGCAGGGCATCAACACGCGCGGTACCTTCGTCGTCACGCGCGCCTGTATCCCGCACCTGAAGCGGGCGACAAACCCCCACATCCTCACGCTGTCGCCGCCGATCAGCCTCGAGCCGCGCTGGCTCGGCCCGCACATCGCCTACACGATCGCCAAGTACGGCATGAGCCTGTGCGCGCTCGGCTTCGCCGAGGAGTTCCGCGACGCTGGGATTGCCTCGAACGCGCTGTGGCCACGCACACTGATCGCGACTGCCGCGGTGCAGAACCTGCTCGGCGGCGACGAGGCGATGGCTGCCTCGCGCAAGCCGGCGCTATACGCCGACGCCGCCTATGCGGTCATCACCCGCCCAAGCCGCGATTGCACCGGCAACACGTTCCTGTGCGAGGACGTGCTCGCCGAGGAGGGTGTCACCGACTTCGACGCCTATGCGCACGTCCCAGGATCGACGCCGCAGGTGGACATGTTCGTCGACCACGTCTGACCGAGCGATCGCATCCTCATCCTGTGGTGCCGGCGACACTCGCGGTTTGGCGACTGCCGCATCGGTGGGGCGGATCTGGCGCTTGAGCATGCCCGCCGACATGGCGCCGAGCGCAACAGAGCCGGTGCGATCAGGATCGTCGTGATGGAGGGCCGGGCGCGTCGTCCCCGATCCGGCGAGCGCGGTACCGACCGACACCGAAGGGAAGATGCCCTCATCGACGGGCCGCCCGACTCAGACGCACCCGCCGCCCCAACCGACCACACCGGGCTGGCGGCTAAGCGCGTGCTCGTCGGTGGCGCCGGTGGTCTCGCGGCGGCCGGGATTGCGCTCGGCGCGGGAACCTCATGGTCGGTCGCGGCCTTGTGCGCCACGAATGTCGCCTCGCTCGTGTTCGTCGTCTGGGTTTGGGCCAGTGTCCGGGGCGCCGACCCCGCGGCGACGGCCAGGCTCGCCCGCGCAGAGGATGCCTCACGGGCTGCAGCGGAAGCCGTCCTCATCGGCGCCGG
>DATJYY010000081.1:0-8941 GCA_035499395.1 Solirubrobacteraceae bacterium
TCAGCTGCTGCTGGTTGTGGTCGGCGTGCTCTCGGCGGTCTTCGGCGAGCTGCGGGACGCGATCGCGATCTTCTCGGTCATCGTGCTGGTCAGCGCGGTCGAGGCGATCTCCGAGGTCCGTGCCGAGCGCGCGCTGCAGGCGCTGCGCGACCTCAGTGCCCGAACGCTCTCGTGCGGCGCGCCGGCGTCGCCGTGACGGTCCCGGTCGACACGCTCGTCGTCGGCGATGTGCTGCTGGTCGAGGCCGGCACCGTCGTCGCGGCCGACGCCCGTGTCGTTGAGGCCGACGGTCTGGCCACCGACGAGTCCAGGCTCACCGGCGAGCCCGTCGCCGCCGCGAAGGAATCCGAGCCGGTGGACCCCGACGCGCCGCTGGCCGAGCGGTCCTCGGTGCTGTACGCGGGCACGGCAGTCGTGGCCGGCGCCGGCGAGGGCGTCGTTGTGGCGGTAGGTGACGAGACAGAGATCGGACGCCTCGGCCGGCTGGTCGCAGAGGCCAAGGAACCGCCTACCCCCCTTCAGCGCGCGATGGCCGAGCTGGCGCGCGCAGCGCTGATCGTGGCGGTAGCGGCGTGCGTACTCGTGCCCCTGCTCGGGGTGCTTCGCGGCCGCTCCCCACGCGAGATGCTTCTCGACGGGCTGACGCTCGCGTTCGCCACGATCCCCGAGGAGCTGCCGATCCTCGTGACGGTGCTGGTCGCGCTCGGCGGTCTGCGCCTGGCCCGGCAAGGTGTCCTGCTGCGGCGGCTGCGCGCCGCCGAGGCCGTCGGCGCGATGACCGTGCTGCTCGCCGACAAGACGGGGACGCTGAGCGAGAACCGTCTGCTGATCGAATCCATCAACGGTGACCCCGGACGCGTGCTCGCTGCGGCGGCGGCCGCCCACGGGGCGGCGGCGGCGCGGGACCCGATCGACCACGCGCTCGTCGACGCCGCGGATGAGCCCGCGTCAAGCGAGCGCCTCGCCCGCTACCCATTCGATCCAATCCGCCGGCGCGAGAGCGCGGTGTGGCGCGGTCCAGGCGGCATCCGGATCGCCGTGAAGGGAGCGCCGGAGGCCCGCGTGCGCACTATCCGAGGCGGAGCGCAGTTCGGTGCTCGCACGCGTTGCGGGGCTCGCCGACGATGGGCTACGGGTCATTGCGGTCGGCGAGCGCCGTGTCGCCTCGGCCCCCTGCGACGCTGCAGACGCCGAGACCGACCTCGACCTCGTCGGGCTTGCCTGCTTCCGCGACCCGCTGCGCCCCGGTGTCAGCGACGCGGTGGCCGAGCTCGCCCACGCCGGCGTCCGGACGATCGTGGTCAGTGGCGACCACCCCGACACGGTTGCCGCAACCGCCCGCGAGGCCGGCGTCGCCGCTCCCGAGGTGCTGCACGGCGGCGCGCCGCTCGCCGCCCTCGACGACGACGAGCTCGCCGAGCGGCTGCGCGGCGTGGCCGTCATCGCGCGCGCCACGCCCGAGGACAAACTGCGCCTCGTCCGGATCCTCCAAGATCGCGGCGAGACGGTCGCGGTCACCGGCGACGGCGTCAACGACACGCCCGCTCTGGCCGCGGCCAACGTCGGGATCGCCATAGGCGCGCGCGGAACCGATCTCGCGCGCGAGGCGTCCGACCCGGTACTCGTCGACGACGCGTACCCGACGATCGTCAGCGCGGTCGAAGGCGGCCGCGCCCTGGCGTCCCAACTCCGTCGCGCGGTCGCCTTCTACTTGGGCGCGAAGATCGCGCTCGTCGCGATTATCGCCGTGCCACTCGCGCTTGGGCTGCCCGCTCCGTTTCACCCGGTGCACATTGTCATCCTGGAGCTGTTTATGGATGTCGGCGCGTCGGTGGCGTTCGTCTCTGAGCCCACCGCCCCGGCGACCATGGATCGTTCCCCGCGCGATCCCGCCGGTCGGTTCCTCGACGGCCCACAGCTGTCCGCGATTGTCCTCACTGCCATATCGCTGACCGTGGCCGTGCTCCCGGCGTTTCTCATCGTCCATTCCCGGTGGGGCACGGACATGGCGATCGCAGCGGCCGTGGCCGGTTGGCTCGTCGCGAATGTGGCGATCGCCTGGAGCCTGCGGGCGCGTCCGAGTCTCCCGTTGCGACGCAACATCGCGTTCCCGGTCTGGGCACTCGTTGCGGTCGCCGCCGCGTTTATCCTGTCGCTCACTCAGGCCGGGGCCCACGCTGGGCGTCAAACCGTTAGCGGGAACGGCGCGCCTAGTCACGGTCGGCGTCGCGGCAGGCGGTGTGGCGATCGCAGCGACCGGACGGCTCGCGCTGTCCCTGTCCCGACGTATCTGACGACTCGGGTTCGGACGACGAGGTGGGCGACTAGCGCGTCGGCGAGTCGAGAAGGCCGTGCGTGCCGGCGGCGTAGGCGACCTCGGTCCGGTTATGGACGCCGAGCTTGCGCATCACATTGGCGACGTTGTGCTTGACGATGCGCTGACGAGGATCCGCTGTCCGATTTCGATGTTGTTGAGGCCCCTGACGCCCTCTCACGTGGGGTGAACGCGTCGTCCCCGCGGTTCTGTTCGCCGGCCATGAGCGCCCGCACCATCCCCGGGCTGCGCTGATCGAAGCCGGACGCGCCGCGCGGCAAGCTACCGATGATCCGGACGGGGGCCTCGACTCGCAACTTCACGCCTCCGCCACGCCGATGCTCGAACCAGGCTGCTCCGCCGAGCCCGCGGACCCGCTCCGCGATTCCGGTCAGCCCGAGGTGATTGCCATCCGGCGTCGAGCTGAAGAGCTGGTGCTGGAGCTTGCGATGGTTTCCGGAGCCGTCGTCCGCAACCGCAAGCGCCATCACCTGCGGACGCCAGCGCAGTGTGACCCACACATGCTGGGCCTCGGCGTGACGGACCACGTTGAATAGCGCCTCACGGGCAATCTGGACCAGCGCGTGCTGTGTGCCGGCGGGCACCGGTCGGGCCTGACCGAAGACCCGCAGCTTGACCTCGAGGCGGGTGCCGGCCTCGACGTCCTCGATCACCTCGCGCAGCGCCTGGGAGAGCTCGACTTGGCCATCGCCGGGGCGCCCGAAGATCACCTCACGGATCTCGTCCATCGCCGAGCGCGCCAGGCCCTCGGCAGCCACCACCCGCTCGACCACCACCGGTGGGGTCAGAGGGTGCCGCCGGCACCACTCCAAATCCATGCCGATGGTCAACAGCTGCTGGGACACGCTGTCGTGTAGCTCGCGCCCGAGCCGGGTGCGCTCCTCGGAGAGGAGCTGACGTCGGCCAGCCTGCTCCAGGCGCCGCAGCGTCCCGTGGAGCTCTAAACCGCGGCGCTCGAGCTCGATTGCCCTTCGTTCGCTCTCCTGAAGGAGCGACGCGTTGTGCAATGCGACCCCGGCGTGGTTGGCCAACGTGACCATGATTGACACGTCATCCGGCGGGACCTCGATCCCGTTGGGCAAGCCAACCGCGAGGATCCCCGCCGGGTCTCCTTGCACCGCCATCGGAGCCGTAATCAGGACGCCAGACAAAGTGCCGCACTCAAGCCCCTCGTCGTGTTCCGCGAGCACCGGCCGCTGGACGGCGAGCGTCCGCTCGGTAAGCGCCTCGAGCATCGCCGGCGCCAGCCCCCAGCGCTGGATCACGCAGTCGCCGGCATGCACGAACACCCGCGCCATCCCGACGCCCGGGTGCTCGCGGGAGAACACCATCGCCGCCCACCGTGCGTCGAAGAGGTGAGCAGCGGCCTCAACTACCGCGTCACAAACCGCCACCGGTCCAGCCGGCGCTGCGCAGAGCGCGGAGGAGATCCGCTCTAGCGTCTCGATCGTGTGGTCCCGCCGCGGCGACTTGTCGCGCCAGGCCGCGTAGGGGCTCGGCCTGGAAGAACGGACGCCAACCGCATGTTCGAGCGCGACCGCGTCGATGCGGGGGCGGCGCTGACCGGGCGGCGGCGGGAACGTATCGTGCTCCTCGCTAGGTGGCGGCGCAGGTCCCGCGGACATGGTCAGTGGTCGCCCCGTTTGGCGGCGCGCTGTCGGGGCTGCGTGTCCGGCGTTGCCTCGTCGCGCTCCGCTAATAGCGCGTCGCTCTGGAATCTGGCCAGTGCCTCCTCGCATGAGGCGACAGCCGCGGTGGCTTCCTCACCCCCGGGCGCATCGAAGTAGTCCCGCGTGCGGATGGCCGTGAGCCACTTTTGATGGCGGGCGAGGTCGGCGTCGGACTCCTCGAGCTCGGTGTACGTGGTCCGCCCACAGCGTCGCTCGCGCCGTAGCTCCTTGTGGAACTGCTGGCTGCTCTCGACTACCTCGCGGTACTCGTCGCTTCGCTCCCGCTGGATCGCATCGATGACCGCGGCCTCCTGCCTGGAGTCCGTCAGCCGGATGCGAAGCATCTCCCCGTGGCCACCCTCTGCGCGGAGCCGGCCCACCAGACGCATCGCGACGCGCGTGGTCTTCGGCGTCGCCGGGACCAGGCACACGGACTGCTGAAGGTAATGAGCCCCTAGGCTGCGCAGATTACGCCACGCATAGACGCGGAGCGTTGAGGTCCCCCGGGGCGGGGTGGAGACGGTGATCAGCAACCAGTCGCGGGCCACAAGGTGACCCAAATCCTAGATGTCTCACTGTGTTACCGGCACTACGCACTATACGTTTCATATGCGCCAAAACGGACGTGTCATCGTATGTGAGGTGACCCATCTGAGCGAGGCTCTCAAACGGTTACCTCTGGTATGTGCCGTACGTTTCATTGTGATTACAACGCACGTCTCATTGTGTACCGGCTACCGTCGACAAGCCGATTACCTGACATGTCAGGTCACTACCTGCCCAGGCGGTCAGTCTAGGGTTGACACGCCATCCCGGTCGTGTTAGGAGTGCCTCGGTTGGCTGTATCGGGCGAGCCACCGACCGGTCAAAATCATCTCGTCGAGGGAGGTTTTTATGGGCTTTCTGCTTCTCGGGGTGGACAGCTTGATCGCTTGCTTCGCTGTCGGAAGCCTCGTTAGCCGGAGCTCGTGGCTGACTTACGCCACGCTCTTCGGAGTATGCGACGCAGGTGGATTCCTACTCGGGACGTGGCTTCATTGGAGCATCCCAGACAGCACGGCCAACGTCATTGAGACAGCAGTCCTGGTCGGCTTGGGGCTGTACTGGCTCGGCATCGCGTTGTATGCCCGGCGGATTGCCGAGACCCGGTGGGTTTGGGCTCTTCCGTTCGTGCTGAGCATCGACAACATCACCTACGGTCTGATCGACCACGCCTGGTCGCACTCGGTCGCAGTCCAGGCCATCGAGCAGTTGATCTCTAGCGCGCTGCTGGCTGGCATCGGGCTGCTCGCGAGCGCTGCCGTCATGCGCGCGATTCCGGGCACCAAGCAGCGGAGCGCTACGTTCGCGGCCGGGTTTGCCGGGGCTGCGCTGATCGTCGCGGCACCGGTGCTGCTGGCGGTCGGCTAGCCGAGACGGGGGACTCTCTGTCGAGATTCTGGTCAGCGGTCGCCCGGGCTCGAGCACTCGACCGGGGGCCGCTGGCCTCTCGCCGCCGGCGCCGTTTGGTGCTCGCGTTAGCACGATCGTCGACCTCCGGAGCTCGGGGCTTTGGCGCGCCCACGCGTACCGTCACCCGGACCTCCACGTCTAAGCATCACTTCGCGTCGATTAAGGGCCGCAACGGCACCGCGCCCGGACGCGTCGATACCCCGGGCGGCAGGCCTCTTGAGCTACGGACGTCGATAACGCGCTCGTGTCAGGCGGTCGTCGCCAGCGTGGTCATCGCCATGCTTGCCGTCGCTATTCCGCTTGCGGCACCCGTACTCGCGCATGAGGCGCTGGCGTCGATCACGGCAGATCACCCCAGCCATGTGACGGCTCGCGTCGCGCATCAGAACCGCCGCCCGGGCCCAAATCACTTGCTTCTCGTGAGAAGCCAGTGGCGATGAGTGCTGCCGCCGGACTCTGGCTCTGTGGCAGCCGTGTACCCGCCCAGCGCTGGCACTGAGGTCACCGTCGGCGCGGCGAAGACGATTCTGCTCTGGGTACGCTCCCGGCCGGAGCAGCCACCTCCGTTGCGTTTTGAGGCGCCGACCACGGGAGGGAGTCTTCACCGCATCGAGGATCGCGCAAGTCGACCGTTCGAGGATCGGAAGCGGCGGTTTAGCGCGAGGCGAACAGCCACCAGCCACGTGTCACCTCGTGGGGGGCGCGGGGGGCGGTGGCGGCCGGCCGCCCGGACCCATGAGGGCGAAGATCTGGTTGGTGCCCGGAAGGAGCAGGAGGCCATCACCGACAGACGGCGTCGGGAAGTGGTTGGCATACCCGCCGAACGGAATCGAGACGATTTCCTCACCGTTGGCCGGGTTGAGGCCGTGGACCGCGTTGCCTCCAATCGTCCAGACCAGTCCGTCCGCGATGATCGGTGCGCCTGCAGCACCGTCGTTATCAGTCCATAGCTGTTTCAGGTACGGCGCCTTCGTCAGAACCCTGATCGCCGTCACGCCGTTGGGGCAAGGTACGTACACGACCGAGCCGTTCACTGCGTGTCCGCCGTTGGGATCGCCACTGCACACCTGAAGCGACGCGACCTGCCCCTCCTCGCCGCCGAGATGTCCCTGACGCAACAGATAGCCGATGTCCGTCTTGCCGACCTGGAACACGAAGCTATGCACGAGGGCGGGGTCCCCGGTCCCGAGGTCGAGATCGTCGCCGCTGAGCTTCTGCCAGTCACTGGGGTAGAAGAGCGACTCGAGGTGCATGGTCGGTGACAGCTCGAGCACGCCATCGCTGTCGTCGTACGGCTGGCCCGGGCCGAAGTTGTAGCCGTCGGCGCTCGCCACGTAGACGTTCCCGTGAGAGTCGATGACCGGGGGGCTGCCGCCCATCCACACGGCCCCCCGGTCCTTGCCGCTGCCGATCTGGAAGTAATGGAGCTGTCCTCCCGTCTCCGGGATCGAGACGACGTAGCCGTGGGCAGGACCGTTGGGGCCGGGACAGTCGCCGGTGTTCTGACCGTAGGCGATGACCACGAGACCGTGGTCGAGCGCCAATCCCGGCCGCTGCAGCTGCGCGAGCTGGTCCTCGCCGGCGTCTGGCATCGCCCGCTCGCTCAGCTCAACCTTGCCCGTGAACAGGTTCAGGCCGAACAGACGGTGCGACGCTTCCACACCACCAGAAGTAGACGGGCCGCGTATCAGGGTGTCCGCGTCAACGAAGACCTCATTGCGCTTCAAATCGATCAGAGGGGTGCCCGTAATGCCGACCTCGGGTGAGATGTCGCCGCACGGCAGGTCATTGGATGGCACAGGTTTCCCCAGGTGGCGTGACCACAGGATCCGCCCGCTGCGCGCGGCCATCGCATAGACGGTGTCGTTCTCGGTCGCCGCGATGACTCGGCCGTCGGCCACGAGCGGCTCGCCATACAGCTGCCCGTCGAGGCTCGGCGAGGTCCAGGCCCGCCGGGACGGCCGCAGCTTGGTGTGCGCCGCGTCGACGCCGGTCGCCTCAGCATTCCCGTGGTACGTAGTCCAGTCGGAACCGAAGTCGGACGCCTGCGGCACGGGTCTCGATTTCGCCGCCACGGCGGTCGGAGCTCCAGCTGTTGACGCCGCCGAGCGGGTCACGGAAGAACCACAGCCGACGCAGCAAAGCAGCGAACCCGTCACGGCAGCCCCCACAGCGAGCGGCGCGCTCAGCCTCCGGACTCTAGGCCCCACAACAGCGAACCAAGTCGCTCTTCTCACCGCGCAACCCGAGTAGCTGCCACCGTCTGCTCAGGCTACCCGACGGAGCTTCCGCTCCGACGAAACAAGGGGCATTCTCGGGGAGCGCTACCGCCACGCTCGAGACTTCCGTCACGGAACAAAGGCAGCCGCACGGACACCGTCAGCGCCGGATACGTGCGCGAGCACGAAGGCATGTGTCGGCCCGTCCTCCGTCAGCGACGTGCTTTTCGCTACTTGCACAACCGGTCGCCTCGCCGGCCACCCCGGCGTCGGGAGCGACCCGTCCGCAGGCCTGCTTGCAGCGAGAGCAGGAACGAGCGCTTGCTCGTTTCCTGCAAGCGCACCCGAGGCCTCCGGCGGAATGCGATCGTCCACCGGCGAGGACCCGCGTCATCGCAACGCCACGTTTCAGATCGCGCGGGCGAAGTTGCCGACACGATCGCATTCCGGGTTTTGCCGGTTGCCGACCTTCCTAGCGTTTGGCGACGTTCCGATCACGCGGACCTACACCCAGCGGCGCGGTGCCGTGGGCCTGCGTCGCCGACGGGCCTCTTACGCTGCGCCGGCGTCGGCTCGGCGCTGCCCTCTCGCACATGCAATCGGAAGCGGCAGAGAACTCAGGGGTCATGCTGCAACACGGGACGCACCGGGCAAGGCCGGGGAGTGGCTCGTGGAGGCCGGCGACCGGTCCAGCGAGGGCCGCGAGACGGCTCGCTAGCTGGCTCCGGCGTTCGCGCCTAGGCTGTTGAGCCAGTTGCGCATGTTCACCCCGGCGGGCGTGACCTCTCCTTCCTCATAACCGGTGGTCGCCAAGGCGAGCGTGACACCATCGGGGGTCGACCAGCCGTACTCGATGCCGGTGCCGCTCGCGGCGTAGCGAGCGATCGCCTGCCCTTGTTGCAAGATGCTGCCAGCCGGGGCGATGTCGGTGATCTCCTCGGCCACGTACTGCTCCATGCCGGCATCCGCAGGATCTGCAGGCACTCGTCCATCCGCCGCCCGCGCGTGCCGGGTCCACCCCGCAGATCTCGATCTCGTGCCTGTCCTCCCCGGCCGATCCCGACGCCGGGTATCAGCCGGCCGGTGGCGAGCTCGCCGATGCTTGCGAGCTGCCGTGCGACGGGCACAGGGTGACGCAGAGGAAGGAGGTAGAGCCTGACCTAAGCCGGCAGCTCGGAGGAGTGGCTCAACAGCTAGGTTGCCGTGATCAACCCGTCCGATCCAGCGCCGACAAAGAAGACCACGTGATCGCCGACGCAGAGGTC
>DATJYY010000082.1:0-75079 GCA_035499395.1 Solirubrobacteraceae bacterium
CGATAACTGGGCGATCGTTCTTCGCGGTCACCCAGGCGTTCTTCGGGATCAGCCCGGCGCTGGTCTATCTGGTCGCCGGTCTTCAGGGCACGCACGGCGACCTCTCGGCGGGGACGCTGGTGGCGTTCACGACCCTGCAGAGCCGGCTGCTGTTCCCGATCAACCAGTTGCTGCAGGTTTCGGTCGACGTTCAGTCTTCGCTGGCGTTGTTCGGGCGTATCTTCGAGTTGATCGATCTTCGGCCCCGAATCACTGATCGACCCGGCGCGGTGAGTATCGGTGCGGCCGACATTCGAGGTGAAGTCGCGCTCGAGCACGTGGCGTTTCGCTACGGCGGCGGTGAGGACGGCGGGCCGCTCGCACCCGATGATGCGCTGCGCGACGTCTCGATGCTGGTCTCGCCGGGGCAGCTTGCAGCGCTTGTCGGCCCCTCCGGGGCGGGCAAGACGACGATCTCCTATTTGATACCGCGGCTCTACGACGTCGAGCGAGGGGCGGTCACGATCGACGGTCACGACGTGCGCGACCTCACCGCCGCGACCATCGCGCGCGCGGTCGGGGTGGTGACGCAGGAGAGCTATCTGTTCGGAGGCACCGTGCGCGAGAACATCAGTTACGGGCGCCCGGACGCGACCGACGAGGAGGTGGTGGCCGCCGCCAAGGCCGCGTTCATCCACGATCGCATCACCGCGCTCGAGCATGGCTACAACACGATCGTGGGCGAGCGCGGCTACCGGTTCTCCGGCGGAGAACGCCAGCGGCTGGCGATCGCGCGCGTGATCCTCGAAGACCCCCCGATCCTCGTTCTCGACGAGGCCACCTCGGCGCTCGACACCGAGAGCGAGCGCATCGTCCAGCAGGCGCTCGAGTCCCTGATCCGGCGCCGAACCACGATCGCCATCGCGCACCGGCTCTCGACAATCCGGAACGCCGACGTCATCTTCGCGATCGACCACGGCACGATCATCGAGCGCGGCACGCACGACGAGCTCCTTATCGAAGGCGGTCTCTACGCGCGACTGTACGAGGAGCAGTTCGGCAACGGGGCGGTCGAAGCTCATTGCAGCGACGGCGTGATTCTGGCCAACGGCCATCCCTGCCGACCGTCGAGCCAGCGACCCCGCCCTGGCGCTGCGGTCCCGGTGCCGGAGGCCACAGAACCATCGCCGTCACTGACCGAGGTGCCGGCTGAACTCCGCACCGTGCTGGCGACCTAGCCGTGCGGTGGACGAGTGCCATCGGCGCGAGCTTGCGCTGCTCGAGAGCCGGTCGTCGGGCGGCACGCCCCGGCCACCGGCACCGTGCGGCCCATCCCTCCAGCTGAGCTCGGGCTCATATGCCTCCGCGGTCTAAGGAACGTCAGGTTCGGTGTAAGGGGTGACGGCCGCGAGGTCGCTCCTTATGCCCGATGTGACAGGTGAGGCTTACCTCGATGATGCCTCTCGCCCCGAGAGAGAGGAACTCACGATGACCGCTTTGACACTGATCGAGTCCGCCGACGGGACCGGGATCGCGTTCGATCGATCCGGGAGCGGCCCGCCGCTCGTGATCGTCGTCGGCGCGTTCTGCGACCGATCGACGACCAAGCCGCTCGCGGCGCTGCTGGCCTCGGGCTACACCGTCTACGAGTACGACCGCCGTGGGCGCGGCGAAAGCGGTAACGGCGCCCGGCTCTCGATCGACGGTGAAGTGCAGGACCTGGAGGCAGTGCTCGCCGCTGCCGGCGAGCCACCGTTCGTCTACGGCCATTCCTCCGGTGGCGCGCTGGCACTAGAGGCGGCGGCGCGCGGCGTGAACATGCGAAGCCTCGCCGTCTACGAGCCGCCCTACTCGGGCAACGCCCATCCCGATCCCGCGTTCGGCGACCGCCTCGACCGGCTTGTGGCCGCCGGACGCCGAGATCAGGCGGCCGAGCAATGGCTGGTGATGACGGGTACACCTCCTCCGGTCATCAAGTCGATCAAGAGCGGCGCGGGCTGGGCCCACAGGCAGGCACTCGCCCACACGCTCTCCCAAGACCTGAGGCTCGCCAACAACGGTCAGGTGCCGATCGAGCGGTTGAAGCTGGTGGACGCCCCAGTCCTCGCGATGGCAGGCGAAGCCAGCGCGCCATGGGCACGGTCCACGATCGCTACGCTCGCCGGCGCGCTTCCGCACGCCAGCCGGTGCATCGTCGACGGGCAGGGTCACGTCCCGGCCGATCCCGCGGTCGCGGCGATTCTCGAGAGCTTCTTCCGCTAGCTGCTAGCACAACGACTCATCCTCACCGTGTAGCGTGCCTCGTGTGAGGCAGCGGCTCGTCGCATCGGTGGCGGTTCGTGAGTGGGGCGACCCTGCGGACCTCGGCGTCTTGCTGTGGCCCGGATTGGGAGCGACCGGCGCTTACTTCGAGCCGTTGGTCGGGGAGGTGCCCGGCCGCGCCGTCGCGGTCGATCCACCGGGGCTCGGCGGGTCTGGGCAGCTCGACCCGTGCACCTACGAGCGGCTGCTCGAGATCGCCCGGGTCATCGTCGAGGAGTGCCAGTGCCGCGCGATCGTGGGTCACTCGCTCGGCGCTTACATCGCGGTCGGTGTCGCTGCCGCACCACCCGCGGGACTCGAGGCAGCGGTGCTGATCGACGGTGGGTTCATGGAAGCGGAAGAGATGGCGCAGCTTGGTATGCCGCTCACCGAAGGTCGCCCGTGCCTGGTGGAGTGGCTTGCGGCCAACATGCTGCGCTTTGCCGACTGGGAGAACGCGACTCGAGAACTCGCGGCGATGATCGGCGGCGACGACACTCCGGCACTCAAGGCGTACGTGCGCGACGTGTTCGACGAGATCGACGGTGAGGTTCGCGAGACGGCGACGCCCGATCGGGCCGCTGATCTGCTTCTGGCCACCTTCGATCACGAGGTCCGGGCGCTGGCGAACAGGCTGGCGGTCCCGACGCTGCTGGTCGCGTGCGGGCAGCCGGCGGAGCGGCGGACACTCAGGGAAAGCGCGTGGCGGGAGTTCGCGGCCGGATCCTCGCTCGTCGAGTTGCACGTGGCCGACGGCTGGGGTCACAACCCGATCTTTCAGGATCCCGAGACCTTTTCGACACTCATCGCTGGTTGGCTCGGCGGGCACGTCCGAGACAGGGGACCGTAACCCCAGGCATTCACCATGCCGGAACTCGCCCTCACCGTGACGTCGGAGGTGAGCAAACCACGAGACGGCTCATGGGAGGCCGGCGCGAGGAACGGCGACCGTCGTGGTCAGCAGCACCGCCTCGCTGGCGGCCATCCGCGCTTGTTCATAGAAGTCCGGCGCCGCGCAGGCGACCAGCGTTCGGCCGTCCTCGCCCCCGAGACCACACGCGAACACGCCGAGTCCGTCGGGCATAGCGACCTCGTCGACTATCTGACCGCCAGGGGCGACGCGACAGACGGCCGCGCCTAGGGCATTGGCCGCCCACACGTGGCCCTCGGCGTCCAGCGCACAGCCGTCGGGGGCGAAGCTGACCGCCGACAGCATCGTTTCCGCGTCGGCGGGTTCGGGCGACGGTTGCACCTGCGCCCACACGCGCTGATTGGCGAGCGACCCGTCGGGCTGGATGTCGAACGCGGTAAACCGCGCGGCGAACGTCTCCGCCACGATCAGCGTCCCGTCGTCGGTGATCACCATGCCGTTGGGGAACCAGAGGTCCTCCGAGGCGACCACGGCCGCTCCGTCGGGATCGATGCGTACGAGGGGGGCCGGAGCCGGCATCCCGCCGCCCATCAGGTCAAAGCCGAAGTTGCCCACGAACGCTCGGCCGTGCTTGTCGACGATCATGTCGTTCACATGACCGCTGGTCAGCTCGGACAGGTCCGCGTGGGTGCGGACGTTGCCGTCGGCGCTGCATCTCAGCACCCGGCGGTCCTTCATCGAGACCACGAGCAGATCGCCGTTCGGGAGCCAGCCCAGCCCCGATGGCTGGGCCTCGACCTCCACTTCGAGCCGCTCGTCGCCCTCGGGGTCGTAGCTGTAGACGGCGCGACGGTAGAAGTCGGAGACCCACCAACGTCCCGATCGCCAGCGCGGACATTCGAAGTAATTGCCGCCCTCGGTCAGCGTCGTCAGCGTTGGTTTGCCGGTTGTGCTCATGCGCGCGTCCTCACGCCGGAACGGCTGCCCGCGCGGCTTCCATGAACGTTTCGAGCTCGCGCCGGATATCCGGACCACAGGGTTGGAACACCAATTCGGTCACGCCCCCGGCCGCGAGCTCGCCGAGTCGGGCGGCGACCTGGTTGGCCGTCCCGCTGACCGTCGCCTGCTCGAGCATGGCGCTACCGCCCGCGTCCCAGGCGGCCTGATCGGCCTCGTTGAGGCCCACGCAATGCTGCACGTGGACGGCGAGGTGGCGCTCGCTCGGCGCGGTCCGCTCGACGACCGCCTCCCACTCCGCTCCGCCCGGAAGCTCGGACAGCGGCGCGTCGAACTCGTACGCCCCGTGATAGGCCAGCGCGAGGCCAGGCCCTCCTGCCGCCCGCACACGCTCTGAGCCGGGATCCTCGCCCTCGTCGAGGACCGTGCCCCAGAACAGGTAGGACACCTCGGAGAACTCTCTGGCGAACTCGGGCAGCGTCAGCGTGGCGTACAGCGCATCCGCCAGCTCGCGCGCCACGGCGGCGCCCTTGGGTCCCAGCGCGCTGATCAGGACCGGGACCTCGATTGGTCTTGGGGCGGCGTGACCGGGCGGGTGCAGCATGCGCATGCGCGCCCCCTCCCACTCGATCGTCTCACCGCGTAGCAGCCCGCGGTAGGCGCGGATGTAGGCGTCCATATACGCCCATGGGATCGCGCGATAGCCCATCGCCCGGCGCCCCGAGAACCCGGTGCCGAACGCCACGGCGACGCGATCGGGTGCGAGCGCCGCCAGCGCGGCGGTCGCGGCGGCGTTCACCATCGGGTGCCGGAGGCTGGGCACGAGGACGCCGGGGCCCAACCCGATGTGCCGAGTTCGCTCCGCAGCCAGCGCGAGCATCATCCACACGTCGGGGCTCTGCTGCGGCGTGTCGTACAGCCACGCCCGGTCGTATCCCAGCTCCTCGGCCAGCACGACGTGGTCGGGAGAATCCAACGTCGTCGGAGACGCGCACGAAATCTTCATCGGCATCCTTTCTGTGACGCCACGAGACCTGCTGCTCTCCCTGCTTCCCCCGGTCGGTCGAACATAACCCCGGCTTTTCGGCGCGCTGAGGTCTTCACGACAGGTTGCGGCGCCGCAATTCCGACGTGCGCTCCAAGTGCCGCTCGGAGGCTGCTTCGTCGCGCACGAGAAGATCGGCGACGGCGAACCCGTGGCTCGTGCCGAGGAGGCGCTCGACCACGCCTCTGACGCCGGTTACCACCACTTGCGTTCGCGGGCTCTGTCGGTGCCGCCGCTCGTGTCCAGTGCATCGAGTGTGGCCATGTCGTCGTCCGAGAGCGAGAAGTCGAAAAGCTGGGCGTTCTGCTCGATCCGTTCCTGGTGGGTCGACTTCGGCAACACGATCGTCTCGCGCTCAAGGCACCAGCGGAGCAGGACCTGAGCCGGAGTGCGCCCGATGCCCTGCGCCACCCGCGCCACGGTCGGATCCGACAGGTGCCGGCCGGTCCCCAGCGGGCTATAGGCCTCGACGGCCACGTTGCGCGCCTCGCACGCATCGAGCAGCGCCCGGCGGTACTCGAATGGGCTGAACTGCACCTGATTGATCACCGGTGGTGTGCTCGCGACTCTGATGACCTGCTCGAGTTGGTCCGCGCTGAAGTTTGAGACCCCGATCGAGCGCGAGTATCCGCGCTCGCGCGCCAACTCCATCCCGGGCCATGCCCACGTGGGCCCGTTCTGGGGCCAGTGGATGATGTAGAGGTCGACCTGGTCGACGCCGAGCCGCTGCAGGCTCCCCTCGATCTCCGCGACCGGATCCCGACGCGCCGGGTAGAACTTGGTGGTGATGAACACATCCTCGCGTGGGATGCCGCTATCGCGAAGGGCGCGACCGACGCTCTCCTCGTTGCGGTACGCCTGCGCAGTGTCGATGTGCCGATAGCCGGCCTCGAGCGCCCAGCGGACAGCCCGTTCGCACTCGGCGCCGTCGGGAACCTGCCACACACCGAGCCCGAGCACCGGAATCGCGGTGCCGTCGGCAAGGGTCCGCCGCTCGCCACAGATCACGCTTTGTCCATCATTTTTGGTCTCCTGACGGTCGACGCGAAAGAGCTCTCGCCGTCTGACCTTAGTGGCCTACGCGCACATCGGATCCGGCGTGAAGTCCGCGATCGCCGCGGCGGCGGACAGAGGGCCGGCGGCCGGAATCAGCTGGATGTGGTTGACCTCGGTGTTGTTCGGATCGTCGCTGGGGGTCGAAGGGGCGGTAAAGGCCGAAGCGAGCGAGCTCGTTTTCGCTTATCGAGCGGGTCCCCTGCGTCGTGGCGGGGGCTCGTCCGCCACGCACGCTCAATCTGACATCGGCGGATCGACGGGAGCGCTTGAGCGGCCCTCGGTCAGAATTGCGCGAGCGAGGGCACTCATCCCGTGGACAGGAATGCTGGATACGCGTGAAAGTGAGAGATCCTGACGTCGACTCGCAGCACGACCGGTGACCGTTGGTCGGAACTGAGCCGGAGCGAGCGAGTGAGGTTTCGGCCGGCGAGCCTCGGGGACGCGGACGCAATCGCGGCGCTCCACGCCGATAGCTGGCGTCGCCACTATCGAGGGGCGTTTTCCGACGCCTTCCTCGACGGCGACATCCAGGCCGACCGCCTGATCGTGTGGACCGAGCGGTTGCGGGAGCCGGCCCGGCGGGGCTTGACGATCGTCGCGGAGTCCGGCGACGGGGTGATCGGGTTCGCACACACCGTGTTCGAGGCCGATCCGCACTGGGGAGCGCTGCTCGACAACCTCCACGTCGTCACCCGCGAGAAGAGTCAGGGGATTGGCTCGCGACTACTCGGTGTGACGGCGGAGGCGGTGCTCGAGCGCGGGACCGGGTTGTACCTGTGGGTGCTCGAGCAGAACGTCGACGCCCGCGCGTTCTACGAGGCCCGCGGCGGAACGCGCGTCGAGCGAGCGGCGGTCCCGGCTCCGGGCGGCGTCGCGAGCCGGCTCAGCGGCTTGCCATTCGGGCTCCGCTACGCATGGCCCGACCCCGCCCTGGCTATCCGAAGGTGAAAACGTACGCGTTCACGCCGGAGCCGAGGAAAGTGATCTCGAACGTCCGGTCGGCGATCCGCCCGCGCTGCCGGATCAGCTGATAGAGGCGAGGTTCGGTGACGGTGCCCTCGCCCTGCTCGTCGATGTCGGTTCCGTGGGCCGTTCCCGGCGGCTCGCCGTCGAGAAGTACGCGAAAGCGCACCGGCCGGTCGTCCGCGGCCGGACCCATAACGAGGTGGAGGTCGCGTGCGTGGAAGTGGTGCGCGATTCTGCCCCCCGGAGCGTTCAGCGCCGCCGCCTGGCGCCCGATCGTCCATTCGCCGGCGAGCGCCCAGCGGTTGAGGTGAAGGCGATCCGGCAGCGCATATTCGTGGGGTCTGTCCTGCGAGGCACCGCCAGGCGAGGAGAAGTCCAACGCGCGCAGGTAGCCGATGTACGTCTCCGGCGACCGCAGGTTTTCCCAGTCCGCGGGGGCCTCGCTGCCCTGGCCCGCGACAGAGACCAGTTCGCGGTCGGCGTCGCCTGAGCCTGCGGCTGCGAGCAGGAGCTGGATAACGTTTTCGCAGTACTCGTACTCGCCTTCCCCGAATCGGTGGTGGCGGATCTGGCCTTCGGCGTCGACGAAGTACTGCGCCGGCCAGTACTCGTTGTCGAACGCGCGCCAGATCCCGTAATCGCTGTCGACCGCGATCGGGTACTCGATCGCCATCTCACGCGCGGCCCGCCGAACGTTCTCGGCGTCGCGCTCGACCTCGAACTCTGGGGTGTGGACGCCGAGTACGACGAGCCCGTCGCCCTGGTATTTCTGAGACCAGCTGCGGACGTAGGGCAGCGTCCGCAGCCAGTTGATGCAGGTGAACGTCCAGAACTGGACTACCACCGGTCGTCCGCGGAGGGACGCCGGCGTGAGCGGCTCGGTGTTGAGCCATCCGGTCGCCCCCACCAGCGAAGGCAGCTCGCCCTCGACCGGCAGCTGAAGTGTTGGTGGCATGGTGATCATTCGATCACAGTGAGCTGGTCGCCGACAGGGGTGCGGCGATAGAGGACATGGCGGCGGTCACGGGCTCGCGTCACGAGCCCGGTGGCGTGCAGGACCCGCAGGTGTTGCGAGACGGCGCTCGGCGTCACCTTCAGCCGGCGTGCGAGCTCGACGGTAGGCAGCGGCTCGTCGAGCATCTGGAGCAGCAGGGCTCGGGTGCTGCCGAGCAGGTCGACAAGGGCGGTGGGATCAGGCTGGGGAGGCTGGCTCCACAGCGTCCCGACGCCGCGGCTCGGGTATCCGAGCGAGGGTGGCTCGCCGGGATCGAGCGGGGGTACGGGCTTGTAGGCGAAGATCGACGGGGTGAGTAGCAAGCCGCGGCCGGCCGCCGCGGCTGTGTGGTCACCGACCATCTCGGTGAGAGTCAAGACGCCGTCGCGCCACTCCACGTTGGGGTGGATGTCCGCGAACAGCAGCGCCGCGCCCCCCGTTGCCAGCCGGCGCGCGCGGTAGGTCGTGTCCGCTTCGAGGACGAGTTGCATTTCAGGCCAGCCAGGGGCCATGGAGCGTCGCCAATGCCGCTCGAGTGCGTCGCAGATCGCGTCTCGCAGCTTCTCGATCGCGTTGTCGTCAGGCTCGGCTGCCGCCCGCAGCTCGTCCGGTACGGGGTCGGGCGCATGGGTGGCCACGAGATCGCGGCGCACGATGGCCAACGGGGTGGCGCGTACGGCGGCCAGCTCGTCGTCGAAGCGGGCGACGAACTTCGTCGGACGCGGGGTGAGGAAATCGGGGATGGGGCGGCTCGGGTTGCCCCGGAAGTCGGGCGGGATACGCGTCGGTCCGACCAGCGAATGCAGCAGGCGGGCGTCGTCCGGCTCGGTGCGATCGCGAGCCGCGCGCAGCCACGGCAGGTGGAGCGCATGGCGGGTCGGGTCTGTGAGGGCCCAGAGGCTGAACACGGTTTCGGTCAGCGGTGAGATCGCGAAGCGTGTGTTCGCGAGGTCTTCGACGCCGAGCTCGATGCGAATCATTTAGCCATACGCTACATCCATTGATCGGCAGGTTGGCCTCGGCTGAACTGGCGGCATGAGCCACGTTCAACACCAACGGAGGGCACGATGAGCCACATCGCGTACAGGCTCGCCTCGATCCGCCGAGACGAACTGCTGAGGGAAGCCGCCTATCGGAGGCTCGCCACCACCCGCCGCCCGCGTCGACCGCGGCGCTTCCGGTGGCGGGTCCGCACGCCACACGTGCCGCTCCGACCGATCGCGAAGGGACAGTGATGGAAGGGTTCGATCCCAAGACGAGCTTCGGGTACGAGACCTCCAAACGCTACGACGCGGTCGAGACGCGCGGCGACGAGCCCGAGACGGTGGCGTTTCTCGCTGAGCTCGCAGGCAAAAGCGACGCGCTCGAGTTCGCGATCGGCACCGGCCGGATCGCGTTGCCGCTCACGCGTGCAGGCGTGCGAGTCGACGGGCTCGAGCAGAGCCGGCACATGGTTGATCGACTCCGCGAGAAGGCCGGCGGTGTGGACGTCCACGTGGTCACCGGGGACATGGCCCACGCCGGCATGGGACGCAAGTACGGCCTCGTGTACCTCGTCTATAACACGATCGGCAACCTGCTCACCCAGGACGACCAGGTCCGCTGCTTCGAGAACGCCGCACGGCATTTGACCGACGACGGCGTATTCGTGCTCGAGTGCCGCGTGCCGGCCGCTCTGGCTCGCCCGGATCACCAGTTCGTGAACGCCGAGCGTGTCACGGCCGACGAGGTGACGCTCGACATCGGACGGTATGACCCCGTCACGCAGCTGCTCGACGAGAACCAC
The DNA here is from genome assembly GCA_035499395.1 of Solirubrobacteraceae bacterium. Classification (GTDB taxonomy): domain Bacteria; phylum Actinomycetota; class Thermoleophilia; order Solirubrobacterales; family Solirubrobacteraceae; genus Palsa-465. The sequence continues at coordinate 9,956 of DATJYY010000082.1, forward strand.
GTGCGCATCAGCGCCGGGGGGATCTCGCTGGGCGCGATCAGCGTTCGCCTGGCCAACCCGCCAGAGTTCGACCTGATGGCGCGGATCGCCGGCCTGCGCCTGCGGCAGAGGACCGGCGGCTGGCATGGTGAACCGTTCACGGCGTCGAGCTGGCGCCACGTCAGCGTGTACGAGCACGCTCAACCGCGACAATCATGAGGAGGAGCGATGAGCAGCGAGGAGGTCGACCACTATCTGGGTGCGCTCGAGGAACCGAAGCGAAGCACGCTCCAGGCGCTGCGCCGCACGATCCTCGAGCTTGTCCCCGAAGCCGACCAGGTAATCTCCTACGGAATTCCCGCGTTCCGCTTGCGCGGGCAGACCGTAGCCGGCTTCGCGGCGTTCAAGGCGCATCTGAGCTACTTGCCGTTCAGCGGCTCGGTGCTCGGGCGGCTCGGCGACGAGCTCAGTGGCTACGAGATGACCAAGAGCTCTCTGCACTTCCCCATCGACCGGCCACTGCCGAAGGCCCTCGTGCAGAAGCTCATCGACGTTCGCCTCGCAGAAGTCGCCCGGCGCTCGCGCTCCTGATGCTCGCCTACGTGTTCTGGCACCAGCCGGCCGCGGGTCAGGCGTGCTCGGCCCCGCCCCCGAGTTCCGGGTCACGGCCGGACGCGAGCTCGCCATGCTCGCCGATTGGGCGCCGGTCGCGTACCGCCTCGCCAGCCTGAGCACCGGCTGAGCGCCGCGCCGATCAGGTTCTGAGCACGGTGGCGACGAGGCCGGTCGTGACGTCGTAGACGTGACCCGAGATCGACACGCGCTCTGACACCGAGCGAGCGGCGCGCAGCCGCTCGACGTCTGCGCGGACCGTGGCCTCGGGGTCGAGCACCGCTCCGTCGATCAGGCTGTCGGCGTCGGCGCCGATCCGATCGGCATAACGGTTGCGGAAATCGTCGTCCGCAAGCGCGCCCGTGGCGCATTGGGTGTGATGGACCACGGCGACCTCGAACAGCGGCCCGTCCGGAATGGCGCCTTCGACCAGCTGGCTGATGAACGAGATCTCGCGGACCACCTCATCGGTCACGCGACCGCCGGCGTTCCGGAGGACGGCGGCGTCGCCGAGCCCGATGCCGAGGAACGCAGCGGGGTCGACGCGCGGGTCGAGGCAGGTGACGACGAACAGGTTGAGCTTGGGCATGATCGCCACGTCGCGGTAGGCGCCTGACGCGGCGAACTCGCGGTTGCGCTCGAGGGCGGGATCGATGTGCGGCATTGGTTTCGTCCTTTGAGTCGGTCGAGATTTGTGGACGCCGTCCACTTTAGCACGCTTGTGGACACTGTCCACTATCCTTCCGCACGGTGCAGCCGACCGATCGCTCCCACCGCCGGGGACCGCGTCCGCGCGGCACCGTCCGCGCGGCGCTCGTCGAGGCCGGCGTCGAGCTCGCGAGGTCGGGAGGTCCCGAGGCGGTCGTGCTCCGCGAGGTGACCCGCATGGTCGGGGTCGTGCCCAACACCGCCTATCGGCATTTCGCCGACCGCGACGCGCTGCTCGCGGCGGTCCGCGACGCCGCGCTCAGACAACTCGGGCAGCGCATGGCCGACGGGATGAACCAGGTGCGTGCGGGACGGCATACGCCGACAGGGGCGCGCCTCCGCCTGGCCGCGGTCGGTCGGGCGTACCTCGAGTTCGCGCGCACCGAGCCGGGGTTGTTCGACACCGCGTTCACGACGACCGAGCACCCCTCGGCTCCAGACGGCGAGCCGTGGCCGTTCGACCGCCTGAGGGCGGCCCTCGACGACCTGGTTGCCGCCGGACTGCTTGACCCCGCCCGCCGCCCGGACGTCGAATACCCGACATGGGCCACGGTGCACGGACTCGCCGTTCTGTTCCGCGGACCCCTGCGACCGCTCTCAGATCGCGAGAAGACCCGGCTGGAGGGTCAGGCGCTCGCATTCATCGCGGCGGCCCTGAGCTGAGACCCCGCCAGGAGGCGGGGTCTCAGGTCGCCAGGGAACGGCCCGCGGGGACGCTCAGGGCAATTCCGTGCGGACGCTCATTCCCAGCGGAACAGGCGAGTGGCGAGCAATGTGGCGCCGACCCCCCAGGCGGCGAGCACGAGCAGCGGCTCGACGCCCGGGCCATGTCCGCCGAACGCGGCGTGCAGCGCGGTGAACCCGACGCCAGTGGGGAGCACCTTCGAGATGTCCGTGACCACCTGCGAGTGGATCTCCTGGATCGGTACGTACAGACCGGAGAAGAACGCCAGCGGGTAGAACGCGACCGCGGTCAGGCCCTGCGCGATCTGCGGGGTCTTGGCCACGGCCGCGATCACCAGTCCGAGGGCGATCGTCGCCGCCGCGGTGAGGACAAGCGCGACGAACGACACGAGGTACCCGCCCAGGTCGTGCGGGAGCGCCAATCCGAACGCGCCGGCCCCGGCGCCGACCAAAATCCCGATCCCGACCACGGCCAGGATCAAACTCACGGTCGTCTGCGCGGCCAGGAGCCAGGACGGCGGCACCGGGGTGGTCGACATCCGGCGCAGGACGCCCTGCTGGCGGTAGGTCGACAGTTGCTGAGGAAGTCCCGCCAGGCCCACCGCGATCAGCACGAACACCATCAGCGTCGGCACGTAGAGGTTGAAGAACGAGATACCGCCGAGCGCCTGGTTGGGGCGAGTGGTCGCGGGAATGCTGCCGAAGATCACCAGCAACGCACACGGGATGCCGATCGCGACGAACAACCCGACCGGGCGCCGGATCGCGATCTTGATCTCGCTGCCCACGAGCAGGCCGAAGGCCCGTCGCTGCCGGGGGGTGAGGCTGAGGGCGGAGGTATTCATCGCGTCTCTCCGTTCGTGGCGCTGTGGTTTGCCTCATCGGTGAGGGTGAGGAACGCGTCCTCGAGGTTGGCCGTCTCGGTCTGTATGTCTTCGGCGTGTATCCCGGCCCGGTGCAGAGCCAGCACAACCGCGGTCACGAGGTCCCCGGTGCCGGCGACGAGAACTTCCAGTCCGTGGTGCGCCACCGCCGTTGCCTCTGGGAGCTCTAAGAGCAGTTCGTCCAAGAACGGCTCGGTGGTCGTGAAGCGGACCCGCTTGCTGGTGGTCGCGGCGACCGCCAACGCGGCCGGTCGATCGAGTGCGACGACGCGGCCGTGGTCGATCATCGCCACCCGGTCGCAGAGCCGTTCGGCCTCCTCCATGAAGTGGGTCACGAGCACGATCGTGACGCCCCGGGCGCGCACCCCCTCGATCAGCCGCCAGGTGTCGCGACGTGCCTCGGGATCGAGGCCCGTGGTCAGCTCGTCGAGCACGGCGATCTCGGGCCGGCCGATCAGCGCGAGCACGATCGAGAGCCGCTGCTTCTGCCCTCCCGAGAGGTGCTTGAAGTACGTCTGCCGCGCGTCCTCGAGCCCAAGCGACGCGATCAGCTCGCGCCCGTCGGCGGGCTCCCGGTAGAACGAGGCGTACAGCTCGACCGCCTCGGCGACCCTCATCAGGTCCGGTACGGCGCTCTCCTGGAGCTGTACCCCGACGCGCTCGTGGAGCTCGCGACGGTCCCGCCTGGGGTCGAGGCCGAGCACGCTGATCTCGCCCCGATCGGGCGTGCGTAGCCCCGCGACGCACTCGACCGTCGTGGTCTTGCCCGCGCCGTTGCGGCCGAGGATCCCGAAGATCTCCCCGGCGTGGACCGTGAAGCTCACGTCGTCGACCGCCACCGTCGTCCCGTACGCCTTGCGCAGGTGTGCCACCTCGATCACCGGCGCGGGCGAACGATCGCTCGACACCGACACAGACGGCCCGGGTTCTGCCTGAATCAGCTGCTGGGTGCTCATCGCTTCTGTCGATCCTTCTTGATTCGATTACGATAGCGACATGATATCACAGACCTGATGGTGATACAATAGTGTTGTGATATCGGATCGGGATGTAGTCAGCGCCGAGGTGGCACCCGGGCTCTCAGCGTCAGATCAGGCCCACGAGCAGCGACGCGCGTGGGTCCTCCCCGGCCTGCCGACGATGATCGGGGCGCTCGCGGCGATGGGGCTCGGCATCGCGCTGGCGGCCACCGCCGGCAAGAACAGCGGGCTGATCGTGTTCGCCGTCATCTTCCTCTGCGTGGCCGGCTTCTCGTTCGGCGGATTCTTCGTCGTGCAGCCGAACCAGGCGCGCGTGCTGATCCTGTTCGGCAGCTATATCGGATCCGTGACCGAGGCCGGCTGGTGGTGGTGCAACCCGTTCGCCAAGAAGCAGAAGGTCTCGCTGCGAGTTCGCAACTTCCAGAGCGAGCGAATCAAGGTCAACGACGCCAGCGGCAACCCGATCGAGATCGCGGCGGTGGTCGTCTGGCGGATCGTTGACACGGCCAAGGCGGTGTTCGACGTCGCCGACTACGAGCAGTTTGTGACCGTGCAGAGCGAGACCTCGCTCCGTCATCTCGCGAGCGAGTACCCCTACGACGATTACCGAGCCGACACGATCTCGCTGCGCGGCAACGCCGACGACGTTCGCCACACGCTTCAGGTCGAGCTCCAGGCGCGGCTCCAGCTGGCGGGCATCGAGATCCTCGAGACCCGGCTGACCCACCTCGCTTATGCGCCCGAGATCGCCGAGGTGATGCTCCGGCGCCAGCAGGCCGAAGCCATCCTCGCCGCCCGCAAGACGATGGTCCAGGGCGCGGTCAGCCTCGTGCAAATGGCGCTCGCTCAGCTCGCCGACTCAGACCTGGTCGAGCTCGACCCCGAGCGCAAGGCCACGATGGTCTCGAACCTGATGATCGTGCTGTCCGGCGATCACTCACCGACCCCCGTGATCAACACGGGAAGCCTCTACTCGTAAGGACGAGCCTGGATGCCCGAGAGCAAACGGTTCCTGCTCAGACTCGACCCGGGCCTGTTCGAGGCGCTCCGTCGCTGGGCGAACGACGACCTGCGGAGCATCAACGCCCAGATCGAGTACCTGCTCACTGACCAGGCCCGGCGCGCGGGGCGCCTCCAGAGCAAGCCCGTCCCACGGCCGCGGGCTGCGCCACCGACCGATGACGGCGCGGCGCCCGATGCCGACGCGCCGACCGACGAGCTGAGCGACGCCGAAGAGAGCGCGGCCACGCGCCGCTAGGTATCCACGCCAAGCGCCGGCTCGGGTCAATGGGGCGGGTCGATGCCGAGCTCAGCGACCAGCTCGGCAGCGCGTGGGCCGTGCTCGCCGATCCGCTCGGGGACGGTCGCGCCCGCGGCAAGCAGGATCCGCACGATCTCGGCATACGGCTCGTGCGGGATCTCGTCGGTCGTCTGCATCGTCGGGCCGCCCTCGGGATCGTGACAGTGGCGCGAGCCGTGGAGCGCTGCTCCGATCGCGCTCCCCCCGTCGCGGAACGTGAGCGCCGCGCCGCGCTCGACCAGGTCGCGCGTCATCTCGACGCGCCGGCGCCAGCACGCGTGCCCGAGCGGGATCTCCGTGCCGTCGGGATCGCCGTCGATCCTACCCCCCGCGTCGAGCAAGCGGCGCATGGTCTCGAGGTGCCCGCCCTCGATCGAGCCCATGACCATCTCGTCGATTGCGGAGAGCGCGACGCCGTCCGGTGGCGCGTCGTGCTCACCGCCAACCAGCGCCCCGAGCGCGCGGTCCGCGTCGGTGACCGCCGCCGAGTCAGCGCCGCGCTCGCGCAGGAGCGCGGCGACCGCGTCCTCGCCCCAGCGCACCGCGACCCGAAGCGCGGTGAGGCCCTTCTCGTCGGGCGCGTCGATCGGCGCGCCGGCGTCGAGCACAGCGGCGACCGTCCGGGGCGGACGCCGGCGCCACACCGCCTGGTGAAGGTGACCCGCGTCGGTCCGCGCGCCGTGCGTGCAGAACATCTCGACCATCTCGGCGTTCGGGAAATTGAGCGCGCGCCCGAGGTCGTAGTCGACGAAGTCCTGGCGCGAGCCGGCGTCGATCACGAGCATCGCGCACGTCGGGTCCGGGAACTCGCACGCGTGGTAGAGGACCTCGTTGCCGTGGTAGCCGTCGCGATCGTCGGTCGGGTCGGCACCGGCCTCGAGCAGCATCATCGTCAGCTCGGGGTCGCCGGCGATTCCGGCGGCGCCGTAGAGGGCGACTTGGAGCCACTCGCCGTCGTGGATGAATGATGCGTTCGGATCGGCGCCGGCGGCGAGGAGGCGCCGCGCCGCCTCCCGGATTCCCTGCGCGCGTGTGGCGTCGCCACGGAGCAGCCGCGAGAAGCAGGCATACAGGATCGGCTCCCAACCGTTGGGGCCAGTCGGCTCGTTGACGGCGGCCGGTCGCGCCGCCACCCGGCGCGAGACCTCATCCGCCTCGCCGGTGGCGCACGCACACGCGAGGTCGTGGCGTGCGAGCCCGGGATCGGCGTCCAGCAAGGCCCGCGCTCGGCGCAGATCGGCGGACGTCACGGATGCGATCAGCGCTTTGGCCCGGCGCTCGGCGTCGTTGCGCGGGTTGCTGAGGTCCGGAGGAAGGGGACGCGGCTCGTCGATGTTCGCGATAGCGCTCGCAGCGTACCGGTCGCGATCACCCGCATCTGGTGGTGTACGGTCTGGCGCTTCGCGGAGGGTTTGTCGGGGCGCCGGGACGGGAACACCCCCTTGGTTTCCGGCGGCCTCAGTGGCAGAGCGGTGATGCTCGGAGCGGCCGGGCCCGACCGTCGCTCGGCGATGCTGGGCCTCGCTCGCAAGTTCGAAGCCGACCGCTTTTAGCCGCGGTTGCCACGACGGGGGTGTGAGTCATCGTGAGACGCACCGAGGTGCGGCATCTGTTGGCTCGCCTGGCTGGATGGGCCAGGCGAGCCGGGTGTCATTCGATCGTGAGCGGAGTCCCGATCGGCAGCGATCTCGCCAGCTGCACGATCTCCCAGTTGGGCACGCGGATGCAGCCGTGCGACGGGTGCCCGGGGATCAGCGACGGCTCATTCGTGCCGTGGATGCCGATGACACCGCCGCCGGGCCAATCGGTTTCGACGTTCGATAGCGCGGACGTGCCGAACGCCACCGGCCCGTAGATGCTGCCCGGCGCGAACCCGGTCAGCCGGTCACGGATGTAGAACTGACCGTGAGGCGTCGGCGTGCTCGCTTTGCCGGTGCCCACGCGTGTGCTGAAGATGACCTTGCCATCGCGGTACAGCGTGAGCGTCATCTTCTCGGTCGAGACCACCACGTACGTGTGCACGGTCTGGGGCTCGCCGAGCGTCGACTCCGGAACCCAGCCGATCTGACCGGCCGGCCGGAGCGGGAGCCGCACCTGCACCCACCAAGCCCCGTGGATCAGAACCCGCTGCTGTTCGAGCAGCAGCTGGCTCGTTCCGTCCTGCGTGGTCAGCCCGAGATACCCGAGAACCGGCGAGTGCCTCGACGGTGAGGCGTACGCGTCGGTGCCGCTCTCGAGGTAAGCCCAGGTCGACTTGAACCCGGGGTGGGAGAGCACCTGGCGCTTGACCGTGCGCGCCTGGCCGAGGGCCGGCAGTGCGAGCGTCGCCAGGACGGCGAGAGCGTAGACCGCCGCGGCCCGAATGCCGCGGCGGTTCGGTGCTGGGTAGCGCCTCATGTCACCCGGTGAAGGAAGGTGAACGGACTGCCGTGGCCGCCTTGGCGGCGAACACCTTCACCTTGACCATCTCCTTGCAGCTCGGGCTGCGGACGACGATGGTCCCGCTCCGCGTCGGCTCGACGGTGAACGTCACCTTGCCGTTCTTGGCGGTGCTCCTCGAAACGGTCTTCCCGCCGGGGAGCGTGATCTTCACCTTGGCGCCCGACACCGCGGCGCCGTGGCGGGTGACCGCGACGACGATCGTGTCGATTTGGCCGGCGCGCACCTTATAACCCATCGTCGATGCCCGGCACACGCCCGGGAAGGTCTTGGGCGGAGGCGCGAACGTCGTGGTTGCGCACACGTTGCCGGTCAGCGTCTCGCCGGCGGGGCAGGCCGTCGGAGGCACGCACTGGCCGCCGGCCAGGACCTGGCCGCTCGGGCATGAGGTGGGTGGCACGCACTGGCCGCCAGACAGGACCTGGCCGCTGGGGCAAGTGGTCGGCGGGACGCACTTGCCACCCGACAGGACCTGGTCGCCGGGACAATTCGTGGGTGGCACGCACTGGCCGCCCGAGAGGACTTGGCCGTTCGGACAGCTTGTCGGTGGCACGCACTGACCGTTCACGAGGGTCTGCCCGTTCGGGCAGCTTGTCGGTGGCACGCACACGCCGCCGGTCAGGGTCTCGCCGGCGGGGCAGCTGGTCGGAGGCACGCACTTGCCGTTGACGAGCGTGTCGCCGGTGGGACACGTCGGCGTGCAACCACTCTTCGGCGCGGTGGCGGTCGCGGACGACGGCGTGCGCATGTAGCTGTTGCCGAGCACGTAGGTCTCCGGCACCGACGTCGTGATCGTGAACGTGAGCTGCGCCGACGAGTTCGACGGCGAGGAGAACAGCGTCGGCTGACCCAGGTTCGCCTGCCCGGTCTGAGTGCCGACGGCGCCGGTCGTGAAGTAGTTCTGGTTGAACCCGGTGTTGCCCTTGTCCGAGCTCGAAGCCAAGACCTCCTTCACGTTCTGGCCGACGGGGATGTCCTCGGTGGTTCCGCCGAAGGCTGTCTCAGTGATCGTGAAGGTGGCGGTGTACTCGCCGTTACCCGATGGTGCGCACTGAGAGGGACCGACCGAAACAGAGAGGATGTGCGCCGAGGCCAGAGCCGGGAAGGCCAGGACCAGCGAGAAGGCAGCGATCATGCTGCCGATCAAACGTTTGTTGACCATTCGTACTCATTCCTTGAGGTCGTTTGGACGTACACAGATAACGTGCATTGCGGTGAAAACTCGCGCGTAGACGTCGCGTGGGCGAACTCGATCAAAACACCTGAATCTGGCGTTTCGTCCGGTCGGAATAATCGGGGGCGATGGACGTCAAGCCGTTCCGGATCGGGCGCTACCCGAGCGAGGTGCTCGTCGCGGTCGCGCTCACGAACCGTCACGTTCTGCTCGAGCGAAACCTCGCGATCGTGGAATGCAACCTGTCACTGCTCGTCGGGTTCTTCGAGCGCCACGCGGACACGTTCGAGTGGGTGCGGCCGATCGCGAGCCGGATCGGGTTCCCGCGCGTCAACGGCGTCGACGGCCTCGACGACATGTGTGCGCGGCTCGCGGACCGCGGTGTGCTCTGCTCCCGGGGTCGGTCTACGACCAGGCGTGCCACGTACGGGTCGGGTTCGGCCGCGCCAACCTCCCGGACGCCCTGCGGCTGCTCGAGGCGTCTCTGGGCGCGCCCTCGACCGCTTAGTTAAGGCCCGCTCCGCGGTCGTAGGGTCAAAGATTGCAACTGAGGAGGCCTAATGGGCAGGCTGATCGTCACCGAGTTCGTGTCGCTCGACGGGGTGTTCGAGGACCCGGGCGGCGCCGAGGGATATGAGTACGGCGGCTGGACGTTCGAGTACGACCGTGGCGAGGACGGGGACAAGTTCAAGATGGACGAGCTGATGGAGGCCGACATCCAGCTGCTCGGACGACATACGTACGAGCGCTTCGCCGAGGCGTGGCCCACACGCGAGGGCCCGTTCGCGGAGAAGATCAACAACGGCGCGAAGTACGTGGTGTCAAACACGCTCAGCGACCCGGGCTGGCAGAACACAACGGTGATCTCAGGTGACCCCGCCGCGGGGGTCGCGAAGCTCAAGGAGGAGACCGACGGCGCGATCCTCGTCGCCGGAAGCGGGGCGCTCGTGCGGGCGCTGCTCGCCGCCGACCTCGTCGACGAGCTTCGCCTCATGATCTTCCCGACGATCCTCGGGCGCGGCAAGCGACTGTTCCCCGAAGGCATCGACCGGCTGAAGTTCAAGCTCGCCGAGAGCCGGACGGTCGGTCCCGACGGCGTTCAGGCCCAGGTCTACACGCGCGCCGAGTAGATGATCGACCAGCCGACCGCCGAGGATGCCCTCAGGGCGCTCGACCCGCTCGTCGGAGAATGGAGCCTGACGGCGGTGGGACCTGACGGCCTGCCGTGGCCGGGCGACGTCCGCTCCACGTTCGAATGGCATGCCTCCGGAGCGCACCTGGTGCAGACGACCACGATCGACATGCCCGAGGCACCCGACAACGTCTCCATCATCGGATGCGACGCGGCCAACGGCACCTATTACCAGCTGTATGCCGACGAGCGAGGCGTGTGTCGGGTCTATGGCATGAGCATCTCCGGCACCGAGTGGCGGCTGTGGCGCGAGGGTGCGCCCTTTCCACAACGCTTCACCGGGCGGTTCGAGGATGGCGGGCGGCGGATCGCCGGTCGTTGGGAGAAGGCGGAGGACGGCGTCAACTACACGACCGACTTCGACCTGACTTACACCCGGGTTGGGTAGCCGATCACCGCGGGGCGTCGTAGCCGGCGGGGCCCGCCTTAGTGACTTGCGCGCGCGTGCTTGGGCAGCCAGAACACGGCCGTGCATGCCGCCACCAGGAACCCGACGGCGACCAGCAGGGCGTGATCTGAGGCCTCGACGAACGCCACCGGACCGTGGCCGCTCCCGAGGTGATCGAACAGGACAGTCCCGACAGCCGCGATCCCGATCGACATCGCCAGCTGCTGGATCGACTCGAGCAGACCCGAAGCGGAGCCGATCTCGTGCGGTGCGACGCCGGCCAGGATCACATCGAACATCGGCACGAATACCATCCCCATCCCGAAGCCGGTGATCGCGAGCGGTCCGGCCAGGTCCAACGCGGTGACGGTGCCGCTGTCCGCGCGAAGGACAACATCGACCACGATCAGGCCGATCGCCATGAGCACGATTCCGATGTGCATCGTCGTGCGCCCGATCTTCGAGAGCAGCGCCGACGAGGTGATGGAGCCGGCGATTGCCGTCACCGGAATCGCCACGGTGGCGACCGCGCAGGCCAGCGGGCTCAGGCCGAGCCCGGTCTGGAACATCACGTTGAGCGCGATCATCATCCCGCCCATCGCGCCGATGAACCCGAGCACGACCGCGAGCCCCGCCACGTAGCCGCGGCGGCGGAGGATCGACGGCTCGACCAGCGGGGCGCGGCCCTGGCGCGAGCGCCGAGCCTGGAGCACTCCGAACGCGGCGAGCGCCAGCAGGCCGACGCCGAGCAGCGCGAACGACCACGCCGGCCACCCGTGCTCGCGGCCTTCGATCAGCGGGTAGACGAGCGCGAACCCGCCGACCATCGCAAGCGTGACGCTTGGGGCGTCGAGGCGGGCCCCCGCGGCCGCCGGCACCGTCCGGGGCAGGTAGCGCCGGCCGGCCTGGATCGCGAGGAGCCCGATCGGGACGTTGACGAGGAAGATGGCGCGCCAGCCGGTCCCGACCAGATTGAGGTTGACCAGCGCCCCGCCGACGAGCGGTCCGGCGACCGCGGCCAGTCCCATCACCGGGCCGAACACGCCGAACGCCTTCTGCTGACCCTCGTCGCCGAACAGCTCGCGAATCAGCCCGAACCCCTGCGGCACCATGATCGCGGCCACCGCGCCCTGGAGCGCACGGCCGGCGATCAGTGCGCCCGGTGTCGGGGCCAGCGAGCACAGCACCGACGCGGCGACGAAACCGCCGATCCCGACGAGCAGCACCCGCCGGCGTCCGAACAAGTCACCGAGCCGGCTGCCGAGCAGCAGTGTCACCGCCATCGCCAGCGTGTAGGCGGCGGAGATCCACTCGAGCGCCGCGTACGAGCCGCCAAGGTCTAGCCGGATCGCCGGCGCGGCGGTCTGAGCGATCGTCGAGTCGAGCAGGTCCATGACCGAGGCGGCGAGGACCACGAGGAAGCCGAGCCAGATTCCCCGGCTGGAAGGCCGCGCCTTCGCGACGGCCACGGAGGGAGTGAATGTGATGGTTGACATGTTCGTAGCCTCTCGGGAATCGCGGACTATTTCGGTCCGCAATAGCGCGCGATGCGCCTCATTGAGGACAACTACAGTCCGCGATATGTGGAACCATGCGCCGCATCATGGTTCAGACCTCCGCTCGCCTACTCGCACTGCTTTCGCTCCTCCAGATGCGCCGGGAATGGACCGGTCAGGAGCTCGCCGACCGCCTCGAGGTCGGCCCGCGCACGATCCGCCGCGACGTCGACAAGCTGCGAACGCTCGGCTACCCCGTTGAGGCCGCTCCCGGCGTCGCCGGTGGCTACCGGCTCGGCAACGGCGGCGAACTCCCGCCGCTGCTGCTCGACGACGCCGAGGCCGTCGCGGTCGCCGTCGGTCTGCGAACCGCGGCCGCCGGCGGGATCGCCGGAATCGAGGAAACATCCGTCCGAGCGTTGACGAAGCTCGAGCAGGTCCTGCCCAACCGGCTCCGTCGCCGGGTCAACGCGCTCAGCGACGCGACCTCGTCGTTCGGCGTCGAGGGCCAGCAGATCGATGCCGAGGTGCTGGCGACGATCGCCGGGGCCTGCCGCGACCGCACCCGCCTGCGGTTCGCCTACATCGCCAGGGATGACAAGGCATCGCAGCGCAGCACCGAGCCGCATGCCGTCGTCTACAGCGGCCATCGCTGGTATCTGGTGGCGTTCGACCTCGACCGCGACGACTGGCGGACGTTCCGGATCGATCGGATTCGCGGTCGTCTGCGACCAGGCGAGCGCGGGCAGCGGCGGACGGTCCCCGGTGGCGACCCGGCCGCGTTCGTCAAGGAGCGGCTGCGAGGCGTCAGGGACAGCGATGCGGTCGCCGACCCGGGTCGCGTCCGCCTGCTCGTTCCGGCGGCGCACGTCCGGGGACGGATCCCGACCCGGTACGCGGTCGTCGAGCCCGAGGGTGAAGACGCGTGCATCGTCACCAGCCGCCGCGCGTGGTCACACAGCTTCCTGGTCTGGATGGCGACGCTCGATGAGCCGATGGAGGTGCTCGGGCCGCCGGAGTTCGCCGAGGCGGCGAGGACGCTGGCCGCGCGGCTGGCGGCGGCCGCTTAGGGCGCCCGCGGCGACCGGACAAGGGCGGCCGCCCCCGGACCCGGAGGCATCACGGCTGCGGTCGCGCTCCCGTAACCCGAGCGTCGATGTCGGGATGACCGAGCGCCCGCGCCACCGAGACGCGGTGGCGACCATCGAGCACGTAATAGCCGTCGGGCCGTTTGATCAGCTCGATCGGCGGTAGCGCCACTCCTCGCCGGTGGGCCAGCGCGATTCGCTCCCACCGCCGACGCACGAGGTTCGAAGCCGGGCGGAAGCATGCGTCGAAATGGAGCGTCGGCTCGAGCGTGCCGACGATCGCGGCGAGCGGGACGACCTGCATTCGCGGCAGGCCGCCGAGGCGTACCGCTGGGTCATCGAGTGTGCGCGGGTGGCGCCAATCTGACCGGCGGGTGACCCAGCGCCCGACGCGCGCGGCCGCGTGGCGGCGACGGGCACGGCGGAAGTCGGCCTCCGCGTCGAGCGTGGGCATGCCGGTGGCGTGGTTCTGGAGCAGTGCGAACATCTCTGTTGATTTCAAAGTAGCCGCTGCTGGCGTAGACGCAATCGGGCGTCTGCCCCTTTCAAACCCTCAGTTTCATGCCGCTCGGGCCTTAGTCGCAGCACAAGCGGTCTCGCGCGAGGTAATCGGCAAAACGGCTCGGCCCCTTGCGCCCCCGGCTCGCTACAGCTCCCAGCCGAAGCACGTCGAGCGCCAGCTCGGACCTTCCCGCTCGTAGAACCGGTGCGCATCCGGCCGCGTCTCGGCGGAGTCGAGCTCGAGGTGACTGGCGCCGCGGGCCCGCGCCCAATCTTTGGCCTCGTCGAGCAGGCGCTTGCCGATCCCAAGCGAGCGGCGCTCGGGGTGGACGGCGAGGTCCTCGACCCAGACGCGCCGGCCGAAGCGGACCGAATGGATGTCGTCGTACGCGGTGCACAGGCCGACGAGCTCGCCCGCCGTCTCGGCGACGAGGACGACCGCGTCATCCGCCGCGATCGCGTCACGCAGGGCGGACGCCGCGCGCGCCGCGTCCCACTGCACCGCGCGCGCGCCCGGCGGGGCGAACAGCCACTGGTACATCGCCACGACCTGATCGACCTCGTCGACGATCGCAGCCCGCACAACCAGCGAGTCCATCAGCCGATGATCGCAGCCAGCTCGCGCGACAGGTCGCCGTTCGGCGCCACCGCGACCCGCTCAAGCCCGAGCCAGGTCGCGACCAGTCGCAGCTCCGCGGCAAGCTCGGCGGCGACACGACCCCGATCGGCGCCGTCCTCGGCGAACGCGCCCTGAACGAGCAGCGCGCTCCGCTGGCGGTCGGATTTGAGGTCGACGCGCGCCATCAGCGTCTCCCCAAGCAGGAACGGCAGCACGTAGTAGCCATGTGTGCGCTTGGCGGCCGGAGTGTAGATCTCGATCCGGTAGCGGAAGCCGAACAGTCGCTCGGTGCGCTGACGGAACCAGATCAGCGAGTCGAACGGCGTCAACAGGGCGCGAGCGTGGAGCCGGCGCGGCCGGCGGGCGTCCGGCCAGAGGTAGGCGGGGGCGCTCCAACCCGCCACCGCGACCGGCGTCAGCTCGCCGGCGGCGACGAGCTCGGCCACGCGTTGCTTGGACGCCGCGCGCGGCAGGCGGAAGTAGTCGCCGAGGTCGGGCTCGGTGGCGACGCCGAGCGCGCGAGCCGCGATCCGGACGAGCTCGCGCTGCGCATCGGCCGGGTCCGGCGTCGCCCGCTCGAGGACCCCGGCCGGCACCACGCGGTCGATCGTGTCGTACAGTCGCTCGAAGTTGACTCGCCTGGCCGCGCCCACGCGCCCGGTGAAGAACAGGTGCTCGAGCGCGACTTTCCCCTCATGCCAGTTCCACATGTGCCCGGGCCGGGGGGGCCGCCGGACCGCCCCGGTGTCCCGCGCCCGGATCGGCCCGCGCTCGGCTACGAGCTCGAGCGTCTCGGCGACCAGGTCCGGCCGTTCGCGGACGATCCTCGAGATCGAGCCCCAGGCCTCGCCATCGACGTCGGCCATCCGCCAGCGGAACAGGGGATGGAGCTCGATCGGGAACAGGGACGCCTCGTGCGCCCAGTACTCGACCAGCCGCCGGTCGATCCTGCCGGTGCCGTGACCGGTGATCCGGTCCAAGCGCGCGCGGTCGTACGGACCGAGCCGCGAGAACACGGGCATGTAATGCGACCGGACGAACACATTGACCGAGTCGAGCTGGAGCAGCCCGAGCCGCTCCACGAGCGCCGCGATCTGGTTGACGCTCGGCGGCCTGGCCGGCCGCGGCATCCCGAACCCCTGCGCGGCGAGCGCGATCCGGCGGGCAGCAGCGATGCTCAACTGAGGCGTTCCACGGTCCATGAGCGAGGGCGTTCCAATATGTCGCGTCGTTCGGATGACCCATCGAATCAAGCGCGTTCCGGCCGGTGCCGATCAACAGGGCATGGAAGTCTCGTCCTTGCCCCTGGGAAGGCCGGTCCGGCGGCGGACTGGCCGCCGGGTGTTGGCCGTGGCCGTTCTCGTCCTGGCGGGGCTGGGGCTGCTTCTCCACAAACAGGTCCAGTACTACAAGGTCACTTCGGGATCGATGGAGCCGACGTTGCGGATCGGGCAGCGAGTGGCCACGGAGCGCTCGCACGCCCCGCAGCTTGGCGACATCGAGTTGTTCCATCCGCCTGCGGGGGCGCGACCGCGCGACCCGGAGTGCGGTTCCCCCAACGAGGGCGCGGGTCACACTCAGCCCTGTGGCGTTCCGGTCCCGCAGGAGTCGAAAGCCACATTCGTCAAGCGGGTGATCGCCGGCCCCGGTGACACTGTGGCGATCGTCAACGGGCACGCCGTGGTGAATGGCGTCACCCAGAGCGAGCCCTACATCGCGCCGTGCGCCAGCAGCACCCCCTGCAGCTTCCCAATCCCGGTGCGCGTACCGGCGGGCGACTACTACATGCTCGGGGACAATCGCGGGACCTCAGACGACAGTCGCTACTGGGGACCGGTGCCCGCCGCGTGGATCATCGGCACGGTCGTGCGGTGCACGGCGCTGCGCACCGTCTGCCACGCGGTTCGCTGAGAAACCTCCGAGCTAGGATCCGGGCAATGAGCGATGAATCGCTTGTGCCTCGGCCGCGTCCCCACGTCGGTCGCTCCAGCGCATGCGAACGGGCTGTCGGCGCGACCGGGGCCGGGTGGCGACCGATGGGCAGGGGCGAGTCGGCCCGGTGATCCGGATTCGCCTCGTCTCGATCATGGGTGGTGCCGGAGTCAAGCGAGGCCGCAAGCTGTCGAAGGCCGAGCGAAAGCGGCAGAAGGAGCTACGCGAGGCCGAGCGCCTGGGCGAGCTCGACGCCTGAGCGTTACTGATAAAGCACGAGCTGGTGCACGCAGAACGCGAAGAACAGCGCCAGCAGGCTCCACGTGATCGGCCAGCTGAGCGTCCGCTGGAACGCCACGTCGAAGTGGCCGAAGCGCAGTACATACACGAAGATGCCGGCGAGCATGATCGCGTAGACGATGATCGCGGCAACCGGCGAGAGCGCCAGGCCGATGATTGGCGCGACGATCAGGCCGAGCACGACCCAGGCGGCGATCGTGAGTATGTCGACGGTGATGCTCGTGCGCTGGCGGCCGACGATCGTCATGAAGCCGGCGGCGCCGACGAGGGCGGCAATCATGAACACGCCGAGCGGCCAGTGCGAGCTGAAGTTGAAGATCGCGCCCATCAGTTTGCCCCCGACCCACAGCAGGAACGGGTCGACGACAGCGACCGCCAGGTAGCAGGCGCCCATGTCGACGGTGGAGTCCCACGGGTTCCCGAAGACCGGCCGCCGCACCACGAGCGCCTCGCGTAGCGCGTCGGGCGCGAGCGCACCGCGCAGGGTCTGGCTGCTTTCGGGTTCGGTAGCCACCTCGTACAGGCCTCGACCGGGAATCGTAGACAGCCGCCGCCGCGGCCGCGCTCCCGTGGGCAACTGACTGATCTTCTGACCGGGATCGCTAGGGTGGGCGCGTGCGCATCGCCGTGCTCGCCGACGTCCACGGGAACCTGCCCGCGCTGCGGGCCGTTCTTGGGGAACTCGACCGGGATCCGGTCGACGCGATCGTCGTCCTCGGCGACGTGGTCGGCGGTCCCCTGGTCCGCGAGACGCTCGAGCTACTGGCGGCTCGTCGGGAGCCGACTCGCTGGGTCCGGGGGAACTGCGAGCGCGAGGCGGTGGCCATCTACGACGGGGCGCCGGTGTCCGACGATTCCCCCGGGCGGGCGGCGGCGTGGAGTGCGAAGGCGCTCGACGGTCGCTGGCGCGACGACCTCGCCGCATGGCCGATCAGCCTGGCGCTCGACGGCGTGTGCTTCTGCCACGGCTCGCCTCGCCGCGACGATGAGATCATCACCCGGGCCACCCCCGACGACGCGCTCCTCGAAATGCTCGCGAACGTGTCCGAGCCGCTCGTCGTGGGCGGGCACATCCATCAGCAGATGGTCCGAAGCCTCGGTGGCACGGTGACCTACGCGAACGCCGGCAGCGTCGGGATGCCGTACGAGGGTCGTCCTGCCGCGTTCTGGATGATCGTCGACGACGGGACGCCCGAGCTCCGGGAGACGAGCTACGACCTCGATGCCGCGATCGAGGAGCTCCGCGCCGCGGGCTCTCCGGACGTCGACGACCAGCTCGACGGATCGCTGGTCGATCCGACCGATCCCGACTGGGTGGCGGCGTTCTTCGAGCACGGCGCCGGTCGGGGCGAAGACCCGGGCGACCCGCCAATCGCCGCCTAAGGCAGCTTTCGCAGACGCCGGCGGAAGCCGGTCAGGTCGTCATAGCGGATGCCGAGGTCCCCGTCGGCGAGCAGCGCCTTCAGCGCGCCGAACGCGTCGGCGTCGAGACGCTCCGGAACGTCGCCGCTCATCAACTCGAGCGCGACCTCGGATGAGTAAGCCGGCCGATACGGGCGCTCGGACACCAGCGCCTCGTATACGTCGGCCACCGCCAGCACCCGCATCGACATCGTCTGATCTTCGGCGGCGAGCCCTCGTGGGTAGCCGCCGCCGTCGAGGCGCTCGTGATGCGCGCTCGCGAGCGCCGCGAACCCGTCGAAGCCCGGGACCCGCCTGAGGATCTGCTCGGTCAGCCGCGCGTGCTGCTTGAACTTGGTCTGCTCGGCCTCGGTGAGCGGCCCGGGCTTGTCGAGGATGCGGTTCGAGATCGAGAGCTTGCCGATGTCGTGCAGGAGTGCCGCTCTGCGCAGCTCCCGCAACGCCGCGTCGTCGAACGCGAGCAGTGTGCCCATTCCGATCGCGATCGCGCACACGCGATCGCAGTGCTCGTGCGTCCAAGGCGACTTCGCGTCGATCACGGCGGCGAACCCCTCGGCGATCGTGTCCAGCCGGTCCTCGTCGGCGGTCAGGATCCGATCGGGCGGCTCGACCGAGGACACGTCGGGCGTAGCCAGCGAGTTCCAGAAGCGCCCGTCGTGGCGGAACGTGCCAAGAGCCTCGACAAGCTCGGGGTCGAACCAGTGGTCACTGCGCTTGGCGACGACCTGATAGGCGATGTGGACGCCGCGCGCGGCGTGGAACACCTCGACCGTCTGCGCGAGGCACATGATCCTCGCGGCAAGAGGAATCGAGGTTCCGCTGAGCCCGAGCGGCTGCCCGCGCCCGTCCCAGTGCTCGTCGAGCGCCTGGACGGCCTGGGCCGTCGCCTCGGAGAACCCGAGCTTGCGCGCGATCTCGGCGCCCCGGTGACAGCGTGCCTTCATCAGTGCGCGGGTCACGTGACCCTCGTTGCGGATCGCTCGCAGCCGGTCGGCCCGCTCGATCACGGATCCGTCGGGCGCCACCGTCTTGAGCGACCACGCGAACGCCGACAGCGGACGCGACCAGTCGACGAGCTTGGACGAGTGCTTGGCCGTCTGATCGTCGGCGCGAAACAGCGCGGCCATGTGCGCCGAGTTCGCCGAGCACCCGGCGTCCTTCAACAGCAGCGCGTAGAACAGATCGGATCGGGCGGACGGGTCGAGCCCTAGCTCGTCGGCAACGCGCATTCCGATCAGGCACGACCGCGCGGCATGGCCCGGCGGCTCTCCCTCGGCGATGTCGAGCGCGCTGGACAACGCGCCAAGCAGCTCGGACAGCGCGATCTCGTGGGAGTCGGCCATCACCTGAAGTATCTAGGCTTCGCGGGCGATGTGTGACATGCATGCCGACCACGGCCCGTTGCCACCGCTCGAGGCCGATGAGTACCGGCTCGACACCCCGCGCGTCCGCGGGTTCGTCGCGGCCGTGCGGGAGCGCATCGCGGAGGCGAAGTCGTCCGCGCACGCGTGCGAGCTGATCAGCCCCGCGTTTGCGGAGATGCTCGCCGATCATGACTGGTTACCGACGGATTATCAGGAGCCCGCCGTCGGCAGCGGAATGGGCGGCGGGATCGGGCAGTGGCTCGTGTTTCGCGCGGCGGATCGGTCACTGTCGCTGTTCAGCCTGGTCGTTCCCCCGGGGGCGATGACGCCGGTTCACGATCACCTCGCGTGGGGGCTCGTCGGCGTCTACCGCGGGGTGCAGGACGAGGAGTTCTACCGGCCGGGAAACGGGAAGCTCGAGCTCGTGCGCCGGCGGCCCGTCAATCCCGGCGACTACTACGCTCTGCTGCCGCCGCGCGACGACGTGCATCGCGTGCGAACGACTTCCGCGGAGACGTCGGTCTCGATCCACCTGCTCGCGAACGACACCGGATGTGTATGGCGCCACACCTACGATGAGCAGACCGGAGAGGCCAGCCCGTTCCGGTCCGGGTACGTCAACGCCGAGTGCGCGTCGGACGCGTGAGTTGAGTGAGCGCCACGCTGCAACGCCACGCGATCGGACTCACCTGGACCGAGCCAGGGACGATGGTCCGCTCGGCGCACGCGCTTCGTAGCGAGGATCGGGTGTGGCTGGTCGACCCGTTCGACGATGGTCCGGCGCTGGCCGAGGCCGAGTCGCTCGGCACGATCGCCGGCGTGTTTCAGCTGCTCGACCGCCACAACCGTGATTGCGAGACGATCGCCGACCGGTCCGGCGTTCCGCTGCTGCGCCTGCCAGCGGCCGCCCCCGACTCGCCGTTCGAGGTGGTGCCGGTGCTATCGCGATGGGGCTGGCACGAGGTCGCGCTGTGGTGGGAGCGCGAGCGCGCTCTCGTCGTGGCCGAGGCGATCGGCACCGCTCCGCCGTTCGCCCTAGGCCGGCGCGCCGGCGTTCATCCGCTCCTGCGACTCACTCCGCCTCGGTCACAGCTGGCTCCATACCGGCCGTCGATACTGCTCGTCGGTCACGGCGCCACGGTCGAGACCGACGCCGCGTCCGCACTCGACGACGCGCTGGGCCACTCGCGCGCGGACATCCCGCGGTTGGTGACTTCGCTGCCGAACCTGATACGGAGCCGCTGACGGCGCCGGGCTACTTCGGCGGCCAAGGCCCGGCGTTCGCGCCCAGGCTGTTCAACCAGTCGCGCATGTTCTGGCCCGCCGGCGTGATCTCGCCCTCCTCGTACCCGGTCGTCGCCCGCGCGAGCGTGATGCCGTTGATCGTCGACCAGCCGTACTCGATCGCGGTGCCGTGCGCGGCGTAGCGGGCGATCGCCTGCCCCTGCTGGAGGATCGTGCCTGCGGGGGCGATATCGGTGATCTGCTCGGCGACGTACTGCACCTTGCCCGCGTCAGGACCGTCGAGCAACTCGAAGTACACGAGTGGCTGGCCGGCGTACCAGCCCGGCTCGATCGCGAGGATCTTGACCCGGCAGGGCGCGAGGATCGGTGCTCCGACAGGCAACTGGGCATCGACGCCCTGGTCGGTCCGCTCCCACAGCGTCACGTACTGGAGCGGGTCGATGTAGCTCGCATTGTTCGCCTTCACGGCGATCAGTTCGAGCTTCAGCAGGCGTCGGACCTCGGACAGGGGCTCCGCGTGCGCATTCGGATCACCGACGGGGTCGTTCGGCGCCACCGACCGGGCCTGCTGACCCGCGGCAGGTTCGATCGCCTGCGGCTTGGCCTGGGGAACGGTCGCCGTCGACGATGCGCTGCCGACGGTGCCGCCGACCGCGGATCCCCCGCACCCGGCGAGCGCGAGTCCGATCAGTGGGAGCGCAAGCCTGTAGCGATGAAACATCCGTTGCCGTCGAGGATCGGGGCGAGAACCGGCTCTCACGCTAGCAGCCGTTTTCGAAGGATCGCTCCGCACCTGGATAGGGTGGTCCCCGTGGCCTTCGTACCCGCCGACCGGCATCTGCTCCGCGCCAAGGACCTCGCCGACGCGCGCTACTTCGAGCCGCTCGACGTCGACGACCTCGCGCGGGCCGCCGGGCTGTCACGCGCCCATTTCAGCCGCGAGTTCCGCCGGGCGTTCGGCGAGTCTCCGCACGCCTATCTGCTGACGCGCCGGCTCGAGCGGGCGGCGGCGCTATTGCGGACGACAGACCGCTCGGTGGCCGACATCTGCTTCTCGGTGGGGCTCCAGAGCCTCGGTTCGTTCACGAGCAGCTTCACGCGGACATTCGGCTTGTCGCCGACGGCATACCGCGCGAGCTTCCCGCCGGCGTCGGACTGGGCAATGCTCCCGAGTTGCGTCGTCCGCGCGTACGGGCGGCCTCAGCGCAGCACGTTTCGAGAAGACAACCTCAGGCGCCAGAACTAGTGTGGCCGGCGTAGTCACCACAACGCCTGAGGAGGCAATCATGATCAAGCTCTCGACCGCGCAGCTGTGGGTCCACGACCAGGACGAGGCGCTCGAGTTCTACACCAACAAGCTCGGGATGGAGGTCCGCTCGGACGTGACCCTCCCCGAGATGGGTAACTTCCGCTGGCTGACCGTCGGCCCCCCGACCCAACCGGACATCTCGATCGTCCTGATGGCGATCCCGGGGCCGCCGGTGATGGACTCCGCGACCGCCGAGCAGGTCAAGTCGCTGATGGCGAAGGGCTTCGCCGGAACGGTGTTCTTCACGACCGACGACGTGTATGCGGACTACGAGCAGCTCAAGAGCCGCGGCGTCGAGTTCTCCGAAGCTCCGGAGGAGCGCCCCTACGGGATCGACTCCGGGTTCCACGATCCGTCGGGGAACAACTTCCGCCTGACGCAGGTCAGGGAACTGTCGGCTGCGTGACGCAGCCACTCAGGGCCGCGCAGGGTCGTCGTTCTCGATCATGCGCAGAACGCGGCGGCGAAGGCCCGGCGGCACGCCGTACTGTGGCGCGGTCATCGGCAGGACGTCGATGACCGCGCGCAGCGCCGCCAACTCATCCCGGTAGTCCGCACACGCGCTCGTGTGGCGCTCGTACTGACGGGCACCGTCCGGCTCGAGCAGCCCGGAGATCCGGGTTCGACAATTCCGTTCGCAATCGCGCGCGACCCGGATCACGCTTCGGTTGTCGCACGTCCACGCCGCGCTAACTAACCTGATGGTGTGGCGGACCGGATCGTTTACGTGACTCGTTTGACCCGGCTCCCGCTGGTGGGAGCCGACGGTGCCGACATCGGCCGCGTGGTCGACGTCGTCCTCGATCTGGGTGGACGGCCCCCGCGCGTCAACGGATTCGTGGTGGCGGTCGGGCGCCGACGCGTGTTCGTCGGCGCGGGCCGGGTTGGTGAGATCTCCAACGACGGCGTGCGTCTGCGCCGGGGCTCGATCAACCTGCGCCAGTTCGAGCTCCGGGCGGGCGAGCGGCTCGTCCACGGGGAGCTGATCGGCCGTCACGTCCACGGCGAGCGCGTGGTCGACGTCGGCCTGACCCCGGCGCCCGAGCCGTTTGCGTGGGAGGTGGCGACGATCGCGCTCTCCTCCGCCCGGATGCTGACCGGCCTCGCCGCGCGCCGACGTGGCCCCGACGTGATCGACTGGAGCGAGGCCGGCGAGCTGTTCGCCGACGAGCGTCCGATCGACCGCCAGGCCGCGGCGCTCGGAGGCCTCCATCCGGTCGAAGCGTCCGCCGCCATCCGCCGCCTCCCGCTGAGCCGTCGAAGGGTGCTTGCCTCAGAGCTCGAGGACGACCGGCTGGCCGACCTGCTCGAGGAGCTCGACGAGGACGAGCAGGTGCGGATCGTCGAGGGACTCGATCAGGAGCGTCTGGCCCGCGTCCTCGACGAGATGGAGGCCGACGACGCCGCCGACCTGCTCGGAGAGTTCTCCGAGAGTCGCCGGACCGAGCTGCTCGGCGCGATGGACCCCGAGGAGGCCGAACCGGTACGCCGTCTGCTGGTCTACAAGCCGGACACCGCCGGCGGCCTGATGACGCCCGAGCCGGTCATCCTCGACGCGCAGGCCACCGTCGCCCAAGCGCTCGCCCGGATCCGGGATCCGGACCTGCCTGTGCCGCTCGCCGCGCAGGTTTTCGTCTGCCACCCGCCGCTCGAGACCCCCACCGGTCGCTTCCTCGGCGTGGTCGGGGTGCAGCGCCTGCTCCGCGAGGCGCCGAGCAAGCCGCTCGGCCGGTGCCTCGACGAGGAATGGGAGCCGATCTCGGCCGACGCGACCGAGCGCGAGGTGGCCGAACGGCTCGCCGCCTACGACGTCGTCGCGATTCCGGTCACCGACGCCGCCAAGCGCCTAATCGGCGCGGTTACGATCGACGACGTGCTCGACCACATGCTCCCCGACGACTGGCGCGTCGCGCGCGCGAGCCGCTGATGGCACGGCGCGACGACCTCAGCACCCCTCGTGGCACCCCGGGTGGCCCGTCGTACGACCCGGATGCGTTCGCCCGGTTCGCCGAGAAGATGGCCCGCTTCCTCGGAACCGGCCGTTACCTGGCGGCCCAGACGATCTTCGTGATCCTGTGGATCATCCTCAACGGGATCGCGTTCACGAATGCCTGGGATCCCTACCCCTTCATCCTGCTGAACCTCGCGTTCTCCACTCAGGCCGCGTACGCGGCGCCGCTGATCCTGCTGGCGCAGAACCGCCAGGCCGACCGGGATCGCTCGGAGGTCGAACGGGACCGCGAGATCAACTCCCGCTCGCTGGCGGACACGGAATACCTTGCTCGGGAGATCGCCGGGATCCGGCTCGCGCTGGAGAGCAAGCCCGACCGCGACGATGTAACCGAGGCGATCGAACGCCTGACGCGCACGATCGAGCAGAGCTACACCGCGCCGTCCTATGCGAGCGGCGCGGCCGAGGCCGAGCTCGGCGAAGACCCCGAATAGACGCGCTTTCAGGCCCGCATAGCGAGGGCCCTACGATTGTGTTGTGGTCGCCCGCGTTCACTGGGCCTCGTTCATCGCGATCATGGCGGCGGGGTGCGTGACGGGATGCGGGTCGGGCACGGGCGTTTTCCACGGCACGACCATGCGTCACGCCCAGCGGGCGCCGGCGCGGTCCACGCAGTTGCCGCCGCTGCCCGAAGACGGAGCCGGTGACCCGGTGGTACCGACGCCCGGACCGACCGGGGTCAAGCCGCACTTCGCGGCGGTCGCGGTGATCAGAGCGTGGTCGGACGCGCTGCGCCGCGGCGACGTGCGCGGGGCGGCCCGATATTTCGCGCTCCCGAGCGTGATGATCAACGGCACGGATGCCACCGGCAGCGCCGTGTTGATCACGATCGGGACGCGCGCCGAGGCCGAGGAGGCCAACGCCTCGCTACCCTGCGGCGCCCTGCTGCTGTCGGCCGATCAGCGTGGGCTCTACGTCAACGCGCTGTTCCGTCTGACCGGGCGTCCGGGCGTGGGCGGCAGCACTTGTGGCACCGGTGCCGGGGAGACCGCACGCACGAACTTCGTGATCACCGGCGGGCGGATCCTCGAATGGATCCGCGCACCCGATGACCCTGGTGACAACGGGACGCCGGCGGTCCCGACACCTGCTCCGCCCGGCCCGGCGATCCCGCAGCCCCCCGGCTCGAACGTCTGAGCGCATAACATCGTGTCGATGGACGGCGATCAGCTACGGGCGCTGCAGGCGCCAATCAAGGACCGCTACCGAGCCGAGCCCGAGGCCGCGATGATCACGCTGTCCGCGACCGGCGAGCTCGGCGAGGGCGTGGCCTGCTCGGTCAACACCGCGAGATCGGTTGCCGAGGCCGGCCTGCATCCGGCGACCGGTGGCGACGGCTCGCTCCTGTGCTCGGGCGACATGCTGCTCGAGGCGCTCGTGGCGTGCGCGGGCGTCACACTGCGGGCGGTCTCGACGTCGATGGGGATTTCGGTCCCGTCCGGGCGCGTTAGCGCCGAGGGCGACCTCGACTTCCGCGGAACGCTCGGTGTCGACCGCGATGCCCCGGTGGGCTTCAGCGCGATCCGACTCTCGTTCGAGCTCGAAACCGACGCCGACGAACAGCAGCTGGCGACGCTGAAAAAGCTGACCGAGCGCTACTGCGTCGTCTACCAGACGCTCGCGGGCGGCCCGGCGCTGACGACGAGCCTCAGCGCGGCCTGATCGTCATTCGCTGTCCGCCGACTCGACGTTCCGGCGAAGGTTCTCGTGGTACTGCACGAACTGGCGGGCGATCATCCGCTTGACGATTGGCTCGGCGAACCGCATCAGGCCTTGGAGCGCGCCCTCGGCGACGAATTCCACGCGCGTTCCAGCGCCGGACGGCGTGAACGTCCATGTGCCGTCGATCGGCTGCGGCCCGTCGACGATGTGCGTGTGGACGCGATGCGGACGGTCGAAGTCGGTGAACTCGACCACCTGCTCGAACTCCTTGGCCCCGGGCGGCTTGGTCCATTCGCGGACGCGGTATCCCTGTCGCGGGGCGCCGTCCGTCAGCACTTCCACGCGTGTCTTCGACGTCTGCCAGTGGCGGAGGTTCGACGGGTCCGTCAGATAGTCGAATACCGCCTCCGGGGGTCGCGCGACATTGAAGGTCTGCTCGATTCTCACCCCGCTGTGGATCCTACGTGCCCGCGACGCCGACGACAGCGGGCGGACGAATGGCGGCACACGTGCGCCGGGAACGATCAGGCGAATGCCCCAGGCCGGGACTAACTCGGTGACGGGGCCGGGAACCGGACCGTCACGACGAGGCCGCCGCCGGCGCGGGGCGTCGCGGATGCCTCGGCGTTGTGCGCGACCGCGATCGCGCGGACGATCGACAGCCCGAGTCCGTGGTGACCGTCGCTGGCGGTGCGGCCGTGCAGCCGCTGGAATGGCTCGAACAGCCGCTCGGTCTGTCCCGCCGGGATCAACGGCCCGGTGTTGGCGATCGTGAGGACGGCGTTCCCGTCGGCCGTTTCGGTGCGGATGTCCACCAGCCCGCGGTCGACGTTGTGGTCGATCGCATTGTCGATCAGATTCGCGATCAGGCGCGCGATCAGCGCCTCATCGCCCGTCGCGGTCGCGGGATCGAGCGTGGTCTGGGTGGAAAGGCCGCGGCCTTCGAGCTTGGGGGTCAGCTGCCGCAGCGCGGAGTCGACCAGCGCGGGCAGGTCGACGGGCTCGCGTCGCTCGAGGCCGCGTTCGCTGCTCGCAAGCGTGAGCAGCGCCTCGAGCAGTCGTTCCTGGTCGGCCTGCGACGTCAGCAGTTCCTCGCACGTCGCCCGCAGCGTTCCCTCGGTCGCGTCCGGGTCGGCGAGCGCCACCTGCAGCAATGTGCGCTCGAGCGTTAGCGGCGTCCGAAGCTCGTGCGAGGCGTTGGCGACAAAACGCCGCTGCGCCTCGAATGAGGCCTCGAGCCGGCCGAGCAGGTCGTCGAGCGTGTCCCCGAGCTGCTTGAACTCGTCGTTCGGTCCCGTCAGAGCGAGGCGCTCGTGCAGATTCCCCGCCGAGATCGTCCGTGCGGTCGCGGTGATCTCGCGTACAGGCCGCAGCACCCGGCCGGCGGCGAACCATCCGAGCACGGCGGCGCCGGCGGTCGTCACCAGGAGCACGATCCAAGAGATCGTGAGCAGGCGGTCGAGGTCGGCATTGTGCTGCTGGCTGACGATCTGCTGCGGGCTGCCCGGCAAGGTGACGACGTCGCCGCCGGGCAGCGTGAACTGGCGCCGCACGGAGGGGGCAGCGACGCTGATGGAACCCCCGCGCGACGCGGCCACGTAGACGATCGCGAGCAGCATCGTGCCGAGCAGCAGGAACAGGCCCGCGTAAAACAGCGTCAGGCGCATGCGCGCGGTGCGAGTCGGTCGGACCCACCCGGACGGCGTGACTGAGCGCAGTGACGGTCGCACAGGGCGTCAGATCCGGTAGCCGCCCTCGCGGACCGTCTCGATGAGGGGCGGCTCGCCCAGCTTCGCGCGGAGCCGGCCGACCGTTGTCTTTACGGTGTTCGTGAACGGATTCGCGGCCTCGTCCCACACGCCCTCGAGCAGCTCCTCGGCGGAGACCACCCGCCCCTCCGCGCCGAGGAGGTATTCGAGCACGGCGAACTCCTTCGGGCTTAGTGCGAGCGGGATCTCACCTCGGACCGCCGTCCTCCGAGCGGGGTCGAGGGTCAGATCGCCGTGGGCGAGCGTGGGTGGGAGCGCGGGGGTCGAGCGTCGCGCCAGCGCTCTGACCCGCGCGACAAGCTCATCGAAGTCGAACGGCTTCGTCAGATAATCGTCGGCGCCGATCCCCAGGCCCTCGACGCGGTCGCGGATCGTGCTCGCCGCGGTCAGCATAAGCACGCGCGTGTTGCTCCGTTCCTCGCGCATTCGCCGGCAGACCTCGTCGCCGTGCATCTGCGGGAGATCGCGGTCCAGCACCACGACGTCGTAGCGGTGGACCGTCACGTGCCTGAGCGCGTCCGCGCCGTCGAACGCGATGTCGACGGCCATACCTTCCCGGCGCAGTCCCTCCGCGATGGCGGTGGCGAGCCTTCCGTGATCTTCAGCAACCAGAACCCGCATGTCGTCTCCTTGGGCTCGGACACAGGATGCCCGATCCCGGTGACAACGAGGTCACAGCCGTCGTGACGGTGCTGTCACCACCGACCCTCTACAACGGTCGCGCTATGCGATGCCGGTCACAGGAGGCGTAAACCATGTATTCGATAGGTCGGCTCATTGGGGCGGCCGCGGCGCTCACGGGCGTTGCACTGTTTGCCGCCGGCTGCGGTGGGGTCTCGCCAACCACGACGACCACGGGCGCCGCCGCCGGCAACGCCCCGCCTAAGGACGTTGCCGGGTCGGCGTACCGGTACTCCGCGTGCATGCGCAACCACGGCGTCACGAACTTTCCCGACCCGAAAGTGCACATCAGCTCGAGCGGGGGCAGCACGCAGGTGGCGGTGATGATCCCCGCCGGCGAGGCCAACTCGCCTGGGTTCAACAAGGCGCAGACCGCGTGCAAGGGGATCTTGCCCCAGCCATCGAAATCGGATCTCGCCCAGCAGGCCCACGACCAACTCGTCCACAAGCAAGACCTGCTGGCGTTCGCACGCTGCCTGCGGAGCCGCGGCGTACGCGGGTTCCCTGATCCGACCAGCCAGGGGCAGTTGACGCTGCAGATGGTGCAGTCGGCCGGGATCGACCTCACCGCGCCGCAGACCCGCAGTGCGGCGCTCGCGTGCGTTCCGGCGTCGAACGGCGGCATCACGCGTGCCGCGGTTCTCCAGGCCACGAGCGGCAATCCGCAGCAAGCGCAAAGCGGCTCCTCGGCCAGCGGCTCGAATCCGTGAGCTCTTGGTGGGGCGCATCTCCCGCTTAACCCATCTCTCCTGAGCCAAGCGCCGCACGCGGGCAGGATCGCCGTGTGCGGCGCATCTATGAGCACTACGCTCGCTTCTCACGGTCAACGAAGGGAGGAAGGGTGCGTCGCCTGATTCTTGTCGCAGGCCTGGTTGGTTCGATTCTCCTCGTCGCCTTCACCGGGTGGGGATTCGCCTCCGTCGGCGGCGGTGCGCGCGAGGCTCGGGCGACCATCCCGATCGTGATCCTCAAGGCGAAGGACGGTGAGAGGCTTGCGCTCGCGCGGGTCGTCGTACACGGCCGTGTGTTCCCGTTCCTGATCGACACCGGCTCCTCGAAGACGCTCGTCGACGTGGCGCTGGCACGGCAGCTCCACCTGAAGCGCGTCGGGAGGCCGATCACGGTCACGGGCGTCGGCTGCTCGGAGACCGCCAGCAAGGTGCGGCTCGGGCGGTGGAGCATCGGCGGGCAGGCGCTCCCCTCGATCGTCGCCACCAGTTCGGTGATCGCGGGCTCGGGCGGGAAGGCGTTCGGACTCCTCGGGTCCGACGTGCTCTCGCACTTCGGCACGATCGGGATCGACTACGCCCACGGTCAGCTGACCCTCGGCTGACCTTCGTTCCGTCGCGGGTGGCGCGGCGGCCGTCGGGCAGATCCTGACCAACCGGTACGCTGATGCGGTGAGTTCGACGCGATACCAAGCGAGGCCTGAGCCCCGGGAGCCGCCGCTGATCGTGCGGCTCGGGATTTCGTGGCTAACGAACGCGATCGTCCTGTTGATCGTCGATGTGCTCCTCACCGGAGTGACGGCCTCGGGGGCGGGATCGTTGCTGCTGGCGGCCGCCGTGTTCGGAGTGCTGAACACAATCGTGAAGCCGCTGCTCCGGCTGATCACGCTGCCGCTGGCGATCCTCACCCTCGGGATCGCATGGTTCTTTGTGTCGTTGTTCATGCTTCTGCTCACCCAATGGATCGTGAGCGGCTTCGACATCCATGGCTTCTGGACGCTGGTGGCGGCGACGCTGATCGTGTGGGTCGTGAACCTCGTGCTCGACTTCGTGCCGGGCCCGTGGCAGGTCGCGGGCCGTCGCGGCCGGCGGAACCGCCGCCGGCGCGTCGCGTAGAACTCAGTCGCTCTTCTTCGGGAGCGATCGTGCCCGGCGGGTCATGCCGGCCCAGGGGTCGGGGGCCTCGAGCCGCTCGCCGACGTTTTCGACCGTCCATCCGTCGGGGCGGAGCGTCTTGTCCGACAGTTCGTCCCAGTGGAGGGTCACCGCCACCGGCGCGGTCGGCCGTGGCCTGACCGAGAACGGCGCGACCGCGTGCTGAGCGTAGGCGATCCGGTTCACGTCGAGATAGATGCGCTTGCCGCGCTCGACCTTGTGCCACTCGAGCGTGAGGTGATCGGGGTCGTCGGCGACCATCTGCTCGGCAAGGCCGCGCGCGAACGCGTGGACCTCGGAGAAGTCCGGACCGCGCCTGAGCGGACAGACGACGTGTACGCCCCGCGACCCGGTCGTCATCGCGAACGGCACGAGTCCCGCATCGCGCAGCCGGTCGCCGGCGGCGCGGGCCGCGGCGCGGACTTCGGCGAAGCCGCCGCCCGACGGGTCGAAGTCGATCGTCACGCGGTCGGGCTGGTGAAGCTTGTCGGCGCGGGACAGCCATGTGTGCACGGTGACCACGTTCTGGCCCGTGAGATATACGAGCGTCGCAGCGTCGCCGGCGAGGACGTGGGTGATCGTGCCTCCCTTTTTCGGGACCGTGACTCGCTTGATCCAGTCCGGGAAGTAGCGGGGGACCGCTTTCATGAAGTAGCCGTCGCCCTCGATACCGTCGGGGAACGCCTGGAGTGCGAGCGGTCGGTCGCGCACGTACGGCAGCATCGCCGGCGCCGCCCGCTCGTAGTGGCGCGCGAGGTCGAGCTTCGTCAGCCCGGGTCCGGGGAACACGACTCGGTCCTCGTGTGTGATCCGGACGTCGCGGCGGCCAACCTTGAGCTCGGTGGTCACGCCTCGCGCACCACCTCGGACGCCGGCTTGTCGTCGCGCAGGCCCACGAAACGCGGGTGGCGCAGCCGGTGATCGCGCGTCCATTCGGTGAACCCGATCTCGGCGACCAGCTTCGGCTCGACCCAGGTCACGTTGCGTTCCTTGATCGAGGCTGCGTCGGCAAACGGCGGGTCTTGTCGTTGCAGCTTACGCATCTGGTCGCCGAGGTCGCGCAGGGTGGCGGTGTCGAAGCCGGTCCCGACCTTGCCGGCGTACTCGAATCGCTTGCCACGGTAGTAGCCGAGCAGGAGCGCGCCGAACTCGACCCGCGAGCCGCGGGGCTCGGTGAACCCGCCGATCACGAGCTCCTGGCCGTGCCCGCACTTGAACTTCAGCCAGTCGCGCGAGCGGGTGCTGACGTACGGGCTGTCCGCGCGCTTGGCGATCAGACCCTCCCAGCCCTTCCTGCACGCCTCCCTGAAGAAGGCAGCGCCGTCGCGGTTGCGGTGCTGGGTCCAGCGCACGTTCCCGCGGAACTCGAGCGCGTCGCGGAGCAGCCGCTTACGCGTTCGCAGCGGGAGCTTGCGCACGTCATGGCCCTCGAGCCACAGGATGTCGAAGACGTAGTAGAAGACCGGGACGTAGTGACGGGCTCGCTGGGCGAGCTTCGCGAAGCTCGTCTCGGAGCCTTCGAAGGCTACGACCTCGCCGTCGATCACGAACTGATCGCACTTGTCCTTGGCCAGCGCCGCGACCAGTTCTGGCCACCGGTCGTTCTGGGACAGGTCGTTGCGCGACAGGAGCTCGACGGCGGCCCCCGTCCGGATCGCGACGCACCGGATCCCGTCGAGCTTGCGTTCGTAGATCCAGTTGGGGTCGGAGAAACGATCGTCGGTGAGCACCGCCTTCATCGCTCCGGCCGTGGCCGGTGGCGGCGCCGCGGGAGCGAGTTCGAGCTCCTCGGGGGTCAGGGTGTCAATCGCGCCCATGTCGGCCTTGTCGCGATCATTCTGAGAGGACCGTACCTAGTCCGGGGCGGCGAGTTCGATAAACCGGCGTGATGCCGATCACGGCGTTACTGCTCGCCCTCGCCGCGGCCGCGGTTCATGCGATCTGGAATCTGCTGCTGTCCGGCGAGGAGGACACGCATTCCGCGACCGCGGTCGCGCTCCTGATCGGCGCGGTCGTGTTCGTGCCCGTGGCGCTCGTCGACTGGCGGCTCGACTCCGCGGCGGTGCCATACGTCGCCGGTTCGAGCGCACTCGAGCTGGGGTACCTGGCTCTCCTGGCGACCGGCTACTCAGTGGCGGCGATGAGCTTCATCTACCCGATCGCGCGCGGCTCGGCGCCCGTACTCGTGCTCGTCGCCGGTGTGCTCGCGGCCAGCGCGACCGTGTCGGCGGCGGCCGCGGTCGGAGTGGTCATCGTCGCCGTTGGGATCGTCCTCGTCCGCGGGCTCGGCGCTTCCGGCCGCCCGCGCGATCTCGCGCTCGCTCTCTCGGTGGGCGCGTGCATTGCGGGCTACACGCTCGTCGACAAGCACGGGATCGTGCACGCCGCGCCGCTGACGTACCTCGTGCTGGTTCTCGGCGCGCCCGCGGTCGTGTACGCGCTGGCCGTGTGGCGCCTCCGGGGCGGGGCGGCACTGCGCGCCGCGGTCAACCGGTCGACCGCGGTGGCGGGCGTCGGCATGTTCGGCGCCTACGCGCTCACGCTCGCCGCCCTGAGGCTTGCTCCTGCCGCTTCGGTCGCCGCGGTGCGCGAGTCGAGCGTGGTGATGGCCACGGCGTTCCTCGCGATCAGCGGCCGCGAGAAGGTCGGGCGCGAGCGGCTCGCCGGCGCAATTGCGGTGGTGGTCGGGATCGCGCTGATCTCGCTCGGATAGAGATCGGGTGTGAGAGGCTATGGGCGTGCCGGTCGATGGCCCGGGAGGCCTCGAGATCGCTTCGCTGCGCCGCCGGCGCTGGCGTCGGCGATCGATGCCGCCGTGTTCATGGTTCCGGCTGCAATCGTGGGCGGCGGTGGCGTATGGCTCTATATGACGTACCTCGGCCGGCGCTCGGGCGAGGCCGATCCTGAGTTCGACTTCGCCGAGCGCCTCCCGTTCCATCGCTTGGCGGAACCCCGGTGGCGACTGGTGGTGTGGGCCGTGTCTGCGCCGATCGAGGGGCTCAGAAATTGGCGCGGCCCCGGAGCCCGGGCGATGCGGCTCCGCCGCGTCGACGCCCGCACCGGGGGTCCGGTCTCGGTTCGTAGCGCGGTGATGCGGAACGCGGTGAATACGGCATCGGGGGAGCTGAGCCGGTGGGTGCGGCGTCCGTCCATGAAGCGCTTCGCCGAGCGCCGGGACGCGCTGGAGGCGGAGCTCAAAGAGGTTCGACGAACCTATTCCGACGACGAGGCCCGGCGTCGCGCCATGAAGGAGATCTCCGAACGGCGCAAGTTGCGGGTGTGGAAGACGTGCGGATGGGGGTTGCTCGGTCTAGCCCCGCGATACGTTCCGGTGCTCTGGTCCCCTCGCAACCAGACCCCGGTGGACCGGGTCACCGGCACCATCGTCGTCCTCGACCGAGACCGCTGAGCTGCCGGTCCGCGGGCCCGCGGCACTCAGCGCAGGACGCGAATCGCGTGGTGGGGCGGCGTCGGCGACGCCGTCAGATGGACCACGATCACGGCGGCGAGCGCGATCGCGCACAGCCACATCAGCCCGCGGAACATCCTGTTCACCGAGGACCAGTTGACGAACAGCAGTGGGTGCATCGGTTCCTTTCGCCCCGACCGATCCGCGGTCGAGGCAGCGCTTTGCGAGTTCGGTGTTCCTGAGGGGCTACCCGCTGTGAGCACTCGTACTCATGAGTACGTTCCGAGCGCGAGTCAGGCGCCGAGTGCCTCGAGGACATTGGCGGCCTCGTCGTCCAGCTCCGCAAGGCCGCTGAGACCGCTGCGCGCCGCCTGGTTGACGTGGTACTCACATGCCGCCGCCATGGCGTCCTCGTCCCGGGCCTCCGCGGCGCGGACGATGTCGCGGATCTCGGATACGGTGCCGGCACTCCGGCCCTGCTGCGAGAGCGATGTCGCGCGCAAGAGCCTGACGCGAGCCCGCAGACTGTCGAGGGTCTCGCGAATCGCCTTGTTCCCGGCGCCGTCGAGCAGGACGTCGTAGAAGTCGTCCTTTGCCGCGAGCATCTCCTGGACATCCGAATCCCGCCGCTTGGCGAGCCGCTCGATCTCCCGGAACGATTTACGCAGCTGCTTGACCTGCTCATCGGTGGCGCGGCGGACGAACCGTCGACACGCGAGCGCCTCGAGCGCGGCTCGCACCTCGTACAGGTCCGCCGCCTCCTGGGCGGAAGGAACGACCACGATCGCACCCTTCTGGGGAATCGTCGTCACCAGCCCCTCGGCGGCGAGCTGGCGCAGCACCTCGCGGATGGTCGTCCGCGAGACGCCCGTCTGCTCGATCAGCTCGCGCTCGATCAAGCGCTGGCCCGGCTTGAGTCGGAAGTCGAGAATCGCCTGACGCAGCACGTCGAGCACCTGCTCACGGAGTGGCGCCGCGACGCGACCGACCCGCAGCGAAAGATCGCCGCTCACGTCGGCCCCGCTACCGGGCGATCGTCACGTCGCACCCTGAGGAGCGCGGTGGCGGTCTCGTCAACCACGAGGCCCTCGGGGTCCTCTTCCGGGTCGCCGACGATGACGACGCCATAGTCCCGCGCCGCACCGGCCACTGTCACGTAGCCGTCGCGCACGTCGATCAGCACGCGCTCGGGCTCACGCGTGAACGGATCGCCCCAACCTCCGCCGCCACGGTTGATGTATCGCATCACGGTCAGCGGGTCGGTGTGCCAGCTTGACTGCCGGTACGGATAGAGGAATTGCCCGTCCGGGTCCGGGGCGTTGGTGTCGGGGTTCAGGAGACCCGCCAGCGGGACCGAGTCGGCGTACGCGCCGTCACCGGTCGCGGGGCTAGCCGGCGTCTCACCATGCGGCGGCCAGATCCACACGCCGCCGTTGCGCCCGTCGCCTCCGCCGTTGACCCCGAACCCGGCCGGTCGCTTGTAGTGGAGTGACATGAGGTTGTGGCTGGCCGCCTGGAGCCACAGCGAGTCCCGCACGACGGCGGTCCCGCCGCGATTGAAGCCCGGGCCGGCGCTATCCGGGACGGGTTCCTCGCGAAGCAGCACGGCCGGCACGTCGGACTCGATCGCCTCGACCGCGCCCACGATCCCGTTGGCCTGGTACGACAGCATCCACGTGTCCGCGTCACCGTGCTCGGTGGCGCCGAACGGCCCGAGCTCACCGCCGAGTTGGGCGGCCGACACCCACGGTATTCCGTTTGGGTGAACGCCGCTCGCGTTGTGGATGTCGGTCGTCCCGCGGTCGCCGGCGATCGCCGACGAGCCGACCGCCTTGGCCAGCGCCCGCAACAGCGCGCCGATCATCACCTGGCTCTGCTCGTAATACAGGAACACGGCGCCGTCGGGCGGCAGCGCGCTGATCACCGTGCCTTCGGGGAGGACGATGTCGATGTTGCGCCACGCGCCGCTCGAGAACGGCGTCCGCGGATCGAACAGGTACTTGAACGCGACGCCGACGGTCGTCTTGGCATCGAGCGCGGTGGCGTTGATGCACGTCCGGGCCTGGCGGGAGGTGCCCGAGAAATCCACCTCGGCGTGATCGCCCCGCTTGGTGATAGTGACACGGATGCGGTACTCCTCGGAATCGTCGACGCCGTCGCAGTCGGCCGCATCCTCGCCCTCCCACTGCCCGTCCGGGATCGCCGCCAGCGCCAGCGCCATCCGCTCCGCGGCGGCGTCGCAGACGTATGTGATGGCTCCCTGGACCGCGTCGAAGCCATACCGGTCGAGCGTCTCGGACAACAGACGCTCACCGAGCGTCAAGCCGGCGCAGATCGTCTGCATGTCCGGGAACAAGATTTCGCCGAAGCGAACGTTGTCGAAGATCAGGCTCCATGTCTCGCGCACGGGCTCGCCGCCGCGGTAGAGCGCGCGCGGCGACAGGACGAGTCCGGTCTCGTACACGTTGTGCTTCGTGAGGCTGAACCCGCCCGGGGCGACGCCACCCATGTCGAGTTGATGGGCGTTCAGGTTGACGAAGCCGGCCAGCCGGTCGCCGTCGAAGACCGGTCGGCAGAACAGGAGGTCGTTGACGTGAGTGCCGGTCCGGTAGGGGTCGTTGGCGACGATCACGTCGCCGGGCCCGAGCCGGTCGGCTCCGTATTCGTTAATCGTGTTGCGCACCGAGTCCGTCATCGTGCCGGTGAACAGCACGATGCTGTTGCTCATCGCCGGCGTCGCGTAATCGACTGCCGGCGGTCCGGCGAGCGTCGCCGCGAAGTCGTAGAAGTCGCGCAGGATCGGGGAGAACGCGGCCGTGAGCAGCCGGCTGCAGACGTGCTCGACGATGTAGCGGAAGCGGTTTGCGAGCACCGTCGCCGTGAACCTGTCCGCGCCGTAGCGGGCGGCGAACTCGTCGGTCGAAAGATCGCGGATCACAGGGGGGCCTCGATCGAGATCTCACCCAGCGGCCCGACCTCGGCCCGCTGCCCGGCGAGCAGGAACGTAGTCGACAGCCCCTCGCGGATGATCGCGGGCCCGGTGACGTGCATGCCCGGGGTCAGCGACTCGCGCTCGTACTCGGGGGCGTCGAACGGCTCGGCCTCGAGGTAGTGCAGCTCCAAGGTTCGGGTCGGTCGCGGATCGGCGGGAGTGACCCGAGTGACCGCTCCGTCCCAGGGCTCGAGCCGGTCGTACTCGACTTTGTCGACGGGCACCACGAGCTGCACGCGATAGGTGACCCCCTGCACCGGCACGACCGGGAAGCGGTTCCCGAAGCGCCGCTCGTACTCATCGTGAAAGCCGTCGATCATCCGCTGCACGGTCTCCTCGGTGATCGAGCCCTCGGGCACCTCGACGAGCGGCGTCTCCCAGCTTTGCCCGAGCAGCCGGCCGTCGAAGCTGCGTCTCACTGTTACCCCGTCGCTGCCGGCCCGGTTGCGGCTGCGGAGTTTGTGCTCCATGGCGTCGAAGATCTCCGCGATCCGCGGCGCGGCCTCCGGGGTCAGCACCATGTACGCGCTCTGGCTGTCGTAGTAGACGAGGTCCGTGGCCAGCAGGCCGAGTGCCGAGAACAGCCCTGGGTGCGGTGGGATCACGACGCGCTTGACCTGCAGCTGCTCGAGCGCGGCCGGCAAGAGCATCGGTCCGGCGGCGCCGTAGGCCAACAGCGTGAAGTCGCGGAGATCCACGCCGTGGCGGATGGCGATGTTCGTGACCTCCTCGGCGATGTTGTGAACGGCGATCCGGTACGCGTAGGCGATGCGGTCGTGCAACGACAGCGGTGTCTCGAGCGACGCAAACGCGGCCCGGGCCCGCTCCGCGTCGAGCCGCATCTCCCCACCGGCGAAGCCGTCTGGGTCGAGGATGCCGATCAGCAGGCAGGCATCGGTGATCGTCGGTGCCGTGCCGCCCCGCCCGTAACAGGCCGGACCGGGGTGCGCGCCGGCGCTCGCCGGGCCGACGAGGACGTCGCCCGCCGGGGAGATCGAGACGATGCTCCCACCCCCGGCGCCGACGCTGGATATCTCGGTGGAGAGCGCGTTGATGATCAGGTCGTCCTCGAGCGAGAACGTGTCGTTGACGAACGGCCGGCCGTCCTGCACCAGCGACACGTCGGTAGAGGTGCCGCCGACGTCGCAGCAAATGAGCGCGCGCTCGCCGATCGCCTCGCCGAGCCGGGCGCCCGACGTCGTTCCCGCCGCGGGTCCGGCGACCACGATCCGGAACGGCTGCTCGAGCGCATCGCGCCACGGTATGAGCGTGGCGGCGCAGTCGGCGAAGTTGAGCTCGCCGGTGAACCCGAGCGCCTTCAACTGCCCGTCGAGCTCGCCGGCGTAGCCGCTGAACATCAGCTTCATCATCACGTCGATCACGGTCGTCGACGCGCGCGCGTACTCCTTGGCCAGCGGCGAGGTCTCCGCGGAGATCGAAACTGGAACGTCGCCCAGGACGTCTAGCGTCAGCTCGCGCAGGCGCTCCTCGTGGCTGCGGTTGACATAGGAATTGAGCAGGCAGATGGCCACGCCCTGAACCTCACAGCGCTTCAAGACGTTCAACTGCCGCCGGGCGTGATCCTCGTCGAGTGCGGTCATCACGCGGCCGTCGGCGAGGATCCGCTCGGTGACGCCGCGTCGCAGGTACCGCGGGATCAGCGGCCGGGCGGCGTCGCCGAACGACCGGCGCCAGCTCGCGTCGGTCTGCGCGTCGAGCGGTCGCCACAGCCGGCCTTTGACCAGGATGTCCCGGAAGCCGTCGGTGGTCAGGAATGCCACCTTCGGCAGGCCGCGGGTGATCACCGCGTTCAGGCCGGCGGTACTCGCGTGGTTGAACACTGCGCTGCCCTCCACCCCGAGCCGGCGGCTGCCCTCGATGACCGGCCGCGCCGGATCCGCCGGCTCACTCGGAACCTTTGTCACCGTGATGCGTCCGTTGCGGACGGCGACCACGTCGGTGAACGTGCCGCCGATGTCGACGCCCAACATGGCCTCCTAGATCTCCAATCCCAGCGGGGTGTAGGAGCCGAACGGCGGAGCGGCGACGCGACTCACCGACTGCAGGCAGGTCTGGCACTTGCGCACGTCCCACCAGCCGCCCTCGCTGAGGACGCGGTAGTCGGCGAGCTGATCGCTGCCACACTCCGGGCACGTGCCCTGTGCCGGTTCGCGTGCGGCGACAAGATGGGGCTCCTGGGGTCGTGGGAACGAGTGCACCTGTCCTCCGTTTCAAGGGCGGACTCGCTCCGCCCCCGCGCGAGATTGTATGACGATCAGGCGATAGGATGCTACTGTACCGGCCCGATGGCGACCCGTGCCGACGCCGGGGCGCAGGCGGGAATCTCACCGCCGGAGCCCGATCTCACCCCGCAGGAGATGATGGCCCGCGCCGTCGCGCTGCGACCGCTGCTCCGCGAGCAGTCCGCCGAAACCGAGCAGCGCACCTATCCGACGCAGGAGATCCACGAGGCCTGCGTGGATGCCGGCTTTTACCGCTGCTACATCCCGCGGCGGTACGGGGGCTACGAGTTCGGTGCGCCGACCTTCATGCGAGTCGTCCAGGAGCTGTCGCGGGGCGACATGTCCGCGGGGTGGTGCATCGCGCTCGCTGCCGCCCACGCGCTCCAGGTCGCGTCGTGGTGGCCGGAGTCGGCGCAGGAGGAGATCTTCGGCGACGGGGACTTTCGATGCGCGGCGGTGGCGGCCCCGATCGGTCCGGCCGTCCGCACCGACGGCATCCGCCGATCGTCACGTCAGGAACCCGGGTGGGAGCTGACGGGCAAGGTCGGCTACTGCTCGGGCATCCCGCTCTCGACGCACTACATGGGCCAGGCCCTGATCGCCGGCGACGACGGCAAGCCGACCGAGCGCATGCTGCTGTTCGTCGCGCCCCGCAGCGAGTTCACGATCCTCGACGACTGGGGTCGCCTGATAGGGCTCAAGGGGTCGGCCTCCAACACGATCACGTTCGATCGCGGCCGGATCCCGGCGCACTGGGCGATCGAGGACGCGTTGATGGTCGACTTCGACGTCGCCGGCCGTGAAACCCCGGGCGTAGCGCTGCACGGAAACCCGATGTACGGCGGCCGGGCGATGGCCTGCTTCACGCTGACGCTGACCGCGGTGGCGATCGGCGGCGCATACGCGGCGCTCGATGAGTACGAGGAGATGATGCACTCGAGGCTGACGCCGCTGCCGCCGATGGTGCCGCGCATCGGCGACGAGACGTTTCACCGCTGGTTCGGCTCTGCACTGGCGAAGATCGCGACCGCGGAGGCCGCGATGTATAACGCCGTGGACCAGCACATGGAGGCCTGTCGCCGCGCCGCTGAGGACGGGATCCCGTACACGTACGGCGAGGACATGCGGATCGGCTGCATCGGCAGGGAGGGGATCATCCAGGCGTGGGAGATCGTCCAGTCGGAGATCTTCCGCTCGGCCGGTTCCAGCGCGGCCGTGGACGGTTCACGGTTCGAGCGCATCTACCGTGACATGTCGATGCTCAACAGCCACCGCAACACGGTGTTGCGGGACTGGGCATTCGGCGAGATAGCCCGCGAGCATCTCGGCCTGCCGCGGCTGGGCCGGGGTAACGTGCAGACGCCACGCGGCACCAAGTGACTCGCGACCCGTCGTATCGCGCGCTGGCGGTGCACTACGCCTGGCGCCAGACGACCTACAGCGACGCGTACTACCGATGGTCCACGTATGGCGAGCCCGACGGCCCGCTCGAGATCAGTTACTACTTCTGGATCCTCGAGCCGCTGCACGCGCCGGGATCGCCGCCGATCATGCTCGACTGCGGCTTTGAGCCCGAGCGCGGCGAGCGGATGGGCCGGCAATGTCTATGCCGGCCGGACGACGCATTGGCGCGTTTGGGCATCAACCCCGCGACGGTCGACCTGCTCCTGATCAGCCATATCCACTGGGACCACATCGGAAATCTGGATTTGTTCCCGAACGCGCGGATGCCCGTGGCCCGCGCCGAGCTCGAGTTCTGGACGGCCGACCCGGTCGCCCGGCAACCGCAGTTCGCCGCCCACGCCGACCCGGACGGGATCGAGCTGCTCCGCCGCGCTGCGGCCGAGCAGCGGGTCGAGCTGATCGAGGACCGAGCAGAGGTGGCGCCCGGGATCACCGCGATGCGGGTGGGCGGTCACGCGCCGGGCCAGCTCGTGTTCGAGGTGGCCGGCGAACACGGCCCGATCGTGCTCGCGTCCGACGCTATCCACTACGACGACGAGCTCGAGCTCGAGCGGCCGTTCGGGATCTTCACCGATCTCGCCGACATGTACCGCGGGTATGCGACGCTGCGGCGCCACGAGGAGTCCGGCGCCGCTGTCGTCCCCGGACACGACCCGTCCGTGATGAGACGCTTTCCTCCGCTCGAGGGCGACGCCGCGGGGCTCGCCGTATGCCTCACCGACTCGAGGAGCGACCAATGACGACCACCACCGATAGCGGCGCTCTGCGCGAGGCGTGGACCGAGGTGCACGGCCCGCCGAACGCGGCGGCCGAGGAGCTGCTGCGCCAGAATCCCGGCTACTTCGCGCGGGTGCTCGACTTCACCGCGCACGCCTGGCGCCACGGCCCGCTTGAGCCGAAGGTAAAGGCGCTGATCCTGCTGGCGGTCGACAGCGCCGCCTCGCATCTGAATGGACCGGGCGCGGCCGACGACGTGCGGCGGGCGCTGGCGCTCGGTGCCACCCCCGCCGAGGTGCTGGAGACGCTCGAGCTGACGAGCACGATGGGCATCCATGCGGCCAACACCGGCGTGCCGATCCTGCTCGAGGAGCTGGCGGCCGCCGGACGGCCCGTCGACATGGACGCTCCGCTGACCGAGCGCCAGGAGGAGATCAAGGCCGATTTCACCACCAAGCGCGGCTACTGGAACGACTTCTGGGACGGCTTCCTCCGGCTCGACGCCGAGTTCTTCGCCACGTACACGGCGATGTCGTCGCACTCCTGGGAACATGGCACGCTGGAGCCCAAGGTCAAGGAGTTCATGTACTGCGCGTTCGATTCCTCGGCCACGCACATGTTCGCCCCGGGGCTGCGCCAGCACGTCGCGAACGCGATCGGCTACGGCGCGACGGCCGCGGAGCTGATGGAGGTGTTCGAGCTCGCGAGCGGGATCGGGGTCGAGTCATTCGCGCTGGCGCTGCCGGCACTCACCGAGGCGATGGACACCGAGGGATGACCGCACTCCGCGCCGGGATCGTGGGCGTCGGCCAGATGGGCGGGCGGATGGCCGCCCGGGTCCGCGAGGCGGGCGACCCGATCATCGGCTATGACCGCGACGCCGAGCGATTGGCGGCGAGCGGGATCGAGCCCGCCGCATCGCTCGCCGAGCTGGTGGCGGCGGTCGACGTCGTGCTGCTGTCGCTGCCGGACTCGAGCGTCATCGAACCGGTGATGCTCGGACCAGGCGGCCTGCTCGACCACACGCGTCCGGGCCAGGTGGTCGTCGACCTGTCGACCGCGTCGCCGGAGTCGACCCAGCGGATCCACGCGGTCCTGCTTGAACGGGGCGTGGCCTTTCTCGATGCCGGCATTTCGGGTGGGGCGAAGGCGGCCGACGCCGGCACGCTCACGATCATGGTTGGCGGAGACGAGGCCGCGCTCGAGCGGGTGCGGCCGGTCCTCGAGCGATTCGCGTCGAAGATCTTCCACATGGGCGACAGCGGCGCTGGGCACATCGCCAAGCTGCTGAACAACTTCCTCAACGGGATCAGCCTCGCGGCCACCGCCGAGGTGATGCTGGCGGCCAAGCTGTCCGGCCTCGACTTGGAGAGGTTCCTGGACGTGCTCAACGCCAGCTCCGGTGTCAACTTCGCCACGCTCAACCGGTTCCCGCACATCGTCAAGGGGGACTATCTGGAAGGCGGCCTGACCGGCCGGCTGATGGCAAAGGACATCCGCCTGTATCTGGACCACGTGGCGCGGCTCGGTGTCCCCACGTTCACCGGGCCACCGTGTCTCGCAGTGTTTGAGGTGGCCAACGCCCTCGGTTACGAGGACCAGATCTCAAACCGCGTGGTCGATGGGATCGGAGACCTGGCCGGGGGCATACGGCTACAGGATGGAGGGACGAGATGAAGGTCAATCACGGCCGTGTGGAGGGTGAGCCCTCGGCGCACCGCGACGCGACATTCACGGGCGCGGTGTGGTCCGAGCCGCTGCTGCGCGACGTCGCCGGAGTGATCATCAACACGGTCTTCTTCCCGCCCGGCGTCCGAACCGACTGGCACAGGCACGAGACCGGGCAGATCCTGATCGTCACGCACGGTCGCGGCCTCGCCGTCAACGAGGAGGGCGACGGCGGCACGATCATGCCCGGGGACGTGGTCTGGTTCGACCCGGGTGAGCGCCACTGGCATGGGGCTGGACCCGACACCTACGTCAGCCACATCGCGATCTCGCTCGGCACGACCGGATGGGAGGACGCGGTCACCGACGAGGAATACGCGGCGGTCGGATGACCCAGCCGCGACTGGAGGGGCGTCTGGCGATCGTGAGCGGCGGGGCGCGCGGGATCGGCGCGGCCCACGTACGGGCGTTGGTCGGCGAGGGCGCGCACGTGGTGATCGGAGACGTCCTCGCCGACGAAGGATCGGCGCTCGCCTCGGAGTTGGGCGATCGGGTTCGCTCGGTCGTGTTGGACGTCATCTCCGAGACGGATTGGACCGCCGCCGTAGCCGCGGCCGAGGACGACGGCTGGGGACCGGGCGCGGTCACGATCCTGGTCAACAATGCCGGAATCATCGACCCATCTCCCATATCGGAGCTGTCGGCGGAGCGGTGGCGGCGGACGATCGACGTGAACCTCACCGGCCATTTCCTCGGGATCAGGGCGGTGGTGGGTTCGATGCGCCGGGCCGGAGGCGGAGTGATCGTCAATACCTCCTCGATGACCTCCGAGATTGCGGTCGGCCAATTGGCGCACTACACCGCGTCCAAGCACGCGATCGCCGGGTTGACGAAGGCGGCCGCGCTGGAGCTCGGCGGCGACGGCATCCGGGTCAACTCGCTCCACCCTGGCATGATCCGCACCGCCATGACCGAGGGGGCGCCGGAGGAGCAAATGTCGGCGAAGTACCCATTGCGCCGGTTCGGCACGCCCGAGGAGGTGGCGCGGACGATGCTGTTCATCGTCTGCGACGCCACCTATGCCAGCGGCGACGCGTTCCCCGTCGACGGCGGGATCCTCGCCGGCATCATGATGGGCGAGTGAGCGTGACGCGCCTCGAGGGCAAGGTCGCCGTGGTGACCGGCGCCGCCGGGGGCCTCGGCGGAGGATCGGCCCGGCGGTTGGCGAGCGAGGGCGCGCACGTGGTCGCCGTGGACATCGACGGCGATGGCGCCGAACGGGTGGCGGAGGAGATCGGCGGCGTCGCAGTCGCGG
This sequence comes from Solirubrobacteraceae bacterium, assembly GCA_035499395.1. Lineage (GTDB taxonomy): Bacteria > Actinomycetota > Thermoleophilia > Solirubrobacterales > Solirubrobacteraceae > Palsa-465. Next base: position 53,386 of record DATJYY010000082.1, read on the forward strand.
CCGACGTCTCGCGCGAGGAAGGCGTGGAGCGCTACCTCGCGGCGGCGGTCGAGCGCTTCGGGCGCATCGACCTGCACCATCTCAACGCCGGCATCCCCGGTTCGCTCGATCCACTCCCGGCGCTGGACCTGGAGGGTTTCGAACGAGTGCTGGCGGTCAACGTGACGAGCGTTTTCCTCGGCTTGCGCGGCGCGTTCCGCCAGTATGCAGCGCAGGGATCCGGCGGCGCGATCGTCGTGACCGGCTCGATCGCCAGCCTCCGCGGGAGCGCCGACCTGTTCGCATATCACACCTCCAAGCATGCTGTGCTCGGTCTCGCGCGCTGCGCTGCCGTATACGGTGGTCCGCGCGGCGTCCGGGTCAACGTGATCGCGCCCGGGATCGTCCCGACCGAGTTGTTCGCCGGCGCCGGCGGCGCGGTCGGCGGGGGTGGCGACATGGCCCGGCGGGCCACGACCACGCCGCTGCGGCGACCGGGCACGCCCGACGAGATCGGATCGGTCGTGGCGTTCCTGCTCTCCGACGACTCCGCCTACATGACGGGGGAGGTCGTGTCGGTCGACGGCGGCGCGACCACGACCAATGCGCTGCGCCCGTCCGGAGGCGCCGGCCGGTGGGATCCGGCGGAGCTGGATCGCTGATCACCAACAGGAGGCCTTCATGAAACCGTCGGTGCAGAACATCATTGCGTCCGCCGAGGTCACGACCTCGCGACGCGGTTCTTTCTGGGTCGGGATCGAGCCGGTGGCGGGCCCGCTCGGCACCGTGATGCGCGGTCCCATGTTCGTGGAATGGGAAGCCCCGGCCGACCCGTGGCCCGGCCCGCCGTGGGTGCTGGTGCACGGGGGCGGCGGTCAGGCGATCGACTACACGGTCACGTTTGACGGCCGGCGCGGCTGGTCGCGTCTGCTCGTCGAGCAGGGACACACCGTGTTCGTCGTCGACCGGCCCGGCCACGGCCGCTCGCCGCACCATCCGGACATCCTGGGACCGATGGGCCCCCAGCTCGGGTTCGAGTTCCTGCGCCCTATCTTCGTCCCCCCGCCCGAGGGCCCCGACAGCAATCCGGCGGCCCACCTTCACACGCAGTGGCCGGGCGGGCGTGAGCCCGGCGACCCCGTCTACGACCAGTGCCTGTGCACGTCCGGTCCGATGCTCGCCGACCCCAGCGAGATGCACGCCCTCGAGGCCTCGCGTTTGGCCGACCTGCTCGATCTCGTCGGTCCAGCGATCGTCGTCACCCACTCGGCGGGAGGCCCCGGGACGTTCGCCGGCGTGGACGCACGGCCGGACAAGGTGGCGGCATTGTTCGCGATCGAGACGCTCGGGCCGCCGTTTCTCAACCGGCCGGAGATGGGAGTGGATCTCGCCTGGGGGCTGGCCTGCGCGCCGATCACGTACGACCCGCCCGTCAGCGACCCGTCGGAGCTCGACACCGTCACCGAAGAGCGTGCGGATCTGGGGCCCATCCCGATCACGCTCCAACGGGAGCCCGCCCGGCGACTGGCCAACCTCAGTCAGTTCCCGATCGCCGTCGTCACCGCGGAGTCGTCGATGTTCCTGGGGTTCGACCGGCACCTGGTCGAGTTCCTGGAGCAGGGCGGGTGTGACGTCGAGCTCTTACGGCTCGCCGACCACGGCGTCCACGGGAACGGTCACATGATCATGTCGGAGCGAAACAACGCGGAGACGCTGCGCGTGCTCACCGACTGGGCGGCACGCAAGGGTCGCACCGGCTGAGCGTTGCGCCGGATCCGTGGACGCTCCGCGGTCCCCTGGCATGCATAGCCTGCCAATCGGCGTGCGCCGGCGAGACGTTGGCATTTCGTGCGCGTGGGGAGGCGGTCGCACAAACCCGGCGAGTGTGGGATCGGTTGTGTCGAGGTCATCACGCACCGACCGCGTCATGGACGGGGCTCGCCGAAGTTTGGCGATTTACCCCTCATTTTTGAGGGGTAAATCGCCAGTGACGGGGGTCGCGCCATGGGGGTTGGGCACAGCTCCTCGCGACCTTGTGAGCCGACCACAACGCCAATCGTTTACGCGACAGCAGCGGGCATGCATGCCCTGCCACGGTGCCCGAGTCCGGGCTTGAATGGCAGACCATCCAGGTTCTCCTCGGGCGGACCCTAGTGCGTGAGCGGCTGCCCGAGCCGAGCCCGGCCGGTCGAGGCGAACACCACGTCGTACTGGGCGCCGATGTGCGTTCGGAACATCGCGGCGTCCCGGAACGCGCGGTCGAGGCGTGAGCCGCGCCGGGCAGCGCTCGAGCCACCGGTGCAGAACATCAGGTCGACCGACTGCCAGGCTAGCCTGCCGCACTGCGCGAGCACGTCGCGGATTGCCCCGTCGTCGGCGGTCGCGAACGGCTCGCCGCGCTCGGCGAAGCCGACGCACTTGTCGGCGAAGCGCGCTAGCGCGCCGAAGAACGCTAGCTCGGCCGTGTCGACAAGGCTGTACGCCTCCCCGTACCACCGCTGGTAGTCGACCGAGTCCGAGCGGGGGATCGGCGGCGGGAAGCTGGTGGGGCGCGTCGTCATCATCGCCTCGTACTCCTCGAGGGCGGCGCGAGCGTTGCCGATCTGGATCGCGTTCAGCGACGCGTAGAAGAACGTCATCGCACGTGCCAGGTACAGCGGGTTGCCGTGGAGCTGGAAGCCGATTGTGCCCTCCCGGGGCATCTCGAAGTCCTTCCAGTCGTAGCGCACCGCCAGGTGCGCGGGCACGAACACATCGTCGGCGGTGATCGTGTTCGACGCCGTCCCGCCGAGCCCGATCGTGGCGCCGTGGCCCCAGTCGTCGAGGATCTCGTAGTCCGAGCGCGGGATCGCCACCATGATCCGCTCGTCCGATCCGGCGACGGTCGCGAGCGCGACGAGGTGGGTCGAGTAGGTCGCTCCCGAGCAGTAGTCCCATCGACCGCTGACTCGAAAGCCGCCCGGCGCGGGCGTCGCCTGGCCCCGCGGAATCGCCCGGGACGGCCCGACGAAATGGCCGTCGGGGCCGAACAGCTCGGCCTGGGCCCGCTCGGGGAAGAACGCGCCGACCTGAAGGGCGTGCGCCGAGCCCAGGCATAGGTTCCAGCCGATGCCGGCGTCGGCGCTCGAGATCGCGATGATCACGCGGTAGAACGTGTCGAGGCCGAACTCGTAGCCACCGAAGCGGCGCGGCTGGAGGATGCGATGGAAGCCCGCGGCCACAAAATGCTCGTGAAGCTCGGGCGAGTATGTTCCGCGCTCCTCGGCTTCGGCGGCCTCGGCCAGAACGAGCTCGCGCAGCGCGACGGCGCGGGCGACGATCTCATCCGCCGTCAGTTGCGGCTCGGGCACCGGTATGCGCGTGGCGGTCGCCATCCGCGCGCTAAGAGCCTCTCTCAAAATGACCGCGGCCTGGATCTGGCCGGATGATCGTCGCGGATACGGTCCCGTCGATCGGCTCGCGTAGCGCTGCTCCGCCACGCCGATCACGGTGACCTTCCAGCTCGATCCGCGACCATCCCAGTCTCGCGCTCATTTCGTTCGACGCTCTATGCGGCCAGTCTGGGCACGATCACGCCGCTCAGGTCGCGCTTCTCCGCGGACGCGTGCAGCGCGTCGTCGATCCGGTCCAGTGGGTAGCGCGTGGTGATGATCGGCCCGGGGTCCAGCCAGCCGTCCTCCATCATCCGGATGAACCGCGGCAGGTCGTGTCGCATGCGAACGTTGCCGTTCTGGGCGCCGAGAATCGCCCTTCCCTCGACCGAGAGCGCCAGCTGGGGGATGGTCACCTCGGCGTCGCCGCGCTCGACGCTGGTCAAGACGACGGTTCCGGCCCGGCGAGCCGCCCGGATCGTCTGGGGGAACACGGACGCGAGCGTCGCTGCCTCCATCGTGTAGTCGGCGCCGCGCCCGTTCGTGAGCGCCTTGACCTGCTCCACTGGATCGCCGGCCTCGGGGTCGATCGTGTCGGTGGCTCCGAAACGGCCGGCCAGCTCACGGCGCTCCGCGATCGGGTCCACGGCGATGATCTGTCGTGCATTGGCGATCCGGGCCGCCTGGACCATCCACTGCCCGAGGTGCCCGAGCCCGAAGATCGCGATGCTCGAGCCCGCCTGCACCTTGGCCACGTTGTGCACGCAGCCCACGCCGGTGGTGATTCCGCAGCCGAGCAAGCTCAGCCACTCGTCGGGCAGATCGGTCTGCACCGGGAACACCTGGCTGGCCGTGACGTTCATCACCTCGGCGTAGCCCCCGACGTTGCCGGCCGCGCTGACCGGCTCGCCGGTCTTCCGGTTGGCCACATGCGGCCAGATTCCGCCTCGGTCGAACGTTTCCGAGCATTGATCGGGTCGGCCGATCGAGCAGTAGAAGCACACTCCGCACTCTGACGTGCCCGGCACGATGACCCGGTCGCCCACGTTGATGTGGTCGACGCCAGCGCCCAGTTCCACCACCTCTCCCATCGAGGCGTGGCCGAGTATCGTCGGCGGGATCTTGAACAGCTCACCGCGCCAGTTGACGCAGTCGGTCGAGCAGAACGGTGACGCGCCGGTGCGGATGAGCACGCGGCCGGGCGCGGGATCGAGGTAGTCGATGTCCTCCACCACGAACGGCTCCCTGACCGTTGCGAGCAGCGCTGCTCTCATTCTTGACCTATCTTCCCTCGGGGTCGGGCGACTCGCTCGTACCGATCATGGTGCGGTGAAGCCTCCGTCGGCCATCAAGCTCGCCCCCTTCGTTTCGTCGCATTCCCCATCGTCTCGTCATCCTAACCCTCTGTCTAACTGTCCGACAATCCTGAGGTCGTCCGTCCGCGCGAGCTCACTGTATGATTGTCATACAGAATCCCCCAACCGGACCAAAGGACGCGCTCGCCCATGCAGGACAAGACGAAGCTCGAGGTCGGCCTTCAGACCCGGCGCGAGGTGCTTGGTGCCGAACACGTCGACCGCTCGCTGGGCCAGGCTTCGGAGTTTGCCCGCCCCATGCAAGAGCTCGTCACCGAGTACTGCTGGGGCGCGGTGTGGGCACGTCCCGGGCTGGATCGCAAGGTGCGCAGCCTCTTGAACATCGCGATGCTCACCGCGCTCGGACGTCGGCATGAGCTCGAGGTCCACGTACGCGGGGCCATCACCAACGGCGTGAGCGCGGCGGAGATCCAGGAGGCGTTGCTGCAAACGGCGATCTACTGTGGCGTTCCGGCGGCGATGGAGGCGATGCGCACGGCGGAGACTGCGTTGATCGCGCTCGGCGTCATCGAGCCGAAGTCCGAGCAGCCATCCCAGGCGTGAGCGCCGGCGGCTCTCCTCGCCGGGTCGGCTTCGTCGGGTTGGGGACTGTCGGCGGGCCGATGGCCCGGCGACTGCTGGAGGCTGGACATCAGCTGAGCGTCTATGACACCGCACCGATAGCCGTCAGCGGACTGGCCGAGGCGGGCGCGGAGGCGTGCGAGAGTGCCCGTGGGGTCGCGGACGTCGCCGACCTCGTGCTGGTCAGCCTGCCCTCTCCGGAGGTCGTGTCCGAGGTTGCCCGCGATCTGGCGGGCGGGTCGGCGCTGCGCGTGTACGTCGACCTCTCCACCACGGGCCCGCAGGTGGCGGAGGAGGTCGCCGAGCTGATGGGAACGGCCGGCGTCGGCGTCGTCGATGCGCCCGTCAGCGGTGGGAGGGCCGGCGCGGAGAGCGGACGGCTGACCGTCATGGTCGCCGGCGCGCCCGAGGACGTCGCGATCGCCCGACCGGTGCTGGAGCTGCTCGGCTCCCGGATCTTCGTCGTCGGCGAACAGCCCGGTCAGGGCCAGGCGGTCAAGGTGATCAACAACCTCATGTCAGCATGTTCGATCGCGATCACAGCCGAGGCGACGTCGCTGGGCGTGAAGGCCGGGGTCGATCCGGCCACTCTGCTCGAGGTCGTGGCCGCGAGCAGCGGGTCCAACACCGCCGCCGCCCAGAAGTTCCCCGCCTACGTGCTGACCCGAAGCTTCGAGCAGGGCTTCCGACTCAACCTCATGGCGAAGGACGTCCGGCTGTGCCTCTCCGAGGCGCGACGCCACAACGTCCCGATGTTGCTCGGAGCCACCGTCGAGCAGCTCTGGAACCTCGGCGAGGCCAAGTTCCCGGAAGACGCCGACTTCATCGAGATCGTGAGGATGTTCGAGGACTGGGCGAACGTCACGATCGAGAGCGGCGGCGAACGCGCGGACCGGCGGTGAGGCTCAGCGCCGGTCGACGACCGAGCTGATCGCGACCGCGCAGATGATCAGGATGCCGCGGACAACGTCCTGCCAGTAGTCCGGAACGGCCAGCAGGTCGAAGCCGTTCGTGATCGTGCCGAGTATCAGCACCCCCAGGACCGTGCGCCAAACCGAGCCGACACCGCCGAAGATGCTCGTGCCTCCGAGTGCGACGCCGGCGATCGCGAGCAGTGCGAGTTGCCCGCCCAGACCGCTCATGTCGCTCGACCCCGACCCGGTCGTCGACGCGTCGATCAGGCCGGCGAGGCCGCACGCGGCGCCGGTGACCACGAACGTGATGATCACGGTCCGGTCGACCTTGATGCCGGACAGCCGCGCGGCGTCGCGGTTCCCACCGACGCCGTAGAGGTGGCGACCGAAGACGGTGTATGCCAGCACGAGCTGGAGGACGATCGCGACGAGGGCGAAGATGATGACCGGGTACTGGACACCGGCGACACGTTGCTGCCCGATGAACGTGAACACGCTGCTGTTGGGCGTGATCAGCAGGCCCCCTTTGGTGACCCCGACGGCGATGCCGCCGAACGTCAGCGCGCTCGCGAGCGTCGCGAGGAATGCGTTGATGCGCAGCTTCGTCACCAGAAGCCCGTTGATTGTGCCCATCAATGCGCCGGCGACGATCGCCACAGGGAATGCCCACCACACCCCGATGTGGACGGCAGCCCATGCCGCGAGCACTTCGGCCAGGACGAAGATCGATCCGAGCGAAAGGTCGAAATTGCCGGCGATGATCGTCAGCGTGACGGCGCACGCGGCGACGCCGATCGTCGCGTTCTGGAAGACGAGGTTGAGGAGGTTGTTCTTGGTAAGGAAGACGGACGAGGCGATCGAGAAGTAGATGAACAGCGCGATCGCGAAGGCGACGATGCCGTAGTCGCGAATGTGCTCGGCCTTGATCCGTCGCTGGAAACGCGCACGCGGAGCGGCGATCGCATCCGCGTTGACGGGATCCGGGACTACGACGGGGTCCCCGGCTACGGGATCGGGCGGCTGGGCGGCGCTCATGCGGGCGTGCTCCCTCCTAGGCCGAACGCGGCCTCCATCACGGCGTCCAACGGCGGGTCGGCGCCGAACTCGCGAGTGATCGAGCCGAGGCGCATCACGAGCACGCGATGCGCGAGCCCGAGCACCTCCTCGATCTCCGACGAGATCAGCAGCACGGCCGTGCCCTCGGCGGCCAGGTTGTTGATCAGGCGGTGGATCGCTGCGCGCGCCGCGACGTCGACGCCCCGTGTCGGCTCGTCGAGGAGCAGCACGCGCGGGTTGCGGAACAGCCAGCGCGCGAATAGAACCTTCTGCTGGTTGCCGCCCGAGAGGCTGGCCACTCGCATGGACGGATTCGGCGGATCGACCGACAGCGAGTTCAGAAGCGAGCGCGTCTTCGCGCGCTCGAGTGCCCGGCGCAATACTCCGAATCGCGAGGCGACGGCGCGCAGATCCGCGAAGGTCGTGTTCGACGCCATCGACAGCTCCATGAACAACCCGTCGTCCTTGCGACTCTCAGGCAGGAACGCCATCCCGGCCGCCATCGCGTCCGCGGGCGAGTGAATGCGGCGAACCTTGCCGTCAACCGCGATCGTTCCGCCATCGGTCGGATCGGCGCCGGCGATTGCCCGGGCGAGCTCGGTGCGGCCGCTGCCCACGAGGCCGGCAAGGCCGACGATCTCACCCGCCCGGATCTGCAGCGAGATGTCCCTGAGCACGCCCTTGCGTTGCAGGCCGGATACCTCCAGCACCACCGGTGCGGTCGAGCCCCGCGGCTTCTCGAAGTGCTCCGCCTCCGCGGCGGCGCCGAACATGCCGGCGACGAGGCTCTCCTCGGTTTCCTGGGCCGCCGGCGCCGTCCGCACGAGGCGCCCACTGCGTAGCACCGTCACGGTGTCGGCGAGTTCCAGCACCTCGTCCAGGAAGTGGCTCACGTAGACGATCGTCCTGCCGTTCTCGCGCAGGGTGCGGATCATCCGGTGGAGCGTCTTGGTCTCGACGCTTGTCAGCGACGAGGTCGGCTCGTCCATCACGATCACCCGCGCATCGCAGGCGACGGCGCGCAGTATCTCAACCTTCTGCTTGTCGGCGGTCCTTAGGGCTCCGACCTTGGCGTGTCCGTCGAGCTCGAAACCCCACTGCGAGATGAGCTCGTCGTACTGCGTGCGCATTTGCCGCGCCTGCACCACCCCCGAGCGGCGCGGCTCGATGCCGAGGAAGACGTTTTCCATCACGCTCATCTGTGGCACCGGTGCAAGCTCCTGCGCGATTGTCGCGATCCCGTCGATACGCGCCTCGCGCGGGCTCGTGTAGCGAACGGGGCGGCCGTCGATGAACAGCTGTCCGTCGTCGGGGCGGATCACGCCGCCGACGATCTTCCCGAGCGTCGACTTGCCGGCGCCGTTGGCGCCGACGAGCGCGTGAACGGTACCTCCGGCAACCTCGACGCTGACGTCGTCAAGCGCCTTGGTGCCGGAGTACCGCTTGCCGATCGAAACGAGCCGGACCGGCGCATCCACCGCCAGACTCATCCGGCTCGTGCTCGATCTCTAATCCGTCCGGTGTTCACCCGCCTAATTTATTCCGCCCTCGAGCGTCCAGTCGGGATGGAAGTCCGGGTGTGCGGTCAGGTACGCCTGGTCGATGATCGCCGGGCGCGTCGCCGGGTTGATGATGTTGACGAGGGGTGCCGTCGGCTTCCCGTTCAGCGCGTCGTTCAGGGCCGCGATCCCGATCTCCGACTCAGAGGCCGGATACAGGCCGAGGGTGGCGTACCACGTCCCGGACTTGACCTGTTGGACGGCCTCCAGCGCGCCACCGTACCCGATGACCGCGATGTTCTTGCCGGGCGTGTAGCCGCCGACCAGCTTCATCGCGGTCACCGCACCCGCCGCCATCTGGTCGCCGAACGTCGCGAACACATTGACGTTCTTGTTCGCGGTGAAGTACGTCTGGGCGACCTTCTGCGAGGCAGCCTGGTCGTACATCCCGGGTGGGAGGATCGTGAACGTGTAATTCGGCTTGCCCTTGTAGTACGCCGTCATCGCGTTCTCCCGGACCGTGTCGGTCGGGTAGTTGGCGAGTCCCGGAAGGAAGGCGATGTTGCAGTGGCCGGTTCCCACCTGCTTCTTGCAGGCCGCGTTCATCGCGGCGATCAGGTTCGTCGACTCCGCGCCGATCGACTGACCGACGGTCGTGACGAGCTTCGGGTTGGATGAGGCTGTCAGGACGTTCTGGGAGGACAGCGGTCCCCAGGTGTAGTCGGCGGCCGCGACCTTGATGCCGGACGAGAGCGCCTTATTGATGATCGGGGTCAGAGCGACGTCGTTCAGACCCCACACCCAAAACGCCTTGTACTTGCCGGTTGTGATCGCGTCCTGGATCTGTGTGGACTGCATCTGCGGGTCGTTGTTGGCGTCGAAGGCGTCGAGCTTGACGCCGAGCTTCGAGGCCTCCGCCTGCGCGCCCTTCAGCGACGCCACTCCATAGGGGCTCGGGTTGTAATAGAAGATCGCCATCCTGGCCCCGGACCCGCCCGACGTCGATGCGCTCGAGGTCGTGGTGCTTGACGTCGACGCCGCGGCCGCCGGCGTGCTCGACGACGCTGCGCTCGACGACGATGAGCTCGATCCGCAGCCGGCGGTCACCGCCGCGATCATGGCTACAGCTACCGCGCCCGCGCCGATGCGCGCGCGCTTAGACCTAAACATTGGTCTGACTCCTCCTCTCGACTTGCCCGCGTGCCGGTCCGCATTGACTCTCCGCCCGGCTCGGGCGAAAGCAAAGCGGTTCGGTCAGCTTGCAGCAAGCCCCCCCCGATGAAAGACTACGCGTTTAGGATCGTAGGCTTCGCAATCTGGATAGCCGCCGATCGACGCCTAACATCGGGACAACAGTATGGGCAGCGCCGAACGTCCGATGGACGTGGGGCCGGGCGCGCGAGACGAAGTCAGTTTGCGGAGCCACGATCCCGTCGAGGCGAGCACTGTCGCCGGGCGTGTCTACCACGAGCACCGTCTCACGATCCTGGGCGATCATCGCGCGTTTGCGATGAGCCTCGACGCCGCGTCGCTCGGCCCGGTCACGCTGGGCTGGCTCTGCTACGACACCGAGATTCGGGTCGACGCCGAGCCGCACGCCGACGCCTACCAGGTCAACCTCGTCACCGCTGGGCAGACGCGCGCGTACTGCGGATCGGACCGGATCGTTGCCACGTCGAAGACGGGCATGGTCTTCGGACCTGACAGGCCGACCGGCTTCGCGGGCTGGCGGACCCCCTGCGAGATGCTCGCGATCAAGATCGAACGATATGCGCTCGAGGCCCAGCTCGAGCAGCTGCTCCACCGACGTGTCACCGGGCCGATCGCGTTCTCGCTTGCGCTCGACCTCACGCGGCGCACCGCAGCCGATTGGAACCGGTTGGTCTGCACGGTCGCCACGAACCTGTTCGATCCCGAGTCGCTGTTCCGCGAGCCGATCATGACTGCTCCGCTCGTCCACGCGGTCCTCACAGGCCTTCTCCTGAGCGCCGACCACAACCTCCGCGCACAACTCGACGCACACGCGCGGAGCATCGGCCCGGCCACGGTCCGGCGCGCCCAGGAATACATCGAGGAGCACGCCCATGAGCCGCTCACAGTCGCACAGGTAGCCTCGTGGGCGGGTGTCAGCGTCCGCGCGCTCCAGCAGGGCTTTCAACGGTCGCTGGGCGCGACGCCTCACCAGATCATCCAGCACACGCGCCTCGAGCGAGCGCACAACGACCTCGTCAACTTCAGCGTCGACGAAGTCACCGTGGCGAGCATCGGCGCGAAGTGGGGCTTCCCGCACGCGGGCCGCTTCGCCGCTCTGTACCACGCGCGCTACAACGCGTATCCGTCGGCGACGCTCCGATATGCGGTCCGAGGGATGGTGTGGACATGAATTCCCTCGTCCCCGCTTGCGGCCCCTATGATGCCGCCGCCCTCGACAGATCGATAGGAGCAACGCATGGACATCACGATCATCGGCACCGGCAACATGTCCCGGGGCATCGCGACGCGCGCCCTCGCCGGTGGCCACTCCGTCACCCTCCTCGGGCACGAGTCCGGCAAGGCGGAGGCGCTGGCGAGCGAGCTTTCCGGGGATGTCCAAGCCGGCGCTGTCGGCGACGCCCTCGCGGGCGACGTCGTCGTGTTCGCGGTTCCGTATGGCGCCATCGACGACGTGCTCGCCCGTTACGGCGAACAGCTGTCCGGCAAGACCATCGTCGACATCACGAACCCGGTCGACTGGGGATCTTTCACGCCGCTGAGCATCGATGCCGGGTCGGCGGCCGCCGAAATTGCGCAGAAGGCCCCGGGCGCAAACGTGGTCAAGGCCTTCAACACCACGTTCGCCAGCACGCTGGGCAGCGGAGCCGTCGCCGGAGAGCCACTCGACGTCTTCGTTGCATCCGATGACGAAGACGCCAAGGCCGCGGTCCGCGACCTGGTCGAGAGCGGAGGCATGCGCGCGGTCGACGCGGGAGCGCTCGCGCGGGCACACGAGCTCGAAGCACTCGGCTACCTGCACATGGCGGTGCAGCAGGGGCTCGACACCGGGTTCGCGAGCGCCTTCAAGGTGCTGAGCTGAGCCCGGGCGGGCCGGAGGCGGCGCCGGCCGGCTGAGGTGGGTGCTCGAGTTTGCGGATCACCGACATCACGATCGCGATGCACGAGCGCTCGTCGCCGCGGCTGGCGGTATTCGGGACGAAGGACGGGAAGCTTCCGATGGGGGTTCTCCGGATCTCGACCGATGCCGGAATCGAAGGCACGAACTTCCTGAGCTATCCAGGCCCGGGCCCACTGGCCATCGCGCACGAGATTGTCACGTTCGTGAAGCCGCTGCTGGTGGGAGCTGACCCACTCGAGATAGGGCGGCACTGGCGTCGTCTGTGCAACCTCGGCCACTTCATCAACCCGATCACGGTGGGCGTTGTCGATGTCGCGCTCTGGGACATCGCCGGCCAGGCGGCCGAGCTGCCGATTCACCGGCTGCTCGGCAACTGTCGTGACAGGCTCCCGGTGTACCTGTCCTCGGCGCACCACGCGAGCGCGCAGGATTACGCTGACGAGGCGGCTTACTGGCGCGAGCAGGGTTGGCGCGGGTACAAGCTTCACCCGCCACGGGCGCCGTGGCGCACCGACGTCCCGCCGCCGATCTCGTTCGATGTCGAGGCCTGCAGACGGGTCCGGGACGAGGTGGGCGACGAGATGACACTCATGCTCGACGCGACGTGGAGTTACTCCTACGCCGACGCGCTTCAGGTCGGGGTGAAGATCGAGGAAATGGGCTACCTCTGGTATGAGGATCCGCTCCCGGCGCTGGACATTCACGGGTACCGCCGGCTCAAACAGAACCTGCGAATTCCCTTGATGGCCACCGAGGTCACCCCGGGCGGGCTCCAGGAGCTTGCCCACTGGATCGTGAGCGAGGCCACCGACTACGTGCGCGGCGACGTCGTCATAAAAGGGGGAATCACGGGGCTGATGAAGATCGCCCACCTCGGGGAAGCATTCAACCTCCCCTGTGAAATTCACGACGGCTACAACGCGATGAACAACGTCGCCAACCTCCACGTCGCGATGGCGATCGACAATTGCGACTGGTTCGAGGTACTACCGTTCAACCGGACGGGCGACCACACTCTGGAGCACCTGAGCTATGGCTTGACCGGCTTCCCGGTCATCGACTCCCACGGCGATATCCACGCACCAGCTGGTCCGGGCCTCGGCGTCGACGTCGATTGGGAATTGATAAATGCTTCGGTGACCGAGGTCATCAGCTGACACTCATCACGGCTCAAGCAGGATCTTCACCTTTTCGGTGCCGCGTGCGGTCAGTGACCGGAAAGCGGCCTCGGCCTCAGGCGGCGGTCCTCCGCGACCTTCACCGCGCACGTCAGGCCCTACCGCACGGCGTAGGCGTCGTAGACGACCTGGTCCGCCAGCCGCAGCGCGGAGGCGACGGCCACGATGTGGTTGAGCCACTCGTACCGGCGCGCCGACGTCTCGTACTGAATCGACACCCGGAAGTAGTACTCGGAAGGATCGACTGTCTCGCCGGCGGCGATCCGTTGCAGCACCTCGCGCGGTCCCGTGCGGGACCCGCGCGTGGCCACGTAGATCAGCGCTCCGTCGTGGCACTCGAGCGTGTAGCGGGTATCGATCGACGCGGTCCCGTCCTCGTGGACGATCTGCCAATCCGCGCCGCCTGGCAGCACCTTGCCCGAGAGGAGCGGCCCGTCGAACTCGCCGCCGGTGACCCCGATCACTCGCCGCCGCCCCCACGGCGTCTGCCCGAGCTCCAGCGGCTCCGCGAGCGTCGCCCGAAGTCGCGTAAGCAGCTCGAGGCTCGGCGCGACAGGCTCTGGGCGCTCCATTTCTAGGTCCCGACGAGTTGCGGCGCGATCACGACGTTCTCCTTGAGCGCGGCGCCCCACATCTGGGTCATGTCGAAGACGTTCTGTGCATCCTCGACCGCGACGGCCCACGTATCGGACTCGACCGCATCCAGGAACTGCCTCTTATCGCGGAACCAGCACTCGGAGAAGCCGTCGAAGCCGATCTCGGCGTCGTCGGTTTCGCCCTCCTCCCCGATCGGACCAACGACGTGGTTCTGGATGTAGCGATCGATGTCGAGCTCCTTGAAGATCGGGCCATGGACGCCCAGCCAGTACTTGCGGCCCTCCTCGCGCGTCATTCCTTGTTTGAAGCGAACGATCCAGGCGACCTTGTACGGGCTGGTCGGTCCCTCGATCATTTGGTGCTCCTCGATGTGGGCGCTCATGTTCCAGAGCCGGTCCACGTCGAAAACCTTGGGGCCGTCCTCGACGATCCGGTGCCACGCCGGCGTGATCATCGCCGCCTGGTAATCGGCGCGGTCGTTCCACCACGCGCAGGAGTACCCGTCGAACAACGTCTCCTCCTCCGCGACTCCGGACACCGCGGGGAGCGGGCCCTGAACGTGGCTCTGAACGTAGCCGGCGACGGGCGAGACCTCCTTCATCGGCGGTCCGTGCAGCGTGGCCCAATACTCGCTGGCCTCCTGCTTGGTCATGCCCTTGCGGTACCGCGCGATCCAGACCACCTTGTACGTGCTCACGGGGTCGGCACCGCCTCGGCGCGGTCCCATCCGTACTCCTCGATCGCGGTCAGAAACGGCTCCATCTGCGCATCGAAGTCGTCTGCGTGCATCGAATCCACCCAGTGCAGGCAGCGGTCAACGCCCGCGTCCTCGAGTTCCTCGAACTCGTTCGCGCTCGGGGTAACGGCGACAATCGTCACGGAGACCTTCCGGCCGGCCGCGAGCGCTGCCGACTGCAATTGCCGGACCTCGTCGGCGATTCCGGGCAACGCCACCGGCGCCCAGCCGTCGGCGTGGTCGAGTACCCGCCTCCCGGCGCTCGGGCCGTTGCCCGCCAGCAAGACGGGCGGGTGTGGCTTCTGCACGGGCTTGGGCCATACCGCGATGCGGTCGAAGTCCACGTACGGCCCGTGGTAGGTGGCCTCATCCTCGGCCCACATCTCATACATCGCCTTCAGGCGGTCCTCGATGATCGCGAAGCGCTCAGGCGGGTTCGTGCCGTGGTTCCTCATCTCCTCGAGGTTCCAACCCGCGCCCACGGCGAACTCGAACCGGCCACCCGAGAGCACGTCGACGCTTGCGACCTCCTTCGCGCAGATGATCGGGTCGCGCTGCGCCAGCTGGCAGATCGCGGTTCCGAGTCGAATGCGCGAGGTCGCCGCCGCCGCGTCGGCGAGCGCTACGAAAGGATCGAACGACCGCCAATAGTTCCGGGGTAGCTCGCCGAGGGGGTAGGCCGATTCCCGTGACCACGGGATGTGCGTGTGCTCGCCGAGGAAGAGCGACTCGAGCCCCAGCTCCTCCACGCGCCGTGCAACTTCTGCGGGCCGAAGCGTCTCCTCGGTGCAGACGCCGCCAATTCCGAATCGCATCTTCTTCTCCTCTCAGCGCACGAACTCTGTGACAAGCGCGAACGTCTGCTCGGGCTGGTCGCCCTGCATCGCATGGCCGCAGTCGTCGAGCACCTCGACGCGGCTGCCCGCGATGCGCCTCCCGAACTCCTCGGCATAGACGGCCGGAACCAGCGCGTCGTCGCGGCCCCACAGCACGAGCGTCGGTACCGAGATCCGGTGCAATCGCCGCGCCAGACCGTGGTCGGCGATCGGCCACGCGAACTTCGTCGTGCAGCCGACGTTCCACGCGCCCTGGGCGATCGCCGTCGGGATCTGCTCCGGATCGTCGGGGAGCGCCAGCAGCGCCTGTGCCGCCTCGCTCTCGGGGTACTTGAACAGGTAGGTCGGAATCTCCTCCGGCGGGCCCGTGATCATCTCCGCGAGCCGGATCGGAGCGTCGTCGCGCCATAGCCCGATTGGCGACATCAGGACAAGCCGGCTCAGTGCCTGCGGGAAGCTCGCGGCGAGGTCGGCCGCGACCATCCCGCCGAACGACATGCCGACCACCGCGGGGCGCTCGAGCCCCAACGCCCGGATCGTCTCCTCGTACGCGAGCAGCAGCTCCCAGATCGTGTGGACCTCGCGAATCGCCTGCGGGTCGCCCGGCGTGGTGCCCGGATGCTCGGGCGCGTACACGGTGTGACCCTGGGCCAGCCGGTCGAGCAACGGTTGCCACTCGAGGCCGGGCAGCGGGTGGAAGAACACCACGGGCGGACCGTCGCCCGCCACCTTGACGTGGAGGCGTAGCCGGCCGTCGCACACCTCGACGACCTCGTCGCGCACTTCGGCGATGCCGGTGGCCATCACGCCTCCTCTCGGGCCGCCGCGCCCGCGACGGCAGTCCCTCGTTCAGACTCGCGCGGCCACCAGTGGTTCTCCCATCCCTCCGCGTCCCAGATCGGGCGCAGCCGCGGCAGCACCTCCTCGGCGAACAACGTGATGTTCTTCTCGGTGAGCTCGCGTGGCATCGAGCCGTTCTGCAGCATCACCAGCAGGTTCCCGATCCGGAACTCCCGGACGAACTCCTCGATCTGGTCGGCCACGGTCGCCGGACTGCCGACGATCGCCACCTGCGTGTCCACGATCTCCTTGTAGGTGATGTGGCGCATCTTGGCGAGCATCCCGAGATCGCCTGGATTCCGAATCATGTGCTCGATCCCGACCGGCTCCGCGTAGCCCGGCACGGCAAAGCCGGACACAGGGACGGTCCCGAGCCCGGAGCGGTAATGCGCTTCCAGATGCGGCGCGTACTCCTTCTCGGCGCTCGCATCGGTCTCGGAGACGGCCACCACCTGCAGGAAAGCCAGACGGTACGGGTTGCGGTCGCGCCCCTGCTTTTCAGCGAAATCCCAGTAGCGGTCGAAGATCTGGTGCCCGACGAGCTTCGGTCCACTCCAGCTCAGATACACGAACGCGTAGTCGCGCCGGAGGATGTCCATCAGTGTGCCCGGCGACCCGCTGCCCGGGATCCAGATCGGAGGATGCGGCTGCTGGATCGGCCGTGGCCACAGGTTCACCTGCCCGTACTTCTCGAATCGGCCGTTCCAGGCGAACGGATCGGGCTCGGCCCATGCCTTGAGGATCAGCTCTCGGTGCTCGTTGTAGCGCTCGCGGGTCTCGATGGCTGGGATGGCGCCGTTCTGATTTGCGTCGTAGCTGAGCCCGACCGGGAAGCCGGCGATGAGCCGCCCCCCGCTGATGCAATCGAGCAGGGCGTACTCTTCGGCGACCTTCAGCGGCTCCCGCGACTTGCCGAGCGACCGCCCGAGCACCGTGATCGCCGTGTCAAGACCTTCCGCCCGCGTTCCGTACGCCACCGCCGCCGCCATCAGGTTCGGGTTCGGCGAGATGTCGTACGTCGACTGGCTGTGCTCGGTCACGCAGACGCCGTCGAAGCCGGCCCGGGCCGCGTGCATCAGCTCGGCGTACCCGGACCGGAGCGACTCCTGCATCCGCTCCGGCTCCACGACGTCGAAATACGGCGTGGTCACCACCGAGCTGTAGCGATCCTCGAAGCCAGCGGGCAGGTACCGATACGGCACCTGCTCGAACAAACTGACCTTCATCCTCGTCCTCCTCGTCCGCCCGTGGGCGCCCGTCTCCGCCGTTTATATCCGAGGCAGCCCGGGCGCGCGTGGACATCTGCGCGAGAAGTCTTCTCACTGAGCGACGCCTTTGCATTTCCGCGGCGGCTCGTGTTTGCCAGCGCCGCCGCACGAGTGGCCGTCGGCCACGCGGACGATCAGGAGACCAATGGGCAAGATCCTCGCTACGCACACGGGCAGCCTGTTGGAGGCGCGCGTGATGAACGTCGAGGGAGCCAGCATGATGCCGCCCAGCCGCGACCGCCAGCAGTTCCCCGGAGCCTACGCGGTGCTCGACGCGCTCGACGAGGCGGCCGTCCGCGAGAGCAACCGTGCGGCTGACACGAGCGAGCGCGAGGATGAGCCGGCGGCGAACCAGGGGATCGAATGGGTGTGCACCGCGCCGATCACCTATGACCGCACCGCCTTGGATCGCGACATCGCCAACCTCCGGGACGTGCTCGATGGACACGTCGACGTACAGTGGTTCATGCCGGTCGTCGCTCCGGCAAGCGCCTACTGGCTCAGGAACGAGCACTACGACAGCGAGGAGGCGTTCGTCTACGGCCTCGCCGACGCCCTGCGTGAGGAGTACCGCGCGATCGTCGAGTCCGGGTTCTTCCTCCAAGTGGACGACGCCGTGCTGATGCACGAATGGGACTCGATGCTGTTCCTCGGGCAGACCGACGACGACTATCGCCGCTGGGCGCAGTTGTGCGTCGATGCCCTCAACCATGCCCTCGAGGGTCTCCCGCCGGAACGCATCCGCTACCACGTGTGTTGGGGCAGCTGGCACGGCCCCCACGTCTACGACCCGCGCTGGAAGACACGATCGACCTGATCCTCCAGGTCGATGCCGGCTATTACGCGTTGGAGCAGGCCAATCCGCGCCACGAGCACGAGTGGCGGGTGTGGGAGGACGTGCCCCTTCCCGAAGGCAAGAAGCTGATCCCAGGCGTCGTGACCCATCACACCAACGTCGTCGAGCATCCGGAGCTGGTCGCGCAGCGGTTGGTCCGGCTCGCCCACGTCGTCGGCAGGGACAACGTCCTCGCGGGGACCGATTGCGGGTTCGCGCAGGGAGCGTTCATCCACCGGGTCCACCCCGAGATCCAGTGGGCGAAGCTCGCCGCTCTCGCCGAGGGTACGCGCATCGCAACCGCCGAGCTGTGGGGCGCAGAGGCGGCCGCTTAACGTCGCCGGTCCGGACACGATCCGACGCCCGAGGTCGGCTCATACAATGGAAAGTGGTCCGCCCCCATGGTCTAGCGGTTAGGACGCCTGCCTTTCACGCAGGAGATCGCCGGTTCGAATCCGGCTGGGGGTACTCAGAAACGCCCTGGAAACCAACCGGTTTGTCTGCCGTGTGGCGCGCGTCATCGGAGTTCCTGTTCGCGTTCGCGGCCATTTCCGGCCTTTTCGCGGATGCGATCGGATAGGCGACCGTCTCCATTGGACGTGGCGTGCGTGACGCCGAGCAGTCCACGGATCTCGGCCCTGAGCTGGTCGCGATCGGCTCGGCGCATGACCTGCGCGTATATCGACAAGGTCACGGCCGGATCAGCGTGTCCGACCTGTGCCTGGACGTACGGCAGGTCGTAGCCGGCGGCGATCATGTATGTGATGTAGGTGCGCCGGAACGTGTGTGGTGTGACGTGGGCGCGGATCGGCGGTCGGTCCAGTGCTGCTCGGATCTGATTCGCTCGAGCCACCACCGGCGCGATCACCCGGAGGCGGACGTTGTCCTTGTTCCGCCGGTTGCCGCTGCGCGTGGGGAAGGCCGGCGCGTTACCGGACGCCGGCGGTCGGTGCTGGGCGTAGCTGGTCAGCTCGTCAAGAAGCCGTGGGTGCATGTCGACGTGTCGGATGCCTGCCGGCGTCTTCGAGTCGTTGACGTAGAACCTCGCCTTGGCTAGGTCGACGTCATCAATGTTGAGCTGACAGAGCTCAGTCACGCGCGGGCCGGCGAGGGCGAGCGTGGCGATCACGGGGGCGCGGGCGCCCCAGATCGGACCGGTCCGCTCGTCGCGGCAGCCGTAGAGGTAAAACGCCGTTGAGCGAGCGAGACCGAGCTGCGCCGCGATCGCTGCCCATTCCATCCTCGCGTCGTCGCGAAGCGTCCGCACTTCGGCGGCTCGTGCCAGCGTTGCTGGTCGGTGTCGCTCGCGGTCAAGTCGCGCGGAGGCATCCAGCAGCGACAGGAACTCGTCGACCTCGACGATGCCGTGGGGGCGGCGCCGCTCGAGCGGCTCCCGAGTGCGTCGACCTCGGGCCACATTCCGAGTCACAAAACCGACGTCCTCCGCTTCGTCGAGTATCGATGCCAGCGTGCGGAGCGTCTTGTTGATGGACTCGTTCGACAGGGTTCGTAGCGGGCGGCCCGTGCGCGGATCACGAATCGGACCGCCTGCCTCGGCCGCGGCTCGGATATGTGTGTTCTCGATGTGGATGCGACGGCGGTACTGCTTGACTTTCTCCGGAGTGATCTGCGAGGGCAGCAACTCGCCGAAAAATGGCGTCAGATAGCGTCGCAGTTGCCATTCGTTGAGCTCTGTCGTTCTCGGCTGGATCGCCGGATCCTGTTTGCGGGCCTCGAGCCAGTCGGTCGCGAGCTCGCGGAAGGTCGGCTCTTCCTCATATTCGTGCCCGACGGCGTGCGCGCGAGGCGTCCATAGGCCGAGCTCGATCTTTGCGAGCAGCTGCCGCCGCGCTGCCTCGACTCGCGACTCATCCCAGCCTTCATTGGTGTTGCCGAGCGGAACGCGCTCGTCGACGCCCCCGACGCGGATGCGAAGTCCGAACGTGACGCTGGCGTCGGTGCGGCGGTCGCGCGTGATCTGAACGCTTGGCCGACGAGGCATCGCGCTACCCGAGGTCCTCCACGGGTTCGTCGAACCGAGGTGCGTCCAAGATCAGCTGACGCCGCCGCCGTCGACGCGGGGCTTGTGTTTCAAGGGCGGCGATTCTGTTGACTGGTCGGCCGCGCGCCCGATCTCCAGCTCCGTCCTGCCGAAGCGGATCGGTGCTTTCGCGCTGTCGCCGAGCTTGTAGCCGCCCCACTCGCGCCAGTGCGCGTAGACGGTGGAGCGCGACACACAAAGTCGCTTCGCGACGTCATTCACCGTTAGCGGTGACTCGTCGTCATGTTTCATGCCGAGCCCCGTCGCGATCTCTGCGAGGTCCTCCTTGAGGGCGTTAGCGACGCGGGCAGCGATCAGCTCGATCGCACGCTCGTCAATTCTGTCGGTCTGGTCCATCCGATTGCTGCTCGCGAAGATCGATCGCCAGTAATCGCGTCGCCCACGTCACGAAACGCCGCTTGGCAACTCGTGGCCTATGCGTCGGCTCGACTGCACCGGCGAGTCGCTGCCCATGTTCGCGAAGCTTTGTCACGGATCGAGGCTGACCGAAATGCGCGGACGGCGCAACCGCAGTTCCGGGACGCTTCGGGGACGCTGTGATGCGAACAGCGTCGATGAAGCAAGAACGACCCTGGGCATTCTGGAGCGGGAGATCCGCAGGCCCTAGCGGGACGAGCTCTGCCGGTCGCTGACACGGCAGAGCACCACCCTTCGGTCGTCGAACAGACCTTCGGAGTTTGGCTCGGCTTGGGCGCTGTCAAGCAGAAAAAGAGCCCCGCCGGCGGCAGTCGTGTCGCGGAGCGCGGAGCGGAATTGTGAGTCGCGGTACCGCGCCGGCGGTAAGGCGAGAGTCCGGTTTTTCTGCTGGACAGCGCCCGGCGCCTTCGCCGTCTCCTCGGCCATGTTCAACGACCGAAGGAGGGTTTCGATGGGGGAAACGGCAGGGCGGTCCGGCGGTGTCGCGTCCTCGAGCGCAGCGATCATGCGACCGGGGCGGAGCGAGCGCATCGCCTCCCTTTACGAGCAGCATGCGGAGGCCATGCGACGGATTGTCTGTCGCCGGGTCCGCGCGCCTCATTGCGTCGTCGATGACGCCTGCCACACCGCCTGGCTCAGGCTGTGCGTACACGAGGATGTGGCGCTCGACGAGCGGTCGGCCGTGGAGTGGCTGATCATTACCGCCATCCGGGAGACCTGGCGCCGCACCAGCAATTTGCGCGAGGTGCCAGTCGGCGGTTGGTTGCCCAGAGGCGAGGAGCATGAGCTGCCCGAGCCTCCAGGACATGCACCCGACCCGTCTGAAGTCGCGGTGGCTCGCGATGAGCTACGACGCGAACTCGCCGCGCTCACCCGCCGCGAGCGGGAGTTTCTCGCGCTGCAGGCAGTCGGGCTTACCTACCAGGAGATCTCGGCGAGACTCCAGGTGACCGTACGGACCGTGGAGCGACAGCTCCTCCGTGGTCGCCGCAAGCTCCGAGCGGCGGGTTTGGCGCAATGAGTGCGCGGGGGGAGTCGACGCCCGGGGAGCCGCATG
>DATJYY010000083.1:0-33244 GCA_035499395.1 Solirubrobacteraceae bacterium
GCGAGGCCTCGCTGGAGGACTTCCTGCAGCAGATCGCGCTGCTGTCCGACTCGGACGACCGCAGCGACGACGAGGGGCTCGTAACGCTCATGACCCTGCACAACGCGAAGGGCCTCGAGTACCCGATCGTGTTCATGATCGGGTGCGAGGAGGGCGTGTTCCCGCACTCGCGGGCGCTCGACGATGGTGACCTCGAGGAGGAGCGCCGGCTCTGCTACGTGGGCATCACCCGCGCCGAGCGCGACCTGTACCTGACCTACGCCCGCACCCGCACCGTGTTCGGCGCGCGCAACTTCGGCGCCCCCAGCCGGTTCATCGGCGAGATCCCCGACGGGCTGACCGATCGCGAGCAGCAACAGCCGCGCGGGCTGGCCGGGGTTCGCGCGCGGGCGACGACGTGGGTTTCAGCCGGGTCCTCGGGCGGAAACGGCCCGGCGTGGGACGCGGACACGCCGGCGCCGGCACCCGCGGCGTTCAGGCTGGGCGAGGACGTCACGCACCCGAAGTTCGGCGAGGGGGTCGTGACCGGGCTCGAACCCGGCGGGATCGTCGTGATCCACTTCGGCCGCGACGGCTCCGAGCGGAAGATGGTGGCGGACCTGGCGCCGATCTCGAAGCGTTAGCGGCGTTTGATCCTCTAGGGTGCCGCTCCGCATGAGCGCGACGATCATCGACGGGAAGGAAGTTGCCGCGCGGGTCCGCGCCGAGGTGGCGCGCCACGTGGTGGCGTTCCGCGACAGGACGGGCAAGGCCCCCGGTCTCGCGACGATCCTCGTCGGCGACGATTCCGCGTCCGCGGTGTACGTAGCGAACAAGCGCAAGGCGTGTGCCGAGGCGGGGATCGTCGACTTTCACCGGCACCTTCCGGGCGATGCGAGCCAGGACGACGTCGCGGCGCTGATCGAGGACTGCAACGGCAACCCGGAGGTGAGCGGGATTCTGCTCCAGCTGCCCGTCCCGAAGGGGTTGAACGGCAAGGAGCTGACCGCGCTGATCGAGGCCGACAAGGACGTCGACGGCCTGACCCACGTGAGCGCCGGCCGACTCGCCCAGGGCGCGCCGGGCCTGCGGCCGTGCACCCCGCTCGGGGTGATCGAGCTGCTCGACGCCTACTCCGTCGCGCTCGAGGGAGCCGAGACGGTCGTGGTCGGGCGGTCGGACCTGGTCGGGAAGCCGGTGGCGTTCCTGCTGCTCGAGCGCAACGCGACCGTGACGATGTGCCACTCGCGCACGCGCGACCTCGCCGGCGTGTGTTCGCGCGCCGATGTGCTGGTCGCAGCGATCGGCCGGACCGAGATGATCGGGGCCGAGTTCGTGAAGCCGGGCGCAGCCGTCATCGACGTCGGGATCAACCGCACCGACGGCGGCCTCAAGGGCGATGTGCAGTTCGACGCGGTCGCGGCCGAGGCGGGGTGGATCACGCCGGTTCCCGGTGGCGTCGGGCCAATGACGATCGCGATGCTGCTGCGCAACACGGTCACTGCGGCTTCGCTCCAGGCCGGCGCCCGGTAGCGGACACAGCCCCGCGAAGCCGAGCGGCTTCGCTCCAGGCCGGCGCCCGGTAGCGGACACAGACCCGCGAAGCCGAGCGGCGAGCTCCCAGCCGGTCGTTGAGGCCTCGACCCTCAAGGACATGCGCAACACGACAGCGGACCCTGCTAGCTCGTGCCTTGCCGAGTTGCGCACGATAATCGCGCGTTACTCGGCAAGACCCGGCTTGAGCGCGGCGATTGCCGCGTTGCGCAATCGGGGAAGGACTTCGGGACCCGGCCTCGAACCGGATATTCGTGGAGAACCAGGTCCGCAGGCTCGGTCTCGAGCGTCTGTCCCGTGAGGACTGGACGATCATCGCCGTGGCGGGGCTCCTGGTTCTCGACCTGCTGATGCTGCCCTGGTTCTCATTCGGGGCGACGGTCACCGTGGGTTCGACCACGCTGACGCTCGGCGGATCGGCCAGCGCGGTCGACGCCCCCGATGCGTGGCTCGGCGTGCTCGCTCTGATGGCCTGCGTGTTCCTGCTCGCCGATCTCGCCACCGAGCGGCTGTCGCCCCACACCCGCCTCCCGACGGTGGCGGGCGACCGGCTCACCGGCCGCTACGCGATTGCCTGCACGATCGCGGGCCTGCTCGCGTTCAAGTTCGTGCTGCACCTCGGTCGGTTCGGCGAACTCGCGCTGGGGTTCTGGACGGCATTACTACTGGTCGCAGGCTTGGTGGCACTGACCCGCCGCGCCCGCATCACGGCGTCGACCACGGCGCCTCCGGCCGCGACGCCGGCGCCCTCCGGCACGGGCCGCCAGCCGCGCAAGGCGCACCGGCCGCGCAAGCCGCCCACCGAGCCACGCCCCGAGCCCGGCTCGACCGTCTGAGTTAGCCTCCGCGGCAATGGAGTTCGATCCTTCGCGCCTTCGGCGGGGCGAGCTGCTCGCGGGCGCGAGCGCCGTGCTGCTGGCCATCTTCATGGTGGGCGGGAAGTGGTACGGCGCCGGCACCGGGAACGGCGGCTCGCAGACCGGGTGGCACGCCCTCACCGATCTGCGCTGGCTGCTGGTGGTGACGATCGTCGCCGCGGTCGCGCTCGTGATCCTCCAGGCGACGCGCGGTGCTCCCGCGATCCCGGTGACGATGAGCCTGATCGTGATGCTGCTCGGGATCGTGACCGTGCTGGCGCTGATCTACCGCGTGCTGATCGACCCGCCCCCGCATCAGGAAGCAGGGGCCTACCTGGGCCTGCTCAGCGCGATCGGGATCATGGTCGGCGGCTATCTCTCGCTCCGCCAGGAAGGCGTCGCCGCTCGGGACAATCGCAGGGACATCCCGATCGTCCGTCCGGGCGGGAGCATCAAATCCTAGAATGGCCAGCTAGATGCTCGATCGCGATCAGGTACTCCATGTGGCCCGCCTCGCTCGCCTCGATCTCGGCGATGACGAGGTCGAGCGCATGTCGGCCGAGCTTTCCAAGGTGCTCGACCACATCGAAAAGATCAGCGAACTCGATCTCGACGGGGTGCCGCCGACCTCACACGTGATCGACGTGGTCAACGCCCTGCGCCCGGACGAGCCCGAGCCGTCGCTGCCGCGAGAGGTCATCCTCGCGGCCGCACCCGAGCCGCTGCACGACGGGTTCGGCGTCCCCAGCCCCGGCGCGGCGTGAGCGGGCTGATCGACCTGACCGCGGCCGCCGCGGCTGAGCGGATCCGCGCCCGCGAGATCGCTCCCGCCGAGTTGTTCGAGGCCTACCGGGCGCGGGCGGCGGACAACGACCTGAACGCTTACACGTGGGTGGCGGACGTTTCCCCGGCCGACGACGGGTATGCGGAGACGCCGCTCGCGGGCGTGCCGATCGCGGTCAAGGACCTGTTCTGCACCGAGGGGGTGCCCAGCCAGTCGGGCTCGAAGATCCTCGAGGGATACCGACCCCCGTACACCGCCACCGTCGTCGCCAAGCTCGCGCAGGCCGGCGCCCCGCTGCTCGGCAAGACCAACCAGGACGAGTTCGCGATGGGGTCATCGAACGAGAACTCAGGTTTCGGACCGGTGTTCAACCCCTGGGACCGCAGCCGCGTTCCCGGCGGCTCCTCGGGCGGGAGCGCAGCCGCCGTCGCCGCCGGCCTCGCCCCGTGGGCGCTCGGCACCGACACGGGCGGGTCGATCCGCCAGCCGGCCGCGCTGTGCGGGATCGTCGGGCTGAAGCCGACGTACGGCGCCTGCTCGCGGTACGGGATGATCGCGTTCGCCTCATCGCTCGATCAGGCCGGCCCGCTGACCCGGGACGTCACCGACGCGGCGCTGATCTTGCGCCACGCCGTCGGCCGCGACCGGCGCGACTCCACCTCGCTCGAGTTCCCCGGGGAGATCGCACTGCCAAGCGCACAGGAGCTCAAGGGCATCCGGCTGGGCGTCCCAGAGGAGCTGACCGGCGCCGCGGGCGGGATCGAGCCGGGCGTGCGCGAGAGCTTCGAGGCGACGGTCGCGCTCGCAGAGCGCCTCGGCGCATCGGTGGAAGCGTGTCGGCTGCCGCATGCGCCACACGCGCTGTCCGCGTACTACCTGATCGCGCCCGCCGAGGCGTCGGCCAACCTGGCGCGGTACGACGCCGTGCGCTACGGACTGCGGGTCGACGGCGACGCCGACCTGATCACGATGTACAGCCGCACGCGGGAGGTGGGCTTCGGGGCCGAGGTGAAGCGCCGGATCATGCTCGGGACCTACGCTCTGTCGAGCGGCTATTACGACGCGTATTACGGGACCGCGCAGAAAGTGCGGACCAAGATCGCCGAGGACTTCGCGACCGCATTCGAGCGATTCGACTTCATCGTCACGCCGACCAGCCCGTGCACCGCGTTCGAGTTGGGGTCGAAGACCGACGACCCGCTGGCCATGTACCTGAACGACTTCCTGGCCGTCCCGATGTCGCTCGCCGGGATCGCCGCGATCTCGATCCCGTCCGGGCTTAGCGAGGGCCTGCCGGTCGGGTTCCAGCTCGCCGGGCCGGCGTTCAGCGAGAGCCGCCTGCTCGACGCCGCGTACGCCCTCGAGCAGGCGATCGGGTTCGATGGGAGTTCCGCCCGTGCCTGATTACGAGCCAGTAATAGGACTCGAGATCCACGTGCAGCTCAGCACGCGGACGAAGATGTTCTGCGGCTGCAGGCTGTCGTTCAACGACCCGCCGAACATCCACACGTGTCCGACCTGCCTTGGGCTGCCGGGCGCGCTGCCCGTGGTCAACGCTCGGGCGATCCATTTCGGGATCATGATCGGGCTCGCGCTCGGGTGCGAGATCGCCGAGCGCTCGCTGTTCCACCGCAAGAACTACTTCTATCCCGACCTCCCCAAGGGCTACCAGATCTCCCAGTACGACGTGCCCCTGTGCCGCGGCGGGCGGCTCGGGGATGTCCGTATCCACCGCGTCCACCTCGAGGAGGACGCCGCGAAGCTGAACCACCTCGGGGCCAGCGGCCGGATCCACGGCTCGGACCGGAGCTGGGTCGACTTCAACCGCGGGGGCACGCCCCTGGTCGAGATCGTCACCGAGCCCGACCTGCGATCGCCCGAGCAGGCGCGGGAATGGCCGGCGCTGCTCCGGACCACGCTTCGTCAGCTGGGCGTCTCTGACGTGAACATGGAGGAGGGATCGCTGCGCGTGGATGCCAACGTCTCCGTGCGTCCGGTCGGGTCGACCGAGCTCGGGACCAAGACCGAGCTTAAGAACATGAACTCGTTCCGCTTCCTCGAGCGGGGGGTGCGCGCCGAGATCAGCCGCCAGATAGGGCTGCTCGAGCACGGGGAGCCCGTGATGCAAGAGACCTTGCACTACGACCCGGCCGGCGACACGCTGACCGCGCTCCGCTCCAAGGAGGAGGCGCACGACTACCGCTACTTCCCCGAGCCCGACCTCGTGCCGGTTGTGGCGACCGAGGGGATGATCGCCGCCGCGCGGGCCGACCTGCCCGCCGAGCTTCCCGTCGAGCGTGCGGCACGGTACGAGAACGAGCTCGGCCTGAACGCCGACACCGCGCGGCTGTTCGCGTTTCGCACCGAGCTCGGCGACTACTTCGAACGGGCGCTCGCCGCGTCCGGCGGCAACGGCGAGCAGCGCCAGGTGGACCCGGTCGAGCTGTCCAACTGGATCCCCCAGCTGGTCGAGCGGATCGGATCCGATAGCGATCCTGCCGGCAGCAACGTCGCGCCCGAGAGCCTCGCGAGGCTCGCGACCATGGTCAAGGCCAAGGAAGTCAGCCGCGATGCCGCCCGCGAGGTGCTGACCAGGCTCGTCGAGGAGGGCGGCGACCCCCGCAAGATCGTCGAGCGCGAAGGGCTCGGCGCGATCACGGCAGAGGACGACGGGCTAGGCGAACTCGTCGACC
Organism: Solirubrobacteraceae bacterium; assembly: GCA_035499395.1. GTDB lineage: Bacteria > Actinomycetota > Thermoleophilia > Solirubrobacterales > Solirubrobacteraceae > Palsa-465. The sequence goes on from DATJYY010000083.1 coordinate 5,868, forward strand.
GGGCGATCGCCGCCGATCCCGCAGCGGCCGATCAGGTCCGCTCGGGCAACATGAAGGCGATCGGCCCGCTGGTCGGCTACGTCATGCGCGAGACCAAGGGCCGCGCGGACGGTGGAGAGATCACTCGCCTGATCAGGGATCGCCTGGGGTTGTAGCTAGTTCAGCCGGCGAGAAAGCCGACGGACCACGAAGCCGGCGCTGAGAAGTGCCCCGCCGCCGACCACGAGCAGAACCACATCGAGACCGGTGAACGGGAGCGAACCCGAGGCAGTGGTCGCCGTCGTCGAACCGGGACCTGTGCCGCTCGTGCCGCTGTTCACCGAGCCGCAGGTCTGCTGGGAGTACCCCTGGCAGGTTGACGAGCTTGCCAGGGCGGACGCCGGAACCATGAGCGCGAGCGCCGTAATGATCCCTACCAAAGCTGAGAAGCGTTTCATGAATCCCTTCGTTCGTCGCGGATCCCCAAGAGCTTTCACTAAATGGTACATCAAGCTCACGACAGCACGTAAGAACTAACCATAGCCGCTCAGACATGATCAGATTTGCGAAAAGTTCCGAAAATCCGCGGATATCTTGCTTTGGAGCGGACCGCCGGCGGGCGAGATGGCCAGCGTGCCCTCACTGCCGGAACACGAGCGACTGCAGGGCCGCGGCGGGGGTCAACGGGTCGCGGCTCCCGACGCGGGCGAGTGCCTCACCGATGACCGCTTCCTTCGGGTTGATCGACCGCGCGACCTGGAAGTCGTGGCGGGCGATCGACCGCTCGCCGAGCCCCGATGCGGCAAGACCCGCACCCAGCCAGGCATACCAACCTCCCGGCTCGCGGGAGATCGTCTGCGCGAACCGCTCACGCGCGATCGCGTACCGGCCGGTTTGCAGCGCGATCGTGCCGCCGACGCGCCCCGGGTCGGGGCTGAGCGGATTGAGGTCGGCGGCGATCCGCAGATCGCTCAAGGCCTTGGCAGGATCGGTTCGGCGAAGGTTCGTGGCGATCGACACCTCGCGGACGGACAGATAGGGGAAACCGAGCACGACGACGGCCGCGACCAGCAGAGCTGCCCCGCCGGCGGCGATCCCGACGCGTCGCCCGAGGCGGCGCTGGCGGGCCGCGGGGGCGCGGACGGGTGTGCCCAGAGCAGCAGCCATGGCCAGAAAACCGAGCGCCGGCGCGGTGAGCGCCGGGATCTCCCAGAACCAGTCAATCGAGCCGTGGATGAGCCAGACCACCAGGGGCAGCAGCGCCGCGCCGGCGACGAACGCCTCGAGCCCCGGCCGCCGGCGGGCCGGCATGGCGGCGACGATCGCGGCGACCAGGAAGATCGCAAACAGGGCGAATCCCACGACGCCGGTGTGGGTGAGTAGCCGCAGCTCGAGGCTGTGCGTATAGGAGGGCTCCTCCACCGTTCGCCGGCGCGGCACGTAGTAGTCGTCGAAGTTGTCTTGTCCGAGCCCACCGATCGGATGGGCCAGGAACGCATCCAGGGAGACCCTCCAGAAGTCGTAGCGCCCACTCCCCACGTCGGTGAAGTGCGAACCCGACGACGCCGTCTGCGGGTGGCTGAAACCGTTCCACTGACGCTCGACGAACCGGACCGGATGCCCGTGCGTGGCGGTGATACCGCCGACGGCGACCGCGAGTATCGCGAGCGCGGTCGTGATCGTCCCAACCACGCGGCGGCGAGCCGCGTTGGGCCGCGGAGGCGGGACCAGGGAGTCACCCCATGCGAGCAGCGTGGCGACGAAGAACTCGACCGCGCAGATCACGAGCGCCGCGTGTCCCGCCCGGGCGGCAGCGTGGTTGAGCGCCGGCCCCGAGGTGTTCTGGTACACGGCAAGGAGCCGGTGCACGGGCAAGAGCGCGCCTACGACGGGCAAGACCGCGGTGGCCGCCACCCGCAGACGGTCCGGGAGGACGACGATCGCGACGATCGCGACTAGCGGGAGCGTGAATAGCCAGCCGCGGCTCTGGACGATCACGGCGAGCTGGAGTCCCGCGCACGCGAATGCGATCAACGCCCCGCGCACGGGACCGGGAAGCTCACGGCGGGCAGCGAGAGCGATCGCCACCAGCGCCTCCACCGTGAACAGGGCCGCCGTCGAGTTGAAATAGCCGGTCGGGGCGGCCAGCCGGCCCGATATGACGAGTTCGGCAACGCGGTCCGCAGAGGCGAGCCTGAACAGGAGCACGATCGCCACCACCCCGATTCCGAGCGCGAAGGCCAGCAGCGCGGTCAGCGCGCCCCGCACCGTCCAGGGCAGGACGAGCATCGTCGCGAACACCAGCAGGTACAGCAGGGCGCGGTTCGAGCCGGTGAGCGCAACGCCAGGCGACTCGGCCCAGCTGATCGACAGATACGACCACGCGACGTACAGCGCGAACGCGCTGAGCGCGATCAGCCCCGCCCGTGAGACGCGCATCTCGGCGATCCGGCGAGCGAGCACGATCGCGGTGAGCAGCCCGAGCACCAGCAAGGCCCCCCAGTACCACGTGTCCTCGTCGTAGCCGCCGTCGTGCACGGCCCAGACCAGCATCAGCGCAACCACGACCAGTCCAGGCGCGAGCGCCGCGGCGTGCGGTCTCAGCCGCGGTTGCAGATGAGTGAGCTGCACGTAGTCGTCCCCCGCCAGATCATGGCAAGTCGAGAGGACCTCCGGCGCCGACCTCCCGGCGGGAAGCTAGCTGCCGTCGCGCCTTCTGGCCGCGCCGGGACGAGCTCAGTGTCTGCGCCCAGAGATTCGTCCAATCGCGACACGGCGGTTGGCCTACCGGGCACCCACGGGCGACGTAAACCCTCATGCGCGGGGTTCTCTGGACGCTACTCGTGTCGGTCGCAGTCGCCGCCTGCATGGCGCCGGGATCGGCGGCTGCGCCCTTGTCGCACCGAGCGCCTGCCTCCACGCCGGCCGCGGGCCGGATCCGGCCCGCCTCGCGTCGACCGCGCTGCACAGGAACCCAGCCTCGCCGGTCGGCGGCCCGGCGCGCCAGCCGGCACCCGGCCCGCTGCTCGCCGAAGCGCAAATCGAGAAAGTTCGCGACGCGCAAGCCGGCCGTCGGGCATGGTCGCCGCCCCAAGTCCAAGCCCCGCGGCTCGGCGCCAAGCCCACGACCTCCCGTGGCGGCGTCGGGCTCGCCGCCCTCGGGTTCGCCGATCTCAACGCCCTCAGCTTCGACGGTCCCGTCGCCGCCGTCGACCCCGGCCCCGACGCCCCCGACGCAGTCGAACCCGCAGCCGCCGTCCATCTGGTCCGCTGAGAATCATGTCGAGACGTGGGCCTACGACGACTGCGGGAACGGCGGAGGCAGTGCCGGCGCAGGGGTCGTGCGCCAGTGGGTCACGTACGCAGAGGCCAACTGCGGTCCCGGCGGAGACGCCAAGGCGCTGAGCGATTGTCATTCCGGCGTCAGCACGTTCTGCGACGTGATCCAGTACCTCGACACCAACTGGATCTACCAAAGCGGATCCCCGCCGTGGCAGCCGTTCAGCGCCGCCGCCGCGGAGAGCTGGTACCAGCACGCCCCGGGCTCGACGACCACGCGCATCGCGTCGAGCGCCTACGGCGGTGGCTACCTGATCAACCAGTCGAACCCTCAGGTGCGGTCATTCTTCCAGTCCTATGTCCGCACCAACTACGACGCCGACGACGGACTGATGATGGACGACCAGTCCGCAAGTCTCTCGGCGCAGCTCTATTACGCCACCTGCGGCTGCGGATCCAGCGAGGAGGTCAGCTCCACGACGTCCCTGCAAACGGCGCACCAGAGCATGAGCGCGGCGATGACTCGCGCCAGTGGCCAGCCTTACCTTCAGATCGACAACAGCCTGCCGCCCAACCCGTTCCTGCCGCAAGGCTTTGACCTGCTGGCCGCCGCCACCGGGGTGGAGGGGCTGATCAGCGAGGGCGCACCGGAGTACGACGGGACGCTGGATCCGTTCTACTCCACGCTACTCGACCAGATCGCCTACATCGCGGACGAGACCGGCGGCTTCGTGGTGCCGTTGTCGTACGGCGCCGCGGGCGCCTCGTATCAGCAGCAGAGCCGTCGAGTCCAGGAGGCCACGATCCTGCTGGGGTACAGCCCCGGCCATCTCATCGACTGGGCGGACCTCGAACAGGGCAGCTCCGACCTGGCGGTGTGGCCGGAGGAGGGGCTGTACCCGACCAGGCCCCTGCAATCGATGGGATCGCCGGGCGGTAGCGGCTGCCTGGCGGGAACGGGTGCCGTGTGCCCGACCGGCGGTCACAACGACCTGCAGGTGGCGCCTGGCGTCTACCGCCGCGAGTTCGCCGTCTGCTACGACCAGGGCGTCCCGTTCGGCCCGTGCGCGGCGATCGTCAACACCACGGCGAGCCCGCGCACGATCAGCTCCGGTTGGCTGACCCAGTCATACGACCACCAGATCACGTTCAGCGGCGGCGACGCCCAGTCCGGAGGCACCGTCAACCTCATAGGAAGCCCGTTCGCGCCGAACTCGACCACGGTCGGCGCGCAGGACGCGACCCTTCTCTCACCCTGACCGGCGATCGACACGTCAACGGCCTCGCGAGAGGCTCGCGTCTCGCGGACGGCGCCGACGCTATGATCAACTCGTCGGTGCGACAGCCCCGGCGCAATGATGCGCTTGGCCGTACCGGCGACCATAATTGGGTGTATATGTCGTATTCCGGCGCTGGATACGGCCGCCAGCGGGCGCGCAGGGGCGGCGACGAGCAGACGCTGGCCCGCTACTGGACGGTTCTCCGCGAGCGGGTCTGGGTGATCGTCGCCTGCACGGTGCTCGTGTTTCTTGCCGCGGTCGTTTATGTCAAGGTCGCGCCTCGTACCTACACGGCCGAGGCGCAGCTCGAGGTCCAGGCGGCCGGGAGCGGCGACGCCGTGCTCTCGGCGCTCCCCGTCCTGCACCAGACCGGGGCGCCGACCGAAGATGTGCTGACCGCCGCCAGCCTCGTGACGACAGAGCCCGTCGCGAACGCGGTGGTCCACTCGCTCGGGCTCAAGATGTCGTCCGCGGATGCGCTTGCCGACGTTCAGGCGAACCCAGTTGGGCAGGCCGGGCTCGTCGCGGTACAGGCGACCGCGTCTTCGCCGCGGCTCGCTCAACGGCTCGCCAACGGCTTCGTCGAGCAGACAATCGCGCAGAGCACGGCTCGGATGCATGCGGCGATACGGCATGCGCTCCCGACGGTAAAGGCGCAGCTTGCCGCCGTCCCGGCAGCCCAGAAGTACGGGCCGGGAAGCCTCGGTGCCCAGCTGGACGAGATGCAGCAGCTCCTGCTGCAGAACGACCCGACATTGGTGAGCGCCGCCCCCGCGGGACTTCCGACCGCCCCCTCGTCGCCGAAGACGAAGCTGTCGCTGCTCGCCGGGCTGATCGCCGGGCTTCTCGTCGGAATCGGTGCCGCGTTCCTGTTCCACGCGGTCGATCCTCGGCTGCGGCGCGAGGAGCAGTTGCGCGAGCGATTCGGGATGCCGATCCTCGCCCGGATTCCGCGTCAGCCGCAGGGCCGGCGGACACGCCCGCTGCTGCCGTCCGAGCTCTCGGCGAGCGCACAAGAAGGCTACCGAACGCTGCGGATCGTGTTGACCGCGCGCGCCCGGTCCTCCGACGCGCGCGCCGTGCTGGTGACTGGCTCGGCGCCCGCCGAAGGCAAGTCGACGACCGCGGTGGGTCTGGCCGCGTCCCTGGCCCAGAACGGCGCCCGAGTGATCTTGATCGAGGCCGACCTTCGCAAGCCAACGTTCGCCGGCTTGTTCAAGCTGACGAAGTTCACCGGGATCGAGCCCGTCCTCGAAGGGGAGGCGGACCTTTCCGACGCCACGGTCCCGGTCGTCGTCCACGACGCGTCGCTGGAGGTCGTCCCGGCTCATCGACCGGCGGGGAAGGGTCCGCACCTCCCGTTTGACGCCGTCAGCAAGCTGGTCGCCGATGCCAAAGCGACGGCCGACTTCGTCGTCATCGATTCGGCGCCGCTGACCGCGGTCATCGACGCGCTCCCGTTCGCGCAGGCGGCCGACGACGTGTTGATCGTCGCCCGACTGGACCAGACCAGGCTGAACAAGCTCGCCGAGCTCGACGACCTGCTGGCGGAGCTCGGCGTCCCGCGTACCGGCATCGTGCTGATCGGCGAGCACCCGACGCGCGGCCTCCAGTACTACTACGCCGAGGGTGACCAGCCCGCCCTCGACGACGCGCCCGGCGGCGAGCCGCTCGCACCGAGACGGGTCGGAAAGACCGCCCGCCAGCGCTGATGGCATTTGCTGGACGAATCCGTCCGCTGAATCCCTGGTTGCTTGGATGCCTGGCGGTGTGCGTCGGCATCGGCGTGCTCGCGGGCATCAACCCGGAGTACGGCCTGATTGGCGCGCTCGGCGTGATGCTCGCGGTGATCACCATCATGGACCTGACGCTGGGGTTCGTGCTCTTCACGATCGCGTCGTTCCTCGACCTGACCAGCAGCACAGGCTCGTTCTCCGGGATCAAGGTGGTGGGCCTGGTCCTATTCGTGTCTTGGCTTGCGAGGATCGGGACCCGCCGGAGCACCGAGCTCGGGTCTTTCGCGGCGGAGAACCCGATGCTCGCCATGTCACTGGTGGCGATGCTGGCCTGGGCCACTTTGAGCTTCGCGTGGGCATTCAGCCCGAGCACGGCGCTCGGCGGCGCGGGCCGGTATGCGCTCAACATGATGCTGCTGCCGATCGGCTTCGCCGCGATGCGCGAGCGGCGCCATGTGGCCTGGGTGCTCGCGGCCTACGTCGTCGGGGCGGCCTTGTCGGCTGTGTACGGCTTCGCCACCTCGTCGGCGACCGGATTCAGCGGTCGCCTGACCGGATCGATCGGCGATCCGAACGCCGAAGCGACCGTGCTCGCCGCGTCGATCCCGTTGCTGATCGGGGTGGTGGGGATGTTCCGACCCTCCGCCCGGACGAAGCTCGTCGCGATCGTCGTCGGGATAATCCTGTTCGCCGGCCTCTTCAGCACGGTCTCGCGAGAGGGACTCGTGGCGCTCGCCGCGGTGATGATTGGGGCAGTGGTGTTCGGGGGCCGATGGCGCGGCCGCGCGGCCGCGCTGCTCGCAATCGGAGTGTGCGTCACCGTGGGGTACTTCTTCGTGCTCGCGCCGCTCGCCGCCCGGCAGCGAGTCACGATGGCCGACACGTCAGGGCGCTCGAGCATCTGGACGGTCGCCTGGCGAGTGGTCGAGGCGCACCCGGTGCTCGGCGTCGGGAACGACAATTTCATCCTCGTCGAGGGTCGCTACGTGAACCAGCCCGGAGCGGTGCTCGCCACGTACATCATCGGGAACCCGAGGGTCGTGCACAACGCGTATCTGGAAGCGCTGGCCGACCTCGGCATCCCCGGCCTGCTGACGCTGCTGGCCGTGCTGGCACTGTCGCTCGGCGCGGGCATCCGCGCGGCCTGGATGTTCGAGCGATTAGGCGACCGTGAGATGGAACTCGTCTCGCGGTGCGTGGTGCTGGCGATCATCGCGGTGCTGACCGCCGCTTTGTTCGTCTCCTCGGAGTACGGCAAGTACCTGTGGCTATTGCTGGCCGTCTGTCCGGCGCTGTTGGCGCTCGCGCGTCGGACGACGCCCCAGGTCGCGACGTCGTGATCCTGGCGCCGGAGTCACGACAGCCTGCTCTTCGCAGGCTGTCAGCGGTTCCGTGGTGGGGCTGGATCCTCGCACTGGTGCTCGCGGAGGCGCTCGCGATCGTGATCTTCCTGCCGACATCGTGGTCGCAAGCGGTCGGCAACGGTGACGGCGCGGAGTATCAACGCTACGCGTTCAACCTCCTTCACCACGGCGTGTTCTCCGAGTCGCCCGTTCCGCCCTATCACGCCGGCGTGGTGCGGTCGCCGGGTTACCCGTCGGTCCTCGCGGCTCTGCAATGGGTCGGTGGCCGCCACGTCCTGGTCGTGCAGTTCGCACAGTTCGCGCTGCTCGGTGCGACGTCGATCCTCGTCGGCCTGATCGGTCGAGCGGTCGCGCGCCCTGCAGTCGGAAACGTCGCGGCCGTGCTGTCCGCGACCTACGTGCCGTTCTTGGGTCTCGCGACCGTGTTCCTGACCGAGACGCTCGCGACCTTCCTGCTGACCGCCGTCGTGCTACTGCTACTGCGGGCGAGACGGACCGGCAGCGTTTGGACGTACGCAACGATCGGCGTCGTCCTGTCCGCCGCGACATACGTCCGACCCGAGTCGGCGTTGCTCGCGATTCCGATCGTCCTCGTGCTCCTGTTGAACCGACGATCTCGGCTGAGTCTCACCACACGTTGGACCATGGCGGCGACGCTGGCCGCGGCGCTCGTGGTTCCGCTTGTGCCCTGGCTGATACGAGACGTGTCGGCTACCGGGGGAAGGCTCATACCGATGGAGGCCGACGGCGGCGTCGCGCTTCTTGCTTCGGTCGATCAGTACGACGGGACTATGTCCGAGAGCTTCGCCGACGTGAAGGTTTGGGATGCTCAGGTCGCGCGACTCCTCAGCGTTCCCGCGGCGGCGAGGGTGGGCATCCAGGCGCCGGTCGAATATGCGACGGCGCGGCGGCAAGCCGGAATCGACGATCAGGAGCGGTCGGCTGCGACGAGGCTGTTCAAGTCGCTGTCGCTCAGCACGATCGTCACCCACATTCCGGGGCGAGTGATCGGCTTGTGGCCGGTCGGCGACGAGACCCCGCCGCCGAATGCAGGAACGATCTGGCACCGCGTCGCGCAGCTTCAGTATGTCCTGCTGGTGATCCTCGGCCTGATCGGGATCGCGGTTCGCCGGCGTCGGCTGGTGCACGACTGGCCGCTGTGGCTGGTCGCGGCCGACCTGACGCTGACTCACCTCGTGTTCCCGGTCGAGGCGCGCTACACGATTCCGGCCAGGCCGATGCTGACGATCTACTCGGCGGTCGGAGCGCTCGCCGCCGTGGAGCTGGTGCGGAGGCGCAGCACGAGGCGGATGCCCTGGGCCGGCGCACGCGCGGACGCCCGCGGCTGAGCGCATGGCCGCGCCGGACCGCCGTCCATTCTTCAGCGTGCTCATCACCGCGTTCAACCGGCAGGACCAGATCGAGCGCTGCGTGCGTAGCTGCGTCGACCAGACATTCGACGACTTCGAGATCGTCGTCGTCGACGACGGATCGACCGACGCGACCTCGGAGGAGCTGGCAGCGATCGTGGAGCCGCGCCTGCGTGTCGTCTCCCACGACCGAAACCGGGGGATCTCCCCTGCGCGCGCGACCGCTGTAGCGCATTCCCGGGGTGAGTGGCTGGTGATGGTCGACTCCGACTGGGAGCTGTTCGCCCAAAGCCTGGCCCGACTGCGCGCGTTGATCGACGAGTTGCCACCCAACGTGCGCATTATTCGAAGCCGACTCCAATGGGACGATGGGTCCCTGTCGCCCGCGGTGATGCCGGCCGAGCCCGTGACCGACTACCGGGGACGCCTACGGTGGTTGGAGACAGTCGCGGCGCACGGGGGAAGCTCTGACGCAGGTCTATGCGTGCGCCGTTCGGTGTTCGAGACCACCAGCTACTTCAGCGACCGGCGGGGCGCGGTCGAACCGCTGTGGGAGCTGGACCTCGCGCGCCGAGAGCCGAGCCTGTGGGTCCCGGACGTCCTCGGAGCGCAGCACGTCGACGCGGTCAACAGCCACACGCGGGATGCAAGCGCGCGACTGATTCCTCGCCTTCTGGAGGAGGCGCCCGACGTGCGCTGGATGGCCGCGACGATGTTGTCCGAGCACGGAACCGAGCTCGCCCGGTACGCGCCGCGCTACCGGGGGTGGCTGTTGAACAGCGCCGCGCTCGAGTCCTTCCTCGCCGGCGACCGGCGGGGAGGAGTCCGGTACGCCCGATCCGCCGCCCGAGTGGGCGCGGGCGATCCGAAGCTGGCGGCCACGGTGGCGCTCGGGCTCCTGGGTCCGGGGGTGCTCGCCCGGTCGAAGGTGGCGGGGCGCCGTTGGCGCGCGAGCCGGGCCGCGCGGCTGCTGATGCGGAGCGACGGCTCATGACCGGCGGCGCCGAACGCACCGAGCCTCCGTTCACCTCGGGACTGGCCGAGCGCCCGTCCGCTCGAGGCAGCGACGATGGGCAGGCGGGGGTGCCGGACGCCGGAGCCGTCCGCAACACCATCTTGCAGTTCGCCACCCAACTCGTGGGACTGGTGTTCACCGGCGCGCTCACGCTGTACCTCGTCCGCGCCCTCGGCCCGTCGGGCTACGGGATCTATGCGCTCGCGATCAGCATCGCCGGCCTGCTTCTGCTTCCGGCGGGTCTGGGCCTTCCGACTGCGGTCGGACGGTTCCTCGCGGATCACCGTGGCGATCTCGAACAGCTCCGCGCGATCTTGGGGTTGGGCATGCGGCTTCAGGTGCCGGCCGCGACGGTCGCCGGCATCGCCCTGTTCGCCGCCGCCGAGCCGGTCGCGAACGCGTTCGGGGAGCCCGCGCTCACCTGGCCGCTGCGCTGGGCGGCGGTCGCCGTGGCCGGACAGGCGGTGTTCGGGTTCCTCGGCTCGGTCGGCACGTCGGTTCGCCAAGCTCGGCTGGGTCTTTGGATGGCGCTGAGCGAGAGCGGCGTCGAGTTGATCGCGAGCGCGTCGCTCGTGCTGGCCGGCGCCGGCGCCGCGGGGGCGGCACTCGGCCGGGCGATCGGTTACGGGGTGGGCGCCCTGGTCGGCCTGATCCTGACGCTTCGGCTGCTGAGGCGCCCGCGCGGCGGGACACCGGCCGGGCCACGTCTGGCACGTCGGGCGCTGATGCGCTACGCCGGCGTGATGCTCGTGGTCGACCTGAGCTTCAGCGCGCTCTCGCAGCTGGACGTGCTGCTGATCGGCGCGCTGCTGAGCGCCGCCGCTGTCGGCGCCTTCAGCGCCGTCTGGAAGCTACTCGTGGTCCTCGGCTATCTGGGAGTCGCCGTCGCGGGTGGTGTCGCGCCTCGGGTCACGCTCGGCGGTGGCACGCCCGACACGCGGCTGTTCAGTCAGGGGATTCGTTACCTGGTGATCGCCCAGGGGCTGGTGATTGCGCCGATGCTCGTCTGGTCCAAGCCGATTGTGGCCCTCCTACTCGGTCCTGGGTACAGCAGCTCGGTCCCGATCCTGCGCGCATTGACCGTGGTCGCGTTCGTATCGCCGCCGGCGGCGTTGATCTCCTCCTCGGTGACCTACCTGGGCGAGGGACGGCGGCGAATCGTAGTGGTGCTCGGGACGCTCGCGCTCGGCTTCGTGTCGATCTACGTTCTGATCCGGGCCGTAGGGGTGATCGGAGCCGCGATCGGCGACGACGTGATCGTCGTCGTGTACGTGTCGGCTCACCTGTGGATCTGCAGCCGCCTGATCACCGTCGACCTGCGGCGGCTGGGGTGGTCGCTTCTGCGTACGCTTGCGGCAGCCGCCGTGATGACTCTGCCCCTCCTCGCCGTGGGCGTCGATCACCTCGGCGCCGTCGAGTGGATCGTCGGTCTGGTCTGCGGCGGGCTCGCCTATGGGGCGGTGCTGCTGATCACCCGAGAGCTTTCGCCCGGCGAGCTGCGGTCGGTCGCCGCGCGCCTGCGTTCGGGGCTCGCCCGGGACCTACGATGAGCGGATCGCCAGCACGTCGTGCAGCAGGGGGCCGTCCACCCGCTCGTCGGAGTATTCGAACCGCTCGATCTCCCGGCTCAGCGACAGGCGATAACCACGTTCCCGCAGCCACGCGCACATCGCCGACGGCAGATAGCCGAACGCGCGCGAGTTCGCCTCGTAGGCTTCGACGATCAGTGTGCGCGGACTTGGAGCGCCGTCGCGCAGAAGACCCTTCAGCACCGGCCACTCGGCGCCCTCGACGTCGATCTTGACGACGTCGGGCTGGAGGCCCAACTCGTGGTTGAGGGAGTCGAGCGAGCGCGCCGGTACCACCTCCTCGTGAACCCGGCCGAGCACCGACTCGGGTCGTAGCGAGTTGTATTCCTCGCTGAACTCGGACACGAACATGGTCACTCTCCCGTCGGTCTCGTCACAGGCGGCGCGCACGGGGATGATGCGGTCGGGGAAGTTACGTCTGGCATTCACGGCAAGCAGCGAATACGCCCGCTGCGCCGGCTCGATCGCGACGACACGACCAGTCGGGCCGGCCTCCCGGGCGGCGATCAGCGACATGTACCCGATGTTGGCGCCGACGTCGATAACCACATCACCGGACGTCACGAGCTCCTTCAGGGCTCGTCCCTGCGGGAACATCCGCTCCGCCCAGATGCCACGGCAGACTCCGTCTCGGAGGTCCAGTTGCAGGGTAAAGCCGTCGATCTCGACCACGACCGGCGGTCCCAGGCGTTGAGCCTGCCGCAGGGCGATCGTGAACAGCCGGTTGCGACCCCGCACCTCCGGGGCGTTGTGCAGAAGATTCGCCACCGCAAACAGTCCCGCGCGAGCAGCCGTACGCATTGGGAAACCGTACTCAGTAATACGCGCCAGCCGAATTGGTCAGCGGAGGCCGCGAGGCCGCTCAGCGGGACAGCAGCATCGCGTCGTGCGGGCCAACCACCGTCGTGCCGGCGTGGAACGGCAGGCCTCTGACGCGGATCGTCCCTCCTGACTGGACGTCCCCACCCACCATCGCGATGCGGTCGGCGAAGGGCATCCCACTCAGCCAGGACAAGCGGACTGCGACCGGTCGGCCGGTGGAGTTCACGATCGTCCCGCACGGCCCGAACCAGACCCGGCGGCTGGAGCAGGCCCGAAACACGCGGCGGTAGACCCCGGGCGCGACCTCCAGGCTGTTGTGGCCTCCTTTCGAGCACACGACGCCAACTCCGCCTAGGCAACCGCGACCGCCCGGAGCACGCATCGACTCCACCGGATCGGTCGGATAGATGCCCTCCTCGGGCCACACGGCCAAGCGCGGGCTGCCGCGCTCCAGGTCCGCCCAGTCGACCACCTGTGCCGGCTTGAACCCCAGGAGCACGGTCGCCTCCTGCACACGACGAGCGCGATTCTGAGACTTGGCCCGGGCGTTGCCGTACGACAGGAGAGTGACAAAGCCCTTGGTCCGCGTGGTGATGTAAGCCATCTGATCGAGCAGCGTCGAGTAATACCGATCGAGGGTGCCAACGTTCTCGGGCGCGCCCTCGGCGACCCAACCGTCGACACCCATCGCGGGGTCCAACATCTTGAGCCCCTGTGGGAGGTAAGGGTTCGGCGGCAACGAGTTATCCGCCTGGATGAAGGGCCTGCCGTCGCTGTGTGTCATCGCCGCGGCCATCTGACGGTGGGCCGCACGCAGCATTCGGTTTGTCGGGAGTTCGACCGTACTCGAGCAGCCACACGTGGCGTACGACAATTCCTGCGAAAGGCTCGGGCTCTGCCAATCCATGAGCAGCCCGTCATCCGCGTTGTAGTCGGCGCGGACGTAAGACTGGAAGAACGAGCGGAGCAGCGGGCTCGATTGGTTCATCAGGCGCCCGCCACTGGGGTCGACGCTGTAGATGTCGCTGAACGACTGAGTCGAGGGGGCATGCAGCCACATGTCGCCGGACGCCGCGTTGGCCACCGGGATCTGATCGTCAGTGAAATCCCAGTTGGTGTCGAGATACTGCATCGCGTAGCAGTACACGATTCCGCTCGCATGGCAATCGGTTCGCGCCTTCGTCGCCTGCGGCCCGCAATTGTTCTCTGCGAACGTCACCCAGCTGCGCACGAAGGCGGGGCGCGCTCCGGTGCCGCCGTTGCACCCGTCGTCGTAAGCCCACGTGTCGACGTGCGCTCGTGTATCCATAATCAGTCGCCGGAGACCGCCGCGCCCCGAATTCGTCCTCGCCTGCACCCCAGCCGCCGCGCTGCCGAGGGCAACGGTAAGGCCGACGAGGACAACGATCAGGCGAGTAATCCGCCCGAGCATCGAGTGACGGGGCCGCGGACGAGTCACCTGTCCTGTGTGGTAGTCACTGATGAGTAGCTTCGAGCAGGAATTGAGCCACTCACCCGCGTAAACTCGCCCGGCACGCGGAGACGAGATGACTTCCTCCCACGTGGAGTCACCTGAATACGAACCGCGAAGCCGCGGAACGGACACAGGTGATTCTTTCCCTATGGCTCGCAAACGCGCCCTGAGCTGCGCCTCTTGCACTGATTCGAGGCGCGAAGCGGCCCTCAAAGCTCCAACTGCGGTCGTGGCGCCGGTCGCGGCTCACCGGTCGCGGCTCAAGCTCAACGCTGCGAGTTACGCGGGCTCAGTCGCGCGCGGCGCCGATCAGTGCTGAGCGTTGAGCGACGGAGCGAACACCGGCTCAGGCAACGGCATCAGCGAATCGGCGAGCGAGTCGAGCCCGGCGGCGGACGCGAGCGCGGCCGTCGGCACGCCGTTCCGCGCCGCCCCGACGAGCGCGCCCACGCCGAACGAGGCATGCATGACCGCCAGCACCACGGGTACGAGCAGAGCATCGGTCCGGGGCCGGGCGTGGGGGACGGCGCAGGCGCCCGCCGCCCCCAGGAGGCCCGCGTACGTGCCGAGCGCGAAACGCGCGGGACGACGTGTGCGGCGCGGCCCATATCCGGCGGCCGCGGCCACGAGCACAACCGCCGAAGGGAGCAGGTGCGATCGTCTCATCGTGTGGGGATGACGGGTGGCCGTTCTGACTCTGTACTCCCCATAGCGGCGGTACTGGCGCCAGAGCCCCGACAGCGAATCGCGAGGGAAGTAGTCGGCGGCCATCGCCCGCACACAGACCAAGCGTTCGCCGCGCGCCAGGAACCTCCCTGCCAGTTCGGAATCCTCGTTTGGCGACGAGCGCTCGTCCCAGCCGCCGTACTCGAGCAGCGTTGCGCGCTCCCATACGCCCCCGAACACGCCGGCATCGAGCTCGTACTCTTCGCTCGGCCGGGGCCCACGGCCGCCCCACTTTCGCGACCCGCCACGGCCGAGCTGCGAGCCGAGGGCCAGGGCCACGGCGCGCGACACGCGGCCCTGCCCCGTCGGCGCCTGCGGGCCGCTGACCCACCGAGTCCCGTTGCGTTGCAGACGTTCGATCCCGCGCGCGATGTAGTCCGGCGGGTACAGGGTGTGGGCGTCCATCCGCACCACCCACCGACCGCGCGAGTGCAGGAGCGCGACGTTCAGTCCACTGGACGCGTAGCGGTTCGGGTTGTCGAACACCCGGATCCGCGGGTCGGTCAGCGCCATCCGCTCGAGGATTTCGCGCGTGCGGTCCCGCGAGCCACCGTCGGCGAACAGGAACTCGATCGGACCGCAAAAGTCTTGACCGCGCATCGCGGCGACGGTCTGCTCGATGTAGCGCTCCTCGTTCAGCACCGGCACAAGCACCGAGCATTCGATCGGGCCGCGTGCCCGGTCGTGTCCGTTTCCGCTCGCATCGCCCATGCGAAACAACCTAGCCGAGGCGCGGCTCGGCGGTCGGGGTCGCCGACAGGAAAGCGGCGAGGCGACGGCATTCCGCTTGCAGCGTGTGGTCCGCGGCGGTCCGGTGGCCAGCCTCGACGACTCGGCTCCGTAGACCTGGATCGGCCACCATGCGGGCGAGCGCCGCCGCGGCGGCCGCGGGGTCGCCGGGAGGGACCAGCAGACCACGGTGCGCGACGAGGTCGCGCACGCCTCCGACTGCGGTCGCGACCACGGGCAGGCGCGCGGCAAACGCCTCGAGGATCACCTGGGGCGCCCCTTCGGTCATCGAGACGTGAAGCAGAACATGCGCGTGCATGTAGAGGTCCCAGAGGCCGGAATCGATGGGGACGTACCCGTGCTGCACCAGTCGGTCCCCGACGCCAACTCGGGCGGCGCGCTCGGCCAGTGCGCCCGCCAGCACGCCGTCTCCGCAGACGTGCAGAGACCAGCGCGGGTCTGCCTCGAGCGCGCACTCCAGAACGTCGACGAGCAGCAGCGGATTCTTCTCTTGATCGAGCCGCCCGACGCTCAGCGCGACAAGCTCGTCGCCGTCGTAGCGGCGCCGGTCATCGTGTCCGATCAGGTCCGATTCCGACAGCAGCGACACGTACAGGCCCAGGATCGACTTGGCGCTCCGGTAGCGACGAGCGAGGTCCGCGCCGACCACGACCACGGGCACGAACCTGGACAGGAGGCGAAACAGCCGCTCCAGCAGGTGCGCGGAGCAGATGACCACGGGCTCGCCGCGGCGGCGATGGCGGATCAGCTCCGGGAGGTTCTGCCGGACGCCTAGCACGACCTTTCGACGCCGCAGGATCCCGAGGATCGCGAACAGCGGCGCCTGCGGTGGATTCGGGCCGAGGATCCAGACCACGTCGACGTCGTCCAGGACGCGCCAGAACCGGCGGATCGCAGCCGGAATCGTCCGCAGCACCGCAGCGAGGTCCGCGCCGCTTCGGTAGTAGGGGAGAGGGACGAACTCGGCGGCTCGGAGCCGGTAGGGAAACCGCTCTCGCGCCGGGGCCAGACGGCCGACCACCACCAGCCGCTCGCAATGGGCGGCCAACCCTTCGATGAACCGGATGAACGAGACCTCCGCGTAGACCGCATCGCCGTCGATTCGATACGAGAAGTCGCAGTACACGGCGACCTTCAAAGCTTTCCCCCGCATGCTCTCGGACGGTGTGTGCTCCGTCAGGAGCGGTGGACGTTCGCGCTGCGCCGGGCTATGAACCTCGCCGCGAACGGGGATCGGGACCACCGGCCGATCTTGAGCCGGAACCGGGGCCAGGTGTCCTGCCGGTAGACGCCAATCCTGGGGTACCGGTAGCGGCTGAGCCGCGCGGACGGCCATTCGAGCGCGGCCCCGGCCTGGTAGCCGGCCTGCTCAGTGTGCGCCGCGACCCGATGGTCGACGTCACCGTATGGATAGGCGATTGAGGTCACAGGGCCTCCGATCCGCGCGGCGCATTCATCACGGGAGCCCTCCAGTTCCCTGACCAGCGCATCGTCACCGAGCGCGGTCAGCCGCGGGTGCGTCCGTGAGTGCGACCCGATTTCCCAGCCGAGCGACGCGAGCTCGGCAAGATCCTCCCAGCTCATCGGGGTGAGCTCGTCGGTATCGGGGCCGTTCTCCCATTGGTCGAGCCCGGCCCAGGCGAGCGGCGCCTGCCTGGAGACGTAGTCGGTGGGCGCGAAAACGGTCGCGTTGACGCCCAGCTTGCTGAGCACCGGCTGGGCGTAGGTCTTCACCGAGGCGAAGGCATCGTCGAACGTGATCGCCATGGTCTTGGTCGATGGTGGTTGGCGGACGGCCTCGGCAAAGGTGACCGCGGACCAGCCGTCGCGGACCAGATTGGTGACCTGGCGCTCGAATGCCTCCGGAGTCACCGACAAGCCTGCCGACCAGCGCGGGCTGATCGCGTGGTAGCAGAGGACCAACGGCGCGCTCCCGGCCGACCGCGGCGAGAAGGCGCTCATCGTCGCGCCGGCACGAGGCTGTCGTAGAGGGCCGCGAAGCGCCCGGCGGTCGCGTCGATCGTGTAGCCGCGGAGCGCGTCCTTGGCGGCAGCCGCCATCCGAGCCCGCCGTTCGGGGTCGGTGAGCAGGCCGATCAGGCCGTCCGCCAGCGCATCGGGGTCACGTCGGGGGACGAGCACGCCGGTGCGCCCGTCCTCCACCACATCTGGCACGCCGCCAATGGCGGTGGCAACCAGCGGCGTCTGGTTGGCCATGCACTCGAATACGAGCAGGGGCGACCCTTCCCGATCCGATGACAGGGCGCCAACGTCGGCCGCGCGGAGCACGCTGTCGACATCGGTGCGCGCACCCAGGAAGTGGACCGAGCCGTCGAGTCGGAGGTCGCGTGCCTGACGTTCCAGAGCCGCCCGGCATTCCCCGTCGCCGGCGATCACGAGCTTTGCTTCCGGCACCACAGATCGCACGCGGGCATGGGCCACGAGCAACAGGTCGATGCGCTTCTCGGGTCGCAGCACCGCGGCTATCCCGATCACCAGGGCATTGGCGTCCAAACCGAGCTCGGCCCTCACGTCGTGGTTGGAGCTTGCCGGACTTGGAATGTAGCCGTTCGGGATCACCGTGACTTTATGGGCACTGACGCCCTCCTTGCGGATCATCCGGTCGGCGTCGGCACGGGAAACGGCGACGAACCGCGTAGCGAGTCGCCCGATCACGTTTCCGTCGATCCACGCGCGCGGCGGATTGCCCTCATACGACCAGCTGTGCTCGTGGGCGACGATAGCCGGTATACCGCATGCGCTGCCGATCAGCGCGCCCCATAGATTCGAGCCGAACTTGTGCGTGTGGAGGATGTCAAAGCGCTCGGCTTTCAGGACGCGCGCGAGCGTGCTGAGGCGGTGAACATCCCATTTGGCCGTCCGCCCGAGCGTGACTTGCCGGACCCCCGCGTCGGCAAGCGCCGCCGATGCGCGCGCGTCGGCATTGCGGGTCACGCACATCCATGGCTCGAACCGGTCCTGCGGCAGGTGTGTGGCGAGACCCACCGCGAGCCGCTCTGCGCCGCCGGTCGACAGCGCGTAATCGATCATGAACAGAATGCGCGTGCGCGTAGCTGTGTGGCGCATTCTGGTTGGGAGCTGTGCTAGCTCTGAGATGGGCTCGCCCGCGGCGTCAAGACCGGCCGGCGGGCTGGCGGTCGGACCGTCGAGAGCTCTCGCGGCGGGAACGTGCCGGGGACGAATCGACAGCTTCCGCTGTCCCCGGGCGACTAGTGGCGCTGTCGCGGAATCGGAGCATCTCGCCGACCGTCAGCACCGCGATCCGCAAATCGAGTCGCAGCGACCAGTTCCGGATGTAGTAGTTGTCCCATTCGACCCGGTCGGCGATCGACGTCTGGCCACGCAATCCGTTCACCTGTGCCCAGCCGGTTATGCCCGACTTCACGCGGTGGCGGTCCTCGTAGCGACTCACGTCGCGAACGAACTGCCGGACGTACTCGGGCCGCTCCGGGCGGGGCCCGACGAGACTCATATCGCCCCGCAGGACGTTGATCAGCTGGGGCAGCTCGTCGAGGGAAAGGTCGCGGAGCTTGCGGCCGACGGGGGTTCGGCGATCCAGGCCCTCGACGCCTCCGGGAGCGAGGCCGGTTGGAGGCTCGAACCCGCGGCCGGCCGGCACACGTTCGTACATCGTCCGGAACTTGAGGACGTCGAACTCGTGGCCGTCGCGACCGACGCGGCGCTGACGGAACAGGATCGGACCGGAGGAGCTGCGGCGGACGGCGATCGCGACCGCGAGCATCACCGGACTCAGCACGATCAGCGCGATTGCCGCCACCGTGCGATCGATCCCATGCTTGAGAGCGAACTGCCAACCGCGCGGGTTGATCGGCCGGAGCCGCAGAAGAGGCAGTCCCCCAATGTGCTCGAGCGTCGCGCGGTCGTTGATCGACTCATACAGACGCGGGACCAGGGAAACTTCGACGCCGAGCGTCTCGCATTCCGTGACCCGGTCGACGAGGACGTGGTCGGGCTCGGTTGAGAACGCCAGGATCACATGGCGGGCGCCTGTCCGCGCTACCGCCTCGGCCAGGCCCTCGGGGCCACCCAGAATCGGCAGCGGGTCGCGACCCGCCCCGGGGAAGGTCGGGAGCGGATCGTCGTCGAGGTAGCCGACGGGGCGCAGCCCGTAACCGGGCTCGCCGACGAGTCGTTTGACGATGTGCTCTCCGACGCGGCCCGCGCCGACGATCAGCGTCGGGATTGCAAACGCCCTGGAGCGGGTGGCCTGCCGACGAGTCGAAAGGAGAACCGCGCGGGCCACCGCGAGGTACACGCCGCCGAACAGCCAGAGCCGAACCGCGATCCCGACCGGGTGCCGACCGCCGGTGATCGAGGACAGGCCGATCGTCACCATAGCGGCGAGCGATACCGCTCCGAGCACGTGCGTGGTCGAGTCGAGCAACGAGCCGCCGAGCCGGTCCTCGCGGGCGGTGCCGACGCGCAGGAACGCGAGCACGAGCAGCGGGAAGATCGCCGCCAGCCAGCGGTTGGCGACTATGCCGCTGATCGCCGGATCGGCGAACAGCGCGGCGCTCGACGCCAGGTACAGCACGACGATGTCGACCAGCAGCCGCACCTTGCGCCAGCAGTGCGGCTCGAGCAGCCGGACGAGCGGTCCGGCAAGGACGTCCCCTGCCGAGCGCCTGAGCGCGATGCTGCTCGGTTGTTCCACGTGCGAAGCGGCAGGCGTAGGCGTCACGGTCGATATCCCTATCTGTTCGTCCCCAAAACCTGAGGCGAGCACCCGCCTATGCGCCCCGCCAAACCCCGCCCGGCGAGCGCGATGCTCTCACTTTTTGACGGAGCCCAAGATAACACAGCCAGGATCAAATCTAAACAATCCTCAGCATCACTACCCTAAATTGTGAAAGCCTGACCATTCGAAAGCGGATGCCCTCCTGTCCACGCGCTGCGCGAGCGTACGATTCAGGGCCACGCGTACTTCCGAGGAGGCCCTGCATGTCCCGACTAGTCCGCATGGACGCGAGCGGCCACACCACCGTCGCCGAATGGACACTAGACGACGCACCGGCGGTTGAAGCAGCGGTTCTCGCATTTCGCGCAGAACTCGAAAACGGCTACTTCGCGCTGGTCTCAGAAGGGGAGGGACACGCCGAACAGGTCCGTGAGCTTCCGATCGACGCGTCGCTCGTGATCTTGCGCAGGCCGATTGCCGGGGGATAGCGCTGAATCCACCCGTGGAGGCCGCGATCGAAAGCCCCGGCGGATCGCTGCCGGAGCTCACGCGCGTCCATTGGCGCCCGCGAGCGAGCGAGCAGTTGCTTCGCGAAACCGGACGGTTGTGGACGGCCAGCACCGTCGCCCACACCGTCCCATTCCTGGTCGCGGCCGTCGTGCTCACCGCGCTGCTTCCCATCCTCGCCCCGGTGTCGCTCGTGCTGCTGGTCCACGCCTGGGCGATCCCTGAGTTATACGCGTCTCGAGGGGCTAAGGTGCTTCGCCCGCGCCGCGGGGAGTTGGGGCCGGCCGAGCGGGTGGCCGCGGGACTTCTCGGGGACCTGGTCGATCATGGTCCGCGCGAGCTGGTCGCGCGGACCGGGGTGGCCCTCGAGCGAGGCCGGCTGGGGGTCTGGCTCCTCGGGGAGGCCGGCGCGCTCCTCGTGCGCCCGGGCGCCCGGCGCGTCAACTGCTACTGCGTGAAGGTGCTCGACGGTTCGCTGCCCCCGAGTGACCGGATCGCCCATCTGCTGCTCGCGCTCCGCACCGACGAGGCCGGGTTCGCCACCGTCGCCAACCTGTCGTTCTCGGGCGCCAGGTGGCGGGTCCGCCGGCGGCTGGCTCCGTCCGCGCGCGCGGCGCTCGATGCCGCCGCGGACATTGCCCGCCTCGGTCCGCGGAGTACACCACAGGATCGTGATGTTTGTACCGAGGGCCAATGTGCAACGGGGCCCGGCAGCCGATCATTCTCGCCATGACCCGTCCAGTTACAGCTTCCAAGGTGCTACTGGTGGCCGACCGCCGTGCGGCGACGTCCGCCCCGCGCGACACGCCGATCCGCCGCTACCGGCTCGCTCGCCTTCGTCTCGACCCGCCCCCCGCCGGGCCCGCGACGCGCTTCGACTACCTCAAGCGCGTTTACGACTAGTGGTCTCTCGGGCTTCTTAGCGACTCCTTCATGAGACGTGCTCCGGCTGGAGTACGCTTAGGCTATGGATACACAACTCGAGCCATCTCGGACTCGTACGCCGGTCGTTCGCAAGGCCTTCGCCGGCATCGTGCTGGTCGCCGCGGCCGCGCTGTTGTTGAAGATCGTCATCGGTTTCGTGGTGGCGATCTTCTGGACGGTGGTCGTCGTCGCCGCGGTGCTTGCTGTCCTCTGGGCGATCAAGACGCTCGTCTGGTGAGACCCGGCCCATGGCTGGCATGGGCCTGATCGTGATCGTGTTCTTCTTCGGTCTGGCCGGGGGCATCGTCGGCCGGATCAAGGGCAGTTCGTTCTTCATGTGGTTCCTGGTGTCGGCGGCGATACCGTTGTTCGGACTGCTGGCCGCGGTCTGCTACCGCTGGGACAACCGGGAGCTACGACGCCAGTGCCCGGGCTGCGGGAAGGTTCTGATGCTCCACGACGCGGTGTGCACCTCGTGCGGCTACGAGCTCGAGTTCCCCGAGGTCGCGATCGCGTCCAAGGAAGCGATGCGCGAGCGCGTCTCGTCGGCGCCGCAGCCGGGCTGACGCGGCACGTCGGCGCGGCGAAAAGCCACTGTTACACTCGCCTCCCCGCTCCGAGCGGAGCGGTCGCGCGTACCCAAACGAGTTTGCCGGAAGGAGGCGAAGCTATGCGTGCAGTCGACGCCCTGATGGAATGCTTGAAGGCCGAGGGTGTGGACGTCGTATTCGGCCTCCCCGGCGGAGCCAACCTGCCCACCTACGACGCGTTCTACGACGCCGGGATCCGCCACATCCTCGTCCGTCACGAGGCGGGCGGGGGCCACGCGGCCGAAGGCTACGCGAAGGCGACCGGCAAGGTCGGCGTCTCGCTGGCGACCAGCGGACCGGGCGCGACCAACCTGATCACGCCGATCTGCGACGCGATGATGGACTCGGTCCCGGTCGTGTTCATCACGGGGCAGGTGCGCACGGAGCTGCTCGGGACCGACGGCTTCCAGGAGGCCGACACGATCGGCATCACGATGCCGGTCGTCAAGCACAGCTTCATGATCCAGCACCCGCTCGAGATCCCGCGATCGATCCACGAGGCGTTCCACATCGCGCGCACCGGCCGACCCGGGCCGGTGGTCGTCGACATCCCACAGGATCTGAGCCGCGCGGACATCCCATACGAGCCGGTCAGCGACGTCCGGCTTCCCGGCTACCAGCCGACCACCGAGGGCAACCAGAAGCAGATCCGGATCGCCGCCAAGGCGCTTGCGAACGCGCGACGACCGATCATCTACGCCGGTGGCGGGGTGGTCAACGCGAATGCCGGACCCGAGCTCGCCGAGCTGGCGACGGTCGAGCGATTCCCGGTCACGTGCACGGTGATGGGACTGGGCGCGTTCCCGGGCACGCACGACCAATGGCTCGGGATGCTCGGGATGCACGGCACCCGCGCCGCGAACTACGCAATGGACGAGGCCGATCTGATCTGCGCCGTGGGCGCGCGGTTCGACGATCGCGTCACCGGCAAGCTGTCGGAGTTCGCGCCCCGCGCGAAGTTCATCCACATCGATGTCGACCCGGCCGAGATCTCCAAGAACGTCCCCGCCCACATCCCGATCGTCGGTGACGCGAAGAACATCCTGCCGCGGCTGACCGCCGAGTACCGGGCGGTGGCAGGCGAGCCCGGTCGGCTCGAGGAATGGTGGTCGCGGATCCGCGTGTGGCAGGAGCGCCACCCGCTGCGCTACGACGACTCGACCGATTCCGAGATCAAGCCCCAGTACATGGTCCAGGCGCTCTACGAGGCGACCGGCGGCGATGCGATCGTCACGAGCGACGTCGGCCAGCACCAGATGTGGACGGCTCAGTACTACCACTTCGCCAAGCCACGGCGGTGGATCAACTCGGGTGGGCTCGGCACGATGGGATTCGGACTCCCGGCGGCCATGGGCGCGAAGGTCGGCTGTCCTGAGGAGACCGTAGTGTGCATCGCCGGCGACGGCTCGGTCCAGATGAACATGCAGGAGCTCGCGACGTGCACCCAGGAGGGGATCGCGATCAAGGTGTTCATCATGAACAACGGCTACCTGGGCATGGTCCGACAGTGGCAGGAGCTGTTCTGGGACAAGCGCTACAGCCAGGTCGAGATGGGGCAGTGGCCCGAGTTCGTCAAGCTGGCCGAGGCCTACGGCGCCACCGGTCTTCGCTTCGAGGACAAGAACACGCTCGTTTCCGACATGAAGGAAGCGCTCGCGATGGACGGGCCGGTGCTCGTCGACGTGCGCGTCACGCGCGAGGAGAACACCTACCCGATGATCCCCGCCGGTCAGCCGGCGCGGAACATGGTGGGCTGAGCGATGGGCGAACCAGGGACGAAGGAAGTCCTCTCGCTCGACGAGCTCGAGGCGGTGTCCGGGCTCCGTACCGGCCGCAAGCACGTGCTCTCGATTCTGGTCGAGAACAAGCCCGGTGTCCTGACGAGAATCGCGGGATTGTTCGCCCGCCGCGGGTTCAACATCGACACGCTCGCGGTCGGGCCTACCGACGACGAGCGCGTCTCCAGGATCACGCTCACGCTGGACGGTGCGCTGCACCCGATCGATCAGGTCACCAAGCAGCTCCACAAGCTCGTCAATGTCCTCAAGATCCGCGATCTCGAGCCGCGCGAAACGCTCGCGCGCGAGCTTGCGCTGTTCAAGGTCTCGGCCGACGGCGCCAGCCGCACGGAGGTGATGCAGATTTGCGAGATCTTCCGCGGCAAGGTGGTCGACGTGACCAAGCGGTCGATCGTCGTCGAGCTGACAGGGACCTGCGACAAGGTCGACGCGTTCGAGCAGCTGGTGCGTCCGTTCGGGTTGATCGAGATGGCCCGGACCGGCGAGATCGCGATCGCGCGGGGGCGGGCCGAGACCTAGCGGCGAGTCGCGGGCGGGTAGCCTGGGCGCATGCATGATGTCGCGCTCGGGCTCTCGCCGGCGTGGGGCTGGCTCGACGCGGATGCGGCCGTTCGCCTCGAGCGGAGGTTCGACGCAGCACTTCGCCAGACCCGCGCCACCGGCACGCCGGCGCTGGTCAGCGTCACCGCACACGTCGATCCCGTCGTT
The DNA here is from genome assembly GCA_035499395.1 of Solirubrobacteraceae bacterium. GTDB lineage: Bacteria > Actinomycetota > Thermoleophilia > Solirubrobacterales > Solirubrobacteraceae > Palsa-465. The sequence continues at coordinate 30,499 of DATJYY010000083.1, forward strand.
GACCCGACCGCGGTCGCGGTCGCCTCGCGCCGGCCCGGCGAGCCGTGGTTCTGTCTCGAGCAGCCCGACCGGGACGGCTACGCGGTGGCGGCCATCGGCTCGGTGCGGGTCCTCGAGGCGCACGGGGCCGACCGGTTTTCCGCCGTGGCCCGACGGTGGTCTACGGTCGCGTCCTGCGCCTTGGCGGACTCGCCCGACGGACCCGCAGGCTCCGGGCTGCTGGCGCTCGGCGGGTTCGCGTTCGCGCCCGACGGCGGCGGCTCGCCGCGGTGGCAGGGATTCGCGCCGGCCTCGCTGGTCGTGCCCGAGCTGTCGCTAGCGCGCGCCGGCGATCGGGTGTCGCTGACCTTGAACGTCGATGTCGCGCCGGATGACACGCTCGAGGATCTGGTGGCGCGAGTCTCGGGACGCTTGGGCGAGTTGCGGCGCACGCCGCTGCCGCTTTTGGACCCGGCGCCGGCGGGCGAGTACAAGGTGCTCAGCCCGATGCCGCCGTCGCACTACGAGGAGGCGGTGGCGCGCGCGGTGCAGCGGATCCGCGCCGGCGAGCTCGAGAAGATCGTCCTCGCGCGCGACGTCGAGGTCCACGCCCCGGTCGACCACGACCTCGGCGCGGTGCTCGGGCTGCTGCGCCAGGCGTTCCCGTCGTGCTACGTGTTCGCGGTCGGCCGCGGCGACGCCGCGTTCATCGCGGCCAGTCCCGAGGTGCTGGTGCGGCGGGACGGCGCGCGGGCTTCTACCGTCGGCCTGGCGGGCTCGTCGCGGCGGAGCGCCGATCCCGCGATCGACGAGCACCTCGGGGAGCAACTCCTGCAAAGCGAGAAGGACCGCGAGGAGAACGCGATCGTCGTGCGGCGGATCGCCCGCGCGCTGCGTCCCGTGTCGGTGTGGGTCACGGCCGCTCCCGAGCCGTCGCTCGTGCGGGTCGCGAACATCATCCACCTCGGGACGCCGATCCGGGCGCAGCTGGCGGCGCCCCTGAGCGCGGTCGAGCTCGCCGGCATTCTCCATCCGACGCCGGCGGTGGGGGGCGAGCCGCTGGAGGTCGCGGCGCCGCTGATTCCGGCGCTCGAGGGCCTCGACCGCGGGTGGTACGCGGGCACCGTGGGGTGGACCGACGCGGCCGGCGACGGCGAGTTCTGCGTGTCTTTGCGGTGCGCGCTTGTGCGCGGGCGACTGGCCCACCTGTACGCGGGCGGCGGGATCGTCCGCGACTCGGACCCGGTCGCGGAGCTGGCCGAGACCGAGGTCAAGCTGGGCGCGTTGCTGCCCCTGCTGGCGGGCTAGAGGCGCGAGAGGGCTGCGAGCGCCGCGTCGGCCACGCGCCGGTGGAGCGCCAGGTTCTCCTCGCGGTCGGTTCGGACCTCGATGATCGTGGTCGCACCGCCTGAGATTGAGGATTCGACGGCCGTGCGGAGCTCGGTCAGGGTTTCAGGCCGGCGATACTCACAGCCGTAGAGCGCGGCCGCCCGGTAGAACTCGAGGCCGTGGGGGGTGGCCACGTGCTCCTCGAACGCGTCGGTCTCGCCGGCGACCGGCAAGAAGTGGAAGATCCCGCCGCCGTCGTTGTTGAGCAGCACGATCGTCAGGGGGAGATGCAGCCTCGAGGCGGCCAGCAGCCCGCCGATGTCGTGGGCTACGGCGACGTCGCCGATCAGGAGCACGACGGGCCCCTTGCTCGAGGAGGCCGCCGCCGCGCCGAACGCGGAGGACATGGTGCCGTCGATGCCGTTCGCGCCCCGGTTCGACAAGACGCGCGGGCCGCCGTCGCGGGCCGGGAAGAACTCCTCGACGTCGCGGATCGGCATCGAGGAGGCGACGAACAGCGTCGCCTCGGGCGGCAGCCACCCCCCGAGCGCTCGGGCCACGCGCGGCTCCGACAGCTCGTCGCCGAGCGCGCGGTCGATCGCGCCCGCGACCGCGTGGTCCGCCGCCCGCCAGGACTGAAGCCAGCCGCGATCGGCCGGGGTCGGTGCGCCCGCGGCGAGTGGGGCGCCGGCGGCGAGTGGGGCCATGGCGCCGAGCGGCGCCCGGATCCGCAGTCCCACTACCGCGTCGGGATCGTGCCAGACGCCATCGGGGTCGAACGCGATCTGGGCGGCGTCGAGCCCGGCCAGCCAGGCCCGCAGCGGCTTCGACGTAGGGAGGTCGCCGGCGCGGATCACGAACTCCGGACGGTGGGCGGCGGCGAACTCCGGGTCGCGCAGGAGAAGGTCGTAGTGAGGGATGGCGGCCGGCCCGCGCCGCGCACCGGAGAGCGGATCGGCGAGCAGGGGTACGCCCGCCTCCGCGGCGACGCGCGCGATCTGCCTGCCGCCATCGGGCCGGCGGTCCTGGCCTGCGACGATCACGATCCGCCCGAAGGGGTGCCCGCCGGCGCGCGGGGCGGCCGGGGCCGGCGCCGGTGCTTCGAACATCACGTACGGCCGGCCGGAGTCCCGGCCGCTCTGGTCCTCGGGGAGCGGCTCGGACAGGACGAGGGGCTCGCGGAGCGGGAAGTTCAGGTGGACGGGTCCCGGCGGGCCGTCGGCTGCGGTCCAGTACGCGCGGCAGGCGAGCGTCCGGATCCAGCGGAGGGACTCGGGGGTTGCCCGCTCCAGCCCGACCTCGAAGAACCATTTGACCGCGTCGCCGTACAGCTTCAGCTGGTCGATCGTCTGGCCGGCGCCGACCTCCCGCAGTTCGGGCGGCCGGTCGGCGGTGAGCACGATCAGCGGCACGCGGGCGTGGCGCGCCTCGATCACCG
>DATJYY010000084.1:0-2403 GCA_035499395.1 Solirubrobacteraceae bacterium
GCCAACCGCAAGCCGGCCGCCCACCCCTCCGTCCGTTCATAGAGCAGCGACGCCGCCCCATCGGAGAGCGTGATCCCGTCCGCTCGGAGCAGCTCCACCATCTCCTCCACCGAGAAGCGCAGATCAGGAGCCCGCAGCTCCGTGAGCTGACCGGATAGACGCAGGCGATGAAGGCCGAGGCGCGGGTCTTCACGCGTGGCCAAGACCACGCGTAACGGCGACGGGAGGCCGGCCAGAAACAACTCGAGCCACTCCAGCGCATCGACCGACTCGAGCTCGTGCAGATCGTCGATTACCAGCACGGCCGGGTCCTCCAGCAACTCAAGATCGGCGAGGAGCTGCTCGACGACCGCTCGGCCGTGGAACGTCGGCGCCGGAGCGACGCGCTCCACGGCGTCGACCGCACCGGCGAGCGCGTCGATCACCGCGAGCCAGAAACGCTGAGCGTCCCGCTCGGCGCGCTCGACCGAAACCCATCCCGACCGGTCCTCCAGGCTCGCCGCGTCGATCCACGAGCGCAGCAGTACCGTCTTACCGCTTCCCGCCGGTGCGCATACCAGCAGCACTCCACCGCCTTCCGGCCCGGACAGCCGATCGAATAGGCCGTCCCGCTGGACCAGGCGTCGTGCTGCCACCGTCGGCCGGGGAATCGCCCGCCGAGTTCCCGGAACACCCAGGGTCATGCTCGGAATCCCATATCGCGTTCTAGCGTGAGGTGAAGCTTCCCACAACCCCGTGACCATCCGCCGAACCTCTGCATCGCACAACTCCGCGATGATGACGAGGCCGCAGTCGCGGCCAAGACGCCGCATGCGGTAGTTCGACGCGAGCGCTCAGCGGCCGAGGTACCGCAGTATTGCCCGCACCCGCCGATGGTCGTCGCCGTTGGACCGCAGCTCGAGCTTTGCGTAGATGCTCGTGATGTGGCGCTCGACTCCGGGAGTCGTCACGACGAGTTGTCTCGCGATGAACTGGTTAGAGCGTCCGTCGGCCATCAGCGCGAGGACCTCCCGTGTCCTGATCGAAGGGCCCGTGCACGGTGTGCACGACCGGCGCCGGCTGGCGGTCGGCCATCGCGAGTGTGGTGTAGCCGCAGTGATCGTGCAGCACGTCGAAGGGCCGCCCGGATTGCGCCGCGCAGTCGATCGCCGCAAAGGCGAGCGCGACGTGATCGGCCTCGAACAGCGCGCGCTCGATGTGCTCCGGATGCGGGGCCTCGAGCAAGGGATGAACCTTGGCCGCTGAGGTCGACCCTGGGGCGCAGAACAACTCGACGTCGTGCCCGTGCTCCACCAGCGCGTCGCACAGGGGCGCCACCACGAACTCGATCTCCCCGTAGCCGGGTGGCGGGATCGGAATCCACGGCGGCGCGAGCATCGCGATGCGCAGTCGCGGGTCGGAGGTGCGCTCCGCCCGCTCGCGGGCGGGGACTCCTCGACGGTCGGCCGGCAGCTGGACGACGTTGTGGCTGTAATCGGATCCGGATCCTGGCGCTCTGGTTGACATGCCCGAGGCGCTAGGTCGCCCGAAACCGAAATCAAGCCTGGAACCGCACCTCTAGCGGCCTATCCGGTAGCAAATGCCCGCTTCCCAGTCCCCGGCGGGAGCTGCCGACGAGCGAACCGTGCGCGATGCCCTCCGGCGGCTCACTGCCGGCGCTCGCGACCGGGTCTGGGCCGAGCCGGCGTCGCGGCGGGTGACCCGCTCCTGGCTGTTGGACATGGACGGGGTGCTCGCGCGCGAGGAGCACGCCATTCCGGGCGCCGATCGCTTTCTGTCGCGTCTGCGCGAGCTCCAGCTTCCGTTCCTGGTGTTGACCAACAACTCGATCTACACCCGGAGGGACCTGTCGGCGCGTCTTCGGATCGACGGCCTCGAGGTCCCCGAGGACGCGATCTGGACCTCCGCGCTCGCCACCGCACGCTTTCTCGAGGAGCAGCGCCCAGGTGGCTCGGCGTTTGTGATCGGCGAGGCCGGGCTGACGACCGCGCTGCATCAGGCCGGCTACACGATGACCGATCGCGAGCCGGACTACGTCGTGCTGGGCGAGACGCGGACCTACGGCTTCGAGCGGATCACGCACGCGATCCGGCTCGTGCTCGGCGGTGCGCGCTTCATCGCCACCAACCCGGACCCCACGGGCCCATCCCCCTCCGGCCCGCTCCCGGCCACCGGGTCGATCGCCGCGCTCATCAGCCGCGCCACGCGAGTGGAGCCGTACTTCGTCGGCAAGCCCAACCCTCTGATGATGCGCTCGGCCCTCAACACGCTCGGCGCGCACTCCGAGAGCACGACGATCATCGGGGACCGGATGGACACGGACGTCGTGGCCGGCCTCGAGGCCGGGCTCGAGACGATTCTCGTGCTGAGCGGGGTCACCGCGCGTGGCGAGGCGGACCGTTT
>DATJYY010000085.1:0-7442 GCA_035499395.1 Solirubrobacteraceae bacterium
GTGCCGCGGCTGCGGGGCGCCCACCGCGCCACGGAACGGCAAGGGCGACGCCTACGCGTATTGCACACGCTGCCATCCCGGCGCGATTGCGCGGGAGTGGACCCGGGAACGAGTTCGCGAGGCGATGCGCGCTTGGCGAGCCCGCTACGGCGCTGCGCCGTCCTCCTACGACTGGTCGCGCACACACGCACGCCGGCGCGGCGGCGAAGCGCTCAAACGACTACAGGCCGGAGAATGGCCCGCGCCGTCCACTGCCATCGACCTATACGGGGCCTGGGCGGCGGCCGTCGCGGACGCCTTCGGCGGCGCCTGAGCGTTCGGGCGTCAATGCCGTTGATATACGAACGCGGGCTGGCGGTTGACTGCCTGTGAACGGGAGCGGCTAGGGTCGCCGCGACGCTTCTGCCATTGCGTCCGTCGGGGAGGCGCGACGCCGCGAGCCCGCGGTCGTCTGTCAGCAGCCGTCCGTCGTACGGAGGCCCAAATTCCCGGCCGCCGGCGGTTGTCACGGCCACGCCGCGAGCGCGACTATCGCAACCCGTGGGGGAGGCCATCGTAAGCACCGGGCGCCGCCTGACACGCGGCCCATCGCCAAAGACGCTCGTGAGCTCCGCGACCGGGCGCGATCACAGCAGTCGTCACCGGCACCAAGAGCCGACGGCTGCATCACGCCTCGAGCAGTCGTCCGGAGGGGGTGACCCCTCTCGATGGAGAGCAGTAGCGCCGTCTCGGCGGCAGACATCGCTGCTTCACCTGGCGAAGCCGGTGGCCGCAGAGGTCGAGGGACCCGCTCTTCCAATTCGTGCAACTCACCTGTCTGCCCTCCGCCGTCCGGAGCTTCCGGTTCGCGATCTGAATGCGGAAGCCTCAATCCCCGTGGACTGGCTCCTCCGGTTCGTGCCGCATGACAACGCCGCCACCGATGGGCGATGCGCTCGCAATCCCTGGCAAAGCATCGGTACTGGCCCCTTGCCGGACGGCGCCTCCTCTTGGGCGGGGGAGGAGGCTTTGGGCGCCCACCTGCGGGAAGTCTTGCGTCTGATATTTCGTGAATCCATGCACGGCACTGACTTAGCGGAGATTCTCTAGGTCGACGAGACTGCTAGGTTCCGACTGCCAAGAACTGCTTGGCATGCTCGCTAACCCCGAAGTCCTGGTGCGTGCAGCTCGAATCTTTGGGCGGCTGGTTGCGTGGTGTGCGGCGGTCATGGTCCCGTTGCTAGCGGCCGGCTGTGGTGGCGGCTCCCCGAGCGCGGCGAAAACCGGCTCCTCCTCGACAGCCACGGTCACGATCGACGCTGCCACGCAGTATCAGCGGATCGCCGGGTTCGGTGTGTCGGAGGGGGTCGGGCAGGCCGAAACGCTGATGAACATGCCGGCCTTGGTCCAGCAGCAGGTCCTGAGCCTGCTCTACAGCCCGACCCGCGGGGCGGGGCTGACGATCCTGCGCAACGAGATCAGCGCGGACAAGGGGTTCACGATCTAGCCGAAGGCGCCGAGCAGCCCGACCGCGACGCCGTCCTATCTGACGCTCGCGGAGGTGGATCAGGATCAGGGGCAGCTGTGGTTCGCCAGGCAGATCAGTGCGAGCGCATAACCCATCGGCGGCGGCGCTGTCGCCCGGGACGAGTTGGAAAGAAGGCGCGCTCGAACTCCGCAGGCGACTGCTCCGCCAGGTGAAGCAGCGACGTCGCGATCGACCGGGCGCTACCGCGGAGGTTGTCCCGCAACCACGGAGGTCGTCGCGTAACCGATTGGCATTGTGGTCGGCTCACAAGGTCGCGAGGGGCTGTGACCGACCCCCGATGGTGCGACCCCCGGTCACTGGCGATTTACCCCTCAAAAATGAGGGGTAAATCGCCAAACTTCGGCGAGCGCCTCTGTGACGCGCCCGGTGCGTTATGACCTCGACACAACGGATCCCACACTCGCCGGGTTTGTACGACCGCCTCCACGGAAAGCAGGACCGCTGCGCCGGTCATCGCGCCGGGACCGTCGATGGCCCGGGGATGCGCACCTTTGGCGAGAACCAGGACGTGACCGCCAGAGGAGGCGCGAGAGACCGGCTATTGCGTCAACTCGAGAACGGCGCGTCGTCATTCTGGCGATGTGCCGCATAGCGGCCCGTCACGGCAACTGAGCACCGAACTAGCCTTACGGCGCACCCGGTCGTCGCGAGGGAGCAAAGTCGCTGCTCATCGGCTCAAGTGTGCCGTAGATCGTTCCGCAACTGCGACGCCGTCGCGGTGCTTGGCGCGCCGAAGCACCTGCTAGCCGATCGGCTAATGCGACGCCTGCCGCGCCGCCAAATCCGCCAAATCCCCGGTAAACAAAGGGAATCTCCGCAAACGACTCGACGCCGGAGGAGGTGCCGGAGGAGGTGCCGGAGGAGGTGTCTGGGTTCAGGACATTTGTCTCAGGTGATACGTCTCTCATGAGTCGGGACATTCACTAGGCCCACTCTCAGCCGCGCGCTGCCGTCACTGGCCGCCGCTTCACCAGACATCAGCGTACGCGGACCGTACGGCGCAACTCCGTCGTCTGACTTCCGTGACTTCTCGGCGCGCCCATCCGTGGTTTACCAAGCGTCACAGCTGCACGTTCTTGCACGATCTCGATGCAGGTAGGACACTATCGATCGTGACGAACATCACGCTCATCGGCGCGGGCAGCGTCGAGTTCACACGCATCCTCCTCGCGGACATGAGCAAGTTCCCCGAACTTGCGGGCACAACGATCACGCTCCACGACATCGACGAACAGCGGCTCGACACGGCCGAGCGGCTCGCCCGCTACGTCAACGACCAGACCGGCGCGCGGTTTCAGATCCGCACTCACCGCGCTCGACGTGCCGCACTCGACCACGCCGACTACGTCGTCAACGAGATCCAGGTCGGCGGCTTCGACGCCACGCTGCGCGACTTCGAGATCCCCAAGCGGTACGGGCTCCGCCAGACAATCGGCGACACGATCGGGGTTGGGGGTGTGTTTCGCGGGCTGCGGACGATCCCCGTGCTGGTCGAGATCGCGAACGATATGGCCGAGCTGTGCCCGGACGCGATCCTGCTCAACTACGCCAACCCGATGGCGATGCTCCCGTGGTCGGTGTGGGAGGGTTCGCCGCTCGCGAACGCGATCGGCCTCTGCCACTCCGTGCAGAACACTCACGAGCAGCTGGCCGAGATGGTCGGCGTCGCGGTCGACGAGATCGAGTTCTTCACCGCCGGTCTCAACCACCAAGCGTTCGTGCTCCGATTCGAGCGCGACGGCGAGAGCCTCTATCCCCTACTCGACGAGGCGATCGAGCGCGATCCCGATGGCCTCGCCCGCCGGGTGCGCATCGAGCTCTATCGACGGTTGCGGTTCTTTCCCACCGAGTCAAGCGAGCACAGCGCGGAGTATGTGCCCTGGTTCATGCACCACGACGAGGAGATCGAGCGCTACCGGATCCCAGTCGACGAGTACATCCGCCGCTCGATCGAGAACCTCGAGGAGTACGAGCAGACGCGCACGAGTCTGGCCGAGGGCACGCCTATCCCGATGCAGGGAGAGGGCGAGCTGGCCCCGCGCTACATCCACTCGTTCGTCACCGGCGAGCGCCGGCTCGAGTACGGCAACGTCCGCAACGACGGGCTGATCGACGATCTCCCCCAGGGATGTTGCGTCGAGGTGCCGTGCTGGGTCGACGGCGACGGCGTCCACCCGATTTCGGTCGGCAAGCTCCCGCCGCAATGCGCCGCGCTGAACCGGACGTTCGTGAACGTCGCCGAGCTGACGGTGCGCGCCGCCCTAGAAGAGCGTCGCGACCACGTCTACCAGGCCGTGATGATGGACCCCAACGCCGGCGCCACGCTGACGATCGGTCAGATCGAGGCGATGGTCGACGAGTTGATCGAGGCACACGGCGAGCTGATGCCGGCCGGCATCAGCGCCCGGTCGCGGCGTCGGCCGGCGTGGCAGGGTCCACACATCGTGGCGGACGCTCGCTAGACCCTCGTCACGCGGACGCCGGCGTCCTCGATCGCGGCGATCGCGTCGTCATCGGCGCCCACGTCGGTGATCAGCTCGTCAACGTCGGTGAGCTCGCAGATCCGGGCGAAGGCGACCTTGCCGATCTTCGAGCTGTCGGCCACGACCGTCACCTGGGCGGCCCGGTCGACCAGCGCGCGGTTGGTGTGAGCCTCGATCTCGTGATGCGTCGTCAACCCGGCCCGCCTCGAGATCCCGTCGACCGCGAGGAACATCATGTCGAGGTTCAGCCCCTCGAGGCTGGCCTCCGCGATCGGGCCGACCAGCTCGTAGGACTGGGCACGCGCGACGCCCCCGGTCACCACGAGCTTCAGGTTGGGGCGCACGGCGAGCTCGGAGGCGATGTTCAGCGCGTTCGTGACGATCGTGAGCTCCCGGCGCTCGACCAGCACGCGCGACACCTCGGTAGTCGTCGTCCCGCCGGTGAGCCCGATCGCCCAGCCTTCGGCCACCCGGGTCGCCGCCTCGCGGGCGATCCGAAGCTTCTCCTGCGGCTGGCGAGCGCTCTTGTAACGCAGCGGCAGTTCGTAGAGAACCCCCTGGGGCACGGCACCTCCGTGGGTGCGGCCGAGCAGGCGCTGACTCTCGAGCAATCGCAGGTCGCGCCGGATCGTCGCCGGAGAGACGTCGAGCGACGTAGCGGCCTCGGCCACGCTGACGCTCCCGTCCGCCGACAGCCGCTCGAGGATCGCGCCGAGGCGCTCAGATTGCTGCATGGACGGAGTCTATGCCCAAGATCGGTAGAAGCGCGCAATAAACACCCCGATTTGCTGTTGCATCTTGCTCACCTCAGACATATATTGCGCATAAATGAGCGGGACGCTCGAGGAGATCGAAAGCCAGCCCTTCGTCTGGCGTCAGGCGGCCAAGACGGCCGTTCACGTCGCTCCGCGGCTCCCGCCCGCAGGCCGACGAATCGCGATCGTCGGCTGCGGGACGTCGTACTACATCGGCCAGTCCGTAGCGGTCGCACGCGAGTCGGCGGGCCAGGGCGAGAGCGACGCGTTCGTCGCCTCCGAGATGCCGACGACGCGGACATATGACGCCGTGCTGGCCATCTCGCGCTCCGGCACGACCACCGAGGTCTTCCGCGCGCTGACGTCGCTCCCGGCAGGCACGCCGTCGCTCGCGATCTCAGCGGTCCCGCATACCCCGGTCGTCGAGGCCGCGAGTGACGCCGTCCTTCTCCCCTTTGCCGACGAGACCTCAATCGTCCAGACCCGGTTCGCAACGGCAGCGCTCGCTCTGATGCGGGCAGCGCTCGGACATGACCTCGCGCCCGCGATCAGCGACGCCGAGGCGTCGCTGGCATCGCCGCTGCCCGTCGACCCGACCGATTTCGAGCACTTCGTGTTCCTGGGCCACGGGTGGACCGTCGGGCTGGCGTTCGAGGCCGCCCTGAAGTTCCGGGAGACGAGCGGCGCATGGGCCGAGGCGTACCCCGGGATGGAGTATCGCCACGGGCCGATCAGCGTCGCGGGCCCGAACACGCTGGTGTGGTTTCTGGGCGCCGCCCCGCCAGATCTTGTCGCGGCGATCCGCGTCACTGGCGCGACCGTCGAGGGAAGCGGCGCAGACCCGATGGCGGAGCTTGTCACGCTCCAGCGGATGGCCGTGGCGCTCGCTCTGTCACGCGGCCTGGACCCCGATCGGCCCCGACACCTGACCAGATCCGTCGTGCTGCCATGAGTGACGGGAGGAAGAGATGAAGCGCATTTGCCTGTTGATCGTCACCAGCGCCCTGATCGTGGCCGGGTGCGGAGGCAGCGGCAGTTCGAGCAGCGCCAGCAGCACAGGCTCGGCCTCCGCGTCGGGCTCCTCCGGCGGTCACGTCAACATCACGCTCTGGCACGGATACACCGACGTCGAGGGGACGGCGATCAAGGCGCTGGCCACGCAGTTCAACGCCACCCATCCGAACATCACGGTCACGCCGCAGTTCTACGGCAACTCCGATTACGCGCTGCAGAAGGTGCTGGCCGCGGTCGCCGGCGGCAAGCCGCCCGACATCTCCTACCTGTACGGCTCGTGGGCGGCGAACATCGCCACCAACCCGACGACGGTGAACCTCGCTCCGTACATCCAGAAGGATCCGTCCTGGAACTGGAACGACTTCTGGCTGGCGGCGCGCAATGTCACCACCGTGAACGGCAAGATCATCGGCGTCCCGGCGCTGATCGACAACCTGGCGCTCGTCTACAACAAGAAGCTGTTCGCCGAGGCCGGGATCCCCCTGCCGACCACCGACTGGACGTGGACCGACTTCGAGAACGCCGCGCTCAAGCTCACCGATCCGTCAAAGAAGCAGTTCGGCTGGGCGTACGTCAACGACGCCAGCGAGGACACGGTGTGGCGATTCTGGGCGATGCTGTGGCAGGCGGGCGGCTCGATCCTCAGCCCCGACGGCAAGCAGGCCGCCTTCAATTCCGCCGCCGGACTGAAGGCGATGACGCTGCTGCAGACGCTCGCCAAGCACAACGCGATCTACCTCGACGACGGCAGTGATGTGTATCCCGGCGTGTTCAACTCCGGCCACATCGGCATGCTGTGGACCGGGCCGTGGGATCTCAGCCAGATCAGCGGCCACCAGCCCTACGGCGTGACGATCCTCCCCGCCGATCAGAACCACCAGACGATCTCCGGGCCGGATAACTGGGTCGTGTTCAACAATGGCTCGGCTCGCGTCAACGCCGCGGTCACATTCCTGAAGTGGTTCACCTCACCGGCGATCGATCTCAAGTGGGCGACGATGACCGGCGACCTGCCGCTCCGGGCGTCCGTCGCCAAGCTCCCCGGCTATAACGCGTTCGTGCAGAAGTACCCCGGCATCGGCGAATGGGCGGCGAACCTCGCCAACGCGACCCAGTCGCGTCCGGTGACGACCACCTACCCGAAGATCTCGACCGTCGTCGGCCAGGCCGTCCAGTCGGTGCTGCTCGGCAAGGCCGACCCCCAGCAGGCGCTGAGCCAGGCCGCCCAGCAGGTGAACGGCATCCTGTCGGCGCCGAGCTGAGCACGCCGGGTCGGGGATGACCGCGCGGGCTGAGGTGACGCGAGGGGTCGATTACCGGCGGCCCTCTCTCTGGCAGCGAATCATCGCCTCCGAGCACCTGGCGGGCTGGGCGTTCGTGGCTCCCGCGGTGATCCTGATCGCGGTGTTCGCGCTCATCCCGATCGGATGGTCGTTGCTCCTCTCCTTCCAGGCCAACAACCTGCTCGCGCCCGGTCACTACATCGGCCTGGCCAACTACAAGGCGCTCAGCAAGGACCCGCAGTTCCGGGCGGCGATCGGCCACACGATCGTCTACACGGTCATATTCGTCCCCGTATCGGTGCTCGGCGCGCTCGGGCTGGCGGTCGCGCTCAACCGCAAGCTCCGCGGCATACGCTTCTACCGCCTGGCGGTGTTCATC
>DATJYY010000086.1:0-3229 GCA_035499395.1 Solirubrobacteraceae bacterium
CTCCTCCGCGGCGCCGGCGCCGTACATCTCCGCAGTGTCGATCAGCGTCATCCCGAGATCGATTCCGGCCTGAAGCGCCCGTAGCTCCTCGGAGTGGGGATGACGCCCTTGGCCGAGATGCCAGGTCCCCTGCCCGAGCACAGGGACCACATCCCCCGAGGGAAGCTTGACCTGGGGCAAGGTGATCACCGCCATGGTTCAGATCGGCCTGCCGCTGCGCAACGGCTCCATCGGCAGCTCGCCGGGGCGCACCCGCAAGGCATGGAACAGGTCCACGCGTCGGCCGCCGCGGCGCTGTTCTGCTCCGCGACCCGCCGATTGGCAACCCCGAGCTCGCAGTGGGTCGGACGTCATGGCTAGGGAAGGCTTCGGCGACCCCCTCCCAAGAGACCCAGGCCGGGGCCGAGGACGTACAGGGCAGCCAGAATCGTGACGATCAGCGACACGATGTAGGGAAGGCCGAGCGCCGCAGTCAGCACCCACACGAGCGCGACAATCAGGATTCCTATGAGCAAGTGGATCATGGTCACCTCACTTCTTGGACCGCAGGTCTTTCCTTTCCTAGGCCACAGCGGCGGGCACCCAAGTCGGCCGCACACGTTGCTCGACAGGCTTGTGGGGCCATCACCCGCAGCGGGAGGTCAACGACTGAGCTGCAGCATTGGCCGGGCGCGCCGGTGGCCGGTCACGAAGTGTGGTGGCGGTAGGCGTAGGCGGCCTCGCGCACAGCGGCGTCGCTCTCCAGCGCGCCGCCGAGTGCGCCGCCGACGGTGGCCAGTGCGCTCACCAGCAGCGCGAGGCGCAGGTAATCGGCGAAGTCGGCGTGATGCCCGATGTCTGTGGATATCACCGACGGCTCGATCATCAGCCCGGCGGCGGCCAGGCTGAGCACGCACACCGCCACGTAGAGGACAACGATGCCGAAGCTGACGGTGATCAGGGTCACGATGTTGAACAGGATTGTCTGCTCTCTGACCCGCCGGTCCGGGGCGCGCTCCCACAACCTGTGCGCGACGATTAGCGTGGCCACAGCGATTGCGACGGTGGCCACGCAGACCGCGGCCAGTCGCGGAGCGGGCAGGCTCGAGGCGATTCGCCAGATGTCGCTGGTCACGATCCCGAAGGCGGCCGCGCCCAGCGCACCGATCAGAGCGCGCGACAGCCGCGTGGCCAAACGCCAGGGGTGATTGGCGCGGACCATTCCGGCAAGCAACCGCAGGTTGCCGGTCACGACGCGATGCACCAGTACAACTCCTTCGAGCGCATCGGCCCCCTCGACCTCGCTCGCGAACTGGAGCAGGCGCCGCTGTATCCGCCGGCGGTGAGTCGCCAGTCTCGGCTCCGATCCGACCGTGTCACCGGCGATGATCCCCACCGCGTCGACCACCGATTCGACCAGCCGGCGGGTCGGCATCGGCCCCAGTGCGGGCAGGGAGACGAGAGCGGCACCATGCGTCGGGCTCGAATGCGTGAGGAGCGGGCGGCGGCGGATCTTCAGCGGAAGCTCGGTCACGTAGACGACGAGATCCCAGTCCTCGTCGAGCAGCCGAGATCGCGCCGCGTCGACCAGATCGGGAAGCGTCGCCGGCGGTGTCAGCAGAAGCTCACGCACCATGGCCAGCTCCCAGTTCACCCCCGGATAGCGTCTCGACAGAGCCTCGGCGAGGTCCTCGGCCAGCTTCTCGACCACCGGCTCGTCGAGCGCCGGGGTGACCACGACCCCAAGGTGGATCCTGGCGTCGTCGCGGTTGGTCGCCCGCTCTCCGGGTGGGCTCTCACGCTCGGCGGTAGCGGTCATGGACGGGTGTCCCGCTCGGACCACGTGGCCCGCACTCTAGCGCCGCATCTCCTCGTCGGGCACTTCGACGAGCTCGACGCACCCGACGACGTTTCCGTTGATGAGGAACACGGCGTCGCTGCGCGGCTGATCGGGCACGGCGTAACCGAGGACGATGCAGCCGCGGGTGCCGAGCACCTCGGCCAGCGACTCGGGTGACCTCGCCAACCCGTTCATCTTTGGGCAGCCGGTATCGCTGGCGGCTGGGATGGACGCGAAAGCAGCGCGCCACTCTGTGCTCACTAGGCCTCGCCCAACCGCGATCAACCGTCAGCAGCGCGGCCGCCCGCCGCTTGAACGCTGCGGTCGCCGGCCTACCCACCCTTACTAACGCCAGACATCGAAAGGAGGACCCGGTGGCCGACCTGATCGTGATTGGCTATGACGACGAGGAGACCGCGGCGCGGGCCGCGGAGGAGGTCTATCGCCTGGCGGATGAGTTGATCATCCAGCCCGAAGCCGTGGCGGTGATCATCCGCGACAAGGACGGCAAGTACAAGGTCACGACCAACCACCACCCGGTGGCTGAGGGCGCCACCTGGGGAATGCTGTGGGGTGCCCTGTTCGGTTTGCTCTTCTTCGTGCCGGTCTTCGGCCTCGCGGTGGGCGCAGCCTGGGGCGCGCTGTTCGGGGCGATCGAGAAGGCAGGGGTCGACAAGCGTTTCCAGCAAGAGGTCCGTGACATGGTCCAGCCCGGCACGTCCGCCCTGTTCCTGATCGTGGACAAGGTCACGCCGGACAAGGCCCTCGAGGCGCTCAGCAAGTACGGCGGCAGGGTGATTAAGTCGTCGCTGTCGCTCGACGCAGAGCGCCAGCTGCAAGAGGCGCTTCACGGGGCCGATGGAGCCGGGCGCGTGCAGGAGCCCGCGCCGGCTTCGGCGTCGTCCTGATGCGATTGGTGCCAGGTCGGCGGGTGACGACGCCCCGGCGCAGCTGAGCGGTTCCCCAATCGAGCGTGGCGGATCGTGGACTCGGTGGCCGACCTCATCGACGTGCTGGGATCCTGAGCCGTTCCATCAGCCCGCCGCTCCTCGGTGGCTCCTCCTCGTCAGCGTCCAGGTCGAGCGGGTGCCTGAGTGCCAGATCGATTCGCGCCACCTCTCGGATCTGCGACAGGCCGGCGAGGATCCCGTCTACGTCAAGCGACGCGGGTCCTCGAACGTCGAGCCTGAGGCGCTCTGAGCCGTCGTCGAGAACGTTGGTCTCCAATCCCTCCACCCTGAGGCTGCGACGCCTCAGCTCGCCGAGCAGCGAGCGGATCGAGGCGCCGGGCACGAGGCCGAGCTCGAGGCTGAGCGTTTCGCCGGTGAATCGCCGCCTGACCACAGGCTTGAGCCTGCGCAGCGCGACCAGTGCCACGAGCGCGATCGCGGTTGTGGCCACGGCGCCCAC
>DATJYY010000087.1:0-11845 GCA_035499395.1 Solirubrobacteraceae bacterium
TCGGCCGGTGCACCTGGACAGTGCGGAGCAGATCGCGCTGCTACTCGAGGCGGCTGGTCAGCTCGACCGCGGCGAGACGGTCATCGACGTCACCGACCGCCGAGGCCGCAGCTGGTCGCAGCGCCACCCGATCTACACGACCGGCCGCCGCGCGGCGATCGCCACGCTCCTCCTCGGCGGCGGCCGGGCTTCGGCCACCGGCGCGATGCTCTGGCGCGACGTCGACCTCGCCAACGGACGCTTCGAGGTGGGCCGGGACAAGACCGACGCAGGCATGCGCGAAGTCGACATGCTTCCGCTGCTCCGAGAGATCCTCACCGAGCACAAGGCCGCAAGCAAGCGTGTGGGGCCCGACGATCCAGTGTTCGTCACGTCGTCCGGCAAGCCCCGCTCGCGACACAACATCCGCCAGGATGTCGTCGACGCCGTCGTGGTCCACGCGAACCGGCTGGTTGACGAGCGCGGTCTACAACCCCTGCCGCTCGGGATCACCCCGCACAAGCTCCGCCACACGTTTGCCTCGATCCTGGTGGCGATTGGCAAGGACCCGACCTACGTGATGCAGCAGCTCGGGCACACCGACCCGGCCTTCACGCTGCGGGTCTACGCGCACGTGATGCGCCGCAGCGGGGAGGAGCGAGAGCGGCTCAAGGCACTCGTCGAAGGCCACGTTTGGGCAGTGAATGGGCAGTATGCCCGCGATTCCGCCCCTCAGACGCAGTTCAGAAGCGATTCCTGACCACTAGAAAAGCCCCGCGTTAGCAGGGCTTTCTGAATATCGGGGCGCCCGGATTTGAACCGGGGACCTCACCGACCCGAACGGTGCGCGCTACCAGGCTGCGCCACGCCCCGAATGAGGCCAGTATCCCACAGCTGCGACGTCGCCCGGGGCCCGGTCCCGTGCGGCGCGCCGCCGCGGTTACGCGACCGCGAGCGATTCCGATCCGGCCGCGGTCAGCGTCGCGGTCTCGGCGGCCGGCCGCCGCCGGCTGGCCAGCTGGATCGGCCGCGCCGAGACCTCGGATGACGCGGCGCCGGCGATCTGGAGCACCGACCCGTCCGTCCGGGCGAGGATCGCATGGCGCCGGCACGGCCGGCAATGCGCCAGGTGCCGCGCCAGCCGGCGCGTCTCACGAACTCCGAGGCGGCGAGGCGTCCGCCCCTCCCATGCGTCGATCACCGCTCGAGTCCGCTCGCAGCGACGGCCGCTGATCAACTCCTCGTACTCCGCCGCAAGACGCCGCCGGGCGCGGAACAGCGTGCTCTCGACGATCGGTTGCGACATCCCGAGGCGCGTGCCGATCTCGCTGTACGACAGACCTTCGAGCTCGCGCAGCACGAGGATCCGGTGATGGAGCTCGGACATCCCGCGGAACGCGGCACGCAGGTCCTCGAGCTGCTGCTTGCTCTCGACGGCAACGTCGGGACCCGGGATGACCGAGAACACGTCATCGGGCCCGCTGTCGGACTCGCCCTCCTGATTGAACGACACCTCGTGGGTGCGCCGTGCCCGCCGAAGCTCGTCGATACAGGCGTTCCGTGCGATCTGGTAGATCCACGGCTTGAACGCGATCGGGCGCTCGGTGTCGCGCAATCTGCGCAAGACGGAGATGAACACCTCCTGCGACACGTCCTCGGCTTGGTCGGCGTCATGGAGGATCCCCCTCACGTATGACGAGATCCGGGACCGATACCGCGAGTACAGCTGCTCGAACGCCTTGTCGTCGCCGCGCCGCACGGCCGCCACAAGCTCGTGATCGGTGCGCCACGAGAATTGGAGCGCCTCTGGAAGCAGCCGTGCCGTCACCAAGTTGTCCCCGTCCGCTGAATCCCCTTAGCTGCGGGGACTCTACCGAGAATCAGCCATATGTCCAGAGCTTTTATGAAAGACGCTAATGTTTGTATAGAGATCCAACCGAAAGACAGGTTGAGACCGTCCGAACCAGACGGCATACTTCGCGCCCAAAGCGCAGGCGGCAAAGGAGGACATTCGACCGATGGCCATTCACCTCACCCCCACTGAGCTTGCACGAGAGTCCGGTCTGGAGCGCCGCGATGTGATCGTCAAGTGCGTCGAGTGGGGGATCCCGATCTTCAACGGCCGCATCGACAAGACCCTCTTCCTCTGTAGCTTCCGCGAAATCACGGGCTCCATGCCACAGGCTGCGCAGCAGCCCCAGCCCGTCTAGCAGGATTTCGCAGCTCCAAGCAGTTCTCCGAGTCTCGCCTAGCCGGCGGGGCCGCTATTGCTGAGCCGACTGACGCAGCAACGTCGACGTCGTCTGCTCCAGGATCTTCCGCCACGCGCGCGTCTTCTCGCGCTCGGCCTCGAAGTGCTTGACCACCTTGCGCACTCTCGTCGCCGAGATCTCGATCCCGTGGCGGGCGCAAATGCGCTTGAACCTCGGATAGTCATTGGCCAGCTTCAGCGTCACCGACTGGAAGCCGTGACGCGCGATGTCCACCCGCGACGTGTAGTTCATGATGCTCGTCTGGAACATCAGCTCGTCGTTGGGCTCGGGCTCGATCAGGATGATGTCGACGCCCGGGTACCGCTGCTCCCACCGCCGCGCGACATCGTGCAGCCGCTGGTAGGCGAGCAGCTTGAACGCCTGGTATCCAATCTGCGGGAAGCCCATGTCCGACACGCGCCGTGCCCGTGACCCGCCGATCGTCGGAATCCGCTTGTGGAAGTCGTTGACGTAGGGCACGAGCGGATTGACGACCACGATGAACTTCGCGCCGGCTTCGACCGCGATATCGAGGTTCGTCGTCGACACGATCCCGCCGTCCACGAGCTCACGGTTCTTGACGCGGACCGGCGTGTAGATCATGGGCAGCGCGCTCGAAGCGGCCACCGCCGTCGAGATCGGAACGTCGTCCCAATCCTCGGCGCCGAACACGATCCGCTCGCACGTGTCGAGGTCGGTGGCCGCGATGTACAGCTCGTTCTGGAGGAGATGAAAGTCGTCGGTGCGATCCTCACCGGACAGGATCGTCCGCACGTACCGCTCAAGACCCTTCTCCGAATAGAGACCCGAGGGCAGCAGCTCCGCGAGACCGACCGCGAGGTCGACGGCCGACACCTGGCCAAGATCCCGGATCAGCGAGCGAATCAGCTGGGCCAGGCGGAACGGAATCTGCGCGCCCTTACGAACGAACTCCCGGTAGTTGGGATGTAGCAGCGCGTTCACTCGCGCGTCCGGAAACGACGTCGGCACCTGCTGGACGATCACCCGCATCATCTCTTCTGGGGTGATCCCGTTGGCGACCGCGGCCGCCACGAACGCGCCGGCGCTCGTCCCCACGTACACGTCGAACTCGTTGACCGTGCGGTTCACCGAGAGGAGATCGAGCGCGCGCAGCGCCCCGATCTCGTACACCCCGCCCGTGAATCCGCCGCCGCCGAGCACCAGCGCTGACTTCGATCGAGTCCGCCGGCGCTGGCCCGAAGAGCTACGCGATGCTGCGCCCGGCCGCTCCGCCGCGGTCGTGTCGAGCTTGACGACCTGACCCATCCCACGCTCAATTCTACGGAGACATCTCGGTCCCTAGCCGCCGATCGCGGAATCGCCGCTACTTTGAGCGGTGCCACCGGTTTATATCCGCCGATGCGGGTGTTCTTGGCGACCCTGGGGGCGATCTGCGCCCTGCTCGCCGGGACCGCGGCCGTGGCCGGGGCGCAGTCGACGACTCCCGCTCAGCGCACCCTGCAGCGGGCGCTCCGAAAGGGGTTCGGCCAAACCGGGCATCAGACGAGCGCGCTCGTCGTCGACATGACGACCGGCCAGACGCTGTTCTCCCAGGCCCCGAACACTGCCCGGCTCCCGGCCTCGGTCGAGAAGCTCTACACGACCTCGACGGCGCTGCTGCGACTGGGTCCGACCGCCACGTTCACCACCTCGATCCTCGGGGTCGGCTCGCGGGATCCCGATGGGGTGTGGAACGGCACGCTCTATTTGCGAGGCGGCGGCGATCCCACGTTCGGCGCGGTCGGGTTCGACCAGTCGTGGTACGGGTCCGGAACCGGAACGACGCTGCGCACGCTGATCGGCAACCTGCTGCGGGCCACCGGCATCACCGCGGTGGATGGCCGGATCGTGGGCGATGAGTCCTACTGGGACTCGCTCCGGGGAACGCCGGCGACCGGCTATTGGCACAACAGCGAGGTCGAGGGCGAGCTGAGCGCGCTCGAGTACGACCGCGGCTTCATGAACAGCCAAGGGACCGTGTTCCAGATCCACCCGGCGCTGTACGCGGCCCAGCAGTTCGAGGCCGGCCTGAAGGCCTTCGGGGTGAAGGTAGCCGGAGTGCCGGTCTCCGCCGGCCGCACGCCCGCGGGCGCCACGTTGCTCGTATCGGCCCAGTCGCCGCCCGTGTCATCGCTGATCCGGCTCACGAACACGCCGTCGGACAATTATCTCGCCGAGAGCCTCCTGAAGGACATCGGCGCCCGCCTCGGCGGCGCGGGCACAACGGCTGCCGGCGCGGCGGTCGTGAGAGCCGAGCTTCTCAGTAAGTTCGGAATCAATCCCAGGCTGAACGACGGTTCGGGGCTTTCCCGCTACGACCGCACGACGCCGACCCAGATGGTCACCGTGCTCGAGGCGATGGCGAAGAACTCGGTGTTCGTCAACTCGCTGGCGCTGATGGGCGAGAGCGGAACCCTTAAGACCGAGGCGCTCGGGACGGTCGCCGTCGGAGACTGCCGCGGTAAGACCGGCTCGCTTCACGACGTCGCGAACCTCGCCGGCTATTGCGAGGCGAAGGACGGGCACACGCTGGCGTTCGCGTTCCTGGCCAACGGCCTTGGCGATCCCGACTTCGTGCACGAGGTCGAGGCGTCGATGACGGTCCCGCTCGTGCGGTACAACGGGTAGCTGTTCAGTCGAGCAAGGCCCTGAGTCCCGCCTCGTCGAGGACGGGCACGCCCAAGCGCTCGGCCTGGGCGAGCTTCGACCCGGCGCTCTCCCCGGCCACGAGGTAGTCGGTCTTGCGCGAAACCGAGCCCGTGACCCGCCCGCCGGCGGCCGTGATCATCTCGGTCGCCTGCTCGCGCGTCAGGTCCGGCAGCGTGCCGGTCAGCACGAGCGTCTTGTCGGCGAGCGGCCCGTCGCCGGGAGGGGGCCCCTCCTCCTCCATCCGAACCCCACGTTCCCGCAGCCCCTCGATGAGCTTCCGCATCTGTTCGTCCTGGAGCTGCTCGTAGATCCTGGCGGCCATCTTCGGGCCGACCCCCTGGGCCTGCTCGATCTGCTCGGGGTCCGCGGCGAGAAGCGCGTCGACCGTGCGGAAGTGCTGCGCCAGGTTCCGGCCGATGACGTAGCCGACCTCCTCGATCCCGAGCCCGAACAGCACCCGGCCGAACGGCTGGCGCTTGGAGTTCTCGATCGCCGCGACCAGCTTCTCGGCCGAGACCTGGCCGAACCCGGGTTGCTCTGAGATCTGCTCCGGCGTGAGGTCGTAGAAGTCGGCCGCGGTCTTGACCCACTCGAGCCTCATGAAAAGGTCCACCTGCTTCTCGCCGAGGCCGTCGATGTCCATCGCGCCGGCGAAGTGCTTGAGCAGCTGCCACCGCCGGCCGGGACAGTCACGGTTCGGGCAGCGTGTGAACACCGAGTCCTCGGGCTTGAACGTCGGCGTGTGGCAGATCGGGCATTCGCTGGGCGGATGCGGCGGATCCGGCCGGTCCTCTCGTTCGGCGACGTGCGGGGCCGGGCTCAGAACCTGCGGGATCACGTCCCCGGCGCGCAGCACGATCACGTCTTCGCCCGGTCTGATGTCCTTGCGCGCGAGGTCCTCCTCGTTGTGGAGCGTCGCCATCTTCACCGTGACGCCGCCGACACGCACCGGCTCGAGCATCGCCGCCGGGTGCAGATCGCCGAATTTGCCCGGAGCCCAGACGATCTGGTTCAGACGTGTGACCGCCGT
Source organism: Solirubrobacteraceae bacterium (assembly GCA_035499395.1). Classification (GTDB taxonomy): domain Bacteria; phylum Actinomycetota; class Thermoleophilia; order Solirubrobacterales; family Solirubrobacteraceae; genus Palsa-465. The sequence goes on from DATJYY010000087.1 coordinate 5,932, forward strand.
GGTCGGCGGGAACTTCCACGCGATCGCCCACCGAGGCTCACGGCCGACCGAGCCCAGCCGGCGCTGGAGCTCGACCTGGTTGACCTTGACCACGACGCCGTCGATCTCGAACTCGAGCGAGCCCCGCCGCTCCTCCCAGTGTTTGCACTGGGCGATGACCTCGTCTTCCGTGCGGAGCTTCTTGACGTCGGGGTGGACCGGGAAGCGGTGCTCGCGCAGCCACTCGAGCGCATCCCAGTGCCCATCGAACGTGATCCCCTCGGCGGCGCCGACGCCGTAGGTCCACAGGGACAGCGGCCGGTCGGCGGCCAGCTTCGGGTCGAGCTGCCGGATCGTGCCGGCCGCGGAATTGCGCGGGTTCATGAACGTCGAGAGCCCCGCCTGGGCGCGGCGCTCGTTCAGCGCGGCGAAGTCCGGCAGCGACATGTAGACCTCGCCCCGGACCTCGATCATCGCCGGCGGCTTCGGATCCTCGATGCGCAGCGGGATCGAGGGCATCGTCCGCAGGTTGTGGGTGACGTCCTCGCCGACCTCGCCGTTACCGCGAGTGGCGCCGCGCTCGAACACGCCGTCCCGGTAGATCAACGAGATCGCAAGTCCGTCGATCTTGGGCTCGGCCACGAACTCGAACTCGGGATCGGTGATGCCCTCGCGAGCGAGGAAGTTGCGCATCCGCTGGATCCACGCCTTCATGTCCTCGGCCGAGTGTGCGTTCGCGAGCGACAGCATCGGCTGGGGGTGCCTGACCTTCTCGAGCTCTGACACCGGCTCGGGCGCGACGCGCTGCGTCGGCGAGTCGGGAGTGACGAGCTCCGGGTGCTCTTCCTCAAGCGCCTTCAGCTCATTGAAGAGTGCGTCGTAAACGTCATCGCCGACCTCGGGGTCGTCGAGCACGTGGTAGCGGTAGCTGTGGTGCTCGATCTCGCGCCGCAGCTCCGCCGCCCGCGTGTTCGGGTCGGCAGCCTTGTGTTGCCGCGCCGCGCTCATGGGAGCTCGGCCAGGTTGTCGGCCGCCGGCTGAACCAGGCGCTCGAGCTGATAGCGCTCGAGCACCGACATGCCCTCGCGGTCGGTTAGATCGAAGTGGACGGGCGTAACCGCGATTTTGCCCTGGGCCACCGCCGCCAGATCGGTCCCGGGCTCGGTTTCCTCGTGGACCGCGTCGCCGTAGATCTTGTAAAGGCGCCGCTCCTCGCCGTCCTGGTCCAGCAGCGACAGTTCATCGCTGTAGACGCGCTTGCCGAGTCGCGCCACCTCGACGCCGGCCGGATGCGCGCCCGGCACGTTCACGTTCAGCAGCGTCCCCTCCGGCAGCGGCGCGCTCTCGAGCTCGGCGACCAGACGGGCCGTGAACGAGGCTGCGGCCGAAAAGTCGAACCCGGTCCCGACCCGGAAGTCGAGCTCGCGGGCGCTCGACTGCTGCGACACCGCGATCCCCGGCAGACCGAGCACGATCGCCTCGAACGCGGCCGCCACCGTCCCGGAGTACGTGATGTCGTCGCCCAGGTTTGAGCCGTGGTTGATTCCGGCCACGACCAGCTCAGCCTCGAATCCCTCGATCAGCCCGAGGTTGGCCAGGCGCACGCAGTCGACCGGCGTGCCGTCCGTCGCGTATCCAACCGTGCCGTCCTTGAAGTCGACCTCCTGCACCCACAGCGGTCGCCTCGTGGTGATCGACCTGGCCATCGCCGACCGGTTCCCATCGGGCGCGATGACGACGAGCTCGATCCCGTCGACGGCGAGCAGGGCCGACCTGAGCGTCTGGAGGCCGGCAGCCTCGATTCCATCGTCGTTTGTGAGCAGCACGCGCATGGCTTGATCCTAGCCACGGGTCCGACGGTCAAGCGTGCGGACGATCGCGGCCAGGACGAGGTACGGCTCCCCCTCGAGCTGGCGCCCCGTGAACCGGAGAACCTCATAGCCGGCGTTCTGGTGAACGATGTCCCGGCGGTGGTCGCGCTCGAACGCAAGCGACGGCCAGATCGCGCGCGAGCCCACTATGTGCCGGGCCCGGAAATCGCCCGCAGGCCGACCACTTCCGGGACATGAGCATTCGGGAGATGCTTGTGTCCCGGAAGCTCGGGTCGGCGCGGCGTTTTCGGGCGTTTTACAAGGCGATCAGGGGCCATCGGAGGACAGGATGCGCCCGCGGACGACCGCCACCGGCGAAACGCCCCGATCAGGTGCAGAGTTGGAACGAAGGCGTTCCCGGGGCGCAATGAGCCGTCACGAAGACAGCACGCGCTCGCCGCCGTACCCCACGCCCGCGAGATACAACCCGTGCGCCGGCGCCGTGCGACCGGCGCACGACCGCGGACGACCGGACAGCAGTTCCACGAAGCTCGCCACCGACCGCCGCCCGCCCCCGACTTCGAGCATCGTCCCCACGAGCACCCGGTTCATCTGGCGCATGAACGCGTCGGCTTCGATCCAGAACTCGAGCACGTCTCCGACAAAACGCCAGGACGCGGCGAAAACGACCCGCGAGAACCGTTCGTGGTAGCTCTCGGTCGGTGTGAACGCGGTGAAGTCGTGCTCGCCGACCAAGGCCGACGCGCACGCCGAGAGGGCGGGCGCCTCAACGGGGTGCGGCCAATGCAGCGCGCGGCCGCTTTCGAAGACGCTGCGCGGCCGGCGCGTCAGCACGCGGTAGCAGTACGCCCGGCTGGTGGCGTCGCGGCGCGCGTCGAACCCCGCCGGCGCCTCAGAGCACGACAACACGGAAACATCACTAGGCAGCACCGCGTTCACCGACCGCACGGAAACCGGCGGCCCGTCATACGAAGTCACCTGCCGCCAAGCATGAACCCCTGCATCAGTGCGCCCAGCGACGCTCAAGTCCACACTCTCCAAGCGCAAAATCACACAGAGAGCGCGTTCAACCTCGGCAGCGACCGTCCGCAACCCCGGCTGCTTCGCCCACCCCGCAAAACCGCCCCCGTCGTACTCGAGGACGATTTTTGAGGTCAGACCAGCTCCAGCAGCACCATCTCGGTCGAATCCGACCGCCGCGGCCCGAGCTTGAGAATCCGCGAATACCCGCCGGGACGCTCCGAATACCGCGGCGCGATCTCCTCGAACAGCTTGTACACCATGAACTTGTCCTGGCCCAAAGCCGACAGCGCCTGTCGCCGCGAATGGAGGTCGCCCCGCTTCGCCAAAGTGATCAGCTTCTCGAGCTCGGGCTTGACCGCCTTGGCCTTGGCCTCGGTGGTCCGGATCCGCTCGTGCGCGATGACCTCCTTGGACAGGTTCATCAGCAGCGCCTTACGGTGCGCCGCATCACGACTCAGCTGATATCGGTTCCGTTGATGGCGCATCGAGAACTCGGGACAGACAGGCTAACGAGAAGCTACTCGTTCCGCAGCCCAAGACCGCGAGTGTGCAGCGTCTCGATCACCTCGTCGATCGACTTCTTGCCGAAGTTCGGGATCGCCGCCAGCTCGGATTCGCTCTTCGACACCAGATCGCCGACCGTCTGAATCCCGGCCCGCTTCAGGCAGTTGTACGACCGCACGCCGAGCTCGAGCTCCTCGATCAGGATGTCGTCCATCGCGTTAGGCGGACGCGAGGGCGCGCCAACCGCGCCGGGGACACCCGGCTCCAGTACGCCAGGCGCTCCCGCCTCTCGCAGCTCCACAACCCGCTCGGCGTCGGTGAAGATCGCCAGCTGCGAAATCAGAATCTCTGCGGCCTCACGCAGCGCGGCGTGGGGGTCGATCGACCCATCCGTCTCGATGTCCAGCGTCAGCTTGTCGTAGTCGGTGCGCTGCCCGACGCGCGCCTGCTCGACGTTGTAGGCGACGCGCCGCACCGGCGAGAAGATCGAGTCGATCGGGATCACGCCGATCGGCTGGTCGGGCGACTTGTTCTCCTCCGCCGGCCGGTAACCGCGGCCACGGCCGATCGTCAGATAGACCTCGAGCTTGGTCTTCTTCTCCAAAGTCGCGATATGAGCATCCGGATTCAAGATCTCGACGCCCGACGGGAGGTCAATGTCCTTGGCGGTGATGTCGCCGGGCCCGGTGACCACCAGCGGCGCTTCGATCTCGGTCGCGTCCGAATGCATCCGGCACACGACGCCCTTGAGGTTCAGGACGATGTCGGTCACGTCCTCCTTGACGCCGCGAATCGTCGAGAACTCGTGCGCCACGCCTTCGATGCGCACGGAGGTCACGGCCGCACCGGCCAGTGACGAGAGCAACACGCGCCGCAGCGAGTTGCCAAACGTGTAGCCGAAGCCCCGATCGAGCGGCTCGATCGTGAACGACCCGCGGTTGTCGTCGACACTCTCGGAGGAGATTCGGGGGACTTGGAAGTCGAGCATCAGGGTCCTAACGTCGTGGGTTCATGCCGCCGGCTGGGCGGTGTCAGTGCCGCGCCGGGCCGAACCCCGGTCGAGCGGCGAAATCTTGTTCCTACTTGGAGTACAGCTCGACGATGAGCTGTTCCTGCACAGGAGCCGCGATCTCCCGACGCTCGGGCTTACGCAGCACCTTGGCCGTCAGTGAGTCGTGATCCGCCTGCAGCCACGCCGGCACCTGGCCGGTGAGCTCGGTGGCGTCGCGGATTACCTGCGTCGCGGTCGAGCGGGGATGGATCGCGATCACGTCGTCGTCGCGCAGCTGGTAGCTGGGAACGTTCACACGACGGCCGTTGACCGTCCAGTGACCGTGCAGGACCAGCTGCCGCGCCTGCCGCCGCGAGGCCGCGAAGCCGAGCCGGACGAGCACGTTGTCGAACCGGCACTCGAGCATCCGAAGAAGGTTCTCGCCGGTGATGCCGGGCTGGCGTGAAGCCTTCTGGTAGTAGATCCGGAACTGCTTCTCGAGCACGCCGTAGTAGCGCTTGGCCTTCTGCTTCTCGCGCAGCTGGACCCGGTACTCGCTCTGGCGCTGGCGACCGCGACCGTGCTCACCCGGCGGGTACGAGCGCCGCTCGACGCCGCACTTGTCTGTGAGGCACCGCTCGCCCTTCAGGAAGAGCTTCTGCCCCTCACGCCGGCACTGCTTGCACTGGGCTCCCGTATCACGAGCCATCAGACACGCCTCCGCTTCCGGGGCCGGACCCCGTTGTGGGCCTGCGGGGTGACGTCTTTCACGCCGGTCACCTCAAGGCCGGCCGCCTGCAGCGACCGGATCGCGGTCTCGCGTCCGGAGCCTGGGCCCTTGACGAATACCTCGACCCGCTGGAGACCGTGCTCGATACCCTTGCGGGCAGCGGCGTCAGCGGTCACCTGGGCCGCGAACGGCGTGGACTTGCGCGAGCCCTTGAAGCCCGCGCCGCCCGCCGACTCCCACGCGATGACGTTGCCCTCGCGGTCCGTCAACGAAACGATCGTGTTGTTGAAAGAAGTCTTGATGTGCGCCTGGCCGATCGGAATGTTCTTGCGAACGCGACGGCGGCCGCGCTGAGGTCTACGAGGCGCCGGCATTTACTTCTTGGTCGCCTTCTTCTTGCCGGCGACCTGCATCCGCTTCGGGCCCTTGCGCGTGCGCGCGTTGGTCTTGGTGTTCTGACCGTGCACCGGGAGCCCGCGGCGATGCCGAAGCCCGCGATAGGAGCCGATCTCCTGAAGTCGCTTGATGTTCTGAGACCGCTCGCGCCGCAGGTCACCCTCGACGGTGAAGTCCTTGTCGATCAGCTCGCGGAGCTTGATGACCTCTTCCTCGGTCAGATCGCGCACCTTCCGGTCGGGCTCGATGTGCAGCTCGGACAGCAGCTTGTTGGAGGTCGAGCGGCCGATCCCGTAGATGTACGTCAGACCGATCTCGACGCGCTTGTTGAGGGGGATGTTGACACCCGAGATACGTGCCATCTCAACCTTGCCTTTGCTTGTGGCGCGGATTCGAGCAGATCACGAGGACCCGGCCGTTCCGGCGGATGATCTTGCACTTCTCGCACATCGGTTTGAC
>DATJYY010000088.1:0-38701 GCA_035499395.1 Solirubrobacteraceae bacterium
AGCCGTGGCTGATCCGCGCCGCGTGGTGATCGGCACGCCGACACCGGCGCTGAATCGGGGGAGTCATTTTCGGGCTGGTCGGTGGGCCCCAGTACCAGGCCGGCGAGCTCATCAGCGGATTGACCGGCCGACGGGGCGTGGCGTCGGCCTGACCGTCGTGTCGATCGCCGCTGGTGGGATGTAGTGACCATGCCCGGGCAGGATCGCGAGCTCGCCGTCGGGGAGCTGCCGGTAGGCGCTGACGGCCGCCTCGACGGTGCAGAAGTCGTCGCGGTCGCCGGTGAGGATCAGCGTCGGGGCGGTGATCTTTGCGAGGTCGGCGTACGTGTAGCCGGGCTGCTGGGTGCAGCGATCCCAGGACAGGCGCAGGTATTCCCGCCAGTGTCCCTCGCCCTGGCCGTCGTCCTGGTCGCGCTTCATCAGCTCGAACATCGCTCGCATCTGCTCTGAGGCCTCGAACCCGTGTGCGGCGGCGTCTGGGTCGGGCTCTGTCGCATCGGGGCTGCCGCCGAGGATCTGGCGCATCATCGCGATCGTCGGGGCGTCGGGATCGAACGCGTCGAACCCGGCGTGGTTGACGATCGCTCGGACAGCATCCGGGTGGCGGATTGCGAGGATGGTCGCCGTGATCCCGCCCTCGCTGAAGCCGGCGATCAGCGGTCGCTCGAGGTCGAGTGCGTCGATCAGTGCCGCGACGTCGTCGGCCAGAAGGTCAAAGCTGATTGTGCCGCCGGAGTGCACCGTCTTGCCGCAGCCGCGGGTGTCTGGGGCGATCACCCGGAAGTGTTCGGCCAGCGTGTCCATGTGACTGGCATAGGCGACCGGCACGCCCGTCCAGATCGGGTTGGTGGAGACGACGCCGCCGTGCAGCAGCACCAACGGCTCTCCACCGCCTTGGTCGAGGTAATGGATGTCGATGCCGTTCGCGTGAACGGATTGGCCCTGCGACGCCGTGGTGCTCATCGTGTCCTCCAGCCTCAGGTTTCAGTCGATGCAGGCAGGCTCCCAGCCGAGCGAGGAGACGTCATCGGGCATTCGCCTGATCTTCAGGAGCCACGCGGCTTCGGGAGCGGCTGCTAGTGACCGCCGGACGCCGCCGCGTCGCGCATCAGCCCGTGCCGCAGTGCGAACACGCTGGCCTGCGCGCGGTTGGACGCGTCGATCTTGCGGTAGATGTGCTCGACGTGACTGCCCGCCGTCTTCGGCGAGATCACGAGCTGCTGGGCGATCTGCTTGTTCGATAGACCCCGGGCCAGCAGTCTGAGCACCTCCACCTCGCGCGTCGTCAGACCCGCGGGCCACTCGCGCCGGCGGCCAACCCTGTGTCCGGCGGCACGCAGCACGAGGCCCGCTGCCTCACCGTCGAGCCGTCCGGCGCCAACCTCTCGGCGCAACTCAATTGCCGCATCGTGCGCGGTGCGAGCCGGGCGATGCGGGCGCGGCTCGCACAGCGCCTGGTAGACGTCGGCGGCGGCAAGCAATCGCGCCGAGGTCCCGATGTGATCGCCTGAGACACCTCGCGGATACCCGGATCCGTCGAGCCGCTCGTGGTGCTCGACAGCGATCCCGCCGAGGCCCTCGAGCGCGGGCGAACACATGAGCATCCGCTGGCTCAGGTACGGATGCAGGCGCACCCGCTCCTGCTCCCCCTGGGTCAGCGGCCCAGCCTTGTCCCAGATCGTGTTAGGCACGCCAAGTCGGCCGAGGTCGTATACGCATGCCGCTCGGCGCAGCTCGGCGGCGTCGGCGCGCGGGAGGCCCAGACTCGCGGCTGCCTCGGTGACGAGCTCCCTGACGGCGTGGACGTGGCCCATGATGCTCGGCGACTTCAGCTCGGCGAATTCGCCGATCGCCTCTAGCGCGAGGTCGAGCTCCTCGCCCGCGATCTCCTGGGAGAGCGCAGGCTCGGCCGCGATCACCGCTTCCCAGCTCGGTGTCTCGTCCAGCTCGGCTAACACCATCGGCGCCTGCTCGCAGAACGCCTCCACCAGATTCGGATCGAACTGCGTGCCGCTGCGTTCCCGGGCCACCGTCATCGCCGCTTCGACGCCGCCGGTCCGGCCGAACACCTCAACCACGTCCGCGAGGTTGATCAGCCGCGAGCTGACCGCGATCTCATCGCCTTTCATCCCGTACGCGCCCCTGCCATCCCACCGCTCGTACGTTTGCCGCAGGCTCTCGCGCACCTCCTTGCTAAGGCCGAGACGTTGTGCGAGCTCGTCGGTCGCGCGGTAGTGATTCTCCGCGAGCGCTCTCATCACACGCAGTCCTTCGCCCGGAAACGCGATGCCGACGCGCGCGCGCGCAGCCAGCGATCGTCCCGGCCCGCCGACATGCTTGAGCATGAACGACACCGCCGGCCCGGCCCGGCCCATATCGAAGTCGTAGTGCGCGTCGCGCTTGAGCGTCGCGTCGTCCCCGAACCACTTCGCCTGCTCATAGGCGTCCGTGTGACACCCGACCCAAGCCAGCAGACCCGAGTAGTACACAACGCCCCGCTCGGACTCCGCCAGATCCAGCCGCTCACCCAGCCGGAGCGCGATCAAACACGCGCGAATCATGTGCTCCATCGGCTGCCCAAGCCCCAAATCGGTGCCCAACGAGAGCAACGCGACGAGCTCCGCCAGACGAACCCTCTCCTGCGCCACCGGCGACATGCCACGAAAGCCTATGCCGGGGGACCCAACCGACAAAACACGCGACGGCAACATTCCGCCGGTTGCCATCGCCGACGAGGAGCCTGCGCGACAGTCAGAGGGCTCGACAGAGCCAGTCGGGCGACGACGCGTTTACTCGGGGGCCGCCAGTCCGGCGGCTTTGAGGGCCTCGTCAAGACCATGGAACCAGGCGAGGCGCACGATCTCACCATCGTGAAGCGTCCAGACGTGGAACTCGAGCTGCTCCACCGGACCGCTGCCTCTGGTTCCCGCGGCTCGGAACACAACCGAGGCGAGCACCCGCTGGCGAGCGTCGCGAAGGTCGCGGATCTCGTGTGAGAACGAGCCGAACCTGTTGCCGACAGCGCGGCGGACCGCCGCAAACCCCTGGGATCCGAGAAGCCCGCCGGGATCGATCGCCCCGGGCGGGCTCACGAACTCGGCATCCTCGGCCAGCAGCGCGCTGAAGCCGGGAACGTCGTCGCGGTCCCATCGGTCGTAGAAGGCGCGAACTAGGGCCGTGTTTCCTCGCGACATCCCTCGTGGCTCGCTAACCGGGTCCACTCTCGACGAGCGTGACGCACCCAATCGAGATCAGCAGTCCCCACGGGAGCGGAACCTGCATCGTCATGCGCGCCGGGGGTCGCTAGGAAAGAACTCCGCGTAGAGCTCGTCTAGCTCCGCGAAGTCTCCGGCGTCCGCGACGAGGACCGTCGTGTTGACCACCGGCTTGGGGCGACTGCCGGCCGCGCGAAGCACCGCGTCGAGGTTGCGAAGGGCCTGACGTGCCTGCTCCCCGAACGAGCTGCCCACCGGTTGCGCGGTCGCCCGATCGTCGCCGGGCTGCCCAGATACGAACAGAAAATCGCCGGCGCGCAAGCGGCGAATACAGGCCGATTTCGCGCGGGAGCTCCTCGCCGGTAACGACTTCGCGCCTCACGGTCATCTTCTCTCCCTCGACCGGATCATGCGGGACCATCATGACCCAATGGCGCCACGAGGGGACAGCCGCCCAAGCAGGGAGTCGTCCGTCGGGCACGTGCGCCCCCCCGGCCGCCGTCGGTGGGATCCGTGTCAATGTCGTCGGCTCTCGGGCTCCTCCGTAGGCTCACCTTTCGGCCTGACCCGCTCAGGAAGCACGTCCGAACTCCCGTGGATGTCCTTGAGAGTCCCCTTGATCGTGATGGTCCCGTCGCCGAGGACCGGGTGTGACGGATAAGACCGCGCGACGTGCGATGCCGCGACTTCCTCGTGTGGTCCCCCGTTCTGCCACTGCGCCCCTGGTACCAATGGAACGTTCAACTTTGCCTCCTCCTGTTGGTAGCGCCATGATCCCACCGGCGGCGAAGCTGTCAAGGAGCGCCCGTGCCGCCAGCGGGATAGTTGGCCCATTCGAGGAAACGTTCGCTTTTCACGTCAGCGGTGACCTAGGCTGGCGCGGGTGAGCGATCGCGCCAGCTTCGCAGCAGCCGTGACCGGTGGGACACTCGGTGGCTGGGTCGTCGGCCGAGGGCGAAACGTTCTCCTGCTACACGGAGGGCCGGGATTTCAATATGAGTACATGGAGGCTGTCGCCGACGAGCTGGAAGACGGCTACAGAGTGGCGAGCTTTCAGCAGCGCGGCCTCGCGCCGTCGACACTCGAGGGCCCGTTCACCATCTCCCAAGCGATCAATGATGTTGCCGCCGTCCTCGACGCGCTCGAGTGGCGGCGCGCACTGCTCGTGGGTCACTCCTGGGGCGGTCACCTAGCGTTTCGGGTTGCCGCTGCGCACCCCGAGCGGCTGCTCGGGTTCCTCGCCATCGACCCGCTCGGGATCGTCGGGGACGGGGGCAGCTCGGCCTTCGAGGCGGAGCTCTACGCCCGCACGCCCAAGGAAGGTCGCGCTCGTCTCGACGAGTTACGGGAGCAGGAGAAGACCGCCGAGCCGACCCCCGAGGAGAAGGACGAGTTTCAGGCAATCATCTGGCCCGCCTATTTCGCCGATCCCGAGAGCGTGATGCCCAGACCCCCGACTCAAATTGCCGAGGAGGCGTTCAAGGGATTGATCGCCGAGGTGGAGGAAGGGACCGAGGAGGTGGCGGCTGCGTTGGGCGGCGGAGAGGTGCCATATGGCGTCCTAGCGGGAGCCGCGAGTCCGTTCCCCTGGGGGCAGGCCGCGAGGGCCAGCGTCGAGCTCTCACCGACGGCCTTTCTCAAGGTCGTACCGAACGCCGGGCATTTTGTCTGGTACGAAGCACCCGGTTCGGTGCGCGCGGCACTGGACCACTTGAGTCACGGAAGCCAGCGTCCGGAGCGGGTATCGGTCTAGTCGGTCCACTCGGACAGGTTCGTGGCTCTGCCCGTCGGAGCGGCCCTCCGCCATCGATGTTGCCCACGGATCCACGCGGCCACACGATCGGCGCTGTGTAGGGTGACGAGAATGGATCGGTTCAACGGCCTTGACGTCCCACGGTCGCTCGGTGATGTTTGCCGTCCGGAGCGTCTGGGCCTGATCGTCTACGACATGCAGGTTGGAATCTTGGAGCAGGTCGCCGACCCGGGGACGGTCATACGGAACGTCCGGCAGGTTCTCGAAGTGGCACGTTCCGCGAAGGTTCGGACGTACTTCACCCGTCACGTGACTTTGCCCGTGGAGTTGATGGGCGTGGCTCAGCTGAGGATGTGGCGCGCCTGGCAGGGCGTGGATCGCCTCGACGATGTGCACTCTCCGTTCTTGCCAGATGCCCCGCAGACTCAGATCGTGCCGGAGCTGAAGCCCAACGCGAAAGAGGCGGTCCTTGACAAGCTCACGTTGTCGGCCTTCGCGGGTACCCCTCTCGAGCTGGCATTGCGAGGAGCGGGTGTCGGGGCCATCGCGATTGTGGGCGTTGCTACGGAGATCGGCATCGAACCGACTGTGCGACACGCAAGCGACCTGGGCTTCGTCCCCGTAGTCGTCACCGACGCGTGCGCTGCCGGGAATGCCGACGCCGGCGCAAGGACGATCGAGACGTTGCGATTTCTCGGCGACGCCGTGCTCACCAATGTTGCGGCATTTCGCGACGCGTTGGCGGCACGCAGCGCGGACGAGTCGTCCGATTCCGGGGCGGCTGACCGGCAATAGCCTCGACGATCAGACCCGCGCGCTATGGGCGGCGGTAGTAACGGACCAGCGGTAACGCCGTAAACCCGGCCTTCTCGTACAAACCGCGAGCTGGAGTGTGGCCGGGATCCCCACCGGTCGCGAGCGCAACCAGATCAACGCCCGCCGCGTCGAGGCGCTCGACCGCGTGCTCGAGCAGTTCGGTCGCGATCCCCGACCGCTGATGTTCGGGGTCCACCGCGATCATCTCGATCTCCCCCACCAGCGGATCACTCGCCAGGTCAATCCGCGACGCGACGAATCCGACCGGCCCGCCGTCACCGATCGCGACCCAGATGTCGGTCTCCTCGCTCGAGCACACCGATCGGACCGCACGTCTCTGCGACTCACGCCAGTCGGGGAACGCTCGGAAATACAGCGGGTCGCCGAGCAGCCGACGAAAGCTCTCGAACACAGGTCTCCACGCCGCCAGCGACAGCTCGACCACGCGGTCGATGTCCTGTTCCTCGAATGCGCGTATCGAGGTCGACACGGCGTGCAGTCTCGCTGATCCGCAAGGCACGCATTCCCGTCCCCGAATCCTGGAACGGTTGCGGGCTTTGGACGTGCGCGGAGCGGTCACGGCGGTTCTGTAGCTTGTGACGCGATGCCGGACCGTTTCAGCGACCGAAGCCCAGACCGTCCGTCCGACGATGAGCTCCGGGCGCACGCGGCGTTCGAAGCAGGCAGGACGGCGAGCGGGATCGGCGTGGCGGTCGGCAAGTCCGGCTACCGCGACAGCGAGCACGTCTGGGAGTGCATCGTCAGCGACGGCGAGGAATGGCACTTCATCCAGGTGCTCGGGGTCGATCTCGGGCCATCTGGAGACATACCGATCGAAGACCTCGAGCAGGGCATCGAGCGATTCGCGGCCACGTTGCCCGAGCCGAAGCGCCTGGACGCGCTGCTGAGCGCCAACCCGTTGCACGTAGACGCCAGCGGAACGGTGCGCGACTGACCGGACTGCTGCGCTACTTCAGCGTCGCGCGTCCTGTGAAGACATGAAGATCCGCTTCGCCGTCGGTCCTCACGCCGGATCTCTCTCCGGAGCGCATGTGGCGGCGTTTGCCGAGGCGCTGGAGCCTGCCGGGTTCGACGGGCTGTGGCTCTCGGACCTGCCCGTCGCCCCGGTGCTCGACCCCGTACTGGGGCTGGCGCTCGCCGCCGGGCGCACGGACCGGCTCCGCCTCGGCGCCAACCTCGTCCCCCTGGGACGCAACCCGTTCCTGCTAGCCAAGGAGCTCGCTCAACTCGATCAGATCTCGGGCGGCCGACTCTTACTCAGCTTCGTCACCGGCCTCGGCCAGCCGGGCGAGCGCCAGGCGCTCGGGCTCGACGGCTCGCGCCGGGGCGACGTGCTCGAGGAGGTGCTTGGTCTGGTGCGGCGCTGGTGGGCGGGCGAGGCTGTGGACCATCGTTCGGAGCGATGGACGTACGACCACCTCGCGGCGCCGGCGCGCCCGGTCCAGGATCCGCTGGAGGTGTGGCTGGGCGGACGCGGGCCTCTGGCGCTCGAGCGCGTCGGGCGCATCGCCGACGGCTGGCTGGGTGCGCAGCTGACCCCGACCGAGGCCCGAGTCGCCCGCGGCAACATTCAGGACGCGGCGCGGCACGCCGGCCGCGAGGTCGACCCCGAGCACTTCGGAATGAGCATCCCCTACGCCCGCGTCTTCCCTGGGCCTAACCTGCTGGCTCCGCTCGCCACCCGCCGTCCCGACGTCGACCCGCTGGCGTTCGTCCCGGTCGGCCGGGCCGGCCTTCGAGACCTGATCCAGGGCTACGTCGACGCCGGCCTCTCGAAGTTCGTCGTCCGCCCGCTCGCCCCCGTCGCGTCATGGGGCGAGGAGGCCGCATGGCTGGGCGACGCCATCCTCGACCTGCAGACCTGAACCAGCCCCGGTATGTGTTCGCCGCGACGCTCGTCGACCCGGGCAGGTCCGTGCTCGTGAGCGAATGGGAAACTCAGGAGTCGCCAGACGAGCACTACAACTCGGAGTCGTTCCCCGAGTTCCAGTTCGATCTGGAAGGGCTGCTGGCGCGCCCGAGCCTGCTCACTGTCTACTCCGCCGAAGAGTCTGTCCGACCTTTGAGCAGTCGTCCGCTCCCTCAGGCATGCATTCGAGCTTACACCCGGGGACCCGGGGTCGAAGCCGTCGATCGAACCGGCGGCGGGTGGGGCGGCTCGACTACTCGGGCGCCGGAATCGGCTCGGCTAGCGCGGCACGCCCTGGAGGGGCTTGGAATGGGTCGGCGAAGTACTGGGTTTCGTGTGTGACGAGACCGTCGGTGATCTCCATCACGCTCACGGAGCACGTGGGGACGCCGTCATACGTGATCACACACTCGCTCACCCAAACGTCGCCGCCGCCCAGGATCCGGCGGACGGTGAAGTGGCGCTCGGCCGGGTGCCCGCCGCGTTGTGCCTGGATCTTCGACCGGCCTCTGAAGCGCTCGCCCGACTGCGGGTAGTCGAGAATCGCGTCTTCGGCATAGATCGCGTGCTCGATATCGATGTCGCCGCTCTCAGACGCGTCCCAGTGCCGTTGGATCGAGGCCCGGATCTCGGAGTCATCATCAGTTGCGCGGTTCACTCGTCAGCCCTTCACCAACAGGAATGTCGCCGGCTCGCTCGACAGATGCTATCCGAGGCCTCTCGGGCTGCTTTGCGTCTCGCTACGTTTGGCGTTGTCGCACCGGCGTCTTCCTGCGTCCCCGAGGGGCCGCCGACCGGGGCGGCGTCGCCCGCATGTGATCGCGCGCCGGGGTGAGCAGGCCGGTCAGCTTCGCGAGGTCGTGCCGTGAGAGGGGCTCGAGCAGCAGGCGGCTGACGACCTCGATGTGGCCGGGCAGAACGCGCGATCAGTGCGCGGCCGGCGTCCGTGATCGTGACGTCGATGCTGCGCTCGTCGTCGGGAGACGGTCAGCGGCTGATGAGGCCTCGGTTCTCGAGCAGGCCGGCCTGGTAGGTCAGACTTCTGCGGCTACAAACGACGCCGTCGGCGAGGTCTGTCATTCGCTGGCTGCCGGCTGGGGAGTCATCAAGGCGCGCGAGGATCTGGAACTGGACGTCGCCCACGACCGCGTCGCCGACGCGGTCAGCACCCCGCTCGACGTCATCCTGAACCTCGCGCCGATCGCGCCGGCGGAGCTGACCGCACTGGCAGGCGTGGTCCGCCCCGGCGGTCTCGTGCTCAACACGGTCCCCAGCGCGTGCCCGACGAGATACGCGGGGTTCGAGCCGTGCCGGTTTCGTCCGCAGCGACGCCGACCAGCTCGCCGAGCGAGTGACGCGCCCTCGGCCGCCCGCTTCGTGATCGCCTGGAGCGTGCGGACTGTCGTCTGGACGTCGTCGAGGTCGAACTGGCTCAGTAGCCCGACCGTCGGGCCCGCGATGTACTCGCGGAGGCTCCGGTGAAGGGCTACCCCATCGGGTGTGAGATCGACGTGCGCTGCGCCGTCGATCAGGCCGTCAGCCTGGAGCCGCGAGAGCAGCTCGCGGGTGGAGACGGCGTCGAGGTTGGGCGAGCCTTCCAGCACGCTCGAGAGCTCGTCACGGTCCAATCCGGGGATCAGCTCGAGCGGACCGGATATGTCGAGCGCCGCCCAAACCCGCGGGATCGGCGCTCTCAGCTGGTGTATCTGACCGAGCGAGGCAGGTCACTGCCGCCGGTCACGCACGCCGCCGCGGAGCGCGTCGAGCAGCGCTGGGCCCAGCTCACGAGCAAGAAGGAGCTCGAGACACTTCGCGACGGACTGATCGGTCTCCTGACCGAGCTTCGCAAGCCGTAGCCCCCCTGGTTGGCTGGCGCACGCACCTCGACTGGCTCGAAGGTGAGCGGGAGGCGGGGCGAGTCGCATTCCATCGGTGCCACTCACTACTCACCGAGCGCGTTCGACGAACTCGAGACCGTGATGAGAACGGGGCGGATCGACGCGATCCAGGTGCCCTACAACCCACTCGAACGCGCTGCCGAACGACGCATACTTCCGCTCGCCGCAGTGTTGGACCTGGGGGTGATTGCGATGCGGCCGTTGGGCGGCGGCAATCTCGCGAGACGGTTCGACGCGAGCGAACTGTTGAAGTGGACGCTCTCGGACGAGCGGATTCACCGTCGCCATTCCAGCGACCTCGAGTGTCGCTCACGCGCGGGCCAACACGGCCGCCGGCTCGGGCGGCTGGGTGTCGCCCGACCAACGCCAGGCGATGACCGATTCCGCGTGGGCGTGAAAAGCTGACCCAGACACGATCGAGTCCGCGGACGGTCAGCGAGCCGGGCCGCGCCTGCTCGAGTCGCGGCCCTCGAGCTCGCGGATGCGGTCCAGCAACTCACAGGCCAGAACCGCTCCGGCGGCATTCAGCCCGAGGTCGCGTCGCAATCGGTCCGCCTTCGCGACGCGCCCGGCCGAGTCGGGGGCAAACAAGGGGGCGCGGCTCGTCCCCGCTGACGGCTCGAACAGGCCGAGCGCCAGGTAGGTCCGCACGACCGATACCCGCAGCCCGGCGCGGCGGGCGACAATGGCGAGCTCGATCGGCCGCTCGAACGCATCGTCGCCGTCAGGCCGTGCTTGCGGTGATGGCCGGCGGGCGCTCACCGGCCCCCCTCACGTGGTTTGAACTCCGACACCGAGGCGAGCTTCTCGAACAGCTCGCGCTCCTCCTCCGATGGTTGCTTGGGCACGGCGATTTGCACGGCGGCGTACAGATCGCCGCGCTCGCCGTCCGCCGTCGGCAAGCCTCGGCCGCGCAGCCGCAGTCGTCGGCCGCTCGAGGATCCGGCCGGCACCCGCACCTGGGCGGTTCCGGTGAGGGTCGACACCGGCACGGTGGCCCCGAGCGCGGCCTCCCACGGCGCGACGCGGACATCGACCTGCAGGTCGTCGCCCTGACGGCGAAACCGCGGGTGAGGCTTGAGCCGCACGAGCAGATACAGGTCGCCGGCCGGCCCACCGTCGCGACCCGGGGCCCCCTGACCTGCCACGCGGATGCGCTGGCCCTCTCTGACACCCGCCGGGATGTTGACAGCGACGCTGTGACCGTCCCCGAGGGACAGCCGCCGCCGGGAACCGCTCAGGGCATCCTCGAGCGAGAGCTCGAGCACGGCCTCGATGTCGCGTCCGCGCAGCGGTCCGGAGGGGCGCGGGACGGCGCCATCGCCGAACAGCCGCTCGAAGAATTCCGAGAAGACCCCGTCGCCGAACTCCGCGCCCATCCCCCTATCGAACCCATGCCCGGCGAAGAAGTCCTCGAAGTCTTCCCCGCCGGGTGCGGCCTCCTGCGCGCGCCACTGCGCGCCGAGACGGTCGTAGCGGCTGCGTTTGTCCGGGTCGGACAACACTTCGTACGCCTCTCCGAGTTCTTTGAAGCGGTCCTCCGCGTCGGGCTTGGAGTTGAGATCGGGGTGGTACTCGCGCGCCAGTCTCCGGTAGGCGCGGCGAATCTCGTCCTGGCTCGCGTCTCGGGCGACCCCGAGAACGTCGTAATAGTCCTTGTACTCGACGGCCATCTGCGGTGAGCCTACTCGGCCGGTTTCGGGTGGTAGGGATCTGACGTCCGCCGCGTCCTCGTCGTCCACACCACCGTCACCCACGGGCCGGTCCGCGTCGCGGCAGCGTCACTGATCGCCGCGTCGGTCCCCGGCCTCCAGTAGCCGCGGGCGCAGGCGCAGGTAGGCGAGCACGCCGCCCAGTCCGGGCACCCAGAACGCAATCGCGTGGTAGACGATCACCGCCGCGGCGGCATGTAGCGGCGAGAAGCCATAGAGCACCAATGCGCCGGTCAGCCCGGCGTCGAGCACCCCGATTCCACCCGGGATCGGTATCCAGTTCGCGGCGTAGCCGATCGAGTACGCGAGAGTGACCGCCGCGATGCTGGGCGCGGACCCGACCGCCCTCAGTGTCACCCATAGGACGGCGACGTCGAACCCGAGGTAGCCCAACGCGCCCAGCAGCCGCCAACTGGGGCGCGTGCGAAACGTCGTCCGCTCGCCCTCGCGCACCCCGGCCGCTATCGAGGCCAGCCACCGTGGCGCACGCGGCCGAGAGCGCACGATCGCGGGCAGCGCGGCGATCAGAAGAGTCCCAGCCACCGCGCCAATCGTCGGCAGGACCACGGTCGTCAGATTGTCGGGGCCCGGCGCCCCCAAGATCAGCGCCAGCCCCGCGCCGACGAGCGCGGCGGCCGAGACCGCGCCGCTCAGGAAGAACAACCCGGCGGACCGGCGCGCGACCCAGCGAACCGGCACCCCGGTCAGGTGGATCAACCACCCGCCGATCGCCAATCCGCCGGCTCCCCCGCCCGGCAGCAGGACGCCCGCGGCCTGCGTAGTCCATGCCAGCGCTCGCGCGTCGCCGGGCTCCAACCCGTCGAAGAACAGCCGGAACACGATCACGAAGCTGACGCTGGAGGCGAGCTCGAGCGCAACCGCGAGCGCCAACCAGCCGGGGCCGATGTCGCCGATCTCGCGCAGTACCCCTCGCAGTCCCGGCACGGCGGCCAGCAGCGCGACGGCAAGCACGACGAGCAGCCCGGTGGTACCCAGGCGCCTCCCGACTCGCGGTAGCCCGGGGCGCCGGCTGGTCGTCCGCTTATCGCTTGGATCCTTCGACCCTGGACGGGTCGACAGTGGGCGAGTTGCCGAAGACAGCGCCGACATGAAGACTCTTATACCGCAATCGGACAAGACTGTCCAGTTATTCCAATACTGCGGGGGCTCCGTGACCGCGGCTTGCCCTTGCGGACACACACACCCGGACCTACACTGCGCGTTATGGCGGCAACGAGTCAGGCACCGAAGCGCAAGGACGCCCAGCGCAACCGGGAGGCGATCCTGTGCGCCGCGCGGGAGCTGTTCGCGGAGGGCGCCGACGTCCCGATGTACGAGGTCGCGCGACGGGCAGGGGTCGGGCAGGCGACGCTGTATCGCAACTTCCCGGACCGCAGAGACCTGGCCGCCGCGCTGCTGTTCGATGAGATGGGGCACACCGAGCAACTCGCGGCCGAACACGCCGGCGACCCCGATGCGTTCTTCGTGCTGCTCCGGAGCGTCGTCGAAACCATCGCGCGCTTTCACGCGTTGGGCGAGTTGGCGCGCGAGGATGCGTGCATCGGTTCCGCACTCGACACGCGCAGGCGGCGCCTCCGCGAGTTGCTGAAGGAGCCGCTACGTGCGGCCAAGGCCGCCGGAACGGTGCGCTGCGACGTGACCATCGACGACGTCTTCTTGGTCGTGCTGATGGTTCGCGGCGCGATCGACGGCGCCGACGGCCCGACCGGCCGCGCCGCTGCCGCAAGTCGCGCCCTCGCCCTCCTGCTCGACGGCCTCACGCCCGCCCGCCCGGCCTAGACAACGCGCGGACCCTGGGGTTCCGACGACGGTCCTGACCGGGCACTACCGGATAGAGCTGTCCGGAGGAGAGCGTCCGGACAAGAGTGTCCAGTATCTTTCCCTTCGATAGGAGGTAGCCATGACTCACAGGCGCTACTGGACAGCCACGAACTGAGATCCGTCTCGCGCGCCCGACCTGGCCCGATCGCGCGACAAGTTGTCGGCGCTGCAAACCGTTTGTCCTACGTGGGACACGAACCGGACCGGCTCATCGGCTATGGCTCGCTGCTGATCGCGGGCCTGACCGCGTGCGCTGCCGCCGCCGCCACCGTCCATGCGGACGGAGCGGCGCTGGCAATCCTCGCGGTCGTGACACTGGTGGGCCTGGCGATCGCATTCGCAATGCGCCGCGACGGCCGACTCTGAACGATCGCGCCAACGGTTCTTCGAGATCCCAGGCGCGACGTTTAGCGACGCGACATGTCCGAGCAGCATCCTTGCGTCATGCACCCTGGGTATTGCCCTCGATGTGGCGAGCGCGTCACGCCGTATGCGGCGGGCTGCGCGCTGTGCGGCGCGGATTTGGATCCGAAGCGCTGGCAGCGCCCGCCGTCGGCGGCCGAGCGGCTTTCGTTCCGCGTCCGTCGCGCCCTACGACGGGAACGCACCGCGCGACGAAGCTGGGTGTAACGTCGCCCCGCATGAGCTTCCGCGGGGAGAGTGGTCGCCCCGGGCGGACACGCAAGAGTGGCTTCCCGATCACGCCCGGGCGCATCGCCGCCCTTGGATCGCTGGTCGCGGTCGCGGCGGTCGTGCTCGTGATCGTGCTCGACTCCGTCCGTAGCCCGAGCTCCCATCCCTCCACCGCAAGTTCAGCGGCTTCCATCCCGCTGCCGCCGGCGGCAGGGCACACGTCACGCACAAGCGTTCGGCCGGGAGCCGAGAGCGTTCCGATCCTCGTCTACCACGTGATCAACGCACAGCCTTCGGGAAGCTCAGCGAACCCCGCGCTGTATGTGCCCACCTCGGAGTTCTCGAGCCAGATGCAGGCGCTCAAGGCGGCTGGATGGCACGCGGTGACGCTCGACGAGCTCGAGCGCTACTGGACGCGGGGTACCGGTCTGGGGCCGGGCAAGCCGTTCGTGATCACGTTCGACAACGGGTACGCGTCTCAATACGCGAACGCCCTTCCCGTGCTGAAGGGACTCGGCTGGGTGGCCGTCGAGAACCTCCAGCTGACGGGCCTGACGCCCTCCGAGGGAGGGCTGACCAATGCACAGATTCGCGGCCTGGTCGCAGCGGGCTGGGAGCTCGACACGCAGGGCCTCGATCACACGGATCTGACCGCACTCGATCCAGCGCAGCTCGCGAGCGACCTCAGCGCCGCCCGCCAGATGCTTCAGAGCAGCTACGGCGCCCACGCGAACTGGTTCAGCTACCCCTCCGGCGACTACAACCCGACCGTGACCGCAGCGGTCCGCGCCGCCGGCTACGTCGGCGCCACGACGGTCAACCAGGGGTGGGCTAGCCCCCAGCAGGACCGCTTCCGCCTCCCCAGGCTGGCGGTGACCGCCGGCACGACTCCATCCCAGCTGCTCGCCCAGATCGCCACGGCTAAGGCGACGACGTCGACACCGTCCTCCTACACCGGCGTCGGGCTCGCATAGCACCGGTGCCTCGGCGAGTCCCAACCCGGTTGACCGACTCACCCGCAGTACGATCTGCCGCCCGGCGCGTGCAAACGGATCGGGGCCCGAATCGATGATCCTCAAGCAGTACTACCTGGGCTGCCTCGCGCACGCCTCCTACCTCGTCGCCGATCAGGTGGGCGGCCGGGCGGCCGTGATCGATCCGCAGCGCGACATCGAGCAGTACGTCGCCGATGCCGGGGAACTGGACTGCACGATCGGGCATGTGTTCCTGACCCACATGCACGCCGACTTCATCGCCGGTCACCTCGAGCTACGCGACCGGGTCGGCGCGACGATCCACCTCGGAGCAGAGGCGAGCGCCGAGTACGCGTTCGAAGCGATGGCCAACGGGGACGAGATCCGGCTGGGACGGGTTCGGCTGTCGGTGCTCGAGACACCGGGGCATTCGCCCGAGTCGATCTCGATTCTCGTGTTCGACCCGGACCGGAGCGATGACGGTCCGCATGCGGTGCTAACCGGCGACACGCTGTTCATCGGCGACGTCGGCCGCCCCGATCTGCGCGCATCGCTCGGCTGGAGCGCCGATCAGCTCGCGAGCATGCTGTACGACTCGCTGCGCGACAAGCTGCTGCCGCTCCCCGACGACACACTCGTCTATCCGGCTCACGGGGCCGGCTCGCTATGCGGCAAGAACCTGTCGACGGACACCGTCTCGACAATCGGCGTGCAGCGTGCCTACAACTACGCCCTCCAGCCGATGAGCCGCGCGCGGTTCATCGAGATTGTGACCACCGACCAGCCAGACACACCGGCGTACTTCACCTACGACGCGGTGCTGAACGCGCGTGAGCGCCCGACGCTGGACGACGCGCTTGAGCGCGAGCTGCGCCCCGTGTCGCTGGATCAGCTGCTCGAGCTCGTCGCCGACGGCGCCCAGTTGCTCGACGCGCGCGACCAGGCCGAGTTCGAGGGCGCCCACATCCGCGGGGCGTTGAACATCGGCCTCGGCGGCTCGTTCGCCACCTGGTGCGGCACGATCCTCGACCCGGCTCGCCCAGTCGTCCTGGTCGCCGAGCCGGGGCGCGAGGTCGAGGCCGCGACGCGTCTCGGGAGGATCGGGTTCGACACCGTCGCGGGCTACCTCAACGGCGCGATGCAGCAGCTCGAGGATGCACCCGAGCTGGTCGGCCGGGTCGAGCGGATCACAGCGGGCTCCGTCGCGGAGCAGCTGCGAGCACCGGACCCGCCGCTGCTGCTCGACGTCCGCACCGCGCGAGAGTACGGTGACGCTCACGTCGACGGCGCGGTCAACGTGCCCCTGTCACAACTCGCCGATTGTCTCGGCGAACTTCCATCGGATCGCGCGATCGTCGTCTACTGCGCGAGCGGCTACCGGTCCGCGATCGCGGTTAGCATGCTCCGACGCGAGGGCCTCGCGCGCGTCGCGAATCTGGTCGGCGGTCTGGCGGCTTGGCAGGAGGTGGGCGCGGACGGCCAACGTCCTAGCCCACGAGCAGCTTGAAGCCGTGGTCCCAGCCACCGCGGGCGCCGCCGATTTTGACCCATGCGATGCAGATCGCCTCGAGCTCGCGCGATCCCTGGATCCCGCCGATGTCGACGGTGTCCGACCATCCGAAGTCGGCGAGCACGTCGGTGACAACGCGTTTGGCGGCCTCGTCGTCCCCGGCGATCAGCATCGTCGGCTCGCCGTCGGTGAAGCTGGGGTCCACAAAGTACGCGTTGCCGATCGTGTTGAGGGCCTTGACCACCTTCGCGTCGGGCAGCGCGCGCTGTACGCGCTCCCCGAGCGAATCCTCTCCGGCGATTGAGAGCTTGGGCGGGAAGCCGCCCGAGAAGTCGAGCGGGTTCATCGCATCGATGACGACCTTACCGCTGAAGTTGTCGGCGCCGGCGTCCGCGATCGCGTCCTCCGCAGCCTCGCCGAGCACTGCCAATACCAGCAGTTCGCCGTGCGCCGCCGTCTGCGCGAACGTGCCGCTCTCCATGCCTGCCCCACCGGCCGACAGCCATTCGCGCAGCTCCGGCTTGTCAGGATTGCGCGAGCCGATCATCACATCGTGGCCGCGGCCGTGGAAGCCCTCGGCCAGACGACGCCCGACCTCGCCGCTGCCGAGAACGCCAACTCGGCTTTGCGGTAACCGCCGATCCGCCATCTCCGCTCCTCTCGCCGGGGTCGCCCCCAATCTACCGCTCGGGAGGTGCCGGCTCAGACGGCCCGAGGGCGAGACGCCGAATCAGGAAATCGCGCTGCTCCGCATATAGACCTGCGGGCAGGCGGCTGAACCAGGCACAGCCGTCCGGCAGGTCGTCCTCGTCCGGGAGCGCAGGCACCACATCGGTCCGGAAAGCGAGCCCGACCGGCGAGTCCAGGCCGTTCTCGTAATGGCTCGGGTACTCGATGTATCCGAGCAGCTCTCCTACCGCCACCTCGAGCCCGAGCTCGCGCCGGGCGACCCGCTTGACCGCCTCGACGAGCGGCTCGCCGAACAACACGGTGCCACCCGGGATGTGCCACGCCCCGACGTTCGGCGGGATGTCACGGCGTGCCAGCAGCACGCCACGCCCGGGCGCAACGATCACCACCTCGACGCACAGGCGGGGCACGCGGCTGAAGATCGAATCGAACTCGGACTTCGGGAGCCAGCCTGGCGGACGGACCGGCTCTTGACGGGGTTCCACCCGCGAGATGTTGCCCGTTCTTGATCGCCGCGTCACCGCGGTTGGTTGCGGTTATGCTGAGCCGCGTGGGCGCTGCCGATGGTCCGATACTGATCGCCTTTGACGGATCGCCGGCCTCGCGCCAGGCGGTCAGTGATGCAGCCCGCCTGTTTGGAGCACGCTCGGCGCTCGTCGTGACCGTATGGGAGCCGGGCCTCGCCTACACAGTCCCCGAGGCGGGCACCGAGGGCCTGCTCCCCACGCCCATGGTCGACCCGTCGGTGGCGCTCAATGTCGACGAGGCCGTGCACTCGCGCGCCGATCGAGTCGCGAGCGAGGGCGCCGAGCTCGCACGATCACTCGGGCTCGACGCAAAGCCGCTCGCGGTTCCGGATGAGAGACACGTCCCGGAAACGATCCTGCGCGTGGCCGAGGAAAACGGCGCCAGCGCGGTCGTCGTGGGCTCGCGTGGACTGAGTGGCTTGCGGGCGAGGCTCGAAGGGAGCACGACCAAGGGACTGCTGAAGCACGCGCCGTGCCCGGTGATCGTCGTACACGAGCCCCGAGACGATCGCTGACTCAGACCGCGGGCAGCGCCCCGGCCGGCAGCTCGCCGTCCGCGTTGGGGAACAGCCCGATCGCCACCTCGGCGCACGGCCGCCCGTCGATCAGCGGTCGCACGTCAGCCAGCGTCATCAGGAGGCGAACCGTCGAGGTGATCTGCAGGTCGGCGGCGTTGGGCTGCTCGGGATCGCCGATCGTCCCGTCGGCGACCCAACCGTCGATCGTGTCGAGCTGACCGGGCAGTGCCGCGATTGCCCTGCGCGCAACACCGGTGTCGGTCCGGTTCAGCCGCGCGCCCATACGCGCGATCGCCGGCGCGATCGCTCGGATCGCCGGGGCCGGCATCGGCAGGCGCGAGTGCTCGCTGTAGGAGACCATCGCTTCCGGACTGTGCGTGAAGCCAGCCCAGATCAGCTCTCGCGCCACGGGCTGGAAAACCTCGTCGCCCCAGCGCTCGGCCTCCTCGACTCGCACCCGCGCGGCCGGGTCGGCCGGGAACAGGGGCGGCTCGGGCGCGAGCTGGTCGAGCCGGCGTATGATCGCCCGCGAGCCCGAGATCTTCTCGCCGTCGAGCCTGAGCGCCGGCACCGTGCGGGCGCCGAATAGCGCTAGCTGCATCGGCGCGTGCAGCGGCGGCGGCCATTCGGTGACGCGATAGGACAAGCCCTTCATCGACATCGCCTTCTCGACCGCGGCGCACGGGTGGGAACCGTGGACGACGAACAACCTCAATCCCATGGGGGCGGGAGGATAGGCGAGCTGACGCCGCACGGCGCTACGGGCCGGCCCGCGGACTCGTTTCAGGCGTCGCGGATGACGCGCAGGATGACCGGCCGCGAGGTGTGCGCGGTCGCCGCGAGCGCCGGTCCGAGCTCGTCATCGCGCAGCTCCTCGGCGGCCTCGATCACGACGACGAGCGGCTCCACCCCGGTGCCCGCGTGCTCGATCACACGCCGAACCTCGTCGGCCTCTCGCGCGAGGGCTTCGGGCGAGGGCACGGATAGCACCACCTCACCCGGGAGCGCCTCCAGGTTGCCCTCGGGGTCGGTCGGGCCGGCCTCGACGACGACCTCGCCACCGGCGATGCCCGACGGCGGCCGCTCGCCGAGCTGGCGCTGCACCGCGCTTCCCCGCGGCACCTGAACGATGAGGGTCGGCTCGTGTGCCATCACGTCACTCCGTTCAGACCTCGACGCCGCGATCCGCCAGCCAATCGAGCACTTGCTCGGGCGGATCTCCCTTCCACTCCGCTCGGGCGGTCAGGCGGAGCACCTTGTTCGGATCGTCATGGAGCTCGTCGCGTCTATGAGCGAGGTACAGGATCGTGGCGGCGGCCATCGACACCGCCGGATCGTCGATCTCCACGTCGACGCCCTCGACGGCGATCGCCACCCGTTCTTCGAGATTCTGGATCGCGGTCACCGGCTCGTCCGCGTCCTCGAACTGCTCTAGCAGATCGCCGAGCCGGGAGTCCCGATCGTCGGGATCGCAGATCTCGACCGCCCGCCTGGCGATGTCGAACAGCGATATCGGTCGTGCTTCTGCCGGCATCGCGCCTCAGCCTAGACGGTTTGCACGGGCTGAGGCGCTCGCTCGCCGGGGCCCACGGTGCGAGCTCGATGCCGGGCGGGTCGAACTTTCCCTGTGCCAGAGTTGGGAGGGCTACGGCTCGGCCGACTCGACCCGGGGGCCGGCGGCGAGCCCGAGGCGAGGGAGCCACCGACGGCGCCCAGGCCGGTCACCCCGGAGCTGCTTGGCGCGCGCGGTCAGGAGCGCCACGAGCGACGCTGTCCGGTGAAACGGGTCGGCGATCACCGCGCCGTCGTGCAGCGACAGCGCGGCACGCAGCGCGCCGTCGGCCTCGGCGACCAGCATCGGTGTGGCCGGTACCCGAGCCGAGTCGAGCCCCGCAAGCCGGGCAAGCCCCCGCTCGTCCTCTGGCCGGCTGAGGCGGATAACGATCTCCATGTCGGGGCAGGGGTCCATGCGACCACGGTACGTCAGCCGCGTCGGCCGCACATCGGTCTCACCGACCCATCTTGCGCGATGCGGTTACCTAGGTTTCGACCAGGCTCGCCCCGACGGCCTGCACACCCTTTGGGGCCGCCGGCTCGCGGGCGCCGTCGGTCGCGCGCGCGAACCGCACGTTGACGTCGAGTCCGCCGTGCCCACCCGGCAGTACCTCGAGCGCCGCGCCGTGCGCCGATGCGATCGCAGCGACGATCGACAGCCCTAGGCCGAGTCCGTCGCCGTGGCCGACGCGGTCGCCGCCGATCCGCTGGAACGGCTGCAGCAGGCGATCGACCTCCTCCGCGGGCACGACCGGCCCGGTATTCGCGACGACGAGCTCGACTTCGCTCGCCCCTGCCCTCACGACGACGCTCGCGTCTCCGCCGGGATCGTTGTAGCGGAGCGCGTTGTCGACCAGGTTCGACACGAGCCGCTCGACGAGGCGTCGGTCGCCGGCGATCGGGGCACCCTCGAGCGAGACCTCGAGATGGACGCCGCGAGCGGCTGATTCCCGTTCGTGCGCGCGCACCACCTCGCCGGCGATCGTCGCCAGGTCGAGGGGCTCCCGCTCGCGGACGCCGCGCTGCCCTTGGGCGAGGGCGAGGAGCGCGTCGATCAGCTGCTCTTGGCGCTCGCTCTCCTCGAGCACCTGCCGGCAGGTCGTCCGGAACGTTCCGACCGTCGCCCTCGGGTCGCTGAGGACCATCTCCAGCAGCGCCCGCACCGCGGTCAGCGGTGTGCGGAGCTCGTGCGAGGCGTTGGCGACGAACCGCCGCTGGGCGTCGAACGCGCCCTCCAGGCGCCCGAGCAGCCCGTCGATCGTGTCCGCGAGCTGCCTGAGCTCGTCCGGCGGTCCCGTCATCGCGAGCCGCTCGTGCAGGTTGGCCTCGGACATCTGCTGGGTTGCGGCGGTCATCGTCCGCAGCGGCGCCAGCACCCGCCCGGCCACCACCCACCCGAGCGCACCGGAGATGATTGCCATGATCGCGAGCGCGATGCTCGACTCGATCACGAGCTGGTGGAGATCCGAGATGCGCTGCGCCGAACCGAGCGTGAGGATCGCCGTTCGCCCGGAGCTCGTCCTCAGCAGCTTCTGAATCGGCTCCGGAAGTTGCGACTGCGGGGGGTGGGCCACCCCTCTGATCGGGCCGCGCTCGGAGTTATGCGGCGCCGACCGCTGCAGCTGACCGGGGTTGACCCAAGTCCGGAACGGGGTCACGGTGGCGTGGTCGACGAGCGTGTACGTGATCGCGAGCAAAGCCGCCCCGCAAACGAGGAACAGCCCGCCGTACAGGACCGTCAGCCGCCAGCGGACGGTCGTCCTCGGATGGCGCAGACGACCCGCGAATCCGGCTCGGCGGCGTCCCAGGGTCACGGCGAGTCCCCGATCCGGTACCCCACCGGTGTGACCGTCTGGATCACGGGCGGGTCGCCGAGCTTCGCCCGCAGCCGACTCACGGTCATCCGGATCGTGTTCGTGAACGGATCGACGGCGTCGTCCCAAGCTCGCTCGAGCATCTGCTCGCTCGACACGACCGCCCCTTCGGCGCCGAGCAGGAGCTCCAGCACCGCGAACTCCTTCGGGCTCAGCGCGATCGGCTGGCCCGCTCTCGTGACCCGGCGGCGGGCCGAATCGAGCTCGAGATCGCCGTGGACGAGCGTCGGGGCAAGCGCCGGGCGCGAGCGGCGCGACAGCGCCCTTACCCGCGCGACCAGCTCGGCCAGGTGGAACGGCTTGGCCAGGTAGTCGTCGGCGCCGATGCCGAGGCCCTCGACCCGGTCCTCGAGCGAACCGGCCGCGGTCAGCATCAGTACGCGGCCCGGGCGGTTATCGGCGACCATCGCGCGGCACACCTCGTCGCCGTGGACTCCCGGCAGGTCGCGATCGAGCACGACCACGTCGTAGTCGGCGAGCGCCACCCGCCCGAGCGCCTCGCGCCCGTCGAACGCGACGTCGACGGCCATCCCCTCGCGACGGAGCACCGTCGCCACGGTCTCGGCGAGGCGTGGATGATCCTCGACCACCAGCACCCTCATCGCTCGCTCCTGTACCAGACCATTCGTTTCTTGGGCAGAGCCGGGCGGGACCGCGGCCCGCGCCGGCATCTGCCCGTCCAGGATGCCTGAGCCCGCATAACAGCGGCATAACAGCGTTACGACCCTGTTACTGCTCGGTCCGTACAACCCCAACGGCTGACGATCCAGTGAGCAGAGGGAGCTCGGACATGCATAGTGAGTCATGCGGCTACGAGGCGTGAAGCGAATCTCGGGCGGCCGGTGGCGCCGGCGCCTGCTGGCCGGGCTGGCGCTGGGCATCGCCGCCGCGGTCGTGATCGTCGTCGTCCTCGGCGCCGGCTCGTCGTCGCCGAGCGCGGCGAGCAACACGGGCAAGACGTCCGGCGCGACGGCAGTCGAGCGGCGCACGCTCAGGGAAACCGACACCGAGTCGGGGACGCTCAGCTACAACAGCCCGCAGACCGTCTACAACCGTCTGAACGGCACGATCACCTGGCTCCCTGAGGTCGGCCAGGAGATCAAGCCCGGCCAGACGCTGTACAAGGTCGACGGCGAGCCGGTGATCCTCATGAACGGCACGACGCCGGCCTACCGGGACCTCAGCCCGTCCGACGGCAACGGCGCGGACATCAAAGAGCTGAATCGCAATCTGGTCGCGCTCGGCTTCAACGCGGCCAACATCACCGTCGACGACGTCTGGCAGGCTGCCACCACCGAAGGCGTCGACCTGCTCCAGGAGTCGCTCGGACAGACCGAGACGGGCATCCTCACGCTCGGTCAGATCGTGTTCCTCCCCGGCGACCAGCTGGTCACGACCGTCGACGGGACCCTCGGATCGACCGGGGGATCCGGCGGGACCAGCGCAGGTGCGTCAGTCGACCCGCCCGGGCCCGAGTTCGCCAGCTACGAGCTGCCGCACAAGACCTCCCCGCACAAGACCACCAAGAACCCGAAGTGCCCGCCGGCGAACAACTCGGCAACCGTCGGGCAAGCCGCGCCGCCGAAGGCCAAGAAGCCGAAGAGCTGTACGCCCAAGAAGTCGACCAAGCAGGAGCAACTGGCGGCGCTCATCGCGCTGCTCAAGGCCGAGACGGCTCAGCTGAAGGCCGAGCAGCACGGCGGCTCGCCCGGTGGCGGGAACCCGAGCAGCGCCGGCTCGGGCAAGGGCTCGGCCTCCGGGTCCGGTTCCGGGTCCGGGTCGGGTGGCGGTTCGGCGTCGGGCAGCGGTTCGGGGTCGGGCAGCGGCTCGGGGTCGGGCAGCGGCTCGGGGTCGGGGTCCGGGAGCGGATCCGGTTCGGGATCGGGCGGCGCCAGCGCCACCGCGATCCTCCAGACCACCTCGACCCAGCTCGTCGCAACCGTGGACCTGTCCGCAAGCGTCCAGAGCGAGGCGGTCGTCGGCGAGCACGTGACCGTCGAGATGCCCAACAACACTCTCGTCAACGGAAAGATCACCGCGGTCAGCCCTGTGGCCCAGAGCTCCAGCGACAATGGCAACGGGAATGGCAACGGCGGCGGCGGTGGCGGCGGAGGAAATGGGAGCGGGAGCGGCAACGGGAGCGGCTCGTCCTCGACGATCCCGGTCACGATCACGCTCAGCGGCCACATCAGCGGAACCGGCCTCGATCAGGCCGCGGTCAGCGTGAACTTCGTCGAGCAGAAGGCCACCAACGTGCTGTCGGTGCCGGTGACCGCGCTGCTCGCGACGGGCGGCGGCAACTACGCGGTCCAGGCCGCCGCTGCGCCGCACCGGCTGATCCCGGTCGACACCGGGCTGTTCGCGGCCGGCTACGTGGAGATCTCCGGCCCTGGGATTTACCCGGGGCTCGAGGTGACCGACTCGCAGGGATAACCGTGCTTGCGCTCGACCGCGTCGAGAAGTCATATCCGGGTGGCGTCGCGGCGCTCCGGAGCGTCACGATCGAAATCGCCGGCGCGGACCAGGTGGCGGTCGTCGGCCCGTCCGGGTCGGGCAAGACCACGATGCTGACGATCCTCGGAACGCTCGAGCGGCCGACGAGTGGCGAGGTCCGGATCGCCGGGCGGGATGTCGCGAAGGCCTCAGACCGCGAGCTCGCCGGCCTGCGCGCACACCAGATCGGCTTCGTGTTCCAGACCTTCCACCTCCAGGACTCGTTGACCGCGGTCGACAACGTCGCCACCGGGCTGCTCTACACGGGGGTGCGCGGCCAGGAGCGACGAGCGGCGGCGCGGGCCGCGCTAGAGCGCGTCGGCCTCGGCCACCGCCTCACCCACCGCCCGCCGCAGCTCTCGGGAGGCGAACGTCAGCGAGTAGCGATCGCGCGCGCCCTCGCCAAGCGACCGCGGATCATCCTGGCCGACGAGCCGACCGGGAACCTCGACTCGAAATCGGGCGCCGAGGTCGTGGCCCTCCTTCACGAGCTGGCCTCCGACGGCGCCACGCTCGTGCTGATCACCCACGATCCCGGCATCGCCGCGTCGTTTCCCCGGCAGATCCAGATGCGCGACGGCGAGATCGTCGGGGACGACAGCGGATGAGTACCGCCGCGCCAGCGGTGCCGGCGCAGGAGCGCTTCGACGCCGCGCGTCTTTCACCGCGCGAGTTGTTCGGCGTCGCCCTCCAGGGGCTGCGCACTCGTCGTCTCCGGGCGGCGCTGTCGGCGCTCGGGATCGCGATCGGCATCGGCGCGATGGTCGCGGTCGTGGGGGTCTCAGCCTCGAGCCAGGCAAATCTGCTGGCGACGATCGACAAGCTCGGGACGAACCTGCTCACGGTCACGCCCGGCCAGAACTTCGAGGGCAACAACGAGGTCCTCCCCGACACGTCGGTCGGGATGATCGACCACATGCAGAACGTCGACGACGACGTCGCCGTCTACCAGGTGTCGGGCGCGACCGTCCTTCGCAGTCCATTCGTGCCCCCGCAGGAGACCGGCGGCATCGCCGTCGACGCTGCCGGCGACGACCTGCCCCAGGTCGTCGGCACCACGATGGCCTCGGGACACTTCCTCGACGCCGTCGCCGCGCGCTATCCCGAGGTCGTCCTCGGCGCCCAGGCCGCGGGCATCCTCGAGATCAACCAGGTCGGCGGTCACCTCGAGGTGTACCTCGGCAACACCTGGTTCACCGTGGTCGGAATCCTCAAGCCCGCGCTGCTGGACTCCTCGATCGACACCACCGTGTTCATCTCGCTGCCGGTGGCCGAGCGGTTGTTTCAGGTCGAGCCGAACCCGTCCGAGATCTACGTGCGCGCGAACGTCAACGACGTGACCCAGGTGTCGAACCTTCTCGCCCCCACCGCCGACCCCCAGAACGCGAGCGGCGTGAACGTCAGCCGGCCCTCCGACGCGCTCGAGGCGCGCGCGGCGGCCAAGGGACAGTTCACGACGCTGCTTCTCGGGCTCGGCGCGGTGGCGCTGCTGGTCGGCGCGATCGGGATCGCGAACATCATGGTGATCTCGGTGCTCGAGCGTCGAGGCGAGATCGGGCTGCGCCGCGCTCTCGGCGCAACCAGGCGCCACATCAGCACCCAGTTCCTGGCCGAGTCGGCTCTGCTCGCGGCACTGGGAGGACTCGCCGGCCTCGCCCTCGGCGCGGGCGCCACCGAGGTGTACGCAGTCGCGCAGAAGGAGCCGTTCGTCGTGCCGCTGTACGCGCTGATCGCGGCGCCCGCCTCTGGCCTCGCGATCGGCGTGCTGGCGGGCGTCTACCCCGCGATGAAGGCCGCGCGCCTCAGCCCGACCGAAGCTTTGCGGATCTAGCCGGGCGTCGAGCCACGCGGGCCGCTGTCTGGAACGTGGGAAGCGCCGACCTGCAAATCACGCCACCGCAGGCGTCCGCGATGCACTGTGGCGCGTACGGCATGTGGGGCGTGCGCAATACTCCACGGTCCGGCCGAGATGGCTCGAGCGGCGCGTCAGGCAGGTCGCCGCCGCGGACCGATGAGCCGGGGGCCGGCATAGCTCGACAATCGTCGGCCCCAAGACAGATAGTGGCGAGTTGTGCACGATAATCACGGGTAACTCGACGAGGTTCGGCGTCACCGTCGATTGCCGAGTTTGTGGTGGTGGAGACGCGGTCGGGCGTTACGACGTCGCCGGCTGGGGCGACAGCAAGTGGTAGGCGCTGGCGCCCGGCGAGTCCGCTGACGACTTCACCGGTTCGGGCTGGACCCTGAGCGGCGGGAGACCATAAGGGCCACACTCCAGGACGGCACGATCGGCTCGGTGCTCGATCTCCCGCGAGGCCGATCACAGCTCGCGCTCGTAGTAATAGTTCACCGGCCCGCCGGGCTTGCCCTCGCGGTTACTGAAGCCCAAGCTCTCGTACAGAGCCCGCGCGGCGACATCGGTCTCGGCGGTTCCGAGGTCCATGTAGTCGGCGCCCCGCTCCCGGGCGAACTCGATCGCGGCGTTCATCAGCGCACGGCCCAGCCCGCGGCCGCGCATCGCCGGCACCACGTAGAGCTCGGCGAGATAGCACTCGAGCGCCTCGCTCCAGATCGCGGGACGGAACCGGAGCACGGCGAGCCCGTCGGGGCCGGCGCCGGCGAGGAGCACTGCGGTGTCGCCGTTTGCGAGCAGCCGCTCGATCCGCTCGGCGAGCCTGGCCGGACCCGGCGTCGGGTCGTCGTACTCGGTGTTGAAGTCATGCAGCAGCCGGCCGATGTTCACGGCATCCTCTGCCGTGGCCGCGCGCACGGCTGGATCGCTCACCGCCCGCCCCGCATCAGCGCGAGCTGGCGGTTCACCGTTCCGGTCGTGCGCTCGAGGTCGCCGGTCGCGAGCAGGTCGAGGAACGCGCCCCGCAAGACGGCGAGCACGAGCGTCGCGTCCTCCTCGCCGGCGCCGGACTCGATGAGCACCGCCAGCCAGTCGGCGACGGTCGCGGCCGCGAATCCCGCCCACGGGCCGCCAGCATCGATCAGCGAGCGCGCATAGCCCTCGACCCACAGGGTCAGCACGCCGCGATGCTCCTCGGCAGCCAGCCACAGCCACAGCTCGGCGGCCACGGTGAGGAAATCGCTGTCGCCGCTGACACGTGCCAGCAGCTCGAGCTCGTCCTCGCGCGCGCGAGCCAGGATCGCCCGCACGAGCTCGGCCTTGCTGCCGAATAGGAACAGAAGCACGCGAGGGCTCGAATTGATCGCAGCCGCCAGCGGTCGGAGCGACAGGTCGGCTACGCCACGCTCGAGCACGTACTCGTAGGCGAGCTCGAGCAGCTCCTGGCGTCGCGGGGAGGTCGCAGGCGCGCTTGCGGACATCGCGCGTAGTGTAAGCTACTGAAACGACTGTTTCAGTAACGATCCGTCCGCTCGGGGAACCCGGCGACCTCGGTTGGGTCGTGATGGCCCACGGCGAGGTCTACGCGAGCGAATTCGGCTGGGACACGACGTTCGAGGCGCTCGTGGCCAGGATCGTGGCGGACTATGCGACTGATCACGACCCGAGCCGCGAGGCTGCGTGGATCGCGGAGGCCGACGGACGGCGCGCCGGGTGCATCTTCTGTGTCGCCGACCCGGACCGCGCCGGCACGGCCAAGCTGCGGATCCTGCTGGTCCATCCCGACGGCCGCGGCCACGACATCGGCCGGCGGCTGATCGACGAGTGCCTGGCGTTCGCGCGACACGCCGGATACCCACGCCTGAGGCTGTGGACCAACCACCCGCTGGCCGCGGCGCGCCACCTCTACCTCGAGCGGGGCTTTGAGCTGATCGCCGAGGAGCCCCACCGGAGCTTCGGGGTCGACCTTATCGGCCAGACTTACGAACTCGATCTGCGGGAGCCGGCTACCGGTGCGCGGCCCGGCCGCGCGGGCGGCTACGAGACCGCGCCGAGCTGACCGCTGCCTGGAGCGGCGCGCGCCGGGCCGCTAGCCACAGGCCGGGCTTCATCGCCAGCGCAATCAGCGCCTGATTGCGCGCTCGTTCGAACGCGCGCCGGCGGAAGCGTCGCTCCCCGTCGCCCTCGGACGACGCCTCGAGCGCCTGCCAGCGGTCCAGCGCGAGCGCCGCGTCGTCCTCCTGCTCGGCCGCGGCGCGGCACAGCGTCAGCGCGCACGGCTCGCCGTCGCCCGGGGCGTTGCACCCATGCCCGGGAGGGCAGCAATCGGCCATGTACAAGAGCTACCCCCGCGCCAACAGACAGAATCCCGATCATGGGTCTGCGGACGGACATGCGCCGGCTGATCGTCAACGCTGACGACTTCGGATTCGCGGCCGGCGTCAACGAGGGCATCATCGAGGCGCACGTGAACGGCATCCTCACGAGCACGAGCCTGATGGTCAACCGTCCCGCGGCAGAGGACGCCGCTCGGCTCGCGCACGAGCATCCCGGGTTGTCGGTCGGCCTGCACTATGAGGAAGACGGCCCCGAGATCGACGAGCCCGGCCACGCCGCCCGGACGTTCGCTGCCCAGCTTGCGCGCTTCCGGGAGCTCACCGGCGCCGAGCCCACGCATGTCGACTCTCATCACCACGTCCACATGAACCGCATGTCCACATTCGCGCCGCTGGTGGCGCCGCTCGGCGTGCCACTCCGCGGCGACGGGCGCGTTCACTACCTCGGCGAGTTCTACGCGCAGCCGCGACGGGGCATCGTCGAGCTCGAGCGTGTGCGCACGCCGTTCCTGCTGGCGCTCCTGTCGGGCGACGGCGTCACCGACGCCTTCACCGAGCTCGGATGTCATCCGGCCCGGGTGACCGGCGATCTGCGTTCGAGCTACGCCAGCGAGCGCGAGGTTGAGCTCGCGACCCTGACCGAGCCGGATCTGCGGGACCGGATCGAGAGCATCGGGCTGACGCTCGCCAGCTACCACGACTGGCGAACGAGCACGTAGCGACCCGGCAGGGTTCCGCGCCCGGACGTCCAGGCAGGGTGCTCGGCTGCAGGCGCTCCGGTCGTTCAGATCGCCGCGTGCCCGGGCGCGCAGACCCTCTCGGTGACGCTCGCCCCCGGAACCGATACCCGGGACACGTGCACCGCGCCCTAGGTCGCTTTATGCGCTGACCGTCGACTCCTCGGAGATCTCTTCCAGCTCGAGCCGAGGACCGAAGCCGACGCGGAGGACAGCGCCTCCGTCGGGCGCGTTGGCCGCCTCGACGAAGCCGCCATGCGCCTCGGCCGCCTGGCGGACGATCGCGAGCCCCAGCCCCGAGCCAGGCTTCGATCGCGCGTCCGTGGCGCGGTGGAAGCGGTCGAACACGTACGGCAGGTCCTCCTCCTTGAACCCAGGCCCATGGTCGCGGACGGTCACCACTCCGTCGTGCAGGGTGACCTCGACCACGCCGCCGTCGGGACTCCACTTGGCCGCGTTGTCGAGCAGATTCGTCACCGCACGCGAGATCCGGTCGGGCTCGCCTCTGACCAGGGTAGGCTCGATGACCTGGTGGAACTCCACCGTTGGGGCGCGCCGGCGGCCGCGTTCGAGCGCGTCGCGCACGATCGAGTCGAGCCGCACGTCCCCGGGCTCGCCGCTGGGCTTGCCCCCGCGCGCCAGCTCGACCACATCGGCGACGAGCGCGGTCAGCTCGTCGAGCTCTTCGATCACGTCTTCACGGAGTGCGGCGCGGTCCTCGGGCGGGAGCAGCTCCTCTTCTCGCATCAGCTGCAGGTTCGCCCGGATCGTGGCGATCGGCGTGCGCAGCTCGTGCGAGGCGTCGGCGACGAGGTTGCGCTGGGACTGGACCGATTGCTCGAGCGCGTCGAGCGTCTCGTTGAAAGTCGTCGCGAGGCGGGCGATCTCGTCGGAGCCGGTCACCTCGAGGCGTTCGTGCTCAATTCGCTCGGGGTTGTGCGCGATCGACTCCGTTTGACGGGTGAACCTCGTGATCGGCGAGAGCGCGGTCCGCGCTACCAGTAGCCCGAAGAGCACCGCGAGCAGGATCCCTGCGCCGCCGATCACGAGCAGCAACACGAGCTGGTTCGACAGCGCGTTGTCGACCGTGGTCAGCGGCAGCGCGACAGCCAGCGCGCCCTTGTCGCCGATCCCAGTCACCAGCACCCGGATGTGGGTGCCTTTGACACGCATGTCGGTGTAGAACTGGCCGCGACCCTTGGCAGCAAGCGCGCGTATCGCCGCGGTCGAGGGAATCTCGGAGCTCTGGCCGGGGGGCACCCACGTCCCACCTTCGCGCTTGAACAGCGTGAACGTCCCCGAGGCTCCACCGAACGCCTGCGGGGGCAGGCGGTCGAGGCCGAGCCCCTCGTCCGGGTCGTGTCCCGCGCTCCCGCTCGGCGAGTGCGGTCCGAACTGGAACACTCCGCTGGCAGGCGGACCTCCGCCCGGGCCGAGCCCGATGTTCTCGAGCGGTCGCTTCGAGAGGCTCTGCAACGACTGGTCGACCTGGCCCTGGAGCTCGCTCCGGGTTCCCCCGTACCCGGCGACGACCACGGCTACGACCGCGATCGCCACCGCCGCGCCGGCGAACAGCGCCATCCGCGCGCGTAGGCTCATTCCTGGGGCTCCCGCAGCGAGTACCCGACGCCCCTGACCGTGTGGATCTGCGCCTGCGCCCCGGCCTCCTCGAGCTTGCGGCGGAGGTAGCCGACGTACACGCGGAGCGCGTTCGACGTCGGCCCGAAGTCGTATCCCCACACGCGGTCGTAGATCAGCGTGTGCGGCAGAACGCGCCGCGGGTTGAGCATCAACAGCTCGAGCAGCTGGTACTCGGTCCGGGTCAGCTCGACGAACTTCTCCCCCACCATCACGCCGTGTCGCGCCGAATCGAGCCGCAGGTCGACGAACGACAGCGCGCCGTCGGCGGCGGTCTCGCCGCCCGCGCGTCGGAGCAGCGCGCGCAGACGCGCCTTGAGCTCGTCGATGTCGAACGGCTTGACCAGGTAATCGTCGGCGCCGGCGTCGAGACCGTCGATCCGGTCGGACACGGCGTCGCGCGCGGTCAGCATCAGAACCGGGACACGATTGCCCTCGCGCCGCAGCAGACGACACACCTCGAGCCCGTCGATGTCAGGGAGGCCGATGTCGAGCACGACCGCATCGGGCAGGCTGATGTTGACCTCCGACAGTGCGCCCGCCCCGGATTCGGTCAGCTTCACCTCGTAGCCCGCGAGGGACAGCGCCCGACGCAATACGTCACGTAGCGCGCGATCGTCGTCGACTACGAGCAACCTCATGCATACGATTGTGTCGCGTGCGCGCGAGCGCGCGGGTAGTTCCTACTTAGCTCTTACCTGGCGGCGCGGCCGTCTCGCGGAGAACCGCGCCCAGGATCCCGTTGACGAACGCGGGCGCGTCGGCGCCGCAGAAGCGCTTGGCCGTCTCGACGGCTTCGTCGATTGCGCCCTCGGGTGGGATCGCTTGCTCCCCGGGAAGCTCCTGCGCGTACAGCAGCTCGGCCAGCCCGACGCGCAGGATCGAGCGCTCGAGCGGCGCGATCCGCTCCAGCGACCAGCCGCTCGCGTGGGTGCGGATCAACTCGTCGAGCTCGGGCTGATGGTCGCGTACGAGCCCCGCGACGGCACGCGTGAACGCGTGGGTGTCTCGGGGAAACGTCTGCTCGAGGGGCCGACCGAGCAGATCGCTCTGATACAGCGCCCAGATCGCAGCGCGGCGCTGCTCGGTCCTACGCACGGCGACGAGTGTAGTCGGGCGCCGGATCGAGCTACGCGACCCAGGCCCAGGTCACCCACAGCGCGCTGAACGCGGCGAGTAGCGCCGCCGAGCCGACCAGAGCGCGACGGTTGAGGCTCGGACGCTCGCCGAGCCGTGCTCCCCAGCCCATGAACACCGGGAAGATCACGAGCACGAACCGGGAGATCGACATCAGCGGCTCGAGCGCGGTCGGATAGCTGCACGCCTGAGCGAGCAGCGCGAGCGCGTAGACGGAGTAGGCGACCGGCATGCGGCGCCACGAGAACGCGAGGCCGGCTACCGCGAACGCGAGGAACACCAGGTCGATCACGTTGTGCGTGGGCAAGCTGATCGGGTCGTTCGCACCTCCGACCCACGTCGACCCCGTCACGCCCTGGCCGAGATTGCCGGGAGCCACCGCGAGCGCCTTCACCAAGCCGCTGAACAGACCGGCATACGTGCGGCCCCAGTTGGCCTCGGCGTGGAACGGCGCAAACGGCGCGTGGTGTGCGACCGCCATATA
Source organism: Solirubrobacteraceae bacterium (assembly GCA_035499395.1). Taxonomy (GTDB): domain Bacteria; phylum Actinomycetota; class Thermoleophilia; order Solirubrobacterales; family Solirubrobacteraceae; genus Palsa-465. Next base: position 32,124 of record DATJYY010000088.1, read on the forward strand.
GCCCATGTAGGCGAGTAGACCAACGGGGACGAAAGCGAGCCACGCCGCCGAGCGCGTGATCGCATATCGCGGACGCCACCAGGTGATCCGGACGCCGGGCCTCTCGCGGGGGCCATACAGGTAGAGCAGGACGAGCGGCAGCAGGATCAAGACTCCGCCCGACCGGGTCGCCCCCGCGAGTCCGGCGAGCACCCCCGCCCAGGCCCACCGGTCGAGCCGGGCCGCGTAGATCGCCCCGACGGACATAACCAGGAACAGCGCCTCGGTGTATACGGCGGACAGGAACAGCGACGTTGGGAAGAAAGCGACGAGCATTACGGTGCTGCGCGCCTGCGCGTCGCTGAGGTCGAGTCGCGCCAGCAGGTAAAGCAGATACAGCGCGACGGTCATCGAGACGACCGAAATCACCATGCCGGCTACCAGAGCCGACCCGAAGGGGATCGCCGCGAGGTGCATCAGCATCGGGTACAGCGGGAAGAAGGCGCTCGACTCCGGCGAGGTGTAGCCGTGGTGGGAGATCGCGAGGTACCACACCGAATCCCATCGGACCGCCGGCGCCAGCACGAAATTCGCGATCGCGCTGTGGAACGGCCGGGTCAGGTGCTGGGCGTCCATCGCCGAGGCCACGGCAGCCTTGCTTCCGAACGCGGCAAGCGCGAGCAACGCCGCACCCCACACGATCAGGCGGGATCCGACCAGCGCCCTTATAGTCGCCGCCGTCGCGTCGTCCTGGGCGCGCCAGCGCGGGCGGACCAGCCGCGTGCGCCACGCCGTCGCCGGCATGGCCAGGGCAGCCGCGCGGGTGCGAGTTGCCGAATCGTTCACACGAACTGTTATCGCCCGTAGCGACCAGAATTGGAGGCCACTGGTCGGATCGCAGACGGGTGTCAGTCGACGATCGTGAGGTCCTTGGAGATCGACGTGAGGATGTCGCGGCCGTCTCCGGTGACCACGACCAGGTCCTCGATCCGCACGCCGAATCGTCCCGGGAGGTAGATGCCGGGCTCGACCGTCACCACGTTTCCCGCCGCCAGCACCGCCTCAGACGGCTGCGCCAGCCGCGGCGCCTCGTGGACCTCGAGGCCGACGCCGTGTCCGAGGCTGTGACCGAACTGCTCGCCGTAACCGCCGGCGGCGATCGCCGCCCGCGCCACCGAGTCGACGTCGCGCGCAACGGCTCCCGGCTTCACGTCCTCGAGCGCCGCGAGCTGGGCGTCGAGGACGAGCTCGTAGATGTCGACGACATCGGAGCCGACGGGACCGGTGGCGAGCGTCCGCGTGCAGTCCGAGCAGTAGCCGTCGAGCTGCGCTCCCCAGTCGATCACGACCAGCTCGCCGCGGTTGATTTCGACGTCACGAGGGCTTGCGTGGGGCAACGCGCCGTGCGGGCCGGCGGCGACTATCGGGTCGAAGCTCGGCTTGGTCGCGCCGCGCCGGCGCATCTCGTATTCGAGCTTGAGCGCCAGGTCGTACTCGGTGCTCCCCGTGAGACCACCCTGGATCAGGCGGGCGAAGGCCTCGTCGGCGAGCGCGGCGGCGGCCTTGATCGCCGCGACCTCGTCCGGCTGCTTGACGGCCCGCAGCTCCTCGACTAGCCCGCTCGTGGCGACAAGCTCGATCCGGGTCGGGAGCAGCTCGCGGAGCTTCGCGTGGTCGCTCACGGTCATATTTCCCGCCTCGAAGCCCATGCGGAGCTCACCAGCGGCCAATGCCTCCTCCACCCCCTCGAGCAGGCGCTGAGCCGAGCGATGGCGATCGAACGCCGGATCGACCTCCGCCGCCGCCTGCTCGACGTAGCGGAAGTCGGTGATGAACGTCCGCACGTCGGACCCGACCAGCGCAATCCCGCTGCTGCCGGTGTATCCCGTGAGGTAGCGCACGTTGACCAGGTTGGTGACGAGCAGAACGTCGATGCCGGCGTCCGGCAGTCGCTCGATCAGGCGGTCGGCGGCCGTTGTGCTCATGGTGTGGCGAGCTCGTCCCGGACACGCTCGAGCGCGTCGCGGTAGCCGTCGGGGCCCTTGCCCGCGACCCGAGCGATGCACAGCTCAGAGATCACCGAGTGACGCCGCCACTCTTCGCGCGAGTCGACGTCGGACAGATGCACCTCGACCGCGGGCAGACCGGCGAGCTCGAGCGCGTCGCGGATCGCGTACGAGTAGTGCGTCCAAGCCCCCGGATTCAGCACGATCGCGTCGGCCGTGCCTTCGAGCCCGTGCAGATGTTCCACGAACTCGCCCTCGTGGTTGGTGTGGAAGAAGCGGGCCTCGAGCCCGAGCTCCTCAGCGTTCGCTCGTATCTGGTTCTCGAGCTGCTCGAGCGTGACCCGCCCGTAGTGCTTGGGGTCGCGGCGACCGAGCTGGTCGAGGTTGACGCCGTGCATGACTTCGACGCGGTTGCGCATCCGGGGCTCAGCCGGCGAGCTCTCTCACCGCGGCGATCAGCGCCCTGGGCTCGACGGTGCACCCAGTCTTGGGCACGCCTGGTCCCTCGAGGAGCACGAACGGGACCGCTGATCCTTCGCCGACTCGCTTCTTGTCGCGCGCGGTCGCCATCACCACGGCATCGGGGTCCGCGTGCTCGAGCTTCGTGGGAAGGCCGTGGGTTGTCAGTAGTTGGTGGACCTCGGCTCTGAGGTCGTCTTGCTCGGAAAGTCTCAGTGCGGCAAGCAGCCCTAGCGCGACCGCCTCCCCGTGGCGGTACGACGCGTACCCGGTCACGGTCTCGATCGCGTGGCCGACCGTATGGCCGAGGTTCAGGACCTGCCGGATGTCGGCGTCACGCTCGTCGCGGGCCACGATCCGGAGCTTGGTGAGTGCGCAGGCGGCAATGAGGTCTGGGTCGGTCGGGTCTGCTTTCTGCCGGACGCGTTCCCACAGCTCCCCGCCCGCGATCAGCGCGGTCTTGACTACTTCGGCGTAGCCGGCGGCCCTTTCGGCCTCCGGGAGGCTGTTCAGGATTTGCGTGTCGGTAATCACGGCCGACGGCTGGTGAAAGGCACCAACGTAGTTCTTCGCCTCGGCAAGGTCGACGCCGGTCTTGCCTCCGTACGCGGAGTCGACCTGGGCCACTAACGTCGTCGGCACCTGCACGTAGCGGACGCCGCGCTGGTACGTGGCGGCGCAGAACCCCGCAAGGTCCCCGACCACGCCGCCGCCGAGCGCGGCCACCACGTCCTGCCGCGTCATTCCGGCCCGCGCCAGCTCGGTCCACACGATCTCCGCGTGCGCGACGGTTTTCGACTGCTCGCCGGGCATGATCGCGACCCGCCCGCTCAGCGGCGCGAGATGGCCGGCGTACAGCCGGCCGACGACGCCGTCGGTGACGAGAAAACGCCGGCCGGCCACCTGGTCAGGCCAGAAGCCGTGGCGAGTCAGGAGTCCTCCCCCGACGTACACCGGGTAGTCGGCGGCCGGGTTGCCGGCGGTCGCCGCCCAAAGCAGCTTTGTGTTCTCGGGGGCGTCCCGGTGCGCGGCGAGGATCGGCTCCATCCGGTGCGAGCGCTCGGCGGGCACGGTCACGTCGGCGAGCGCGGCATAAATCGGCTCGCGCTGGTGATAGAGGCGTTCGAAGTTCGCACGGTCACGAGCGAGCGGGCGATCGCTGCCCTGGCAGCGCGCCCAGGCGATATCGAGACCGACGTCGAGCCACACCACGACGTGATCGGACAGCGCGGCCCGCACCCGCTCGTGGCCGATCGCGCCACCGCCGAGTGCCAGCACCTCTTGCCGGTGCGAGTGGAGGAGCTCGAGCGTGACCTGCTCCTCGGTTGCCCGGAAGGCGGCCTCGCCGTCCTCCGCAAAGACCCGCTCGATCGACTTGCCGAGCCGTTCCTCGATGACGCTGTCGACGTCGACGTGAGCGGTGCCAAGCGCGCGGGCGACGCTCTCGGCGGCGGTCGACTTGCCGGCGCCCATGAACCCGATGCACACGACCTTGCGGCGGTCTCCTGGGCTCGGCTCGGCTACGAGTGCCGCCACGCGATTCGCTCCTTGTAGGCATCGAGGGACGCCCGGACATCGTCGATGTGATCGCCGCCGAACTTCTGCCGGTAGGCATCGGCGACCACGAACGCGACCATCGCCTCGCCGACGACGCCCGCCGCCGGCACCGTGCACGAGTCGGTCCGCTCTCTCAGGGCCTCGGCCGGCTCATGGGTGGCGATGTCGACCGAGCGAAGCGGTTTGGTCAGGGTCGGGAGCGGCTTCATCGAGGCGCGCACGACCAGCGGCGCCCCGGTGGTCATCCCGCCCTCGACCCCGCCGGCCCGGTTGGTCTCGCGGTAGTAGCCGTCTTCGTCGGTGTAGAAGATCTCGTCGTGAGCCTGCGACCCGGGGAGGCCGGCGACCTCGGCACCGTCGCCGATCGCCACCGCCTTGATCGCCTGGATCGACAGGACCGCCTGGCCCAGGCGGCCGTCGAGCCGCTCCTCCCAGGAGACATGCGAGCCCAGCCCAGGCACAAGCCCGAACGCGATTACTTCGAACACGCCTCCGAGCGACTCGTTGGCCTTGCGGAGGCGGTCTATCTCCGCGACCATCTGTTTCGTCGCCTCCGGGTCCAGGCAACGGACCGGCGACTCGTCGACCTCGTCGAAGTCTTGTGGCGTCAGGTCGTCTCGTCGTGGGGCTTGCACGCCCGTGATCTGGATCACGTGAGAGAAGATTTCGACATTCAGGTGGCGCAGGAACGCCTTCGCGACGGCGCCACCCGCAACCCGCGCCGCCGTCTCGCGTGCACTCGCCCGCTCGAGGATGTTGCGGACGTCGCTCGAGTTGTATTTCTGGGTCCCGACGAGGTCGGCGTGGCCGGGGCGGGGCAGATGCACCTCGGGAATCGCCCCCTCGACCGGCCACGGGTTCATCCGCTCCTCCCAGTTCGCGTAGTCGCGGTTCGTCACCTGGAGCGCGATCGGACCCCCGAGCGTGCGGCCGTGGCGGACGCCGCCGGTGACCTCGACCTGGTCGCGCTCGATCTTCATCCGGCCACCCCGGCCGTGACCGAGCTGCCGGCGCGCCAGGTCGCGGTTGATGGCGTCGCGGTCGAGCACGAGACCCGCCGGCATCCCCTCGAGGATGCAAGTCAGCCCAGGGCCGTGGGACTCCCCCGCGGTGGTCAAACGAAGCGACATGGCCGATGTAGGTTACGGAGGGACCCGCGTGCACGATCGGCAGGGCTCTCTACAGACCAATCCGTAGTTTCTACGGATACTGGTTGGCCGCCACGGAGCCGATGCCTTGTCTGTGCTGTCGATGAGCATGCCGCACGCCCCGTGACGCTTACCCGATGTCCGATCCCCTCGATCATCTTGCAGAGCACGACCTTCTGACCGGCGTCTTCAACCGGTCGAAGCTCATCAGCGAGCTTGATCGCCAGCTCTCGTACACGGCTCGGTACTCGCGCGCCGGCGCGCTTCTCACGCTCGACATCGACAACTTCAAGCTGTCCAACGACACCTACGGCCGCGCCGCCGGCGACGTGATGCTGAAGGCCGTGTCCGAGAGCCTCCGGGCCCGGGCCCGAGCCACCGACGTGGTCGCCCGCCTCGGCAGCGACGAGTTCGCCCTGATCCTCCCCGAGGTCAACGAGGACGAGGCCCAGATCGTCGCCCGCGACATCCGCTCGGTCCTGTGCGAGCGCCAGATTGGCCCTCCGATCATGGTCAGCATCGGCATCGCGCTGTTGACCGGCGACGAGGAGGTTGCCGCTGACGACATCCTCACGCGCGCGCAGATCGCGCTGTATGAGGCCAAGGAGCTAGGTGGCGACCAGGCAAGGGTCTTCACGGGCCAGGCCACCGGCGCACTGACCTGGGTCCAGCGGATCCGCACCGCGCTCGCCGAGGACAGGTTCGTCCTGTACGGCCAGCCGATCGCCGACCTCCGCACCGGCCGCATCACCCACCACGAGCTGCTCGTGCGGATGCTCTCCGAGGACGGGGACATCATCCCGCCCGCCGCCTTCCTGCCAATGGCCGAGCGCTTCGGCGTGATCCGCGAGATCGACCGGTGGGTCACCGGCGCCGGCCTGCGGCTGGCGATCGACGGCGAGGGCGTCGCGATCAACCTGTCCGGCTACTCGATCGGCGACCAGGCGATCGTCGCCGAGATCCGGGAGGCGATCTCCGACGGCGTCGACCCCGGCAAGGTGATCTTCGACGTCGCCGAGGCGGCCGCGATGACCAAGCTCGAGGCCACCCGCCAGTTCGCCGGCACGCTCTACGGGCTCGGCTGCAGCCTCGCCCTCGACGACTTCGGCACCGGCTTCTCCTCCTTCACGTTCTTGAAGCACATCCCCGCGCGGTACCTGAAGATCGACATGGGCTTCGTCCGCGAGCTGGCGAGCAGCAAGCTCGATCACCAGGTCGTCAAGTCGATCGTCGGCATCGCCCGCTGCCTGGACAAGCGCACGATCGCCGAAGGCGTCCAGGACGCCGACACGCTCGGCGTCCTCAAGGCGATCGGCGCCGACTATGCCCAGGGGTTCCACTTCGGCGCCCCCAAGCGGCTCTCGCCGCCCACGGCGTTCGAGCGCCAGCTCCGCGCCGCCCGGGCCGTCCAGCCGACGGCCTGACGCGC
>DATJYY010000089.1:0-45025 GCA_035499395.1 Solirubrobacteraceae bacterium
TCGGATTGTCGGCGGCGCCGGACGGCGGCGCCTCGCTCGACCGCCGGCGAACCTCGACGATCGAAGCCAGGATCGAGAGCGCGATCTCTGCCGGCGACCGCGCACCGATGTCGAGGCCGGCCGGCGTGTCGATGCGCGCGAGCCGCTCCTCGGGGACACCTTCCTCACGGAGCGACTCGAGCACGGCCGCGCCGCGCTTGCGACTGGCCACCAGCCCGACGTAGCGGACGCCCGCCTCCAGCGCCGCCCGCAGTATCGCCAGCTCGTCGCGCCCGTGTGCGGCGACGACCAGCGCGAGATCGTCGGCGCTCGGCAGGGGCGTCCCGCCGTCGGAGCCGCGCGAGTCGATGGCCTCGAGCCCGACCTCCGGACCCAACCGCAGCAGCGCGGCGCTGATTGGCGTGTCGCCGGCCACGATCATCCGCGGGGCCGGCAGGAACGGCTCGAGGAACACCTCGATCGCGCCGCCCGACAGGCACGGGTTCTGGACGGTGACGGCGCCCTCGTCGTGCCGGATCTCGTGACCGGCGTCCTCGCCCTCCATGCGGCCGGGGCCGTCGGGCAGGATCCGCAGGAGCAGCGGCTCGCCGCGCTCGATCGCCTTCAGCGAGTACAGGCGCACGCTGTTCTGCGCGCACACGCCGCCGACGAAGCCCTCGATGCTCCCGTCCTCGTGCACGAGCGCCACATTGCCCGGCTTGGCGCTCGTCGGATGCTCGACGCGGACGACCGTCGCGGTGACGAACACCGCGCCCTGTTCGGTGAGCTCCTCGGCCCGGCGGGTGAGGGGTCCGGTGATCATTGCGGTGGCTCGGGCCGCCCCTGCATCGCGGCCCATACGCGGGCCGGCGTGCAGGGCATGTCGATGTGGTCGACGCCGTGGGTTGCGTGGAGCGCGTCGATCACCGCGTTGACGATTGCCGGCGGCGAGCCGACGTTCGGCGATTCGCCGACGCCCTTGGCCCCGAGCGGGTGGTGCGGGCAGGGCGTGATGGTCTCGCCGAGCTCGAAGTCCGGGCATTCGAGCGCGGTCGGGATCAGGTAGTCCATGAACGACCCGTTCAGGCAGTTGCCCTCCTCGTCGAACGTGATCACCTCCATCAGCGCGATCCCGATCCCCTCGGCGAGGCCGCCGTGGATCTGGCCCTCCACGATCATCGGGTTGATCCGTACGCCACAGTCGTCGACCGCGATGAACCGCCGGACCTCGACCGCGGCGGTGTCGGGGTCGACATCGACCACGCAGATGTAGGCGCCGCACGGATAGGTCAGGTTCGGCGGGTCGTAGATCACCTGGGCGTCGAGGCCGCCCTCCATGCCCTCCGGCATCGGCTCGCCGCTGTAGGCGTAGGCGGCGATCTCCTCGATCAGCGCGCCCTTCTCGGGATCGCCCTTGACGTACCAGCGGCCCTTCTCCCAGGCCAGGTCCTCGGCTCGCGTCTCGAGCATCGTCGCCGCTATGAGCCGCGCGCGGTCGCGTACCTTGCGGGACACGACGGCCACGGCCGCCCCGCTCACCGGCGTCGAGCGCGACCCGTAGGTCCCGAGCCCGTACGGCGTGCGGTCGGTGTCGCCGTGCCGGACCTGCACGTCCTCGGGTGGGATCCCGAGCTCCTCGGCCACGATCTGCGCGAAAGTGGTCTCGTGGCCCTGCCCCTGGGTCTGCGCGGAGATGCTGACCATCGCCTTGCCCGACGGGTGCACTCGCAGGTCGGCGCCGTCGTTCATCGCCAGCCCGAGGATGTCCATGTGCTTGCGCGGGCCGGCGCCGACGCCCTCGGTGAAGAACGACACGCCGATCCCCATCAGCTCGCCACGGGCCCGCTTCTCGGCCTGCTCGCGCCGCAGCTCGTCGTAGCCGGCGATCCGCATCGCCTCGCGCATCGTCTTCGCGTACTCGCCGGAGTCGTATGTCCAGCCGGTGGTCGTCTCGTACGGGAACTGCTCGGGCGCGATGAAGCTGTTCATCCGCAGCTCGATCGGGTCGACGCCCATCTCGAGCGCCAGCGCATCGACCATTCGCTCGACCAGGTACACGGCCTCCGTGATCCGGAACGAGCAGCGGTAGGCGACGCCGCCCGGCGCCTTGTTCGTGTACACCGCCTTGACCTGGACGTGGGCGGCCTCCAGGGCGTAGGACCCGCACACGATGTGGAAGAACCCCGCCGGGAACTTCGTCGGCTGCGCGGTCGAGTCGAACGCGCCGTGGTCGGCGATCACGCCGACGCGCAGGCCGGTGATCTTGCCGTCCTTGGAGCACATCTCGGCGTGCATCACGTAGTCGCGGGCGAACCCGGTCGACATCAGGTTCTCCGAGCGGTCCTCGATCCACTTCACCGGGACGCCGGCGACGATCGAGCCGGCGATCGCGCACACGTAGCCCGGGTACACCGGGACCTTGTTGCCGAAGCCGCCGCCGATGTCGTTACAGCGGATGCGGATCATGTGCTCGGCGAGCCCGGCCACGTGGGCGTACACGGTGCGGTGCGCGTTCGGCGCCTGGTTGCCGTTGTAGATGTCGAGCTGGCCGGTCTTCGGGTTGAAGTCGGCGATCATCCCGCACGTCTCGAGCGGCGCCGGGTGGCAGCGCGGGTAGATGATGTCGCGGGTGACGACCGTGTCGGCCTCGGCGAACGCGCGGTCGGTGGCCGCTTCGTCGCCGGCCTCCCACAGCGGGCTCGCCAGATTGTCGACCTGCCCGTCCTTGTCATCGCGGATCAGCGGCGCGTCGGGGTCGAGCGCCTTGCGCGCGTTGACGACCGCGGGCAGCGGCTCATACTCGACGTCGATCAGCGCGAGCGCGTCCCGAGCCGTGTACTCGTCGACCGCGATCACGAACGCGACCTCTTGCCCCTGGAAGCGGACCTTGTCGCCGGCGAGCACCGCCTGGGTGTCGTAGGAGATCGTCGGCATCCACGCGAGCCCGAGCGTCTCGAGGTCCTTGGCGGTGACGACCGCCGCGACGGCGGGATGGGCCAGCGCGCGCGAGGTGTCGATCGAGACGATCCTGGCGTGCGCGAACGGGCTGCGCAGCATCGCGCCGTGCACCATCCCCGGAAGGCGGATGTCGTCGAGGTATGTCCCCTTGCCGCGGATGAACCGCGCGTCCTCCTTGCGCCGCAGGCGACCGAAGCCGATCGGGCGTTCGGTCGTGGTCTCGATTGTGGCCATGCTTCCTTACGCCTCCTGTTTGATCGCGGCTTCGTGCTCGGCGGCCCAGCGCACCGCGCTGACGATGTTCTTGTACCCCGTGCACCGGCAAATCGCTCCCGAGATCGCGGTCCGGATCTCCACCTCGGTCGGGTTCGGGTTGGCGTCGAGCAGCGCGCGCGTCGTCATCAGCATCCCCGGCGTGCAGAAGCCGCAGTGCAGCCCGTGCTTCTCGTGGAAGCCCATCTGGATCGGGTCGAGCTGTCCGTCCCGCTCGAGCGATTCGACGGTTCGGATCTCATGGCCGACGCACATCGCGGCCAGCGTCGTGCACGACTTGATCGGCCTGCCGTCCATCAGCACCACGCACGCGCCGCAGTTGGACGTGTCGCACCCCCAGTGCGTGCCCGTCAACCCCGGCGTGTCGCGGATGAAGTGCACGAGCAGCGTGCGCGGCTCGACGTCGCGTACGACCTCCTGCCCGTTGATCGTGATGTTCACTTCCATGTCATTAGGCCTCCTGTTGCAGAGCGCGAGCGGTGGCGCGCCGCAGCGCGCGAACGGTGAGGACGCTCGCGAGGTGGCGTTTGTAGTCGACCGGTCCACGGCCGTCGGGCAACGGCGCGCAGTCCTCCTTGGCGATCTCGCCCGCCTGCGCGAAGACCTCCTCCGACGGCGGCTTGCCCTTCAGCGCCTCCTCGGCACGAGTGGCGATGATCATCGTCGGGCCGAGCGCGGCGAGCGCGAGGCCGGCGTCGGCGATCACGCCGCCCTCGATCCACACCGCCGCCGACACCGCCGCGATCGCGAAGTCGCCCGCGCGCCGCTCGACCTTCTCGTGCGCGCTTCCGGCGCCGCCGCGCAGCGGGATCCGCACCTCGGTCAGCATCTCGTCGGCGCCGACCGCGGTCGTGAACGGCCCGATGTAGAACCCGTCCATGCCGACGACGCGCTCGCCCTTCGGTCTACGGAGGACGACGTTCGCCTTCAGGGCCGCGCACGCCGCCGACAGGTCCTCGGCGGCGTCCGCCTGGCACAGCGATCCGCCGATCGTGCCGCGGTTGCGGACGACCGGATCGGCGATCACCTCCTCGGCGTCGCGGAACACCGGCGCGCGCCGCGCAAGCAGCTCGGACTCGAGCAGCTCGGCGTGCCGCGTCAGCGCACCGATCCGGATCTCGGTGAGGCGCTCCTCGATGTAAGACAGCTCGTCGAGGTCGTTGATGTCGATCAGGTACTCGGGGTTCGCGAGCCGCAGCTTCATCATCGGCAGCAGGCTGTGGCCGCCGGCGATCAGCCGCGCCTCGGGACCGAGCTTGGCGAGCGTGGCGATCGCGCCGTCGACGCTGGTCGCACGCTCGTACTCAAACGGAGCGGGGGTCTGCACCGGATCTCCTTATCGGGTCATTAATTGGGGTCGGCGGCGCCCGGCGGCGGCGCCTCAGCACTGTTCAGACGGCGCAGGAACGCCAGCCCGGACTTCACGACTGCGCCCTCGGCGGGACTCGGCCGGCCGCCGCGACGACCGCCGCGGGCACGCGCTTGCGGACGCCGGGCGACTCGCTGGGCTCGTACTGGACCGGTGAATCGGTGCCGACCACCGGCGAGCGCGGCATCGAGTTCGGCCGGGTCTGCCGGACCTCGGGGTACAGAGCCCGGGCCGCCAGGCTCCCGTACGACGGGTTGCGGAGCGCCGGGCCGTTGGGGCTGGCAGCGGCGATCGGGGCCTCCCGGCCGAGTCGGGCCAGCGTCAGCGTCCCCTTCGTGTACACCTCGCTGATTCGTGGGGCCGTGGTCGTCTTGCTCTCGGGGAAATTGCGGAAGCCCTCACCGGCCGCGCCGGGGTAGAGCCCCTCGACCAGTCCGACCGCGTCCGACATGCCCGCCTTGTTGACGAGCAGGCCCTCGAGCAGGTCGACGCCGGCGTCGAGGTTCGTGTTGATCGAGATCACGACGTCGTCGACGGGAGCGCTCTTCTCGATGATCCCGACCACGCCCGCGATCGCCTCGTCCAGGGCGTTCGTGATCCGCTGCAGCGCGACGATCGTCGACACGAGGTAGTAGACGAGCGCCAACACGATCAGCAGGACCGCGATGATCATGACTACACCAGCTGCTGGCATCTTGCCTCCTATCGGGCGTCGTCGAGGATCACGTCGAGCGAGCCGCCGTAGTCGGCGGCCACCTCGATCGTCTTCTGTACCTGGTCCTGCGTGGTCAGCAGGAGCGCGGTCGCGTCCAGGTCCTTCGAGCCGGCAGTCGCGGCGGCCGCGATCTGATGGGCGCTGGGGACGATGCTGCTGGCGGCGTTCAGCACTCCGCGCAGCAGGTAAACGACGACCGGCAGCACGACCAGCAGCAGAATCGCGTCGCCGATCCATTCGAGCGTCATCGAGGCCTCCTTTCCGCCACGATCTTCGCCTTGCGGGCGATTCCCGGGAACGCCCCGAGGATGATGTCGAACTGGCCGTTGATCGCCTTGACCGCGGGCGCGAGCGGCTGCAGATGCTCCGACTCGACCATGTTCAGCGCGCCGGCGAGGGTGGCCAGGTCCGCCGAGGTCGCTTCGAGGTCCTGGCGGACCTTGATCAGCGCCGCCGCGACCACCGCGATGATGATCACCGCAAGAACGACGCTGAGGACGATGAGCGTTGTCATCTCTCAGCGCTCCCATTGCCGAATCCGTCCGTGAGCGCGTTCATGTAGCCGTCTTGGATCACCGCCTCCTCCACGATCAGCCCCAGCACCGGCGCGGTTGCATTGAGCTGAGGGATGTTCTGGGTGTTGCCGGCGACCTTCCCGGCGACGTCGAGCAGCGCGCCGACGGACTTCCTGATCTCGCCCACGGTCCTGACCAGGACGAACAACAGCCCGGCAACTGCGAGCGCGACGACGAGGCCGATCACGAGCGAGATCGTCCATATGTCGTGATTGGTGAGAGCGGCGACCGGGGTCATTTCCCCACCGCCACCTTGCGGAGCGCGCGCGCCGAGTGCAGGATCCTGACCCCCGAGTCGTTGATCCGCCCGATTCCGGCGAGCCCGTCGGTCTGCGCGCGGACCTTCTCGACACCCGCCACGGCGGTCCGCGCCTGGCCGGCGATCTTCCTCGCCAGCAACACGATCGTGATCACGATCGCGGCCGCCACCGCGGCCACGACGATGCCGAGCACGAGCCCGATGTACCAACCGGTGGAAGCACCGATCACCAGAGCCAACTCACACCTCCTGTGTTCTTTTCTCAATCGCGGGCCGCCCCCGTGACGCTCGGTCTGAAGCCCGCTGCAGCGCCCGCTCGGTCAATACGCCGGCGACGTGCCGTTTGTATTCCGCCGAGCCTCGCTGGTCGCTGACCGGCCGGCACGCAGCCGCTGCGGCCGCTGCGGCCCGTACGAACAGCTGCTCCGACGGCGGCCGGCCGGTTAGGGCGTCCTCTGCCTGCCGCGAGGTGATCTCCGAGCCGACCGCGGCCAAGGCCACGCCCGCGCTCGAGATGACCCCATCCGAGATCGCCAGCGACGCGCCGGCGGCGGCCACCGCCCAGTCGCCGACGCGGCGATCGACCTTCTCGTATGCGCTCCCGGAGCCCTCCCGCAACGGGACCCGGATCTCGACGAGCATCTCGGCGGGTCCGACCGCTGTCCGGTACGGCCCGCGGTGAAACTCGTGCATGGCGAGCACCCGCTCACCGCCGGTCCCACGGACCACCATCTCGGCGCCGATCGCCGCGCACACGGCGCTCAGATCCTCCGAAGGGTCGGCCTGGCACAGAGCGCCGCCGATCGTGCCGCGGTTGCGGACGAGCGGGTCGGCGATCACGCGCTCGGCGTCGGTGAAGATCGCCAGCCGCCTGGCCAGCAGCGGCGACTCGAGCAGCGCGCGATGGCGGGTCATCGCGCCGATTTGCACCTCGCCGTCGCGCTCGGTGATGTACCCCAGCTCGTCGGCGAGCGGGTCGATGTCGATCAGGTACGCGGGCGAGGCGAGACGCAGCTTCATCATCGGGAGCAGCGAGTGCCCGCCGGCCAGCAGCCGTGCGTCGGGTCCCAGCTGGGCGAGCAACAAGAGCGCCTCCTCGACGCTTGTCGCTCGCTCGTACTCAAACGGGGCCGGAACTTGCATGCGCTCCTTCGCGTACCAACAACGGAGAGCTCCGCCCATCGCGTTCGAGCCTCCCTCTCCTTTCCGGAACTTTGACGTTGTTATCGTGACCCGTCAACCTGAGTTAAGTGATCGCTTAGGAGCCAACGTTGACTCTCGCCCAGCTCCAGTCGTTCGTGCTCGTCGCCCGGCTCGGTTCGGTCAAGGCGGCGGCGGCCGAGCTCGAGGTGACCGAGCCCGCGGTCTCGGTTGCCGTGGCGGCACTCCGCAAGGAGCTCGGCGACGACCTGTTCGTTCGCGAGGGCAGGGGGATCGCGCTGACCGCCGGCGGGCGGCGGCTGGCGGCGCTGGCGAGCGAGATCCTCGGTCTGGCCGAACAGGCGCGCCGCTCGGTCCAGGACTCTGCCGGTCAGCCGCGGCGTTTGCAGGTCGTCGCCACGAACGTCGTGGCCGAGCACATCGGACCGCTGATCGAGGCGTTCACCGCCCGCGACGATGGTCTCGAGATCGCGATCGAAGCGGTTCCCGGCGTGTCGTTCCCCGACCGCCTGGAGCACCGGCAGGCGGACATCGCGCTCGGTCCGCACCCGGGTGCCGAACGCGCCAACACGATCGCTACGGTGCCGTTCCTGCGCTGCCGCCTGATCATCGTCGCGGCGCCGGATCACCGGCTGGCGGGGCGGCCGGACGTCGCGCCCGGCGAGCTGGCGACCGAGCGCTGGCTGGTCGGTCCGCCCGACATCGATCCGACGACGATGACCGGCCTGTTCTTCGCTCGCAACGGCCTGACCCCGTCGGGCGTATCCGCCTACGCGAGCCACGCCGCCGCGATTGCGGCGGCCGCAGCGGGCGAGGGCATCCTGCTCACGCTCGCGCACTCGGTGCTGGACGAGGTCCGCCGGCGGGCGCTGACGCGGATCGACGTGCGCGGCACCCCGATCGAGGAGATGTGGTACGCCAGTACGCTGGGGCTCGAGCGGGCCGTGCCCGCGGCGCTGGCGCTGCAGCGCTTCGCCACGACGCCAGATGCGACCCAGGCGATCTCGACGGGCCGCGCCGGCACGGTCTCGACCCGGGTGCGGCCCAAGGTGCATGTGACGCTGTGGCGCTCGGTGGCGGACGAGATCGACGCCGCCTCGACCCGCTGATCACCCGGGGCGCGTCGGCCACCATGGCTTCGTAGTCGTCCCGGGTGTCGATGTCGCGGGGGACCGCTTCGCCCGACCGGGACGTCGACAACGTCATCGCCGGCGCGGTCGGGCAGCTTCCACACGACGTTGTCGCCGTGGAGCGCGGCGAGCTGACCGAACGTGCTCCGCGCGAACGCGAGCGGATGGCCGCGCCCCTCGTCGTACGCGCATGCGGCCGCTCAGGACGGCGGCGATCGACGACGAGCAGCCTTCGCCGGAGTAGTCGTTCTCGACGACGTGGACGCCGGCGAGATCGACTCGCGTTCTGATCTCGCCCGCACCACCGCCGAGGACGCATATCAGCCGGTCGAACGAGCATGCTCGCGCGGTGCGGCGAGCACGAGGCCGGTGGTGAACTCATGGCTCACTTCGTCGAGGCCATCCCTTCGGTCATCGCATGCCACACCCGCGAGGGCGTGCACGGCATGTCGACGTGCCGGACGCCGAACGGACGCAGCGCGTCGCAGACCGCGTTGACGATCGTCGGCGGGGAGCCCACCGTCGCCGACTCGCCGATGCCCTTGGCACCGATCGGGTGGTGCGGGGAGGGCGTGACCGTGAAGCCGGTCTCCCAGTCGGGCACCTCGAGCGCGGTCGGGATCAGATAATCCATCAGCGAGCCGCCGAGGCAGTTGCCGTCCGCGTCGAACGCGATCTGCTCCATCAGCGCGATCCCGACGCCGTCGGTGAGCCCCCCGTGGACCTGGCCTTCGATGATCATCGGGTTGATCCGGGTGCCGCAGTCGTCGACCGCGATGAACCTTCTGATCCGGACCTTGGCCGTGCCCGGATCGATGTCGACGACGCAGATGTAGGCGCCATAGGGAAAGGTCAGGTTGGGCGGGTCGTAGACGGTCTCGGCGTCGAGTCCGCCTTCGACTCCCGCCGGCAACTCGACCGACCCTCGCGCGGCCATCGCGATCTCCTGGATCGTCGCGCCCTTCTCGGGGTCGCCCTTGACCCGCCACCGTCCCTTCTCCCATTCGAGGTCATCGGGCGAAGCCTCGAGCATCGCCGCCGCGACGATCCGCGCCCGGTCGCGGACCTTGCGCGCGACGAGTGCGGTGGCGGCGCCGCTCACCGGAGTGGAACGCGACCCGTACGTTCCGAGCCCGTACGGCGTTACGTCGGTGTCGCCGTGGACCACGTCGATGTCCTCGGGGGGGATGCCGAGTTCCTCGGCGACGATCTGGGCGAAGGTGGTTTCGTGGCCCTGTCCCTGCGTCTGCACGCTGATGCTGAGCTGCGCCTTGCCGGTCGGATGTACGCGCAAGGCCGCCCCGTCGTTCATCCCCAACCCGAGGATGTCCATCTGCTTGCGAGGGCCCGCGCCGACCGCCTCGGTGAAGAAACCCACGCCGATGCCCATCAGCTCGCCGCGGGCGCGCTTGTCGGCCTGCTCGCGGCGGAGCGCGCCGTAGTCGGCGATCTCGAGCGCCTTGCGCAGCGTCCGCTCGTAGTCGCCGGAGTCGTACACCCAGCCGGTCTTGCATTCGTAGGGGAACTGATCGGGGCTGATCAGGTTCGCGAGCCGCAGCTCGGCCGCGTCGACGGCCAGTTCGTAGGCGAGGCAGTCGACGAGGCGCTCGACCAGATACACCGCCTCGGCGATCCGGAATGAGCAGGCATACGCCACGCCTCCGGGCGCCTTGTTCGTGTACACGCCCGTGACGTGACAGTGGGCCGCCTTGATGTCATACGAGCCGGTGAACACGTGGAAGAAGCCGGCCGGGTAATTGGTCGGCTGGGCGGTCGCGTTGAACGCCCCGTGGTCGGCGATAACGTCGACCCGGACGGCGAGGATCCGGCCCGCGCTGGTGGCGGCGATCGCACCTCGCATCGCGTAGTCGCGGGCGAACGCCGTCGACATCAGGTTCTCCGAACGGTCCTCCGCCCATTTCACCGGTCTGCCGGTGTCGATCGCGCCGATGATCGCGCAGAGGTAGCCCGGGTACACCGGGACCTTGTTGCCGAACCCACCGCCGACATCGGGCGAGATCACCCGAATCTTGTGCTCGGGAAGACCGGTGAGGAGCGCGTACACGGTGCGATGGGCGTGCGGCGCCTGCGTTGTGCACCACACCGTGAGCTTGCCCGACACGTCGTCGAACTGGGCGACGGCGCCGCACGTCTCCATCGGCGCCGGATGCGAGCGCGGGAACACGAGGTCTTGCTCGACGACCACGTCGGCGTCTTCGAAGACACGGTCGGTCGCGGCTCGGTCGCCGGACTCCCAGTCGAAGATTCGGTTGTTCGTCTGTCCGGGCTTGTCGTCGCGGATCAGCGGCGCGTCGGAATCGAGCGCGCCTCGCGGGTCGACGACCACCGGGAGCAGCTCGTACTCGACGTCGATCAGCTCGAGCGCATCGCGCGCCGAGTAGCGATCGTCGGCGATCACGAACGCGACCTCCTGTCCCTGGAAGCGCACCTTGTCCGTGGCGAGCACTGCCTGCGAGTCGTCCGAGATCGTACGCATCCAGGCCAGTCCGCGGGCCTCTAGATCCCAGCCCGTGATCACCGTGTGGACCTTCGGATGCTGGAGTGCGGCGGACGGGTCAATCGAGACGATCCGGCCGTGCGCGACCGGGCTCCGCAGCACGGCGCCATGGAGCATTCCCGGGATGTACACGTCGTCGACAAACCGCCCCTGGCCACGGATGAACCGCGGGTCCTCCTTCCGGCGGAGACTCCCGAAGCCGATCGGGCGATCGCCGTTGGCACTCATGACGCGGCCCGGTCGGCGCGATCCGCCGCCCATCGGATCGATCGGACGATTGTTGCGTAGCCCGTGCAGCGGCAGATCTGCCCTGAGATCGCCTCCCGGATCTCGGCGTCGGTCGGATTCGGATTGCGATCGAGAAGGGCGCGGGCGGTCAGCATCATCCCCGGGGTGCAAAAGCCGCACTGCAGGCCGTGCATCTCGGTGAACCCCTGCTGCACCGGATCGAGCTCGCCGTCCACCTCGAGGCCCTCCACAGTCAGGATCTCGTGGCCTTCGGCGGTCGCCGCCAGCATCGTGCACGACTTCACCGGTTCGCCGTCCATCAACACCACGCACGTGCCGCAGTTGGAGGTGTCGCAGCCCCAGTGCGTTCCGGTCAGGCCGAGCTCGTCGCGCAGGAAATGCACCAGCAGGATGCGCGGCTCCACGTCGCGCGTGTACTCGCGGTTGTTGACCGAGGTGGTGACGAGCATGGCGGCCAATGATGACGACCCGCGTTCGCGGGCCGGTCCGCCGGCGCGGTCAGGCGGCGCGGCGCGCGGGTGTTCTGGCCGCCGGTAGCATGCGCCGCCCGAGCTCGAGCTCGGGGGCGGGCTTGGGCTTCGAGATCACGTACCCCTGGACCAGATCGCACCGCAGTCCGGTGAGCAGGCCGAGGCAGTGGTCGTCCTCGACGCCTTCGGCGACGACGCGCAGACCGAGCGCGTGAGCGAGCTCGACGGTCGCACGCACGAGCGCGAGATCGCGACCCTCGCCCGCCTCGGCGAGCCGCGTGATGAAGCTGCGGTCGAGCTTGAGCTCGCCGACCGCGAGGCTGCCGAGGTAGGCGAGCGAGGTGAATCCGGCGCCGAAGTCGTCGACCGAGACGACGAGCCCGAGATCGTGGAGCTTCTGAATCGCGTCCTGGGACCGCTCGAAGTCGGCGATCGCGGTCGTCTCGGTCATTTCGAGCACGAGCGCGTCCGAGGTGAGCTCGTGATTGACGAGCAGCTGTTCAACGAGGCCTGGGAAGGCTGGGTCGAGTAGATCGGATGCCGAGATGTTCACTGAGATGGTCAGTCGCTTGCCCCCGGCACGCCACGCCGCGCACTGCGCGAGCGCTTCGTCGAGCACGAAAGACGTGAGCGCGGCCATCAGCCCGGCGTCCTCGGCAAGCGCGATGAACTCGAGCGGCGGGACGAAGCCGAGCCGGGGGTGGTTCCAGCGGACGAGCGCCTCGACCGAGCCGATCTCGCCGGTCGAGAGGTCGACCTGGGGCTGGTAGTGGAGCGCCAGCTGGCGCAGCTCAATCGCCTCGCGGAGCTCCTCGACCAGCTGCACGCGGTTGGCAGCGCCGTCGAGGTCCTCCTGGTAGATCGCGAAACGCTTGCCGGCGAGCTTGGCACGGTACATGGCGAGGTCGGCGCAGCGCACCAGGTCCGCTGAGTTGGTCGCGTCGCCGGGCAGGACCGCGATTCCGATCGCGGCGCCGATCCGCGCACGGACCGCGTCGAGCGCGAACGGCCGCTCGAGCTCGGCCGCGAGCCGTGCGGCCACCGTCGCGGCGTAGTCGGCGTCGGCGTCGAGCAGTGCCACCGCGAACTCGTCGCCGCCAAAGCGGACGACCAGGTCGGAGCTGCGCAGGGAGTCCTTGAACCGCGCCCCGAGCTGCCGCAGAAGCTCGTCGCCGGTGGGATGGCCGAACGAGTCGTTGACCTCCTTGAAGCGGTTGAGGTCGACGAACATGAACGCGACGCTGCGGGCGTCGGCTTCCGCGTCGGCCTGCTCGGCCGCGAGCGCGTCGATCAGCTCGAATAGCAGCCGGCGGTTGCCGAGCCCGGTCAGCTGGTCGGTGATCGACTCACGGCGGCGCTGTTCGGTGAGGTTGCGCAGCCCGACCAGCGAGAGCGTGGAGCGAGCGCCGGCGATCACGAGCGTGGCCACGGCCAGTCCGAGCGAGACGCCGCCGACGTGGTGCAGCGAGCCGACGAACAGGATCAGTAGCGCCGAGGCGGCGGCGAGCGCTGGGAGCACGAAACCTGGAGGCTCCTCGGATGCGAGCGGCTTGGTGGCCGGGGTTCTGACCCAGACCGCGATCGAAACGAGCAGGATCGCCACGGGCCATGCGACGTCGTTGAACACCTCGCCGAGATGCGAGGTGCTGCCGAGCACGTTGAAGATGTCGCCGACCGTGTTCAGGGCATAGCCGGCGGCGAGCAGCAGCCAGGGGATCTTTCGCTTTCCGGACACGATCGCCGCCCCACCGACCACCAGCCCGAGCAGCAGCACGTCGCCGACGGGGTAGGCAAGGTTGACCGCGACCCCGGCGGCGCTTCCGCCGGCATGGTGGAGCACGTCCTTGAACGCGAACGTGGCGGTGACCGCGGCAGCCCCGAGGCCCGCCACCGCGCCGTCGAGCCAGCTCGCGACGCTGAACTTGCGGACGTTCGCGCGGAGGAACAGCATCAGCGCGACGTACGTGACCGGATAGAAGGTCAGGTAGAAGGCGTCGGCGAGCGACGGCGAGGGCGGCGTCGCGTCCCCAGGGAACTTGATCGTGAGGACGGTGTCGCCCGCCGCCCAGCACAGCAGGCCGACCCCCAGAAGTAAGGGCACGGCGCGGCCTCGCCGGAGGTCGGCCGCCTTGGCGATGCACAGGGCGCCGGTGATGATCTCGAACGCGTTGACGCCCCAGCCGTCGAGCCACGACCAGTCGAAGCCGAGCGAGTCGACGATGACGTAGCCGATGGCCAGGAGGGTTAGGACCCCGTATGCGATCCACACGTACGTGTGGGCGTGATCGGCCGTGCGGCGGCGGGGATGATCCGTTATGTGTGCCATACCTCGGCCCTAACCCGGGTGATCGGCCGGCCGGCCGGAAACTTGTGGGCGATCCCGGGTAGATGGCCAGACGAAGGGCTGGCATCTGTGGGACGGCGGGACCCCGAAATCACGTGCTTAGCTCGACAATCGACACGAGTCGAGTTGACCGTGTCGAGTTGCGCGCGATAATCGCGGGTTACTCGGCACGGCTCGGTCGGGATCGCTCGACTGACGAGTTACGCTCGGCTGACGAGTTACGCGCGGCGGCAGGGTGCCGGCCGGCCGGATCTCAGGCCCGGTGGACCGCGGCGAGCAGCCCGGCGTACGAGCGGACGAGCGCGGCCCGCTCCTCGTCGACCAGCGGGCTGGTCAGGTCGCAGCCCTCGCGCACCCACTGATCGGAATAGCGCATCGCGAGCGCCCGCTGCTCGGCGGCGACGGTCACGTTTGCCTCGTCGACGCCGTACACGTAGGAGTACAGGGCGGTCAGGGCCGCGATCAGTGGCCCCTCGCCGTCCTCGCCCACCGGAGAGTCGTCGTGCTGATGCTCGCGGTGGACCCGCCACCACTCGACCTCCAGCTCGGATGCCCGGCGGGGGTCGAACGTGTCGTCGTGGCGCTCGGCGACCAGCCTGTAGAACCGTTCCATCGCCCGCCGCGCGCCCGCGGGGTCGTTGTCCGGGTACGGGGCCCAGAGCTGGTTGGCGCGGAGCACGAGCCAGGCGCCATACACAGTCGACGGCCAGGGGAGCCCGAAGGTATGGCGCGTCAAGGACACCGCGGCACGCAGGAACGGGAGCCATTCGTGCCGGTAGTACGTGACCCATGCGGTCGTCTCGAGGCCGCCGACCTTGCGCGGGTCGAACGCGCGATGGGGCTTGACGGACGGTTCGGGCCGGCGGGTCCGGCGACGGCGGCGGCTGGTTGGCATGCGCGCTGCCGACCGTAACCGATCCAGACGGGCGGAGAGCGAGGGAGGTGTGCGGTCCTCCACCCAGGGGGTCTTTGCGTCACGTGCGCGCACGCGTAGGTTGCTCCTCAATCACCGTCCAATCAGGGGGCAGTACACAGATGACCCGCATTACCGACCCGAACTTTCGCCTGCGTGACCACTACACACCGCCGACGCTGCCGGCGTTGCCAAAGACCGGGCTGATTCTTTCGACGCTCCACAAGCCGGCGCTGAGGCTGGCGGACTACATCCACGCTGAGCTCGCGAATCCACCCGCCGCGATCTCGCGTCCCCACCCCGGCTTTCAGTGGGGGATGCTCGCCAACGACAAGATCGGCGACTGCGTGATCGCGATGATGCTCCACTCGATCGAGGACTTCCATCTCGATGCCGCCACGCCGCCCCCCGCGTTCACCGACGCGGACGCGATCCGCATCTACTCGGCGATCACGGGGTACAACCCGAAGGATCCGTCGAGCGACCAGGGGACGGACGAGAGCGCGGCCATGCGCTACTGGGAGCACCCGGGCCTGAAGACCACTGGCGACGGCACGCACACGATCGTCGCGACGGTGGCGGTCGACGCGAGCAACCTCAACGAGTGTCGGATCGCGATCGATGAGTTCGTCGATCTGCAAATCGGCATCGCGCTGCCGATCAGCGCACAGGGCCAGAAGGAGTGGACGGTCGTCGGCGACGGGAAGACCGGCGACAGCGCCCCGGGCTCGTGGGGCGGCCACGGCATCCCCTACCGCGAGTACGACGCGGACACATTCAAGTGCGTCACTTGGGGCGCGGAGCTACTGCTCACGGTCCCGTTCCACCAGGACTACGCGCAGGAGGCCCACGTCGTGGTCACGCAGGAGATGCTCAACCGGCAGGGCGTAGGACCCTCGGGCGTGGCCTGGGACGAGTTGATCGCCGACATCAAGGCGCTCCCTCGTCACCGAGGCGCGGGCGATCCTGCGGGGGTTCCTCAGACGACGCTCGCGTGAGCGAGGCCGACGCTCTCGCCTGCCAGCGAGAGTGAGCCTGCTCGCATTTGAACCAGTCCGAGGACTGCGAGACGACCCAGGGGAGGCGCACCCAGTGCGCCTCCCCGTTGCCCTGCATTAGCTCCGCATCACTGCCGATCAACCGGGACGTTGCGTCAGGCCTGCTCGACGATCATCAGCGAGTTGCGGTCGGGGTCGCGGAACGAGAACATCGGCGGCACCGGATCACCCATGCGCGACACCTCGGCGTCAACGTCGACGCCGCTTGACTGGAGCTGAGCATGGATGACGTCGATGTCGTCGCTGGTCAGGATGATCCCGGTCTCGACGCCGGTCTGGTCGATCCCCGGCCGGGGCGGGGCGAGCGCGATCCCGGTGGTGCCGCCCGGCGGGTAGACCTCGACCCAACGGTACTTGTCGCCGAACGGGATGTCCGTGCGCTTCTCGAAGCCGAGGGCCTCGTAGAACGCGATCGAGCGGTCCTGGTCGCTGGCCGGGACCGCCACCAGGCTGATCGTGCCGACGCGGCTCTTGGTCGTGCTCATTGCAGGCCTCCTTGGAAGTGGACTCACCGGCTAGGACCCTCGCCGCGGCGCGAAGTAATCGGTCCTCCACCGCGCGATCAACCGTCCGCGCGGTGGAGGACCTAATTGCCCCCGGTCT
This sequence comes from Solirubrobacteraceae bacterium, assembly GCA_035499395.1. Taxonomy (GTDB): domain Bacteria; phylum Actinomycetota; class Thermoleophilia; order Solirubrobacterales; family Solirubrobacteraceae; genus Palsa-465. The sequence goes on from DATJYY010000089.1 coordinate 16,575, forward strand.
CTCAGGACCGGTTGCCCCCGGTCTCCGGCTGCAGCGTGCCTGCCCACGCCTTCGCACGCTGCGAACTTATGGAACCGGGGCGTCACGGTGAATGGGGTCGAGCCCCCATCTTCCGGACCCCGCGTCCAAGACGGCCGGCGTCGGCGCAGGCGCGAACAAGGGGTGGTGTGCCGCACCGCGAGTTGACGTGTGAGCACGGTTGTCCGGACTCGGCGCGGCCTGGATTCTGTGCCACGGTGGCTCGGCGTACCAAGACCGCATCCTCGTCGCGAACGCCGGGCTCGGCGCGGTGGCGTTCTCGGTCCAGAGGCGCAGGCGCGGTCGTGCTCGACGACGGGCCCATCGTCGCCGGCGAGCCTGAGGCTCCGCCGGTACAGGCGGCCGGCGCATCGGCGGAGCCGCCGCCGGAGGAACCTCTCGAGAACGGCACGCCGGTCGCCCGCCCAAAGGCCGGCAGCGGAAGCGCGCTGTTCCTCGGCGACGCGGCGGGCGCGTTCCTGCTGGCCAACGAGGCCAGGTACCGGGCGCTCGAGGCGATCGGGATCCGGCGCGAGGACGCCAACATCGCCACCGCGATCGGGGTGCTGACGGTGGCAAACGCGGTCTACGAGCGGGCCCACCGCCCGAAGGCTCCCAAGGCTCAGACGGCGGTTGCCGACCTCGCGATCGGGGTCGGCACGCTCAGGGAGTCGATCTATGGCGTCGCCGGACCTGCGTCGCGAGACACGCCGCTTGGCGGCACGCTGATCGCGCTGGCGATACTCGGGGGCTTGCTGCGGCCGCCCCTGAAGAGAGGGGCTCACGAGATCAGGGCTTCCTCGAAGCGGATGACGCGTACGTTCCGCGGGCGGTACGGGTACCTCGCGCGCCTGGGGCACGAGAACTAAAGCGCGCGTCAGCGCTGTTGCGGGGGAACCTCGCGTAGCGTCGCCACGAGTTCCTGCACCTGCTCCGTCGAGTACCGCATACTGCGCCGCCGCGAGTCTGGCGGATCGTCGACCAGGCCGGTCCCCTCACGCCAGGCCCGCGCGGGACGGATCGGGCGAGGCGCGAACCCACCCCCGCAATTCGGACATACGTTGTGCAGCGTGTTCTCGACGCAATCGGAGCAGAACGTGCACTCGTAGCTGCAGATCCGCGCGTTGGGCGCATCCGGCGGCAGATCGACGTCGCACAGCTCGCAGTTGGGGCGAAGGGCAAGCATGGAACCTCGCGGCCGTTGTGGGACCCTAGGGTGATGGACATTCTGATCTACGGAGACACCGAAACTTCGGCGGCCCTCCGGCACGAGGTGCCGGTGCCGATCGGCGACGCCTTTCTCTACCTCGAGACCGGCGGCCGCCGGGCGGTCCTCACCAACGCACTCGAGGAGGCGCGGATCGCGCGAGCGGCGCCGTACCTGGAGCGCCTGATGATCAACGAGTTCGGTAGGGACGAGCTGATCGTCGCCGGGATGCCGCTCTGGGACATCGGGCTCGAGGTCTGCGCGCGAGCGGTCGCCGCGATGGGAATCCGCGAAGCCGCCGTGCCACTCGACTTCCCGATGGCGCTCGCCGATCGACTCCGAGCCGACGGCGTCGAACTCACCGTGGACTGGGACCTGTTCACCGAGCGCCGCCGGCACAAGAGCGACGCCGAGATGGCGGGTATCCGGCGCGCGGCAGCGGCGGCTCTCGACGCGATGGAGGAGGCCGCGACAATGCTGCGCGAGACGTCGATCCGCGACGACGGGCTGTGGCACGGCGGCGAGCGACTCACGGCGGAGACGGTGCGGGCGCGCATTCGCGACGTGTGCGCCCGCGCCGGCGCGGCCGCCGCCCCTGACATTGTGGTCCGGCCGATGGGACCGAATCCGAGCATCGGCCACGATCCAGGCTCGGGACCGCTGCCCGCCCACGCGCCGATCCTGATCGACCTGTGGCCCCGCGATGAGCAGTCGAGTTGCTGGGCTGACATGACGCGCACGTTCGTCCGGGGTGAGATCAGCGATCAGATCTCCGAGCTGCACGCGCTCGTGGTCGGCGCGCACGAGCAGACATGCGGCGCAGCTCGTCCCGGGGTCAAGGGCTGCGAGCTGTTCGACATCGTTTGTGACGTGTTCGAGGCCGCCGGCCACGCGACCGGACGGACGAAGAAGCCGGGCGAAACCCTACGCGAGGGCTTCTACCACGGCCTCGGCCACGGGGTCGGGCTCGACGTCCACGAGCCGCCGGGTCTCGGCAGGTCGGGGGTCGAGCCGTTGATCGCGGGTGACGTGATCGCGGTCGAGCCGGGGCTCGTGGTGCGATCCGCTGGCGGCGTGGGCGTCGAGGACCTGCTCCTGATCACCGATGACGGCAGCGAGCGGTTGACCGGGAGTTTCCCCTACGCGCTTACGCCCTAAGCGCTCAGGCCGATCGCAGTGCTCGGGCCATCCGCGCGACGGCGTCCGACACGTGTTCTGGGCTCGTGGCGAAGTTGAGGCGAACGTGGCCGGCCCCGGGCGGTCCGTAGTCGAGGCCGCGGCCGAGCGCGACCCGCCCCTCCGTCAGGAAGCGCGCCGCCGGCTCGTCGCCGAGGCCGAGCCCGGTGCAGTCGAGCCACGCGAGATAGGTCGCCTGCGGCGCCCGCCACGCGACGCCGGGGAGCTTGTCCGCGAGGTCACCGTCCAGCTGGTCGCGGTTGGCGGCGAGTTGACCGATCACCGCGTCGAGCCACTCGTCTCCGTCGTCGAAGGCCGCCTCGGCGGCGATCACCCCCAACAGTCCGGCGTGCTCATGGAGCGAGGGCATGCGCTCGACGACGGCTCGCGCGGCCGGGTCGGCGGTGACCACGAGCGCCGCCTTGAGCGCGGCCAGGTTGAACGCCTTTGACGCGGACGTCACCGAGATCCCCCACCGGCGGGCGGCGTCGGAGACCTCGAGCCACGGGATGTGAGTCGCCCCGGGCAAGACCAGAGGGGCGTGGATCTCATCGGCGAGCACCCACGCCTCGTGTTCGGCGCACCGCTCAGCGATCGCCTCAAGCTCGGTTAGGGGGAGAACGCGACCGGTCGGGTTGTGGGGACTGGCCAGTACCAGCGCCCGCGCGCCGGCGGCGAGCGCCGCATCGAGTCCGTCGAGGTCGAGCGAGCCGTCGGCGAGCAGGCCGATCTCGGCCAGCTTCACGCGTGCCTCGGGCAGCATGCTGAAGAAGGGCGGGTAGGCAGGGGTCGCGAACGCAACGGTGTCGCCGGGCGCGGCGATCACCCGGCACAGCTCGACGAGCCCGATCATCACGTCCGGAACCAGCACGATCTGCTCTTCGTCGACGGTCCAATTCAGGCGCCGGTCCGCGAAGCGGGTGAACGACCGACGGACCGAGCGCGTCGCCGGCGTCGGGTAGCCCAGGTCGGACCGGCCGATCGCGTCGCGCAGCGCCTGCGCCACCGGCGGCGCGAGCGGAAAATCCATCTCGGCGATCGTCGCGCTGAGGACGTCGGCGTCGTACTCCGACCACTTCGCTCCGGCCCGGTGGTGCATCGCCTCGACGGGCGGAACGGTCAGATCGATCGTCACGGAGAGGTGGAGCTTCTCAGATACCGTCTGGTTCGGTGGCGGAGGCACTCGTGATGGCTTGTCTGAACGGTGGCCGCACGCGGTCCGAGCATCCCGCGGTCCCGGTGACGCCGGCCGAGCTGGCGGCGGACGCCGCGGCAGTCCGTCGGGCCGGCGCGTTCGCGGTCCATGCGCATGCCCGCGATGCGCGTGGGCGCCAAACGATGGCGGCGGCCGCCTGCGACGCAACGGTGCAGGCAATCCGCGCGGCGTCCCCGGGTCTGCCCATCGGGCTCACGACCTCCTCGGACGTCGATCCCGATCCATTCGCACGCGCCGCCGCGGTGCGGGCATGGCGGCGCGCGCCCGATTTCGTCTCGGTCAACGTGTCCGAGCTCGGCTGGGCGGGAATCGTCCGGGCGGCTCAGCACGCCGGGATCGCGGTCGAGATCGGGCTGAGCACGCCCGACGCCGCTGATGAGTTCGCGAGGAGCCCGTTCGCCCACGCGGTCGCACGCGCGCTGGTCGAGGTCGAAGCCGGGGCCGACGAGGCGGCGGCGATCTCGCAGCGGATTCCGCGCGAGGTCCGCCAGCTGTGGCACGGGTACGGCGAGCGGACGTGGGAGGTGCTGCCTAGGGCGATCGAGGCCGGACACGCGGTGCGCGTCGGCCTCGAGGACGTGCTCGTCCTGCCGGATGGAAGCCCGGCTCAGGACAATGCCGAGCTCGTCGCGGTGGCGCTGGCGCTCGGGGGCTAGTTGCGCATCGCCTGCGGGACGGCGCCGACGATCCGCTCCAACCAGGCCGCGAACAGCAGGCGGGCCAGGCCCGTCATCTCGTCCTCCGCCGCGGCGATCCGAGCCAGCGGGCGCGGCAGCGCGCCCTCGCCCATCAGCCCTTCGAGGCTCTGGGCGTAGGCGGGGACGTCCCCCCACTCGGCGGCCAGCCCGGTCCCGACCTCGATATGGAACTGCACTCCGTAGGCGCGGCCCACAGCGAACGCCACACGCCCCAGAACGGCGTTCCCGCGGAGACGGCATCGGCGATCAGCCGCTTCTCCTGGCGCAGCCACGGCAACAGATCGTCCTCGTAGGCGCCCATCGGTCCGCCCATCGCGATGATCCCGTCGAAGGCGCGCCAGTCGGGGAGCGTCTCGCCCCGATCGACCATCACCCGGCGCAGCCGCCCGCCGCGCTCGAGTAGCTCGTCCTCGTAGGCACCGGGCGGCTCGCATGCGATGTGCTGGAGGACGAGCAGGTTCGGGCCCGGGTCTCTCACCTCAGGATGCGTCCTCGTCGCGTAGGCACTCGACGAGCCTACTCAGCTGGTTGATGAACTGCTCGGCCTCGTCGTCGTCGAGCTCTGACAAGAACTTGCCCAGCGCGCCGGCGTGGCGCTCGCGCATCTGGGCGACGGCTGGCTTTGCCGCCGCCGATAGCGACACGATGATGCGCCGGCGATCGCGCTCGTCGTGGCTACGGTCGACGAGCCCGGCGCCGGCGAGGTCGCCGACGACGAGGCTGGCGTGCGCCAGGCTCATGTCCATCCGCTCGGCCAACTCCGAAACGGTGGCAGGCCCGGCGATCGCGAGCGAGACGAGCGCGCCCACGTGGCGCTCACCGAGTCCGCCGGCCTGTTTGAGCGCGGCCGGGAGCTCGCCCCGCCGCCGGCGAAGCGCTAGCCCCAGTTGCGGGAGCAGCGGCGCGAGCCTGGCGATGTGGGTTCGGAGGTTGGCGGAAGGCAAGCGGAGCGGCGATCCTCAAAAATCCTTGACTATCTATAAAACTTGAGTAGAGTCTAAGTGTGTGACACCCGGACTCGCAAGGGAGTAGAGATGGATGACCGATACGGACCTCATGACCGGAACCTGCGCTGCGCCGATAGCGACCGCGAGGCGGTGGCCGACATTCTGCGCGAGCAGCACGTCGCCGGTCGGCTCGACAGCGATGAGCTGCAGGAGCGCATTGATCGGTGCTACTCGGCCAAGACCTATGCGGAGCTCGACGCTGTAGTCGCCGACCTACCGCGTGAGCAACCGCAGCCGAACCGTGGGCGCGGTGGCTGGATGTGGCCTAGGTTCGCGCTCGTGCCGCTGCTACTGATCGCGCTCGTCGCGCTCAGCCACGGGCACCTGTTCTGGCTCGCGGTTCCGCTCGTGTTCTTCTTGTTCGTCCGCCCGATGCTGTGGCGCTCGGGCAGACATATGTGTGGGCGGCGCTACCCCGCGACGGGCTCGCGCTCGCCGTCGACGATCGTCTGAACCAGGTCGGCGAGGACGGCTTCGGCGCGGTCGTTGTCGACCTGACACGTCCCGGCCGCTTCGTGTCCGCCGCCGCCGTGGGCGAGCATCAGCGCGCCGATGTCGATCCGGGAGGAACGGTTGAGGATCGAGCGTCCGACCGCGAACACAGTGTTCTGCTGCGCACGGCCCCAAAGCACGTGGACCGAAACGGTGCACCTCGGATTCAACGCGTACACGAGGAACCGGTTGGTGGGGTGGATGACCTCCTCGTCGCGGAGGTCGAGCACCACCACCCGATCGCGGACGGTTGAGCAGCGCAGGATCTGGCCGATCGCCGGCTCGGCGTGTTCGCGGTAGAGCGCGACCCGCTCGGCCACGTCGGGAGAGGCGAGGATCTCGTCGATCGACATGTCGAGGCAGCTGTCGATCAGCTGCATCATCAGCTGATAGTTGGAGATGCGGAAGTCGCGGAACCGACCGAGCCCGGTGCGCGGGTCCATCAGGAAGCTCAGCAGGATCCAGCCTCGCGGGTTGAGGATGTCGTCCATCGACAAGCGGGCCGCGTCGGCGCGATCGACCGCATCCATCATCTCGTCGCTTACGCGAGGGAACGTCGCCGCGCCGCCGAGGTGGTCGTAGACGACGCGCGCGGCGGAGTCCGCCTCAGCGGCCATGACCCGGTTGCTGCCGTCCTCGCCGACTCGCAGCAGCTCTGAGGAGTGATGGTCGAATGACAGCGCGACCTCGGGGCGGTAGGGCAGGTTCGTCGTGATGTCGTTTGCAGTCAGCTCGACCTTTCCGTCCTGCACGTCCTTCGGATGGACGAACAGGATCTCGTGGAGGAGCCCCAACTCCTTGAGCAGGGCGGCGCAGACGAGGCCGTCGAAGTCGCTACGTGTCACGAGGCGATAGGTGCTGCTTGATGAGGAAAGCCCAAGATTCGGCATGTTCCCTGGGTCGTCGCGCCGGCTATCCGGCTTGAGGTTACGTCCGATCGCCGGACGGAGGATCGGCTCAAGTTGCCGCGTCGGTCCGCGCGCCTAGGCGGCGGCGTCGCGTTCGAAGAACCCGGCCTCGGCCTCGCCGAGGGCAGTCGCCGGCGGCGCCCCGTGCAGATATTCGGCGGCGATCGCGCCCCAGTCGGCGCCCGCGCGCAACTGCCACAGGACGATCGCGACGATTCCGTGCATCCGCCGGATCAGCACGGTCTCGGCGGGAAGCGTGAACTGGTTGATCTGCTCGCGGACATTCGTCCGGCCCTCCGCGTCTTCCGGGTCCCGGCGGCCGCGGCGCCGCCGGCGCTGCTCCTCGTCCTCGGGCCCAAACCGGCGTTCCCCGGGCACCGCGTACCACCGGGTCGCATGCCGCATCATCCGCAGCGCGAGGTCGGCGTCGACAATGTCGGCCCGCTCGGCCGGCAGATACCCGCCTGCGACAAGCGCCGACTTGAGCGCCGGGGCGTCCTTGTCACGGACCGCCCGAGCGATGATTCGCTCGGCGTTGACGCGCTGGGGGTCGACGTCGCGCAGGAGGCCGTAGTCCAGGAACGCGACCCGGCCGTCGGCCCGGAGCAGGTAGTTGCCCGGATGCGGATCCCCAAGCGCGATCCGATCGCGGTAGAGCAAGCCGAAGTAGAAGCGGAAGGCGATCTCGGCGTACCGGTCGCGCTCGGCCTCGCGGAGCTCGCGCACCGTATCGAATCGCGTGCCTTGCACGTACTCCGTCACGAGGACCCGCCTTGTGGACAGCGCTGTGTCTACGCGCGGTACGAACATGAACGGATGGCCTCTGAGCAGCCGTTCGACGCGCCGCTGATGCTGGGCCTCGAGCTCGTAGTCGAGCTCCTCGCTGATCCGTTCGCGCAGCTCTGAGAAGAGTGGTTTAGGGTCGATTCCCGGGGCAAGTCGCTTGACCAGGGGCATTAGCAGCATCGCATTGCGCATGTCGGTCTCGACCGCCTCTGCCACGCCCGGGTACTGAACCTTCACCGCGACCTCCTCGCCGCCGACGGTGACGGCGCGATGGACCTGACCGATCGACGCGGCCGCGAAAGCCTGCTCCTCGAATTCCGAGAACACCCGCGTGAGCGGGCCGCCGAGCTCCTCGCGCATCATCCGCTCGAGCTTGGCGAACGGCACTGGCGGGACGCTGTCGCGGAGCGATGCCAGCTTGGCCTGCAGCTCCTCGCGCTGGTCTTCAGGGAGGCCTTCGAACTCGACCATCGAAATCATCTGGCCCACCTTCATCGCCGCCCCTCGCATCCGGCCGAGCTGGTCGACGAGCTCGTTCACGAGCGCCGCGGTTCGCTCCTGCTGCGCCGCATCCGCCCGCTCCGGCGTGCGCAGGCGATTCGCCGTGCGCATCCCCGCCCACCGCAGGCCCTGGCCGGTGACGAGTCCGCCCACTCGCGCGGTCCGCCCGAGCCGGCCGGTCGGCAGCTTCCCCGCCTCCGGCGGCGGATCGTCGGCGCGTTCGGTCATCGGGAGCCCAGCCTAGCGACCGGGGCACGCGGCGCCAGTGGTTTCGTCGCGGTTGCCCGCCGTGGGAGGATCTTCTCGATGACGGGGTCGTCGTCCTACCGGCTGGACGAGCTGGGTTGGTTGCAGTTCGATCGACTGTGCTCGTTGGTGCTGGAGGCGGATGCCGGGTTGAGCGATCTCCCCTGGCGCGGGCGGAGCGATATCGCCCGGCTCGCGGTGGTGGATGGCCGACCGGCGCCCGAGGACGGTGTCGCCGAACCGGTCACGGTGGCGGTCGTCTGGGCCCGCGGTGGGCTGGTGCTCGAGGAGCGTCTGTCCGAGTTCGTGGATCGTGTGGTGGCCGTGCTCCCCAACCCACCGGAATGGCTCGCGGTCCTGACGAACCTCGACGCGGCCGATGCGGTCAGGGCTCTGCGCGCAAACCCGACTGCGCGAACTCGACGAGTGGTCGTGTTCGGAGCAGCGGAGATCTCTGCAAGCCTGGATCGCGATCCGGGTCTGCGGGCGGCGATGCCGTCGGTGCTCGGGCTCCGGGACCTCGACGGTCTGATCGGTCCCGACGTCCGTGGCCGCTCCTCGCTCGACATCGAGCGAGCACAGGGGCTCGCGCGCGTGTTCTGGCCGACGCGCGCGTATGGCCGGGCTCGGGAGGTGGTGGCAAGGCATCGCTTCGTGGTGCTGACCGGCCCGCCCGAGATGGGCAAGACGGCGATCGCCGAGATGCTCGCGCTCGTGGAGATGACCGACGGGTGGGAGGCGCATCAGTGCAGCGACCCCGAGCAGGTCTGGCGATCGTTCGATCGCGAGCGGCGCCAGGTCTTCATCGCCGACGACGCGTTCGGGTCCACCGAGTATCGACCTGACTCGGCGGAGCGTTGGGCCCGTGGCCTTGGACGCTTGCTCGAAATGCTCGACGCGCAGCACTGGCTGATTTGGACCTCGCGGCCGGCGCCGCTGAAGGCGGGACTGCGGCGGGTTCAGCGCGAGAGCGGGTCCGAGCGGTTCCCGGCGCCGGCAGAGGTCCTGGTCGATGCGAGCGATCTGGATCTCGCCGACAAGACGCTGATCTTGTTCCGCCACGCCAAAGACCACGGCATCGCAGGCATGGCCCGCGGGCTGCTGTGCTCCGCCGGGTTGTCGATCGTGGAGCATCCGCACTTCACGCCCGAGCGGATCAGGCGGTTCGTGACCGACCGGCTCGACGAGCTTCCCCAGCTCGTGGCCGACGACAAGAGCGAGCTGCTCCGGATGATCGAGCGCGAGCTCGCCTGCCCGACGGAGGCGATGCGAACTTCGTTCAGGGCGCTCGAGCCGGAGCACCGCGAGCTGCTGATCTCGCTGCTCGACGCGCCGGCCGGGTTGCTCGACGAGCGGGAGCTCGCCGCCGTCGTACGCCGTCACCATGCGGGCGGCCTGAGCCGGTCCGTGGGCGAGCTGATCGATCGGCTGACCGATCATTTCCTGCGCGTCACCCCGCTCGGGATCGGTTGGGTGCACCCCAGCTGGCGGGATCTCGTGATTGATGAGCTCCGGGAGGATCCCGACGCACGCCGACGGTTCTTGGCCGTTTCCGGCGTCGACGGAGTCGCGCTTGCGGTATCACGAGCGGGAGGCTCGAGGGGAGAACGGAGCCTTCCCCTGATGATCGATGACGCCGATTGGGACGTGCTGGGCGATCGACTCCACGAGCTCCGTCGCGAGCTCGAGGACCGGGAGCTCGCGCGAATCCTGCTCGCGCTGAGCGGCGCCCTCGCCGGCGCGAACGACCGGCGTCAAACGGTCGAGCTCGACAGCTTGGCGATCAACGTCCTGCGCGGCACGCGCCGCGAGTGGGACGAAACGCGCGCGCCCGTGCCCGTGTTCCTGCTCGAGGCGTGGTACGTGCTGAATGCTTCCGTGACCGACCCGCGCGCGGGACCGCAGCTCGCGCCGACCTGGGGCGAGTTGCATCCGGGTGAGTTGCTGCTGGAGCATCCCGATCCCTCGGAGCTGGCCCGGACCGAGGAATGGCTCGAGCTCGCGGAGTTGCTCCGTCGCTACGACTTGGCGGCGCTCGAATGGTTCGGCTTCTTCTCGAGAGATCGAGATCTCCTGGAACGGCTGATCGTGACGCTCACTCGCACCTCGGCCGACGAGGAGCTACGGCCGCAGACCGAGAGCGTGCTCGCGCGGATCGAGCGATTGGTTCCCGGTCTGGCGCTGGGGGCACAGAGCGCCCGCGAGATCGGGCGGCTCGTGGAGGGCCTGGGTCGGAAGCGCTGGTGGGTGCCGGAGGATCTGGCGGCGCCGCCGAGCACCGAGCCGGCCATCGCGAGCGTGACGGATTTCCAGCGCGAGGACGTCCACCGCGTCCTTCGCGATCTGTGAGCCGCGGTACGCGAGCCGCTGAGCCGGGTTAAGGGAGCGTGGATGCGCGACCGGAGGTCGCGCGACTAGTTCGTCGAGGCCGGGCTCCGCTCGCGCCCGCGCTCACGGAAAGGACAGGAATGCTCGTTGGTCTTGTCGGTTATCTCCGCCGCAACCATCTCGCGCTGATCGCTCTGTTCTTCGCGATCGGCGGCACATCCTACGCCGCGGCCGGTCTCGCCCCGGGCAGCGTCGGCACTCGACAGCTCAAGAACCGATCGGTGACACTCGTGAAGATCAGGCGGGGCGCGATCGGGGCGCTGCGCGGAAACACCGGCCCGCGCGGGCCGGCCGGACGTACCGGCCCGACCGGCCACACGGGCCCGAGGGGCGCAGCCGGCCCCAAGGGGTCGACCGGCCCACAGGGCCCGGCCGGGACGTTCGCCACCGTCGCCGTTCGGAGCGAGACGCTCTCCGTGGCAGCCGGCGCGCAGTCCGCCGCCGCCGAGACCTGCCCCACTGGCGCGATCGCGGTTGGGGGCGGCGCATCGTTCGGTCCGTCGAATGGCGCCGAAGAGGACAATGTCTGGATCGAGTCGAGCCGCCCGGACCCCGCGACCGGTACGTCGCCGACCGGCTGGTTCACGATCGTCAACAACTCCTCGGGGTCGGCCCAGGACGTCACCTGGTACGCGGAGTGCGCCACCCACTAGCCGGGGACGCTGAGATTGTCGGCCGGCCGCCGGCACCTCGACGGTGCGGAGCACGCGGGACTCCTCGCCGTATGTGAACTCGGCGATGAAGCCCTCGGGCACCGTGACCCGTGCGGGCGATCCGGCTCGTCAGCCGGTTGAGCGTGTTGCGAAGCAGCCAGAGGAAACGTCTCGGATCGTGGTGCGGCTCATGTCGGCGCCATCGTGCCATCTCCGCCACGACTCGGACATCCTCCTCGGCGCGAGCGTGCTCGCCAAGAAACGAGGCCTCGGACGTCCATGTCCGAGGCAGGCGCGTTTCGGCAGTGCCCTCGCCCGTGGAAGCTGCAGCCGGGAGCCGTGCGATACGGGCTAGGGCGTCTCGGGTGGCATCCTTTTCCCGCCAGGGTTCTCGGTGACCGCCTCACCCGACTTGAGCCGCATGGCGGAATCGCACAACTTTGGCGCAGGATGCACTGCACTAGGTCATCGGAGGCGCACAACGACGGACTCGGGTGGCGACCGGACGTTCGTACGACGAGGCTCGCGGCGTCCAGTACGACGGTTGTCCGAAGGGATTGACTGCTTGCGCAGGTTTTGGCAGGTTTGTTCCTGACGGATGCAGGAGGGCGGCGCCGGGCCATGAGAACGGAATCTCGCGGACTCGGTGGCGAACCACGGATGGTTCACCGGGGCGTTCGGGTCCCACCCAGCGCCGCTCTCCTCGATATCCGCCCGGGGTCGGTGGCGGCTCCGCCGCGACACCCCGCTGCACGCCTAACTGCGGCATAGCTCCGCCCCGGGGTCCCGGTGGCCGTAGGATCGAGCGGGCAGCCGGCCGCTTCCCCAACCGTCGGCCGGCGTACACCGCGACCAGGAGGATTTGGGCATGGAGCATCAGATAGTCACTCCTGACGGGCGACGCCTCCATGTCTCCGAGCACGGCGTGGCGCAGGGGCCGGCGGTACTCGTGCACAACGGCACGCCCAGCTCACGTCTCCTCTATGAGCCCGACGTCCGGCTGGCCGAACGACAAGGGATCCGCATCGTGAGCTACGACCGTCCCGGCTATGGCGGGTCCGACCGCGATGCCGGCCGGTCGGTGGGGAGCTGCGCACGCGATGTGCGGGCCATCGCGGACGCCCTCGAGATCGAGCGGCTCGCCGTCTGGGGAATCTCCGGAGGCGGCCCGCACGCAATCGCCTGCGCGGCGCTGTTGCCCGATCTCGTTCCCGCCGTCGCGGTCCTTGCCTCGATCGCTCCGTGGCGCGCGGACGGGCTCGATTACTTCGACGGGATGGGCAGCGAGAACGTCGAGGACATGCAGTTGGTCCTTACGGATAGGACCAGGGGTCGGGCCAAGCACGAGCGGGAGCGCGTCGAGCTCCTAGCCGCGACGCCCGAGACGCTGTACACGACGTTCGAGACGCTGCTCTCGCCCGTCGATCGGGCGGCGCTCACGCCGGCGCTCACGGAGTTTCTCTACGCCGCGACGCAAGACGGGCTGGGGCCGGGCGCGGACGGCTGGTGGGATGACGACGTGGCGTTCCTCGAGCCGTGGGGATTTGATCTTGACCAAATACGGACTCCGGTTCTCCTGCTCCACGGGCGCCAGGATCAATTCGTTCCGTTCGCCCACGGCGAGTGGCTCGCCCGCCATATCCCGGGCGTCGAGGCGAGGCTTCTACCCGACGACGGTCATCTCACCCTGACCGAGCATCATCTCCGGGCCGTCCACGAATGGCTGCTCGAGCGGCTGGGGTGAGCTGCTCACCTGTTGAGCTGGGCCATCCCCGCTACGCGGCCCAGCCCCCCATCTCTTCGTGCGCCGCGGCCGCGGTGCCGAGGACCGGGTGGAGGTCGATCGCGGGCGAGTAGCGGCTCGCGGGGGTTTCGCGCCCGAGGGCCTCGGCCATTGCGCGTACATGGTGCGGGCCGCCCCCGCAGCAGATCCCGATGTACCTGACCCCGGACCCCCCGGACCAGCGAGCGAAGTCGGCCATCTCGAACCGCGTGCAGGAAAAGGGCTCGAGCGCTATCGGAAACGCGTGCCCTCCGTCCGGGGTGGCAAGCGACTCGAACGCGGGCGTCGCGTCGGAGGTGTGGTACGGGACGGGTTGCGCCGCCACGGCTGTCTCGACAGCCGCGAGGATCTCGGTCAGGAGCGGTTTCATCGTCTCGGGTCCGCGCGAGCAGTTGAGCCCGACGATCGTGGCTCCCGCGTCGGCGACGCGACGGCAGGCCTCGACGTAGGGGAAGCCGTCGTACGTCTGTGTGGGGTGCACGCTGGCGAACGTGACCATCGCCGGGAGGCCAAGCTCGTGGCAGACCTCGAGTCCGACGAGCGCTTCGCCGAGGTAGTCGTTGGTCTCGGCGATGACGAAGTCGACGCCCTCGTCGAACGCCCAGCTCAACTGCTCCTCGTATTGGGCGCGGACGATGGCGCCGGTGCGCTTGGCGTCGGCGGGATCGTAGGACCACGTGTTCGAGATGTTGGCCGCCACGAGCGCGTCGCCTTCGCGGGCGACCTGGTTGGCAACGCGAACCGCGGCGCGGTTCATCTGTTCGAGGTCCCCTTCGCGGCCGACGACCTTCAGCTTCTCCCGGTGGGCGTAATACGTCAGCGCGACCATCACCTCGGCGCCCGCGCGCAGGAACTCGCGATGCAGCTCGATTACCGCCTCGGGGCGGTCGAGAATGACCTCCGGAACGTAGGGACCCGCCTTGATGTAGCCCCGGCGCTCGAGTTCGAAGACGTAGCCTTCGGCGCCGAGGACGACGCCCTCAGCGAGGCGTTGCTGAAGGGTGCGAGCTGACGGTCGGTCCTGCACGGGAACTTCCTTTCGTGAATCGCGCCGGGTCGAAGCGCCGGATGTCGTAGACGGTTCCGTGCTCGAGCGCGAGCTCGGCCAGCACGCGCCCGACCCAAGGCGCGAACTTGTAACCGGTCCCTCGCCATCCCACCCCGACGTATGCGCCGGGAAAGCCGGGTACGCCACCGAGGACAAACTCATCGTCCTCCACGAGGTCATAGTCACATCCATCGACGTCCGCGACCGGTTCGCTGTGCGCATCGCGCAGTACGGGCAGGCACTGGTCGACGAACGACATGACGCTGTCGATCGCCGTGGTCGAACGGGGCAGGTCCGGCGGGTGGTAGTAACCGATCTTCACCTTGTCGATCAGTCCGTCGATGATCGGGTGGCAGTAGATACCGGCATCGAGATAGGCGATCACCGGCATCACGTCTGAGGCGAAGTGGCCGCGAGCAGCCGCGGCCGGCGCGAAGTACCTGGCCTCGATCGGCCGGTCGCGACTGATCGGGATCTGAAGCGAGGAGCCCTCAAGGCTTGCGAGCACGTCGTTCGTGCCATGGCCGGCGGTCACGACGAGCGACCGCGACGACCACACATCCCCGTCTGTGACGACACGGATCCGGCCGTCGTGGCGAACGACGAGACGGGCCGTGGCGCCCTCCACGATCCGTACTCCTCGCTCGGCCAGCACCCGCCGCAGTGCGCAGGTCACGGCGGGCAGGTTGACCACGCCGCCGTCGAGGTCGATGTAGCCGACATCGGCCTCGAGGTACGGGAAGCGCTTGCGTAACTCCTCGCCTGCAAGCGCTTCCGACGGGATGCCCAGGTTTTGAAGGACGGAGTGGCTGAGATGCCCGTAGGTGCCGGCGAGGTCCGGTGTCACCGACCGCTTGGCGATGTTCATGCACCCGCAGCGCACGAGCGCGGTTGTGCCTGTCCGCGTCTCGAACTCGCCCCACAGCCGCAGGGCCTCGCGGGCGAACCGCGCGTACGTGGGATCGAGATAGTCGCTGCGGAACGAGCGGGTGCGCCCGAACGACGCGGTCATCGGGTCGCCGACGCGTCCTAGCTCGAGGACCACGATCCGGTCGAAGCGGTCGGAGGCGTGGTAGGCGGTGAACAGGCCCATCACGCCGCCGCCGATGATCACGAGGTCCTCGGTCACGTCGCGGTCAATCTCTACTTAAGCGGTTCACTGAAGCGCTTAAGTATGCCCGATCGAGGACCGCCGGGTGCGGTCGATGAGGACCCGACCGGTTCGCGGTCTAATAAGTGAGGCCCTGGCTCACCAGCCGTTGCGGTGCACGACATCGTCGAACGGCCGGCGCTTCAGGCGGGTGCCGGGCCTGAGCGGCCGGTCCGCCGGATAGCCGAGATCCATCACGAATGCCACGAGCTTGCCCTCGGGAACGCCGAGAACCGACCTCGCCAGGTCCTGATCACCGACGGCCGAGTGACCGCTGCCGATCCCCAGGTCGGCCGCGGCGATCATCATCTGCATCGTCGCCTGGCCGATGTCAAAACGATTGCGTTCGCGGACGCGAGGCTCGTCCTCGTCCGGGATCACCATGGCGACTGCGGCTGCCGCGTTCGCGATGTGGCCACCGCCGCGCCACACCGTCGAGAGCTCGCGCAGCATCTCCCGGTCCGTGACCGCGACGAAATCCCACGGCTGGTTGTTCTGCGACGAGGGCGCGATCCGGCCGGCTTCGAGCACGCGGTCCAGATCTGCGTCGGGAATCGCGCGGTCGGCGAACTCGCGGACGTTGCGACGGGCGGTGATCGCATCCCAAGTCTCCATCTGCAGCCTCCTCACTGGTAGCCAGCGATTTCCATGCGGTCGATTCGGCCGCTACAGACTACGGATCTGCGGTTCGCCGACTCGGCGGTCAGGCGCCGGCCCGGTCAGCGCCCGCGGACGTGCCCCGCGGCCATCCGCCCGACCTCGAACGCCGCGGTTCCGGTCGTCACGACCGGGTCCTGCGCGGCGAACTCGCGCAGCGCCTGCTCGTCGTCCGTCTCGACGACCGCGAGCCCATACGAAGTCTCGTCGGTGAGGATCGGCCCGAAAACGACCATGTCGCCGCGGTCCAGATACGGGCGCCAATGGGCAGCGTGGCGATTCATGATCTCCCGCTCGGAGTCGGTCAGCGTCTCGGCGAAGTCGGGGCGCGGAGCGATGAGGCGCAGGACGTACGTGGGCATGTCGGAACTCCGAGCCGCTCAGCTGAGCGCCGGAACCACCTCGGCCGCGAGCCGTTCGAGCTGGTGGGCGTCGTCGGCGAGCGGGTTGAGCAGAATCAGCTCCGCCCCCGCATCGGCCACCGCGCGGATGCCGGCGGCGCAAGTCTCGGGCGGGCCGGCGAAGATGTGTTCCGACCAGCCGCCCCGACCGTAGTGTCGCGTGAGCGCGTCCTCGAGCCGCTGGCGTCCGCGCGCCGGATCGTCATCGACGTGAACGTAGACGCGCTTGCCGATTCGGAACGTGGCGGGGTCGCGCTCCTGCGCGCTCAGCTCCTCCCTGACCACCTTCACCTGTTCAGCGAACTGGGCCGGCGTCTGCGAGCCGGCGCCCATGAACCCGTCGCCATGGCGGACCGCGCGCCGCATCCCCGCCGGCACACTGCCGCCGAACCACACCGGCGGGTACGGCTTCTGCACCGGCTTGGGCTCCATCGAGGCGCCCCGGAGCTTCCACAACTGCCCATTGAAGTTGATCTCCGGCTCCGTCCAGCACGCCTTCATCAGCGCCAGCGCCTCGTTGAAGCGGGCAACGGGCTTGTCCGCGTCGACGCCGAAGGCCTCAAACGGCCGTCCCCGGCCGCCGGTCGCGACACCCACTTCAACCCGGCCATGGCTGAGGCAATCGAGCGAACTGATCGCCTTGGCCAGGTGCACGGGGTTGTGCAGCGGGAGGATGAACACGGCACAACCGAGCCGAAGCTGCTCGGTACAGGCCGCCGCGTAAGTCAGCGTCTGGAGTGCCGCGACGCTGCCCGCGGCGCCGAGCACCTGCTCCTGCACCCAGCCGCTCTCGAACACCCCTAGCTCCTCTGCGCGGCTCAGAAACGTGCGGAATGCCTGATCGTCGAAGCGGCTCTCGCGCGCGTACTGCGGGATGGCAATCGCGAATCGCATGCGGTGGTGCTCAGCCTAACGTGGCCGCGCCTCGGTTTGCGGTGGCGACCCGATTGGGGGCCGCGAGCGCGTCGTGTTTAGTCCCAGCGGCTGATCTCGCCGCCCGGGAAGGCGTTGAACCCGTGGTCTTCGGCTCCGGACTTGAGGCTCATGAGGTACGCGGCCCAGTTGGTCGAGCAGCCGTTCATGAACTCGTTCTCCTGGCGCCATCCCTCATGGCGGAATAGCAGCGTCGTGCCGCCGTCATCGCGGGGCCTGAGCGCGTAGATGATGTGAGTGTCGATCCAGTCGTCGGGGCCGCCGACGCACCGCCAGACGATCCGGTCCGGGCTGCGTCGCACGACTTCGAACGTGGCCGCGGGGTTGGCGGGGTCCCGGAAGTAGACCTCGAACCGGCCGCCGGTTTCGTCGTCGCCGGCGACGGGGTGACCCGTCCACCATGACTGGATCCCGTCTCTGGTTGCCGCGAGTTGGTGCACGCGCTCCGGCGGCGCGTTGATCGTGAGGCGGTGGAGGATGTTCGCCATCGTGAGTGTCCTGTTGTTCGGTGGCGATTGGTTCAGGCGGCGATAGGCAGGCCCGCGGGCTCGACCTCGGTCGCCGGTTTCGGCCGCGCCGACATCGCCAGGGCGGCCAGCGCCGACATGCCGGCAAAGACGGCGCACGCCCATAGGGCCGGCTTGAATCCCGCAGTGACGGCGGCCGGGGTTCCGAGGCTGCCGTAGCTCGCGAATACCGCGCTGCCAATCGCGACCGCGAACACCGCGCCGAACCGCTGAGCCATGTAGTTGATCCCTGACGCCTTCCCCATCTCGTGCGGAGCGACGGCGCTCAGGACGGCTGTCGGTACCGTCGGGAGGGCCATCGAGATCCCGACGCCCGCGACCAGGAGCGCGATCACGAGCTCGATCCAGCTCGTGTGCATCGAGCCGCGCCAAGCGACCCAGACGAACCCGGCCGTCAGCAGGCTCAGCCCGGCGACGATGATCGGGCGGCGGCCGGTCCGGTCCGACAGAGCGCCTGCCACGGGTGAGACGACCATCGGCGTCGCGAAGAACGGGAGGAGCCGCAGTCCGGCGCCAACGGGGGAGAAGTGGCGCGCAAGTTGGAAATACTCCGTGACCAACAGACCGCCGGCGAAGATGGCGCCCGACATCATGAAAGTGGTCAGGTTGCCGACCGCGAAGTCCCGCACCGCAAACAGGCGGAGCGGCACCATCGGCTCGGCGACGCGGTGCTCCCACCAGACGAACGCAGCGAGCAGAAGGGTCCCGGCGGCGAGACTGCCCGCGGTCTCGGCGCTCGCCCAACCGGCGTCGTTGGCTCGAGTGAGCGCCCAGACCAGCGCGACGACTCCGGCGGTGACGAGCGCGACCCCAACGAGGTCGAGGCGCTCCGGTGCCCCATAGCTCTCGGGCAGCAGCCGGACGCCGAGGAGCACGGCGGCGACTCCGATCGGGACGTTGATCCAGAAGATCCAGTGCCAGTCGATGCTCTGAGCGATCGCGCCGCCGACGATCGGTCCCATCGCCACTGCGAGCCCGGCGAGGCCGCCATAGATCCCGACGATCATCCCACGGCGCTCCACCGGGAACGCGGCGGTCAGGATCGTCAAGCTCAGCGGCAGCACGATCGCGCCACCGAGTCCCTGCACCGTCCGCGCGAGGATCAGCTCGGACAGGTTGGGCGCGAGGGCACATGCGACCGAGGCGACCGTGAACAGCGCGAGCCCGATCGTGAACACCCTCCGCCGTCCGAACCGGTCGCCGAGCGCGGCGGCGGTGATGATCCCGGCGGCGAACGCGATGCCGTAGGCGTTGAGCGTCCACTGCAGAGACGAGAGGCTGACATGGAGGTCGCGCTGCATTCGCGGGAGCGCCGTTATGACGACCACCGAGTCGAGAACGACCATGAAATAGGCGGCCGAGGTCAGCGCGACCACCGAGGCGAGGCGGCGGTTCGTTGCCGCTGTATCCGTCATCTGTCCCTCCTTAGTCGAGGCCGGCTCATTGGCCGGTTCTGCCTCGGTGACGAACGGACACGCGCCAGACGGACACTCGGGCGAGGTGTCCGTCCGCGCGTGCGCTATTCGTCTACAAGGGAACGACTCGTGGAAGGAGACGCCTTGAGATACGCGCTGTTGATCTACGACGACATCGAGATTCGCGACCGGACGCCTTTAGACGAACGACGTCGGATCACGGAGGCCGTGCTGGGGGTCCTCGAGCGACCGGACGTGACCGGGTGGCTGCGTCTCCAGGACGTCGAGACCGCGACGACCGTGCGCCGCGAAAAGGGCAGAGCGCTCCTGACCGATGGACCGTTCGTCGACAGCAAGGATTACCTCGGCGGCTTCGTGGTCGTCGAGGCGGAGAACCTGGACGGCGCTCTCGCTGTGGCCGACGAGTTACAGGGGCTGCGGCCTTGGGGTGCGATCGAGGTGCGACCGGTCCGCGAGGAGCCCGGCGTCGTTGCTTGAGCATCTGTTCCGCGAGGAATGGGGCCGCGTTCTGGCGTCGCTCGTCGGCTTCCTCGGTGACATCGAGCTGGCCGAGGACGCCGCGCAGGAGGCGTTCGCGACAGCGGCCGAACGCTGGCCGCGTGACGGGGCGCCGGACAACCCCACCGGCTGGCTGATCATGACCGCCCGCAACCGAGCAATCGACCGCATCCGGCGCGAGCGGACGCTGGCGGTGAAGACCGAGCAGCTCGGGCGCGAGCTGAGAGAGCAACCGGAGGAGACGATGGGCGAGACGGCGACGTTCCCGGACGAGCGGCTCGAGCTGATCTTCACGTGTTGCCACCCGGCGCTCGCGCTCGACGCGCAGGTCGGACTCACTCTGCGCACGCTTGGTGGTCTCTCGACCGAAGAAATCGCGCGCGCGTTTCTGGTCCCGTTCGAGACGATGAGCAAGCGCCTGACCCGCGCCAAGCACAAGATCCGCGACGCCGGCATCCCGTTCGCTGTTCCTCCCGACCATCTGCTGCCCGAGCGGCTCGACGCCGTGCTCGCCGTCATCTACCTGATCTTCAACGAAGGCTGGGGCGGCGATCGCGTCGATCTGTCCGCTGAGGCGATCCGCCTCAGCCGCTCCCTGGTCGAGCTGATGCCGGACGAAGCCGAAGCGCACGCCCTGCTTGCGCTCATGCTCATCGGCCAGGCTCGCAGCGCCGCGCGCTTCCGGGGCGGCGAGCTCGTCCTGCTCGACGACCAGGACCGGTCGCTGTGGGACCAGCGCCAGATCGTCGAGGGCCGAGCGCTGCTCGAACGCGCGGTCGCCCTCCGAGGGAACGGCCCGTACGCGGTTCAGGCGGCGATCGCGGATCTTCACCTCCGCGAGCCGCGCGATTGGGAAGAGATCGTGCTCCTCTACGAGCGGCTCGAGCTGATCACGGGCTCGCCGGTCGTGACCATGAATCGTGCGATCGCCGTCGCCGAACTCGAAGGCCCGCAAGCCGGACTCCTCCTGCTCGAGGACCTCGAACTCGACGACTACCGCTACTACCACTCGACCCGCGCCGACCTCCTACGACGCCTGGGTCGCGACGACGAAGCGGGCGCGGCCTACGGGCGCGCCCTCGAGCTGACCCAGCCGGGGCCCGAGCAGCGGTTTCTCGAGGGGCGCCTCGCCGATGTCCGTCGCGGTTCGGCCCGTTCGTCTTGAGGACGAAGCCGGTAGCGGGCCGGCTCGCACCGGAGGTCCACACAAGGCGATTCACCTCCGGAAGTCTGGGATCGCGGCGTGTACTCGATCGTCCGTTTCACGTTGGCGGCGGACGGTGATCGGACGCGGTTCGTCGTCGACTGACAGACTTCCGCTATGGGCGAGACCGCCGTCTACCTCGCCCCAGCCGTAGCGGCAGTCCGACCATGGACTTGCGTCATGGTCGATAGTGACGGGCGAGTGCGATCCGGCGTTCGAGCTCGCCGTGGATGCGGTCGTTTTCGGTCGGATGGAAGAGCTGGATCGCCTCTTGGCGGACACCCCCGATCTCATCCGGCGTCGCTCGGCCTTCGGCCAGGTCGAGCGCTCATCCTCGCGCGGCCGGTGTGGCTGAGGACATCGAGAGGCGCTCGCGAAACGCTGAGACAAGTCAGCCGGGCGGCCGATGGTCGCGGCTAACGGCTGGTCGGTGGCTCCCTGGTCGGTGGCTCCCTGGTCGGTGGCCGCCGAAGCGAGCCTCACTGACCGAGGTCGAACACGTACGAGGGTCTTGGCTTTTCGGGTTGCTGCTCGGCCCGGATCACCGACGTCCCGACCGCGAAGAACTCGATCACGTGGCCGCCCCAGAAGAAGCTGCCTTCGTCGATCCTGACGCCAACGATCCCGGTCGCCTGTGCGTCCTTGGCCTCGGTTTGCATCCGCTCGATCGCGAGCTCGCGCGCGTCGTACAGGGCCTGCGTGAACAGCGGCAGCTCTACGTTCTGCCCGACGTTACGCATCGATTGGCGCATCGACTGATGGGCGACGTGGTAGACGCAGTTGCCCATCACCATGCCGACCGGCCGGCGACCGAACTTGAGCAGCGTTGCGAACTCCTGCCCTGACAGGTGGCTCGTGAACGGGCGGCCGCTCGGCGCCCTGTGAAGCGCGCCCTCGCGGTGCTTGACCGCCGTCCCGATCGCCGTGAACTCGGCCATGTCCTCGCCCCACTCGTAGATGCGGATGTTGAGCCGTACGCCGACCACTCCGTCCCCTCCGAGTTGATCGGCCTCCTCTTCCATCCGCGTCATCGCGAGCTCGCGCGCGTTGTACATGGCCTGCGAAAGCACGGTCAGCTCCATGCTCTGCTTGTACTGCGACCGCTGGTAGCCGATGTGATAAATCGAGCTGCCCATCACGAGTCCGAGCGGCTCGAAGCCGGCCTCGTCGACCATCACGAACTCATTGATCGACAGGTCACTCGTGAATAGGCCGTCGCGGTTCTGGGCGAGCCGCTCGCGGCCGTGCCCGGTCAGTCCTTCGGTCGAACCCGCTGAGTAGGTCATCGGCTCTGCCCCCATCTCGGTCGTGGTCGGAATCATGGTCTCGGGCGCCGGCGTCTGCTCGTATTGGCCCGGCGGTTGTTCGGGCGGCTCGTCGGGCGAGTCGCGCTTGAAAAACCCCATCTCAGCTCCCAGTGATTGGCGTGTGCGGACCCGACACTATCCCTCTGCCGCGATGGGTTCGTGCCCAGGCATGTCACGATCCTGCGGGGTACGTCGTGAGTCCGGCATGAACGAAATCATCATCACTGGATCTACGGGCGTGATCGGACAGGGTCACCGCTAGCGGCCGGTGTGTTGCCGAGAGCGCCGGCCGGGTTTGCGGAACCTGCTTGGATCGTTGACCGAGCACTGGCCCGTACGAGGAGGTGGCATGAACATCGAGTTCCTTTCGACCGTGGCGGTGATCGCGCCTGATCCGGCCGCCAGTCGCAAGCTGTACGTCGACGCCCTCGGGCTGCCGCTGGAAAGTGAGGGCGGCGAATATCACCACAGCGAGCAGCTCGGAGGTTGCAAGTCTTTCGGTATCTGGCCGCTGGCTCAGGCCGCTGAGGCGTGCTTCGGGACGCGGCAATGGCCGGCCGAGCGACCGGTTCCGCAGGTCAGTATCGAGTTCGACGTTGCGGACGCCGCGGCGGTGGGCCCGGCGGCACGGGAGCTCGAGCAAGCAGGCTACGAGCTGCTGCATCCGCCGCGCGAGGAGCCGTGGGGTCAAACGGTCGCCAGGCTGCAGTCACCGGAGGGCGCGGTGGTCGGGATCTCCTACGCCCCTGTGCTCCACGACCAAGACTGACCGCAGGAAGCCAAATGCGCGGAGGTCCGCGCGGCGACGGCGCCGCCTCACCAGGGCAGGCTCGTGCTGGTCCAGTGGGTGAGCCTCCGGAGGTCGGTCGCTTCCCTGACGTGCCGCGGGGGCGTCTGGAAGGTGGAGTAGGGCGAGAGCGTCAGCACTATCCGGTGCTCTCGCCGGCACATCTCCTCAGCGTCGGTACGCGCCTCGGGGGGCATCGGGTGACCGGCCATCACCTCGGAGATCCGCATCATCAGATCGGTCGCGCTATCCAGCCCGGGGTCGACTTGCACGGTGGCATACACCAGCAGGTAGCTCATCGGCCATTGCTCGTCGAGAACGCACAGCGACACCCTGGGATTGCGGGCCACCGCCTTCGCCTTGCCGCGGTCGCGCATCGTCGACACCAGGATGCGATCGTCTCCATCCATGACGTAGTAGACGACCGACATCGACGGCCCGTCGTCGCGGCGCGGATATCCGAAGACGGCGGTGCGATGCTCGGCCACAAACGCGCGACGCCGCGCTCGCTCGGCATCGTCCACCGGTGGGAAGTCAGGCTCACTGGCCACGGCTTTCCATCCTACGCATGATCACAACACACGGCGGATGATCGCGGTGGTCGCCAAGCACCTTCCGCCGACCGGCGCGCCTGTACCTGCCGGGCCGCAAATGCAAGAGAAGACATCCCCGAACGGGAATGCGAAGCAAACATAAGGCTTGCGAGGCTCGTAACGACGCCCATCTTGACTCGCATCGGCGCCTGCTCACCCAGGGTCAAGCTTCGCATCGCCAGGCCACCATTCTCATTGACCCATCGGGAGTGACCTCGTGCGGTCCTGAGGCAGTCGACCGAAACACCAGACGGTCGCCTTCCTCCTGGACCTCTCCTGTCTTTGAGAAGAGCTTGGACCCCACTGACCGGTCACACGGATCGGACGCTTCGAGTGCGATGGGCGCGACTCCTGCATCCGGCTTTACGTCGCCTCCGGCAAGGATGTCGATCTCGGGCACGACCTTCCCGCTCGGCTGGGGCCGACCGCCGACACATTGTCCGAGCGCGGCAGCAACGTCAGACATCGACACGACCTTCGGACCCGCATTGCGAACGACTTGAACGACCTTCGCGACCGCTAAGAGCACCATCGTGTCGGTCGGGGTCCCGAAAGCGACGTCGCCAGGGCCGTTTCCGCGTCGTCACGCCAGACGGACTGCCCGGAGCGTGGGCCAGGGCTCTACCCAGGAACCCATGGGGCACGGACTTCGCGTCGGAGTCCGAAATTGTCGTGGCCGGTTTCGGTCGATACGCGTATCAGGTTCGTCGTTCGTACCTCTTCCCGTCAATGGTCCAGCGAGGCGTAGGCAGCGTCCGGCCGTAATGACCGGGGCGCGGCGATGCAAACAGCTAGGGACGCCGCCCACCAGTTGAGAACCTCGCAGGCGACAAGGGTCGCAACGACTAAAGGGAGGACAGATGCCGTCTATACAGAGAGCGTTCTGGTCTTGCGTGGGTCTATGGACGTACTTTGACCGGAGAGAAAGTGTGAAAGGGAGCGGTCATGACTGACACCCTTGAGATCTTTCGTTACGAGTACGTCAGCGGTGTCGTTAGCGTGGCGAGCGTCGAGAACGCGTTTTTCTGGGGCCACGTAACGAACCGAGGCGTCGACCCGGGCTACGCACGCCTGGTGCTCGTCAATGGTGCCGGCGAGACGGTCATCGACACCGGAAATGTAGAGGTGCCGACGGGCCCGGCGGTGGTGTATCTGGGGCCGATCGAAGAAGGCTTCGAACCCGCGGACTATTACTTGCGCATCTTCACGACATCGCTCGATTTCGTTCCGAGTGTGCGCGTACATAGCCCCGCCGACCCTTTGAGCGACATACCAGTTCCCACCGATGCCTACTTCGCACCCAACGTCTTTGCTCGCTTCGGTCTGCCGGTCCGAGCGGTCCTGCCGATACCCCCGATCGGTCCAATCGAGTAGTGATCGACGGGATGTCCGGTGACCAAGTGCCGTCGTCCCCGCACGCGGCGTGTGTCCCCGGCTCGCGCTCACCGAGTGCGGAGGGTGCCTATCTCTTCTGCGGTGGGTCGGGGCGACGGGATCATCAGAGGCAGCATCACTGCCGTCGTCCAACTCAACGTCAAATTAGGGAGTCAGGCGTGCTTAGCCGGACTCCTCTTCAAGGAGGTCGTCCATGACATTTCCAATCGAGGTTATCACCACCTTTGCGGGGCAGAACTGGCTTATCGTGCCCGCCGCTCAAGCGGTGGGCGACCCACCACCGAGCGACGTTCACGCCCAACAGTGGCTGTTGACACTCTCCGGAGTCGCCATGGTGAACCTGGAAGGAAACAGTACGTCCCAATGGCTCCACGAAACTCTTCTCCTCGAGCCGACAGTTCTCGACCCGATGCATCACGCAATTACCTATCACTCGATTCCCACACCACCGGGGACCGAGGGGATCGACTACTCGCTCGGCTTTCAGGTTGAGCAATTGGCCCCGTTCGCGTCGATCAGCTCGGTGTTCGACGCCGAACAATCGATCAACGCCGGGTTCGCCGTTGATGTGTGGCGCCCCAATCACTACGGCACCGGTATCGACGCCTTCTCCCAGCAGTACGTCGGGGATCTCTTTTCCGGCTTGCAGGTCGACGTCGCCGTGCGCGACACGGACGCGTGGCTCTACCGTGTTGGCTACAACATCGCCCTGCTTGGCCAGATCGTCTTCGTCACCGCGCAGGAGACGCTCTTCTTGTCGAACTTTGATTCGAAGACCGGTCTGCCGCCGACTCCTGTCCAGGCGGTCGGGACCGCCACCGTCGACGGGCCGGCGAACGGCGTGATCGTCATCGAGCCGCCCGTTCTACCCTCGGATAACTGGGTTCGGATTAGTCGCCCGACCGGCCCGGAGGGCGAGGCGGCGCTGCACTGCATACTCACGGAAGCTCCCGGCTTCGGCGTTTACACCTTCTCCGCGGAGTTGTTCTTGAGCGATACCAGCGGCATCGCTTCAATTAGCTTCGAGACCGCCGCGTTCGAGCAGTTCCTGCACGTTGACTTCCTCCCGACGAATCGGGCGCGCATCGACGATATCGGGGTCGAGTTCGGCTCGTTTCCACGCAATGCCGGGTTCATCGTTCAGGTGATCCTGACTGTAGCGGCGTCAGGTTCGAGAGCTCTCGTCGTACTCACCGGCTCTGCGTCTGGTGCCCAGGAAGCAGTCGTTCAGGCACCGTTTCAAAATCTGGCTCCGCTATTCGGGTCTGTGAAGGTCTGGCAGGGGTTCCCGAACACCGGAAGCTTCGACGTGACGAACATTCAGGTCACACGTGCGTCGGATTGACAGGCCGGCTGGCCGCGCAGCGCGGCGAGCCGTAACGGGGCGCCGCGCCGAGGCTGGCCTGCCAGAGCAGATGATCCCAATGCGGGTGCGTCGAGAAGCCTGCCACAACGGCCCGGCCCGAATCGCACAGGTCGGTCGCGAGGCAGGTCATTTCGTCGCTGCGCACCCACGGTCGATCAGCAACACCCCAGCCCGGCCCTGCGCGACGACGGCGTTGGTCTGCATGAACTCGCTTTCGTGTATCAGCACACCGTCGGCGACCTGTCTCAGCATCGGGCCCCTTCCGCTTGTGGTTTGCAACCGCTTGGCGAGACGCTATTACCTGACCCTCGCCAGCTTGCCGGGACGCGTAGGTGCACTGCTCACCTACGCTCGTCGATGTCCTTCTCGTAGATGACGAATCCGAGCCTGGGAGACATCCCGGCGCGCTCGTAAAGGCGAAACGCGCCCGTGTCGTTGGCCGCATCGACGCCGAGCCCGACGCTGTGCTCGCCGCGCTCCCAGAAGCGGGCGAACGAGTCGTTCAGCAGTGCCGCGCCAACCCCGTGCTTGCGCCACGCCCGACGCGTGAACAGCGCGTGCACCCAGCCGCCCCCGTAGGTTTCGCTTGAGCAGATCGTCCCGGCGGCAATCTCATTCCCCGCGCGAACCAGGCACCAAAGCATCGGGTCGAAACGCTCGCTGCCGACATAGATCTTCGACCACGACTCGAACTCGCGCGGGTTGTATTCCCAGTGATCCGCAAACGCCTCCTCGTACGCGGCGTGGAACTCAGCCGCGTCACGCTCGGCGTCGAACGGCACAACTCGCAGCCCCCCGGGCCAGTGGGGTGCGGGCGGCGGCGCCTGGAGCCCGATGCGCATCTCGCGAAAAACCCGCACGGCGCTGTAGCCGAGTGACTCCAGCAGCCTGCGGGCAGCCGAGTCGACCTCAAACGCGGCGCTAAGAATCCGGCATCCGCCGCGGCCCGCCGCGTGCTCCTCGAGGCCGGTAGCGATTAACCGTCCGACCCCCTGCCCGAGCGCGTCAGGATGGACGTAGCCCTCGGCTTCCCAGAGCCCGCCTTCTTGGCGAACCGCCCCAAACCCAACAACGCGATCGCCGTCGCGGACAACGCGCGCGTTCCGTTCGAGGTCAAGGTCCAGCCACTCGTCCTCCACATCCGCCTGCGAGAGCGCGCTCCGGCCGTACAGAGACGTCTCCAGCGCCGCCCTGACCACGGTCACCGCAGCCGCGTCGGCGGCCACGGCCCCTTCAACCCGAAGCGACGTCATCGAGCCTGTCCGCCAGACGGGCGACATCGCGCCACACCGAGACCCTCCGCAGCATGCGCATATGATTGTCTCGCAGCGCAACCACTGCGGGATCAACCTCCGCAGCTGCGTTGACCAGCCTGGCCGATTTCCAGGCACTTCTCAAAGCGGGAGCGACGGGACTCGAACCCGCGACCTCCGGCGTGACAGGCCGGCGCTCTAACCAACTGAGCTACGCCCCCGGAGGGGACGCCTAAGTATCGCAGGAGCGACTGGCTCGAGGTTCGTCGGGTGGCGAGCGCAACTTTCGACCCGCCGACGAGTTTCAGCCTCGGAATCGATCTCCGGAGGACGCACCCAACCCGGCCGTGGGTGCGTTGTTGGGATCAGCGACGGGGACCCTTAACGGGGTCCCCGTCGTACTTAACGACTCGGTCTAGAGCAGCCGCAGGAACTGCGCCACGAACTGCTCATAGCGGCCCGGGGGATAGTGCCGAGGATCGGTCAGCACCATGCGTCCGGCCTGCTCGCTCCAGTCGCGAATCGTGCGCGCGGTCAGCTCGACGTCGAGATCGTGGGGAGCGTCACTACGTTCGATCGCCCACCGCACCAGGGCCTCGATCCGCGCGAGGACGCGCGCGCGGTTGACCTCGACGTGCTCGCGGACGATCGCGGGGGTTCCTTCGAGCGGAAGGAGGATGATCCGCCAGGTGGCGGGCCGGTTCGTGACCGCCTCGAGGAAGCGCTTCACCCCGGCCGCAAGCAACTCTCCCGGCGCGTGGTCGCCGGGCCGCTCGGGCACCACCTCCGCGAGTTGCTCGAGCGAGATCCGCTCTTC
>DATJYY010000090.1:0-4450 GCA_035499395.1 Solirubrobacteraceae bacterium
GCCACCGAACACGGTCACGACGATGCTCGCGTCGCGCGGGCCGCTCGTGGCGATCTCGCCCGCGGTCGTGCATCCGATCAGCGGGGCGTCGATGCGAGCGCGGATCGCTCGCAGCGCTGCTTCGAGGTCGAGCGCCTCCGAACAGAAGACAGCCACCAGCTTCGGGTTGTGATGGAGGAGCGCTTGGTCCGCCGCGCTCGCTCCTGGATCGACCTCGGAGGCGTCAGCGGACCCGACTCCGCACCAGCGCGCGGGCGGCGGAGGGGATTTCTCGGTTGTCATAAGCGATTAGGTGGAAGCTATCCGGTGGCTTTGGTGGTCGCATCCTCAAGATGGTTAGTCATGTCTCGGCATGAAGAGAACCGCCGCCTGCCGTAGGTGACTGCTGTCTCCTCGGGTCAGGCGGCGGTTAGGCAAGGGAGTCGCTAGTCGGCGACTGCAGGATCGGGGTGCTTGCCGTCCTGAATTGCGGCCCAGATCAGCAGCGTGAACGAGACTAGACACGCGAGTCCCGACGCCTCTCCGAGCACGATGGCTCCCAGTGGCGCGCCGAGCGTTGAGCTCAGCGTTCCGATCCCAACGGCGAGCGCCAAGATGATGGTGATGACGATCGAACAAATGGCAAAGCGCTGGTCTGACTGCATCTGGTCCTCCTAAGCGGGACTCGGGTCATTTGAGTCGCAGGCGCTGAGCTAGCGGTCCAGCGCCGCGATCGCGGGTACGTCAACCTACGGCGGTCGAGATCTCGCTTCTACGGACGCCGACACCAAGAGATCCCGCCACGGCTGGCGGGACACGACAAACGCCCCGTCCGGGCTCTACTCGCTAATGAAGTCGGCGATGACGCTGGCCATCTGCGGCGCCAGCTGCAGTAGGAACAGGTGCCCGCCACCCCGGACGACGACGAGACGCGCGTGCGGTATCAACCGGGCCAGGATCTGCCCGTTGGCCACGGGAACCAACGGGTCGTCATCGCCGGCCATGACGAGAGTCGACTGCTCGAGCCCCCTCAGCCACGGCAGCCCGGTCCAGCCCTGCACGGCCCAGATCTGGCGCCGATACCCGGCCGATGACGGGGGCTTGCCCATCCGTGCCGCGAGGTGCTCCTCGGGCAGGCCGAACGCTTCACCCCCATACAGCCGACCGGCGACCGAAGCCAGATAGTCAGGGTCGCGATAGCGCCGGGGACCCAGCAGCTTGATCAAGGCGCTGGGGCTGCCCGGCACGCCGCCGAGCCCGGGCATCCCGGCGGACGTGGCCGCGAGCACCAGGCGACGCACCCGCTGGGGAGCCTGGTGGGCCAGTTGCTGCGCGAGCGCGCCACCCCACGAGATGCCAAGCACGTCTACCCGCTCGTAGCCGAGTCGGTCGAGCAGGTGCTCGACCATCCGGGCCAGCCACGGCATCCGGCGCACGCGATCGAGCTCACCCGATTCGCCTGTGCCGGGTGCGTCGAAGCTGATCGTGGAGATGCCGCGACTCAGGAGTTCGCGATCGAGTGGATGCCACATCTCGATGTTGCCCCCCACGCCCATGATCAGAAGTAGCGGTTGCCCCTCGCCCATGGTCCGGACGCGCAGGCGCACGCCGTCGACGTCGACGAGCCGGTCAGACGACGCCTCAACGGGATCGGCGGTCACGATTCACTGCCGGTCAAAGAACTCCCTCCTCGAGCCAGGTGTAGCGGCCGTCGAGCAGATTCTGCGCGGTCCCGTAGCCTGCGGTGTCGTCGTTGTGCCACAGCGCCGTGAACAGCTTGTCGACGCGGCGGCGTGCCTGGCGGGCGAACAGGTCGGCGAGGTCGTAGGCCGCGCGGCGCCGGTCAGGGTGCTCGCGCGCGATCGTGTCGGCGTAGACCGCCGCCGACGCGATTGCGAACAGCTCGGCGCCGATGTCGACGATCCGGCCGAGGACCGCCTGCCTGTGTTCGAGCTCGGCCTGCCAACGGGTCATGGCATAGAACGTGGAGCGGGCGAGCTTGCGCGAGGAGCGTTCGACGAAGCGCAGGTGAGGGCCCAACGATCCGAATTCGTGGAATGAACGCGGGTTCTGGCCCTCGCCGACTGTCAGCTGCGGGAGCCATTTCGCGTAGAACCTGCTCGCCTGAACCGCCGCGTTCGCTTTGGCCTTGAGGTTCCCGTCGCCCTGGAGGAGCTCGCCGGCGACCTGGAGATGCTGGTCGACGGCTTCGCGCGCGATCAGCAGTTGCATGATCTCGGTCGATCCCTCGAAGATGCGGTTGATCCGCATGTCGCGCAGCACTTGCTCCGCCGGAATCGGCTTTTCGCCTCGGGCGAGCAGCGAGTCAGCCGTCTCGTAGCCGCGGCCGCCGCGGACCTGCACGAGCTCGTCGATGACCCGCCAGCCGAGCTCGGAGGCATACAGCTTGGCGATCGCCGCCTCGATCCGGATGTCGTTCTTCTTGTCGTCAGCAAGCCGGCTGGAAACGTCGACGACCGCCTCGAGTCCGAACGTGCTGGCGGCGATGAACGCGAGCTTCTGGGCGACGGCGTCGTGTTTGCCGATGGGCTGTCCCCATTGGACTCGCTCGCCCGACCACTCGCGGGCGACCCGGGTCGCCCACTTGGCGGATCCGACGCAGATCGCCGGTAGCGCGAGCCGGCCGGTGTTCAGCGTGGTGAGGGCGATCTTGAGTCCCTGGCCTTCTTTGGCGATCACGTTCTCCTTCGGGACGAACACGTTCTCCAGCCGGGTCACAGAGTTCTCGATCCCGCGCAGCCCCATGAACGCGTTGCGGTGCTCGACGGTTATCCCGTCGGTGTCATATCGCACCACGAACGCGGTGATGCCGCCGCGACCGCCGTCGTGCTTGGGGACCTGGGCCATCACCACGACGATGTCGGCGATCGCCCCGTTGGTGGCCCACAGCTTGAGACCATTAAGTACGTAGCCCGTGCCGTCAGCGGTCGGGGTCGCGATCGTGCCGAGCCGCGCCGGGTCCGAGCCGACGTCGGGCTCGGTCAACAGGAATGCCGAGATGTGATCCTTGGCGACCAGCGGCAGCCATTTGCGCTTCTGTTCCTCGGTGCCGAACAGCATCAGTGGCTCGGCGACCCCGATCGACTGGTGCGCGGAGAGCATCGTCGAGATCGCGGCATGCGAGCTCGCCGCGAGCGCGAGCGCGCGGTTGTAGTACACCTGCGACAGACCGAGGCCGCCGTACCGCTCGGGGACCTTCATCCCGAGCGCGCCGAGCTGCTTGAGGCCGTCGATGACGGAGTCCGGAATCTTCGCGTCACGTTCGATCTGGAGCGGGTCGACGTGCTCCTCGAGGAACGCCCTCAGGCTTTGGAGGAAGCGCTCGCCCTTCTCGACGGCGGTCGGATCGAGCGCTGGCTGGGGATGGATCAGATCCAGGCGGAAGTTGCCCAGGAACAGCTCCTTGCCAAAGCTCGGCAGCCTCCACTCGGCCTCCCGTGCCGCCTCAACGACCTCCCTCGCCTCTCGCTCCGTAACGGTGACAGCCATCGAATCACTGCTCCTTTGACGTCTGCACTGTCGGCCGAATAACTGGGACGTCTCGCCGGTGGGCCGACAAATTCTGGGTTTCTATGACTTTTGGGGTGACCATGGCCGCAAGGTATTCGCGCCGGGGTGCTGCGCCTATGAGCGCTCGATACAGGAACCAGCCACCAGTTTTGTCGCCTCACGACAGCGACATCCGAGCGTTTGCCGCGTATCAATCGAGTCATCGATCGATTCGATGAGCGCGATCAACACCGCACCCGGGGCGCCTGGCGATGGCGGGACGAGACCCCTGGGAGAGCTGAAGGGAGCGACGCATGGCGATCGATCTGAGGGCCAACATGTCGCCGCACGCCTATCACGATTTCCGCGTAACGGCCGCCGCGCGCGCGCTCGCGGCCGATATCGACGTGGGACGCGCCGCCGCCGCAGTGACGGACGACATCCTCGCGGAGGTCTGGCCAGGCATCGAGGATCCGGCCTTTCTTGCGGCCCTTGGCCGCAGCTTGCACGATGAGCTGCGGGCGATCTTCGACCTGTTTGCCGGTCGGGCCGACCTCGCGGTCGTTCCGGAGACCGCGCTCGAGTTCGCCGACGCGGCGGCTCACCTCGGCATCCCGGACACTGAGATCCATCGGGCATACCGCATCTTTTTCGTGTCGCTGTGGTCCCGCTGGTGCGCGGCTGCTCGGGCTCTCGGCGGCGACGCGGCGATGTTCGATGAGCTGATCGATGACCCGACCCGGGTCATCCATTCCTACGTCGACGACGTGGTGGAGGCGGTCGTCGCTCGCCACGGGCAGGTCTACGCGGAGCTCCATCGAACCCGTCGCGAGCACCGGCGTCGGCTGCTCACCCAGATCCTCGACGGTTCGATCGATGAGACGACCGAGGAACTGGACCGCGAGCTCGGTTACTCGCTGGCCGACACGCACCTGGCATTGCTGATCGACGACGATCATGG
>DATJYY010000091.1:0-2000 GCA_035499395.1 Solirubrobacteraceae bacterium
CAGACCCGCCCCAACGTCCCGGAACCGGCGCGCTGCCTGATGTGGTTCGCACCCGACATCAGCTACACAAGCGTGTTCGCACCCTTCTACGTCAAGTGCACAGAGTTCCCGTGGTCCTATCAGAGCGGCGATCCGCGTCAATTCGATCGCACATCAGCATGGTGGGCGTTTGACTTCGTGGCCAACTGGGCCCGGTTGAACTTCCAGCGGATGACCCGCGCCGACATCCTCCCCCTCCAAGCCAAGAAGGAACGCGAAGCGCGCGCGGCCATCGCGGCCGTCGACGACGACGTTCGAGATGATCCAGAGCGCGCGCTCCAGACCATCACCGACTTCGGGATCGCCAACGCCGGGAGCCTGCTCGACGCGTGGTGGTCGCTGGCCGACCGGCTCGTGGCCAAATACTCTGACGGGTACATCGGCCCACCGGCGGAAACGCGCGCCTCGCCGACGCCAATCGGCTATCCGGCCACCTGGCTCACGGCTACCGACTACGCGAACGGTCCGGTGAGCTACGCCATGAAGGGTTGAGGAGCGCTCCGGCATGGCACGGAGAACGCCCGAGCGCTGACTCCTCGCTGCGAGGGCGGCGGCGTGCGCGAGGCTGCGGGTTCGCGATCCGACGGGTCGGCGGCGACCGCCAAGGCGTCCGACGTTGGCGCGACACGTCGAGGCGTGCTGGCTTCGTTGGCGACGGACTGCATCGAAATCGCGATGCTGGGGGTCGCGGCATGGGTGACGGGTTCGGTCGCGCTGCGATCCCAGGTCGCGGCGGCTGTGGCCGATGTGGCGGTCCACGTGTTCCTGCTCATCGGGGTGCTGAGCAGCGCGCGACCGTCGGATGAAGACCATCCCCTCGGGTATGGACGGGAGCGCTTCTTCTGGTCGTTCCTTGCCGCGCTTGGCATCTTCGTCGGAGGCGGCGGATTCGCGCTCGAGGGGGGGATCCGAGCCGCGCTGCATCCGTCGCTCCCCGACCACTACACGATCGCCTACGCGGTGTTGGCCGTGACCGTCGCCCTCGATGCATTCGCCTTGGAGACCGAACTGCGACCGCTACGCAGGCAGGCGGCCCGACGCGGTATCTCGCTGCGAACTTTGATTCGACACAGCACGGATCCCGCAGCGACCACGGTCGTGGTCGGCGGAGGCTCTGGTGTGATCGGTGGCCTCGTGGCCATCGCGGGATTAGTCGTCAGCCAGGCGACACGGAGCGCGACCCCTGACACGCTGGCGAGCATGCTGATTGGGCTGTTGCTCCTGGCCGCGTCGGCGTTCCTGCTGCACAACAACAGAGAGCTTCTCGCGGGTCGCGGCGTCCCCCTGTCCATGTCGCGCGAGATGCGCGGAATCGTGGCCGCACAGCAAGGCGTTGTCGACGTCCCGGACCTGTTCGCGATCGTGCTCGGGGCCTCCAGCCTGATCGTGAACGGCGATGTCGTGTTCGACGACGATCTGGATGTACCCGCAGTTGAGGACGCGATCATGCGGTCGGCGGCCGCGCTGGGCGACCGCTGGCCGGCAATCGACTACGTATACCTCACGCCCGTCCCGAACGCCCGATGTCCCCGCGGCGGGCCGCGGTTTCGACCTATCAGTCCGCGCGATCGCGATCCTCCCCGACGCAAGTAGCGCCCGGGCCGGAGAGCATCGCGCCGGCCGCCTTGAGCGAGCCCGCGGCGGCAGCGCGGAGCGCGCGGGCGAGCTGGGCGCCCAGCCCTCGCCGCGGCAGCTTCATCACCAGATGGAGCTCGCTTCCGTCGCGTGAGCGCTCGGTGAGCGGCACTCCACCGATCAGTTCCAGCGCGGCTTGGTTATCGGCCTGAACCAGGGCGGTGAAACGCCTTATGCCTTCCTGGCGCCCGCGGTTGGCCAGCCGGTTCAGGAGCGCTCGTCCCACTCCACGCCCCTGCCAATCGTCGACGACGGCGACGGCGGCCTCGGCTGCGTCGGGCTCGCTCGCCGAGCGGACGTAGCGCGCAACCCCAACCAGCTCTCCC
>DATJYY010000092.1:0-11901 GCA_035499395.1 Solirubrobacteraceae bacterium
TGCGGCCAGCTCCAGCAGCGATCGAGGCACCCACGCCCAACAACGTGGCGGCCCACCAAAGACAGAGCGGCCGCAGTCGCTCCACCGGAACGACCGATCAACCATCAAGTCACCGGCCGCCAACGCTCGCGGCCGCGGGCCCAGATAAGCAAGGGCGTCCACGGAGCCAAACACCCCAACTCCCCATCCGGCAACTCAACGTCCGATCATCCATGACCGGCCGGCGACCCCTCACACAACAACCCCTACCACCACAAGCACGCACAACAACACGGCCTTGACACCCGAGGCCAGCTCAGATAAGCGATCGTCGTCCGCCAGGCACGTCCACGTGTTCGCTCGCGGGTCGAGCGACCACGCGAAGGGTCGCGCCGGCCACAGATCAGGACGGCGGGCGAGAAGCCGCCGATCGCGCGCCGTCCTGTCTCCACGGCACGGGAGCCTCGGATGGGGTGACCGACGTCGCGCAGCAGAGTGGGCGGATCGCCGGTTACCTCCTCTCGCAGCAGTCGGCACACTCGCAGACAACGGCTATTGGGTTCGCATGAACCATTTGACTGGGCCGTGAGTCCGCTCGGCGGCCGCCGCGTGAGAGGTATGCTCGCGTCGGCGCTCCCGACGGCTCCGTCGGAGACGGACCTGGGCGGGCCAGGTTACGGGGATGGCACTCACACGGCATGAGACAGAGCAGATCGCCGAGGCGAATGCCTCGGGCCGTCCCGTGGTCGTGTTCGTTCACGGTTTTTGGCTGTTGCCAAACAGCTGGGCCAGGTGGCGGGAGTTGTTTGAGATGGCCGGGTACGCGACAGTGGCGCCGTCGTGGCCAGGCAATCCGGAGACGGTCGCGGGAGCCAGGGCGGATCCGGATGCCTTTGCCGGACAGATGTTGGGGCCGGTGGCCAACCATGTGGCGGAGGTGATGGCGCAGCTCACCGCCAAGCGGGCGCTGGTCGGTCACTCGTTCGGTGGGCTGCTCGCGCAGATCATCGCGGCCCACGGGTTCTCACTCGTGACGGTGGCGATTGATCCGGCGCCATTTCGCGGCGTGCGGCGGGTGCCGATCTCGGCGCCTAAGCCGGTCAGGGCTCTTGTCGCGAATCCGGCGAACTATGGTCGCGTGGTTAGGCTGACGTTCGAGCAGTTTCGCTCCGGGTGGGCGAACGCGGTGAGCGAGTCCGAGGCGGAGCGCCTTTATGACACGTTCCTCGTGGCGGCCCCCGGCTCTGCGGTGTTCCAGGTCGCGTGCGCAAACCTCAATCCGTGGTCGCAAGCGAGCGTAGATATCAAGTACCGCCACCGTGGGCCGCTGCTGCTCGTTGCCGGTGGCGAGGACAATATGGTTCCGGCTGCGGTCACCAACGCTGCCTTCAAGCTGCAGCGCCGGAACCGTGGCCTGACCGAGATGGTGGAGATTGAGAACCGTGGCCACTCGCTAACGATCGACGGCGGGTGGCGCGAGGTCGCCGAAACCGTGCTGGCGTTCATCAAACGCTTCATCTAGCGCTATGACCTGACGCTGCAGCAGCAGGGCGTTCCGGCGCAATTCTCCTCCGGCGCGGACACCTTCGCCGAATTCGCGTGATTGGTCTGCCCAAAAGGACAACGTCAAGGGGACCGGCCAAATCTGGCGCGAGAGACATTCGCGCAAATCGCCACCTCAGTTGCTAGCCGGGCTGACCCGAGCCGGGAAACCGCACCTCGCGTGGCGAATGCTTTGCGCTTCGAACCTACGACGTGGACGACTCCTATCGCGATGGAAGCAGCCACCCA
This sequence comes from Solirubrobacteraceae bacterium, assembly GCA_035499395.1. Taxonomy (GTDB): domain Bacteria; phylum Actinomycetota; class Thermoleophilia; order Solirubrobacterales; family Solirubrobacteraceae; genus Palsa-465. Next base: position 1,771 of record DATJYY010000092.1, read on the forward strand.
TCTACACGCGGCCCGTGGCCCCAATTGTCCGAAACCGGCACTCTGGACGACTGGTCTGAACGCCGGATGACGCCCGGTCTGCGCCCCTGAGCGGCAGTCCGATGGCGCACGAGCCGGCTGCTGCTTGCATGTTTGCAGGGCCGCCAATTCCGGCTAACGGCTCGCCGGGGTCTCGGCTCGACGACAGCGGATGCCCGGTTTGCCGGGGCTGTGCGACAGTCTTCGTCGACCCCGGAGACGTGCTGGCAGCCGCCCATCCACGGGGGACGTTAGCTCGAATGCTGCTAGCGCCGACTTGCTTGTCTCCGGGAGAGCAGCCGCAGGAACTCCGCCAACGGGGCGCCTGGAGCGACAGCCCTGCCGTCGATGCCGTCGTGACCGCTTGGGTGCTTGCCGTTTCGCGACCTTCAGTTAGCGCGACGAGCAACGGTCGGGCTGATCCGTCGGCCACGAGCGGCGTGCGCGTTTGTGGCGACGAGGAGGGAACTTATCGTTTCGGACGATAGACCTCTCGGCGAACGAAAGCGCGTCTGCGGATCCGTCGCGCCGCGCGCGGCGGCGCGTACACGCTAGAAATCGAAACCGGGTCTTTCGGCACGACGGTCGTTTCGATGAGCGGGGTCGAGGACCTGGCGGTACGGGCTGCTGGCGAGATAAGGCGCGTCCCGGCCGATTTCGACCTGGAGTTGCGCAATCTCTGATTGCGGGTCTCTCGGCTGGGGCGCGGGCGGGGACCTGCGCGGACCCGCGGTCGCAGAGAAGGGGCGTCCATCGAATCGAACGTCAGAGGTCGAGAATCGTCTGGGGCGCGTGTCAGGTAGGCCCGGTAGTCGATGTGGATCCTCCGGCGGCGGGTTGCGGGTGACCGCCGACTAAGGCGATCCGTTTGCCAGCGGCTGGCGTCGTGAGCACGCCCGAGCCGGTGAGCAGCGTATGCGGAGCCGTGGCCTGGACTTGGATGCGCTGCTGGTCAGTCAGGCGGGGGTGAGCGGGAGAAGACCGGGTCCGTCGACGAGTTCGATGTCGTCGGGTGTGGTGATCTCGTGGCCGGCGGCGCATCTGAGTGTGACGCGCAGTTCTTTGCCGCATCCGGCGTGGCGTGCGAGTACGGGCGGGCCCGCGGGGTCGGCCTTGTGGCGGTCTCCCCATTCTCTGAGGGCGAGCAGGATCGGTGTGAGCTCGCGTCCGGTTTCGGTCATCCGGTATTCGTGGCGGGTCCGGCTGCCGGGCTCGCGGTATTCGGAGCGTTCGAGGATGCCTTCGTCGACGAGCTTGTTCAGCCGCTCGGTCAGCAGGTTGCGCGGGCATTGCAGGACTTGGTGGAACTGCTCGAAGCGCGTGGCGCCGTAGAAGCTCTCGCGCAGGATCAGCAGCGTCCATTTCTCGCCGACGACCTGCAGCGTGCGGGCGATCGAGCAGTTGCTGGCTTGGTAGTTCGTTCGCTGCATGGGGACCCACGATAGCAGGCTGAGTTGCAAAACTGGATGCAGGTATGCTAGGTTCAAAAAATGAACGGAGATACCTCTACCAGTCGGGAGCGTCTGATGCAGATCGAAGGAACCGTCGCGCTGGTCACCGGCGCCAACCGCGGTATCGGCAAGGCCTTCGTCGACGCGTTGCTCGATCGCGGGGCGACGAAGGTGTACGCGGGCGTCCGCGATCCGGCGACCGTCACCACAACCGATCCGCGGGTGCAGCCTGTGCGACTCGACGTGAGCGATCCTGGGCGGGTCGCCGCAGTCGCCGGCGAGCTCGGCGATGTGCAGCTTGTCGTCAACAACGCCGGGATCGCCCATCCCGGGACGCCGGCGACGGCGAGCCTCGAGGGCGCTCGCGCCGAGCTCGAGGTCAACTATCTCGGCCTGGTCGCGATGACGCAGGCGTTCGCGCCCGTCTTGGCCGTCAACGGGGGCGGCGCGTTCGTCAACGTCCTGTCGGTCGCGTCGTGGGTCGGCAGCCCGTTGCTGTCGACCTACGCGGCGTCGAAGGCCGCGGCGTGGAGCTTCAGCAACTCGGCCAGGATCGAGCTGGGCCGCCAGGGCACCCAGGTCGTTGGTGTCCACGTCGGGTACGTCGACACCGACCTCACCGCAGGGCTTGACGTCGAGAAGATCGAGCCGGCCGCGGTCGCCGGATCGGCGCTGGACGCGGTGGAGGCGGGAGAGCCCGAAGCGGTCGTCGACGAGGTCAGCCGCCAGGTCAAGGCCGGACTCAGCGACGACCACCGGCTGCTCTACCCGCAGATCGCACTCGAGTTCGCGGCGCTGTTCGCGACGACCCCCAATCTGGCCGCCGCGGCGGCCGGCTCACGCTCCCAGGAGGACTGACCCATGAGCACAACGCTCACCGCGTGGAAGGACACGCCGACGCACACCCTCGATGTCGGGGGGACCTCGTTCGCCTACCGGCAGCTCGGCCCGCGCGGAGGAACCCCGCTCGTGTTCCTGCACCACTTCACCGCGGTCCTGGACGACTGGGATCCCCGGGTGATCGATCCGACCGCCGAGCAGCGCCACGTGATCACGTTCGACAATCGCGGGATCGGCGCCTCCGGCGGGAAGGTGCCGCACACGATCGCCGCAATGGCCGCTGATGCCGCCGCGTTCATCCGCGCACTCGGCCACGACCATGTCGATCTGCTCGGCTTCTCGCTCGGCGGTGCGGTCGCGCAGGAGGTCACGCTGCAGAACCCGGATCTGGTCCGGCGGCTGGTTTTGACCGGCACCGGGCATCGCGGCGGCGGCGGGCTGACGAGGATGCCGTGGATCGTCGGTGGCGCCTACACCAAGGCGGCGCTGACGCGCCTTGACCCGCGGCAGTTCTTGTTCTTCAACCGCGACGCGGTCGGCAAGCGGGCAGGGACGGAGTACATCGCGCGTTTGGGTGAGCGCACCGCCGATCGCGACAAGCCGATCTCCCATCAGGCCCGGATCGCGCAGCTGCTCGCGATCCGCGAAACCGGTCTTGGCCAGCCGCACGACCTGTCGCAGATCACCCAGCCGACGTTCGTGGCCAACGGCGACAACGACGCGATGGTCGCCTCGAGCCAGTCGCACGCGCTGGCCGAGCAGATCCCTAACAGCAAGCTCGTGATCTACCCGGACTCCGGGCATGGCGGCATCTTCCAGTACCACGAGCAGTTCGTCCCCGCGGTCCTGGAGTTCCTCGACGCCGACGACCCGATCGGTGCCGCATGAAGGCCTGGGTCGTCCCGAAGTACAAGCAGCCGCTCGAGCTCACGGACGTGCCGGAACCGTCGGTCGGAGATCACGACGTGCTCGTCGAGATCCACGCGACCGCCGTCAACCTGCTTGACGTCAAGGTGAAGGCCGGCGAGTTCAAGCTGATCCTGCCGTACAAGACGCCGTTCGTCCTCGGCCACGACCTGGCGGGCACGGTGACGGCGATCGGCTCGGCGGTGAGGCGGTTCGCGGTCGGCGACGAGGTGTACGGACGGCCGCGCGACGGCCGCGTCGGCACGTTCGCACAGCGACTCGCGGTCCACGAGGACGACCTTGCGCCCCGCCCCGGGACCATTTCGATGGTCGACGCCGGGTCGGTCCCGCTGGTCGCGCTGACCGCCTGGCAGGCGCTCGTCGAGCGCGCGCACGTGCAGCCAGGCCAGAAGGTGCTGATCCACGCCGGCTCCGGCGGTGTCGGCACCTACGCGATCCAGCTGGCCAAGCACCTCGGCGCGACGGTCGCGACCACCACCGGCACGACGAACATGCGCTGGGTCAAGGATCTCGGCGCTGACGTCGTGATCGACTACAAGACTGAAGCGTTCGATGAGCAGCTGTCGGGCTACGACGTCGTCCTGGACTCCCAGGGAGGAGACACGCTCGCCCACTCCCTGACCGTGCTGAAGCCCGGCGGGCTGGCGATCGGGATCGCGGGACCGCCCGACCCGGCCTTCGCCGCGCAGCTCGGCAAGCGCTTCCCGCTGGCGCCCGTGATGGCGCTGCTCAGTCTCAAGACCCGCCGGGCCGCAAAGCGCCTCGGCGTCCGCTACTCGTTCCTGTTCATGCGCGCCGACGGCGCCGCGCTCGGACAGATCGCGGCGCTGATCGAAGCCGGGACGCTGCGCCCCGTGATCGACCGCACCTTCCCGTTCGAGCAGACCCCCGACGCGCTGCGCTACGTGAAGGCCGGGCGCAGCAAGGGCAAGGTCCTGATCACAATCGAGGAGACCCCGTGAGGCTCGACCTGCCCGGCAAGACCGTCGCGATCACCGGAGCCGGCGGCGGCCTCGGCGCCGGCGTCGCCCGCGCGCTGCGCGCCCACGGCGCCAACGTCGCCCTGCTCGACCTGACCCCCGACCGGGTCGAGGCCCACGCCGCCCGGCTGGGCGGCGAGCGCTACGCCCGCGGATGGGCCGTCGACGTCCGCGACTTCGACGCCCAGCAGCGGATCTTCGCCGAGGTCGCCGAGCACTTCGGCGCCATCGACGTCGTGATCGCCGCGGCCGGCGTCATCGGGCCATTGCAGACGATCGGCCCGACCGCTCCCGCCGATTGGGACCGCGTCATCGAGATCAACCTGAACGGCGTGTGGCGCACGCTGAAAGCCGCCGCCCCGCACGTCCAGACCAGTGGCGGGCACCTCGTCGCGATCTCCTCGATGATCGCCTACATCCACCCGCCGCTGCTGGCCAGCTACGCGGCCAGCAAGGCCGGGGTCGCCGCCATGGTCGACGCCATACGCCTCGAAATGCGCGCCGTCGGCGTCACCGTCGGCACCGTCCACCCGGTCATCTTCCGCACCCCGATGATCGGCGACGCGTTGTCCAGCCCCGCCGCCGTCGAGCTCGTCAACGACTTCACCGGCGCCTTCAAGACCGTCGAGCTCGAGACCGTCGTCGACGCGATCGTCCGCGGCATCGAACACCGCGCCAAACGCACCGTCGTCCCACGCCAGCACGGACCCACGGCCCTGTTCCCAGGCCTCGCCCAGGCGGCAATCGAACGGCTCCTGTTCCGCCCCGCCACGGTCGCTCGCGCGATCGAGCTGGGCTCCGCGCCGACGAGCTGACCACCCACTCCGCCGAGCACACACAGGACTGACGAGCACCTTCACCGACACGTCGCTCGTCGTTTCGACCGAAGACTTGGGGTGGCGCATCTTCATCAAACCAGGGCACGCGCCACGGCCAGTCGAAGGACAGACCCGGGGACCCGAAAGTCCTGCGAGCAGGTCCGAGCCTACGGGTGGGTCGCACCCTGCTAAGCGCGGGCTGCGGGGCGCCGCTACCCCGCGCGGCCTACGCGGCCAGCGCCGCCGCTGCGATGTGCTCGAGATCCGCGCGTTGCGGGTCGCTCGTCGTTCGTCGCGCGATGCTCGTCTCGTCATGAACGCAGGAGTGGCCGGGTGTCGCCCAGTCCGGCAACCTCGGCACCACGAGCACCGGCGACGCAGACCGCAGCGGTGCATCTGCTCAGGAGAGAAGGCGCGCCGAGAATGGTGAGTGTCGATTACCGCGGCTGTCGCGGCGGTCGCTCAGCTGACTCTGCGAATCGGCGGTAGTTCGTACCGGCCGTCGAACACGGCCGCGTCTGGTTCGTACATGCGCAGGATCGGTCGGAACCCGCGCGCAGGGGTCGGTAGCCAGTTGGCGCGGCGATCGGGCTCGGCGGGTTCGTCGCGCTGCATGACGATCGTGAGCACGCCGTCGGCATCGCGCTGTAGCCCGGAGGTGCGATCGCCGATCGAGTACCGGTCGATCGGGTTAGCGACGAGGAAGAAATCTCTGTCGTCATACATCGTCACCGACCAGAATGCGCCGACCGGCGGTTCGCGGTCGAAGCGCAGCTCGTAGCGATTGGCGCCATCGAGCGCGTTACCGTCGTCATCGAGGTAGACCATCGCGTAGGCAGCTTCGTAGCCGTGGTTGCCCCACAGCCCGCCACGGGCGGCCAGCGCACGCTGCGAATAGCGCATCGGCCCGTCGTCCAGCTTCCAGGCGTCATCGTCGAGGGCGCCCACCTCGAAGAAGTCAAGGTTGTAGTCGAACACGTGGTAGGTCAGGCTCCAACCGTTCTGGATCGGGCTGGTGTCCCCCTTCAGCGCCTCCTCCATCTTCTGTTTGGCGCTCTCGAGCGCCTGGCGCAGCCCCGCCGACAGCTCGCTGCCAGAGTCCGTGTAGGGCGATGGCGCTGCGAGCAGGCCGAGCGGCTCGAAACGCTGTTGGTAGGCCTGGTCGCGATCGGACGGCGGGAAAGCGGCCATCCACACGCGCAGCTGCTCAAAGAAGCGCAGCTCCTCGGGCACCGAAGGATCCCCATCGGGCACCCCGTTCCCAGGCGCGGTCGGCGTGAGCCTCAGGCTCGCCTGGAGCTCTACGACGCTCGGTATGTCCGATTCGCCGTCCACTGCCCAGCGCCCGACAATCGTCGCGATGCTCGTCGGGAAGCGGATCACGCGTACGCCACTCGGCACCTCACCCTCCCAGGCGCGCCCGACGAGAAGGAACGATCCCGCCTCGGTACCAGTCGCGCGGTGGCCGACGTAGGCGAAGTTGTTCGTCCACGCGTCGACGAACTGGAGTACGTAATAGCGACCCCGGGTGTCTGGCACCTCGAGACGGACGGGGCCGCCGCTCACGTCCACGTTCGCGATCGAGTAGACGGTGTCGTTGTTGACCGAAACGAACCTGGTCTCGGGGCCTGCGAGCTGGTGGGCGTGGCCAAACTCGTTGTACGGGGTCGCGGGCACCGCCCCGATCCCCTCACGTGCGAACCGGCCGACCTCGTTCAGGTCGAACACGAGCGGGAACCCATAAAAAAACGCCTCCACCGCTAAGGCACCGAGATCACTCCCGGCGGCCGGGACGCTCTCCGTCATCTGTCCCTCCAGTTCGCCACCTGCAGGCCAACGGCCCGAGCGCGAGCAGCTTACCTACGCCCCATCGAGAGGCCTAGGGATCGCTCCCCGCCGGATCAGGATCACCGACCCGCCCGCCGCACCGCGGCGCTGAGTCAGAACGCTCCAGTCACAAACCCGGCCGCAAGCGACAATCACCTCGCGTCCACTACGGCTTCGGGCTTGCACACCTCGGCGGTCCAACGCACGGGACGAGACTTCTCGTCCGGAACGATCCCGCACCCCTCGACCATCTCGGCGCTGAGGACCGCGGTCCCACCGATGCACGTGTCTCGCGCTCGCCAGGCGGAGTCCTCGAATTCGCGCCAGCAGCGCAACCCGGCGCCGTCGTCGGTCAGGTCGTCGTCGCGACCGTCGACCTGGAGTAGCGCGTTTTCATGAAACCAGGGCACGCGCCACAGGCAGTTACCGTACAGACTCGGAGACCCGCAAATCTTGGGAGCAAGTCTTAGCCTGCAGGTCCGTCCGCACCTGCTAAGCGCGGGAAGCGCGACTAGGCGATCCGCTCCGACGTCCGAGCTGACGGCAGAGGCGCAGGGGCCTTGCAAGCCGCGCATTCGAGACTCCTACCGTGGTGAGCTTGAAGCGCGTCGCGCGACCAGAGCGGGTCCGAGGAGGCGCGCTAGGTGCGGGAACCGGCGCCATCCACGTCGCGTCGACGGTTCTCCCGTCCGCGCGAACGGGGCTGCCAGAGTTCGGCCGCGGGCGTCCGCGATTGGGCCAGTGCACACGGCCGCGGCGAGTGCTGGCAGCGAGAGGCTCGTTCGCGCCCCAACGAGGTCCACGGCGGCGGGACGAAACACTCGCGTCGGCGAGCCGCTCGACGGCTGCTCGTCAACCGGCCGGGAGCGCTCGCACGCACCGGCGCGGCTGCCGCGATCAGGGGATCAAGACGAGCTTGCCGCGGACATGGCCGTCTTGGCTGATGCGATAGGCCTCGACGGCGCGGTCGAACGGGAACGTCTGAACCTTGATTACCAGCTTGTTCTCTGCCAGCAGCTCGGCGACCTCCGCCAACGCCTCCATGGGCTTACTGTCCGCGCCGCCGCCGGTCACCCGAGCCCCGGCTTGACCGGCGGCGAAGTTGGCGATGCTGACGACCTGGGACGGCTCGGATACGAGGCTGACGAGTTCCTCGATCGGAGTCTTGCCCGCGACGTCGAACACGGCGTCGACCCGCCCGCCGGCAGCGGCCCGGACGCGACCGCGCACGCCGTCGCCGTAAAGGACCGGGATCGCCCCGATCTCCCTGAGATAACCATGGTTGGCCTCGCTCGAGGAGGCGATGACCCTCGCCCCCCGAGCCACTGCCATCTGGACGGCGACGGCACCCACCCCTCCCGCGCCACCGTCGATGAAGATCGTCTCGCCGGACTTGACATCGAGCAGGCGAAGCCCTCGTTCACTCGTCTCACCGGTCACCCCGGCCGCGGCCGCCACCGCCCAATCGATAGACGACGGCTTCACCGCCCACGCGGTCAGCACCGCGCGCTCCGCCTGAGTGTTCTGGCCACGGCCAAAGACCTCATCACCCACCGATACCCCGGACACTCCCTCGCCGACCTCGTCCACCACGCCAGCAGCGTCAAATCCTAGGTAACCCGGACCCGCCAAGGGCTGGCCATCAGACATAGCCCCACTGAGGATCTTCCAGTCGATCGGGTTCACACTCGCAGCCCGCACGGTGATCCGGATCTCCCCCGCTCCCGCGTGCGGCAAAGGAGCATCTCCCCAGCTAAGCACCTCGGGACTGCCGTATTCGGAAAACTGCAGCGCTCGCATCCGACGGTCCTTTCGACGTGAGCGGGGTCAGCCCGCCCGTTCCCGGCTCGACCAAGCCTTAGACCTCAGCGTAATGGCACAGCCACACTCGTGCCGGCGACGCTCAGAAACGTGACTCGTACCGGGTTCGCAGCAAGAGCAGGTGGCTCGCGGTTGAATGGTCGCTGGACCCTCCTCCTCGCCGATCTCTAGCCTCGCGTCGCCAATAACAGCCGGGGCCTACGACGGGATCGGCTCGGACGCCTGCTTTCCCCGAGCGGAGGAGCCGGTGCTTGCTCAATTCTCGCTAGCGCCAACCGGTGCGTTCAACGAAAGCGATGACCCGCGCGCCGGTACCGGCGTGATCGGATCGCCACGGACGGAGCAGCCCCCGCTTACTCAGATCCAGCTAACGCCCGCTGTCGAGTTGGACGAGCTCCGAGAGCGCGACGAGGTTGCCTGTTGATTTCTGGATCCTCATGAGGATCCGGAGCGGTCGCGTGGCGCGGCGGTCCGTCGTCGGTCAGTTTGGTCGATCTCCCTTGGTCTCGCCTCGGGCGTGACGACCAAATCAAGCGCGGCCCGGGTCCGCTCTTGGTCACGCGCGAGCTCGGGTGCTGGCAAGATCTTTGCTGCCGGTCGGATCGAACTGGTGGTGGGCGACGGCTTCGCTCTCGCAGCGGGTGACGAACGGCAGTTCGCGCTGAGCCTGCTCGAGCACCACGGAGCGGTCCGGCCGCGCGACGCGGCTGTGTGCGCCGGTGGTTCCGGATCAGCGATGGCTTCAGCGCCCCGAGATCTGGACCAGGAGGGATCGACGTTTCGACGCGCAGAGTTGCGCCCTGCACGTTCCGCGGGTCACGCGCAGACGCGGAGCGGCGCGTGGTCTTGGCCGGGCTGACGCGGATCGGGCCGAGAGACGAACGCTGTGCGGTAACTGTTGAGGTTTGAGGATGTGGCAAACAAGCGGGAGCCTGCCCATTGGTGCAGGCTCCCGATTTCACGCCGCTAGGCTTCCGCGGGCGTTCCCTCGCCGAAGATGATGAGGCCATGCAGGATGTATATGCACAGGGCGAAGATGGCCAGCGACCACCACGGGTGCGTTCCGCCGACCGACAGCAGGGACTCGAACGCGCCAATCGTGGCGGCGATGATTCCGATCACCCGGCCGTAGCCACCGCCGCTCATGAGCGAGATCCCCGCGGTGAGCTGGATGACGCCCACGATGACCGTGATCCATCCCCAGGTGTGCAGGCTTGAGAACACGAACTGCGTGTTGTCGAAGAAATGAGCGTTCCCGATCGCAGCGATGCCGTAGATGATGTTGAGCACGCCGATCATCAGGAACAGAACCGCGACGAACACGGCCCGGCCTACACCTTTCATATGCGCTTCCTTTCCACCCCGGTCTCCAGCCAGCGACGGTCGTCTGGCTCGCGTGACGGGTTCGCATTCGGCACCCCGATTCCTCTATCTGCACACTCCGACCCC
>DATJYY010000093.1:0-84923 GCA_035499395.1 Solirubrobacteraceae bacterium
GCTGGAGCAGACGATCCAGTCGGGCAAGCCGTTGCTGATCATCGCCGAGGACGTCGAGGGCGAGTCGCTCGCGACGCTCGTGGTCAACAAGCTCCGCGGCACGTTCACCGGCGTCGCGGTCAAGGCGCCGGGCTTCGGCGACCGCCGCAAGCGGATGCTGGAGGACATCGCGATCCTCTCCGGCGGCGAGGTGATCACCGAGGAGATGGGCCTCAAGCTCGAGAACACGCAGATCGGCCAGCTCGGCCGCGCCCGTCGCGTGGTTGTCGCCAAGGACACGACGACGATCGTCGACGGCAACGGCGAGGGCGACGCGATCAAGGGCCGGATCAACCAGATCAAGACCGAGATCGAGAACACCGATTCGGACTTCGACAAGGAGAAGCTCCAGGAGCGCCTTGCGAAGCTGTCCGGTGGCGTCGCGGTGGTCAAGGTCGGCGCTGCCACCGAGACCGAGATGAAGGAGAAGAAGCATCGCGTCGAGGACGCGCTGCAGGCGACCCGGGCCGCCCTTGAGGAGGGCATCGTCCCCGGTGGCGGCGTCGCGCTGCTCACCGCTCAGGGCGCGATCAACCTCGACGGGTTTGACGAGGCTGACGAGGCGACCGGCGCGAAGATCGTGCGTCGCGCGCTCGAGGAGCCGATGCGTCAGATCGCCGAGAACGCCGGCCTCGAGGGGTCGGTCGTGGTCAACGATGTCCGCAGGGCGAAGAAGGGCCAGGGCCTGAACGCCGCCAGCGGCGAGATCGTCGATCTCGTCAAGGAGGGCATCATCGACCCGGCGATGGTCACGCGCTCGGCGCTCCAGAACGCTGCGTCGATCGCCAAGAACATCCTCACCACGGAGGCGATCGTCGCCGAGGTGCCGGAGAAGGAGTCCGGTGGCGGTGGCGGTGGCATGCCCGACATGTCGGGGATGATGTAATCCGTCGCTGACAAGCAGACGCTGTTTCTACGAGGGCCCGGCGGCGACGCCGGGCCCTCGTTTGTTTGTTCGCCAGCGGTCGGCGCTCGATGGCCGATAACTGCAAACTCGGCGGCTCGCGCGCCGCGAGTTGGACGTTTGGCGCCATAGTGGCACCAATATGCAATCTCGCCCGCGACAGCACCGCGAGTTTGCAGTTATCCGGCATCCGGCCGATCCGGTGTCAGGATCACAACGCTCGGGGAGTTGCCGCCGGCGGGTCCGGTCAGCTCAGGGGCAGCGGGAGCGCGGGCGTGCGGCCGCCCTGATCAGCTGGCGCAGGACGGAAGGATCGGCGGGGAGCGCGAAGTGGTTGACGCCGAGATGGTCGGTCAGGCTGAAGTGGAAGCACCGCATCGACCGCCAGACCTCGATCGCAGTGTTCGTCGTGTCCTCCTGGTTGATATCGCCGTCGCGCATGAGTAGCGGCGTCTTGGAGGTAACGACCTGCCCGACGTTGAGGTTGGGCAGCACGGCACCGACCACCGTCTTGATGCCGGAGCCGCGCTCGGCGGACACGTCGACGTCCGGGAAGTCGGCCGGGTCATTGAATTTCACGAACCCGATGTAGTACTTGGCGATCGTCAAGGCGATCGGCAGATGCGCGGCAGTGAAGAGACGCGGATAGTCGGCGGGCGTGTACTTGACCCCGGTCGTCTTGTCGACGAGCACCACCTCGCTGCGGCCGAACACGGAGGGGTCGGCGGAGCTCATGTAGCTGGCCGGCGAGCTGAGGAAATACCGCGCGCTGCTGACGGCGTTGGCGTGGTTCGTCGGGTAGGAGAAGTCATCGGTGTTGAGCCCGGTGAACATGATCGAGTAGACGCTGCCCTGGCCCGGGAAGTTGCCGGCGATCGGCGTGAACCCGTGGATGTACCGCTGGCGCCACGCGCGCGAGGTGTGGGTGAGCAGGTACTGCGCGTAGAGCGGACCGTTCGAATGGCCCACGAGCTGCACGGGCCGGTCGCCGTTGTCGCGGTAGGTGGCTTCGATCAGCGCCTTGGTGCGGGGCAGGAAGCCGCCCATGTCGGGGGTCAGCCGCGCGTCGTACCCGGCGACGCGGATGTTCTTGCCGGCGGTGTAGCCGGCCCGCTCGAGCGTCTGGTACATGACGCTGTAGTACGGCGCGCTGTCCGTCTTGCCGTAGTCGACGATCCGCACGGTCACACCGCGCTGGTTCGAGAACCGCGTCGGCATCGGTAGACGCGATTTGGTGTTGTAGCGCAGCGTCAGCAGCTCGTCGCGGCAGACCTGCGAGAAGCCGCTACCCGCCGGGTGGGGGTTCTGATACCAGTCCTCGAACGAGCCCGAGCGCGGGCACCCGGGCGCGGCGGTCTGGTTGTGAACGGTGACCTCGAGCTTGGTGAAGTGGAAGGCCGGGAACAGCACGAGTGGGGTGAGCGGCTTCGGCTGGGACACCGCGGCCGAGGGCGTCGACAGCGCGAGCGTGGCGATCGCCGCGATGATCAGGATCGTGAGGGGCCGGCGGACCGAGCTCATCCCCACGACGTCCGCTGACGGAACGGAGCGCATGATCCGGCGGTCATCCTAAACGAGAGGCGCCGGTCGCTACCGGGCGGGCGTGATCGCTCCGGCGGCCAGCGCGGCGTAGACCTCGGCTGTTCGGCGCGCCACCTCGGCCCAGTCGAACCGCAGCACGTGCTCGCGCGCCTCGGCGACGAGTTGCGCGCGCTCGGCGTCGTCGGTGAGCACCCGCTCGAGCACGCCTCTCAGAGCGGTCGCGTCGCGCGAGGGGAACCGCAGGCCGACGGTGCCATCGACGGGCACGACCTCGCGCAGCCCGCCGGTGTCGGCGACGACGCACAGGCAGCCGGACGCCATCGCCTCGAGCGCCACCAGCCCGAACGGCTCGTAGATCGACGGCACGATGCACAGATCCGAGACGCGGTAGAGCGAGTGGAGCATGTCGTCGCCGATCCACCCGAGGAACGCGCCGTGGTCGAGCAGCCCAAGCCGGCGGGCCTGGCGCTTGAGCTCGGCCTCGGCGGAGCCCGTCCCTGCGACCATGAATCGCACCCCTCCGATCCGGCGAACCACAGGCGCCAGCGCGTCGAGCGCGAGGTGGAAGCCCTTCTCGTAGACGAGGCGCCCGACCAGCAGCACGAGCAGGTCTTCGGGCGCCGCGTAGGTTGCCCGGAGGGCGGGGAGGTCCTTGGAAACGGGCTCGAGTTCACGCGGGTCAATGCCGTTGGGGATTGCGGTGATCTTCGAGGGGCGCACCCCGAACACGTTCGCCACGTGCACGCGCATGTAGCGCGAGCAGGTGATCACGTGGTCGGCGTGTCGCACCATCGCGCGCTCGGCGGCGTGTGTGTACGACTGCGGATGGTTCTGGACCCAGCCCTGGTGGCGGCCGTACTCGGTGGCGTGGACGGTGACGAGCCAGGGCCGATGGATCTCGCGCGCCGCGAGCCGGGCGGCGCCGGCGACGAGCCAGTCGTGCGAGTGGACTAGGTCGAACTCGAGCCGGTCGCACAGGTCGGTGGCGAGCGCGTGCATGTGGCCGTTCATCGCGCCGACCCAGCGCACGAACGCGCTCGGGTCCTTCGGAAACGGCGGCTCGCGCACGCGATGGACGATCACGCCGTGCTGGTCGGCCTCGGCCGGTAACCGCCCGCCGCCGCGAGTCAGCACGTGGACCTCGACGCCGTCGCGGACGAGTTGCTCTGACAGCTTGCGGACGTGGCGGCCGAGTCCACCCTCGATCACCGGCGGGTATTCCCAGGAGACGAGCAGGACGCGCATGCGACGCCGGGGGACCCTATCGGGTGGACGCGCTTCATGACACCATTACGTGTCGTGAACGGTTCGCGGGGCGGCGTCACCCCGATCTACCGCGGCGCTAGAGCCGCTCGAAAACGCCGATACCGAGGTCACCGACGATGTCCCGTACCCGCGTACGGGAGCCGAACGTGCGCTCCTCGCTCCTCAGCACGTCGCGCCACTCGCCGCGCGGCACCTCGACCGTCCCCTCGGGGGGCCCGCTCCTGACCGCGACGGCCACCAGCACTTCGCCGCCGCGCACGAACGCGCACGTCGACGGCCCGGCGTCGACCGGCTCGTAGGTGCCGGCGAACGGCTCGGGGCGCCGCGCGCGCAGCCCGAGCAGGCGCAGCGTCACGAACAGCTTGCGGGTCTCGTCATCGGGGGGCGCTCCGCCCATCAGCCGGCGCAACATCGCCTGGCGCCAGTCGAAGTCGACAGGTCGGCGGTTGTCGGGGTCGACGAGCGCCCGGAAAGCGAGCTCGTCGCCTTCATACATATCGGGGATCCCCGGTGCGGTGAGCTTGAGCACGAGCTGCCCGAGAGAGGCGCGCTCCCCCACCGCCGCCACGCGCCGCGCGAACGGTTCGAACTCCGCGAGGAATGTGGGGTCGGCGTACAGCGAGCGGACGAAGCGCTTGACCGCGTCCTCCCAATCGGCGTTCGGGTCGATCCAGTTGGTGTTCCGCTTGGCCTCGCGGAGCGCCTTCTCCATGTACGGCTCGATCCGCTCCGCGGCGATCGGCCAGGCTCCCACCAGCGTCTGGAACAGGAAGTAGCGCTCGACGTCGTCGGGCGCGCCGCCAGAGCGCCGGGAGTCGGTTATCTCGAACCAGCGCCCCACGTGCGCGGCCCACTCGTCGGGCATCGATGAGAGCGCGTCGATGCGCGCGCGCACGTCGGCCGAGCGCTTGGCGTCGTGGGTCTGAGTGGTCAGCAGGTTGAAGGGGAACCGCTCGAGGCGCTCGACACAGGACGCGTGGAACCACCCGACGTCGATCCCGAACCTCGATGGATCGCCGCCGACGTCGTTCAGCGAGATCAGGCGGCAGTAGCGATAGAACGCCGTGTCTTCGACGCCTTTCGCCATGATCGCCGGCGTGGTCTGCTGAAAACGGGTGACGAAGCTCGCGGGCGCCTCGCGCTCGAGTAGCAACATCGCCGCGATCTCCTGATCCATCCCAGACGCCTCGATCGCGCGGCGGTCCTGGGGATCGACCCGTCGCGCGATCGGATCGACGTAGGTCCGGTAAACGGTCAGCGAGGCGACCGCGTGGGCGAGCGCGTCCAGCCCGCCGGGAAGCTCCGTATCCCCCAGCTCACGGGCGAGCCGCTCGACGTCCTGCCGGAACGGCCCCTGCACTTGCTCGAGCTTGGCCTCGTGGGCGATCTCGGCGAACGACCGCCGATCGCCCGACACCTGCTCCCACAGCGCGGTCAGCGTGGGCTTCCCGTCCGGGTCGACGAACAGCGCGCAGACGTCGTCGAGGAACTCGTAGCCGACCGTTCCGCAGACGGGCCAATCACGCAGCCGTTCGCCGGGGTCCAGGATCTTCTCGATCCAGACCCGGTCGACGCCCTGCTCGCGGAGTCGCTCGAGGTAACCGGCGGGATCGGCGAGGCCGTCAGGGTGATCGACGCGGAGCCCGTCGATCACCCCCTCGCGGACGAGCGAGATCACCAGCTCGTGCGTCTCCTCGAATACGGCCGGATCCTCCTGCCGTACGCCCGCGAGCTCGCCGATGTCGAAGAACCGCCGGTACACCCCGGTGTCGGGCTCGATGTCGAAGAACCTCGCGCGAAGCTCGGGGTCGGCCCAGTAGCGGTTCTGATCGTCCGCCGCCATGTGGTTCGGCACGACGTCGAGCACGATCCCCATGCCGGCAGCTCGGGAGCTGTCCGACAGCGCGCGCAGTTCCTCGGGTCCTCCGAGCTCGCGGGAGAAGTGGCGTGGATCGACGACGTCGTAGCCGTGCGTCGACCCCCGGCGCGCCTGCAACGACGGCGACAGGTAAAGATGCGAGATCCCGAGGTCGCGCAGGTACGGGACGAGCGCGCGGGCGTCGGCGAAGCCGAAGTCGGAGGAGAGCTGCAGGCGGTACGTCGCCCGCAACTCGATCGGCTTGGGGTCGCTCACGTCGCCCGCTTCAGCACCACGACCGACCGGGCGGTCAGCTTGACCTCGGTGCGCGCGCCGTAACGCGCGCTGCCCGGCTCGGCATCCGGCTCGGCGGTCGACATTTCGAGCAGCCACTGCGCGCCGAACCGCCGGCGGGGAAGCGTGAACACGCGGTCCTCGGGCTCCGCGTTGAACAGCAGCACAAACGAGTCGTCCTCGATGTCCTGCCCTTGTGGGCCGGGCGTATCGATCTCGCGCCCGTTGAGGAACATCCCGAGCACGTGCTCCCCGTCCTGCCAGTCGCGCCGGGTCATCTTGTTCCCGTCGGCGCGGAACCACCACACGTCGGGCAGCCCCGAGCCCATCGTCTCTTGACCGCGCAGGAAGCTATTGCGCCGGAACACCTTGTGCTCCTTGCGCAGACGGATCAGCCGCCGAGTGAACTCGCGGAGCTTGGCCTTCTCCGGGTTCTCGCTCCAGTCGTACCAAGAGATCTCGTTGTCCTGGCACCAGCCGTTGTTGTTGCCGCGCTGGGTCCGGCCGATCTCGTCGCCGCCGAGCAGCATCGGCGTGCCCTGCGAGAGCATCAGCGTGACCATGTAATTGCGCTGCTGGCGGAAGCGCAGAGCGAGGATCTCGGGGTCGTCAGTCTCGCCCTCCACGCCATGGTTCCAGGAGCGGTTGTCGTCGGTGCCGTCCTGGTTGTCCTCGAGGTTGGCCTCGTTGTGCTTGTGGTCGTAGGAGACGAGGTCGCGCAGCGTGAAGCCGTCGTGCGCGGTGATGAAGTTGATCGACGCGAACGGGTCGCGCCCGTCGGCCTCGTAAAGGTCGGCCGAGCCCGATAGACGCTCGGCGAACGATCCGTTGGTGGCGAAGCCGCGCCAGTAGTCGCGCATCGTGTCGCGATAGACGCCGTTCCACTCCGACCACAGGATCGGGAAGTTGCCGACCTGGTAGCCACCGGGTCCGACGTCCCACGGCTCGGCGATCAGCTTGACCTGAGAGAGCACCGGGTCCTGATGGATGACGTCGAAGAACGCCGACAAGCGGTCGACGTCGAACAACTCGCGCGCCAGCGCCGACGCGAGGTCGAACCGGAAGCCGTCGACGTGACACTCGGTCACCCAGTATCGGAGCGAGTCCATGATCAGCCGGAGCACGCTCGGATGCACGGGGTTCAGCGAGTTGCCGGTCCCGGTGAAGTCCATGTAGTAACGAGGGTCGTCCGGCATGACCCGGTAGTACGCGAGGTTGTCGACGCCCTTGAACGACAGCATCGGGCCGAGATGGTTGCCCTCGGCGGTGTGGTTGTAGACGACGTCGAGAATCACCTCGATCCCGGCACGGTGGAGCGCCTTGACCATCCCCTTGAACTCGCGGACTTGCTCGCCGCGGCGTCCGGTAGCCGAGTATTCGGAATGGGGCGCGAGATATCCGATGGTGCTGTAGCCCCAGTAGTTGGTGAGGCCTCGCTCCGCCAGGAACGACTCGTCGGAGATGTGGTGAACCGGCAGCAGCTCGACGGCGGTCACGCCGAGGTGGTGCAGGTAGGCGACTGCGGGCTCGGACGCGAGCCCCGCATACGTGCCCCGGAGGTCGTCGCGGACCTCGGGGTGGAGCATCGTGAACCCCTTCACGTGGGTCTCGTAGATCACCGTGTCGGCGAACGGGACCCGCGGCGGGCGATCCCCCTCCCAGATGAATGCGTCATCGATCACGACCGACTTCGGCATCGCCGCGGCGTCGTCCTCGTCGTCGGGCTCGAGGTCGGCGTCCTCTTCTGCGGTCGGAACGTACGGCAACACGTTCGCATCGTGGGCCCAGTCGACGACGCCGTCGATCGACTTGGCGTACGGATCGAGCAGCAATTTGCAGGGGTTGAACCGGTGACCCTCGAGCGGCGCGTACGGCCCGTGGACCCGGAACCCGTACCGCTGGCCCGGACTCACGCCGGGCACGTAGCAGTGCCAGTTGAGCGCGGTCCGCTGGGTCATCTCGATTCGCCTCTCGTTGTCATCGTCGTCGAACAGGCACAGCTCGACGCCGGCGGCGTGCTCGGAGAAGATCGAGAAGTTCGTCCCGCCTCCGTCCCACGCAGCGCCGATCGGGAACGGGCGGCCGGGCCACACCCCGTTGTCGCTCAAGCGATCAGCGCTCCCGACATCGGCGCAAGCTCCACGTATCCGTAGCGTAGGGTCGGGGGCTCGGCCGTCGTCGCGAGTATCACCGACGACCGATCCGGACACGGCACGCGGAGGGGCTCGCTCGCGAAGTTCATAACCAGCTCGAACGTACCCCGCCTCACGATCAGCCACCGCGCGTCCTCGTCGAACTCGATCGCGTCGACGTCGCCCGGAGGGAGCCGGCGACGGGCTTGCATCAGCTTGACGTACAGCTCCGACAGCGCGGGGTCGCGCCGGCGCGTGAGCTTCGAGCGCTCGAAGGTCGCCGGGTCCTGTGGATCGGGGATCTCCTCTTTCGCGAACGCCGTGAACGAGGCGAACTCAGCTCGCCGGCCCTCGCGCGTGGCCTGCGCGATCGACTCGTCGATGTGATCGGAGAAGAACTGGAACGGCGCGTCTTCCCCGTACTCCTCGCCCATGAAGAGCATCGGGACGTACGGCGAGAGCAGCGTGCAGAAGGCGGCGAGCGGGCGCGCCGGCGGCGGCAGGCGGCCGCCGAACGCGCGGTTCCCCACCTGGTCGTGGTTCTGGTCGAATACCACGAATCGCTCGGCCGGCACGTCGTCGGCAGGAGCGCCGTACCGGTGGCGGCGGAAGGGGGAGTAGTTCCCGTCGTAAACGTATGGACGGTGCCAGGCTTTGGCGAGCTGCGCGACGGTGCCGAAGTCGGAGTAGTAGCCGTCGAGCTCGCCGGTCACCAGGGTGCGCACAGCGTGGTGGAAGTCGTCCGCCCAGGAGGCGTCGCACGCCCAGCCGCCGGCCGTGCGGTCGCGCATGACCCGAGGGTCGTTGAGGCCGCTCTCGGCGATCACGAGAGCGTGGTCGCGCTCGGCGTGGACGCGCCGGGCCAGCGCGGCCACGATGTGCTCGGCGCTCTGATCGAAAATCGCGTGGATCGCGTCGAGGCGCAGGCCGTCGATCCCGAAGTCGCGCACCCATCCGACCGCGCTCTGCAGGACCCATTCGCGGACCGGGTCGCAGTCGATGTCGTCGTAGTTGATCGCCTTTCCCCACGGCGTCGCGTACCGGCCGGTGAAGTACGGACCGAACGCCTCGATCGCGGGGGTGCCCGATGCGCCGACATGGTTGTAGACGACGTCGAGGATCACGGCGAGCCCGGCTTCGTGCGCCGCCCCGACTAATCGCTTGAGGCCGTGCGGTCCGCCGTACGACGATTGCGCTGCCGAGATGTACACGCCGTCGTAGCCCCAGCCGTGGTGTCCGGGGAACTCCGCCACCGGCATGATCTCGATCGCGGTCACCCCTAGCTCCGCTAACCCCGGCAGATGCTCGATGGCGGCCTCGAACGTCCCTTGGTCACTGAAAGTCCCAATATGTAATTCGTAGATCACGAGCTCCCGCGTCCCCGGCGTGGGGAAGCCCGATTCGGACGCGGGCAGAGCGAGGATGCGCGACGGGCCGCGGATCCCTTGCGGCTGCCAGCGGGAGCACGGATCGGGAAGCTCGCGGCCGCCGACGACGAACGCATAGTCGTCGCCGGCACGCGCCTCTGCGATCGTCTCGTAGATCCCATAGCCGGCGTCCGTGAGTTGCAGATCGCGCCCGCCGAGGCGGAGCGAGATCGAGTCCACGTGGGGTGCCCACACCCGGAACTCGACGCCGCCGGCGGGCAGCGGGAACGCCCCGAGCGGACGTTCCCACGGGTACTCGGCGACGCCGTCCCCAACCGGCGCGGACATGGTCGAGCTCACTGGGTTTCGGGCACGAGCCAAACGGCAGCCAAGGGCGGCAGGGTAACGAGCGCCGACACGGGCTGGTTGTGCCACGGAATCGGCTCGGGCTCGATGGCCCCGAGGTTGCCTACGTCGCTGCCGCCGTAGTACCGCGAGTCGGTGTTGAGCGCCTCCTTCCAGCGGGTAGCCCGCGGGAGCCCGAGTCGGTAGCCCTCGCGCGGCACCGGAGAGAGGTTGGCTGCGAACACGACCACGCGCTCGCCGTCCTTCGAGGCGCGGGCGAACGCGAGCACGTTGCTGTCGGCGTCGTTGGGCTCAAGCCACCAGAACCCGGTCGGGTCCGAGTCGACCTCCCATAGCGCCGGCTCGTCCTTGTACAGGCGATTGAGATCGCGGACCAGCGCCTGGATGCCGGCATGGTCGGCCTGCTCGAGCAGGTGCCAGTCGAGCGAGCGCTCGTAGCTCCACTCCTGCTCCTGCGCGAGCTCCGAGCCCATGAACAGCAGCTTCTTGCCCGGGTGCGCCCACATGTAGGCGTACAGCGCACGGAGGTTCGCGAGCTTCTGCCACCTGTCGATCCCGGCCATCTTCGAGTACAGCGATCCCTTCCCGTGCACGACCTCGTCGTGGGACAGCGGCAATATGAAGTTCTCGCTGAACGCGTACATCAGGCTGAACGTCAGCTCGTGGTGGTGATAGCGGCGGTAGATCGGGTCCTGCTGGAAGTAGCCGAGCGTGTCGTGCATCCAACCCATGTTCCACTTGAACCCGAACCCGAGCCCGCCGAGATACGTGGGGCGCGACACGCCCGGCCACGCCGTCGACTCCTCGGCGGCCGACATGATCCCGGGCTCGCGGCCGTACATGACCTCGTTGCACTCCTTGAGGAACGACACCGCGTCGAGATCCTCGCGGCCGCCGAACTGGTTCGGCACCCATTCGCCCGGGTTGCGCGAGTAGTCGAGATACAGCATCGACGCCACCGCATCGACGCGAATGCCGTCGACGTGGTATTCGCGCAGCCAGAACAGCGCGTTCGATATCAGGAAGTTGCGGACCTCGTGGCGCCCGTAGTTGAACACGAGCGTGCCCCAGTCCGGATGCTCGCCGCGACGGGGATCCGCGTGCTCGTACAGCGCGGTGCCGTCGAATCGCGCGAGCCCGAACTCGTCGCGGGGGAAGTGCGCGGGCACCCAGTCGAGGATCACCCCGAGGCCGTTCTGGTGCAGGCGATCGACGAACTCGCGAAAATCGTCCGGCTCCCCGTAGAACGGCGTGGGGGCGAAGTAGCCGGTGACCTGGTAGCCCCACGAGCCCTTGAACGGGTGCGCCATCACGGGCAGGAGCTCGACGTGGGTGAAGCCCATGTCCCTGACGTACGCGGACAGCTCGTCGGCGAGCTCGCGGTAGGTCAGCGACCGGTTGCCCTCGAGCGGGTTCAGCCGCCAGGACCCGAGATGAACCTCGTAGATCGAGATCGGGCGCTCGATCGCAGGGCGCTCCTCGGGACGCTCGCGCAGCCAGGCCGCGTCCTTTGCACTCCACTGGTGCTCGGACTCGAACACCACCGAAGCCGTCTTCGGCGGCACCTCGGTGGCGAACGCGTAAGGGTCGGCTTTGAGCAGGATCGAATGGTCCTGGGTGAGGATCTCGTACTTGTAATTGGTCCCTGGCCCGACGCCCGGGAGGAACAGCTCCCAGATCCCGGTGGAGCCGAGCGAGCGCATCGCGTGCAGCCGCCCGTCCCACGAGTTGAAGTCGCCGACGACGCTGACCGCGCGGGCCGACGGCGCCCACACGGCGAACGCGGTGCCGGCCACGCCCTCGTGCTCCGAGACGTGTGCGCCGAGCTTCGCGTACAGCTCCTCATGACGGCCCTCGGCGATCAGGTGCTGGTCGAGCTCGCCCAGCGTCGGGAGGAACGCGTACGGGTCGTCGATCGTGAACTTGCCGGCGTCGCCGTAGTCGACCTCGAGCTGATAGCGGAGCGGCAACTTGGCCGGTTCGATCACGCCCTCGAACACGCCACCCGGGTGGATTCGCTTGAGCTCCACGGCCGGCTTGCCGTCGGCTCGTACGGTCACGGAGCTGGCCGCTGGGCGCAGCGCGCGGACGACGACTCCGCCGTTCTGCGGATGCGCTCCGAGCACGGAGTGGGGGTTCGAGTGCTCGCGGCGGACGAGCGCCTCGAGTTCACCGGTGGCGACGGTCATGCGCCCTCCAAGATCCGCCCGATGCCGGCGACCGGGATCGGAATCCAGTCCGGGCGGTTGTTGAGTTCGTAGGAAAGCTCGTAGATCGCCTTTTCGAGCTCGTAGATCGAGAGCAGGTTGTTGATCACGGCCTCGCCGCCGGGCATCAGCGTGGGATCGACGGCGGCGAAGTAGTGCTCGAGGAACCTCTCCCTCGCGCGCTGCTCGAAGTCCGCGGGCGCGCGACGACCTCGCAGGATCTCGATCGCGGAGCTGACGTACGCGAACGAGCGCAGCATGCTCGCGACGTCCCGGAGTGGCGAGCGCTTCTGCCGGCGCTCGGGCAGCGGCCGGGCCGGCTCGCCCTCGAAGTCGATGATGACCCAGCCGCGGGGCGTGTGCAGAGTCTGTCCGAGGTGGTAGTCGCCGTGCGTGCGGATCACACGGCCCCCGACGCCGATCTGGGCGCGCGCGGCGAGACGCTCGCGCACGTCCTGGCCGCGGCCGGCAATCGGCTCGAGGCGCTCGTCGTCGGGCAGCCGCAGAAAGATCCGCTCGATGTCTTCGTCGATCGTCGCGGTCAACAGCGACAGCGCCTCCACGCTCGGCTCCTCGGGCGAAAACGCCGGATCGGTCGCGTCCGAGGCCAGCACCGTGTGGAGCTCCGCGGTTACGGTGCCGAGGCTCCCGAGCCGATTGAGGAACATCTCGGGCGCGGACCACAGCTCGTCAAGCGCGAGCTCCCAACCGCCGACGGCATCGGGGAGGAACTCCTGTGCCACGCCGAGCGTCGAGATGAACGCCTGCCCCTCGTAGTCGTACCAGCCGTGGAGCGGCGCGATATTCGGGAAGCCGCGCCAGGTGAGGAAACGCAGGATCTCGAGCTCGGGGTTGACGCCGGGCTCGAGCTTGCGGAACACCTTGAGCACGATGCTGTCGTCGAACACGACCGACGAGTTCGACTGCTCGACGCCCATCAGGCGGACCTCGGTGGCCTGGCCTAGACCGTTGCCGGATTCGACGAACTGGTGGAAGCTGAAGCGGCCGTCGGCGGTCGTGATCTCATCGGTGGTCTCGATCCGCCGGAGCAGTTCGAGCGCTTCGGTGGGCTCGGCGAGCGCGTCGTACACGGTCCACTCATCGGTGTGGGCGATCGACTCACCGCCCGCGATGTCGGTGGAGGCGTCGGCCGAGCGCAGGGCGAGGGGCAGCTGGTACAGCTCGTGCGTACCGGTGGCGAAGCGGGTCTGGACCAGCGTCAGCAGCAGCAGCGGGTCCTCGCGCAGCGGGATGCTTTCGACGATGTCGATACCGGACACCGAGCGTGCCTTCGACGCGTACCAGCGCTGCTGCTGTACCCATTCGCGCAGCTCCTCCTCATCGAGGGCGCGGCGGATCTCGTCCGCGGTTATCTGGACGCGCTCATTCATCGGTTTCGTCGTCCCCGTCGACGAGCTGGAACCAGAAGAAGCCGCGAGGAGCGAGCGTCAGCAGGTACGGCAGTTCGCCGATCCGCGGGAACCGTGAGCGGCCGAACAGCTCCACGGGGTATCGCCCCTCGTAGGCGCTGAGATCGAGCTCGACCGCCTGGGCGGATCGGGCGACGTTGTGAACGCACAGAACCAGATCATCCTCGAAAGCGCGCATGTGCGCGAAGATGCGGGGGTTGGAGGGCTCGATCGGCTCGTAGGAGCCGAACCCGAACACGGGGTGCTCCTTGCGCAGCGCGATGAAGCGGTGAAGCCAGCGTAGGAGGCTCGTAGCAGTGCGGAGCTGGGCCTCGATGTTGACGGCCTGGAAGCCATACACGGGGTCCATCAGCGGCGGCGCGTACAGCTGGGCGAAGTCGGCTCGGCTGAAGCCGCCGTTGCGGTCGCCGGTCCACTGCATCGGCGTCCGGACCCCGTCGCGGTCGCCGAGGAACACGTTGTCGCCCATCGCGACCTCGTCGCCGTAGTAGAGCACCGGCGAGCCGGGCAGCGAAAACAGGATCGCGTGGAGCAACTCGATCTCGTCGCGGCCGTTGTCGAGCAGCGGCGCGAGGCGTCGGCGAATTCCGAGGTTCAGCTTCATTCTCGGATCCTTGGCGTACTCCGCGTACATGTAGTCGCGCTCCTCGTCGGTGACCATCTCGAGCGTCAGCTCGTCGTGGTTGCGCAGAAACAGCCCCCACTGGCACGTGTCCGGGATCGTCGGCGTCTGCTCGAGGATCTCGTAGATCGGAACCGCCTCCTCGCGCCGGATCGCCATGAACATCCGGGGCATCACCGGGAAGTGGAACGCCATCTGGCACTCGTCGCCCTCGCCGAAGTACTGGACGACGTCGGCCGGCCACTGATTGGCCTCGGCGAGCAGCACGCGATCGGGGTACATGGAGTCGACCTCCTGGCGAACGCGTTTCAGGTACGCGTGCGTCTCGGGGAGGTTCTCGCAGATCGTGCCCTCGCGCTCGAACAGGTACGGCACGGCGTCGAGGCGGAACCCGTCGAGGCCGAGGTCGAGCCAGAAGCGCAGCACCTCGAGCATCGCCTCCTGCACCTCGGGGTTGTCGTAGTTGAGGTCGGGCTGATGGGAGAAGAACCGATGCCAGTAGTACGCGCCGGCCGTGTCATCCCAGGTCCAGTTCGAGGTCTCGGTGTCGATGAAGATGATCCGGGCGTCCTCGTATCGGTGGACGGTGTCCGACCACACGTACCAGTCGCGCTTGGGGTTGTCCGGGCTCGAGCGGGAATCCTGGAACCACGGATGGTCGCTCGAGGTGTGGTTCATCACAAGGTCCGCTATTACCCGGATCCGCCGTGCGTGCGCGGCCTCGATCAGCTCGTGCACGTCGTCGACGTTGCCGTAGTCGGGGTGCACCGCGGTGAAGTCCGCGATGTCGTAGCCGCCGTCGCGTAAGGGGCTCCTGTAGAAGGGAAGGAGCCAGATGCAGTCGATGCCCAGCCACTGGAGGTAGTCGAGCTTCTCGGTCAGCCCGCGGAAGTCGCCCGAGCCGTCGCCGTTGGCGTCGAAGAACCCGCGGATGTGGATCTCGTAGAACACCGCGCGCTTGAACCACAGCGGCTCGGCCTCGAACCACTGGCGAGCCTGCGCCTGGGTCTCGGTGCCGCCATCGTGCTGGGGGGGGCCGGGCCGTTGGACCCCGCGGGTCTCGCGCGCGATCAGGTGAGTGAGTGTGGGAGGGCCGACGCTCATTTTGATGTCACATCTCGACGCGGACGAGGTGCGCCTGGCGGACGCCCGGCTCGAAACGGACGTAGTTCGGGCCGATCCGCCACTGGTAGCGCTCGTCCGTGAGCAGGTCGTGTGCGGTGAAGCTCGGAGGCAGACCGAGGTTGGCGGGCACGATCGCGAGGCCCTCCTGTATTTGGTGCGGGTCGATGTTGACGACGGTGATCACGGCGTTCCCAGGCGATTGCTTCGCGTAGGCGATCAGCGCGTCGTTGGCCGTGTCGAGGAACGTGACGTTGGTGAGCTCCTGGAGTGCGACATTGTCACGCCGGATCCGGTTGAGGCGCTGGACCAGCGGGAGCATCGGGCCGTCGAGCGCGCGCTCCTTGATCTCGTACTTCTCCGAGTGCAGATACTCCTCTGAGCCTTCGCGGACAGGGACATTCTCGTAGTGCTCGTAGCCCGAGTAGATGCCGTACGTCGGGCTGAGCGTGGCGGCGAGGATCAGACGGGCCTCGAACGCGGGCCTGCCGCCGTGCTGGAGGTACTCGTGCAGGATGTCCGGCGTGTTCGCGAAGAAGTTCGGTCGGAAGTAGTCGCTCTCATCGGTCAGCGCGAGTTCGGAGACGTACTCGGTCAGCTCCCACCGCGCGTTCTTCCAGGTGAAGTACGTGTAGGACTGGGTGAAGCCGATCTTGGCGAGGTGGCGCATCACGGCTCGCCTGGTGAATGCCTCCGCGAGGAAGATCACATCGCGGTCGTGCTCGTGGACGCTTCCGATCAGCCACTGCCAGAACGCGAACGGCTTCGTGTGCGGGTTGTCGACGCGGAACACCTTGACGCCGCAGTCGACCCACTGGATGACGACTTCTCGCAGCGCCTCCCAGAGTCCGCGCCAATCCGGCGATTCCCAGTTGAGGTTGTAGATGTCCTGGTAGCGCTTGGGCGGGTTCTCGGCATACTTGAGCGTGCCGTCCGGGCGGCGGTGGAACCACTCGGGATGCTCGTGAAGCCACGGGTGGTCGGCCGAGGCCTGGATCGCGAAGTCGAGCGCGATGTCGATGTCGTGCTTCCTCGCGGCTTGGGTGAGCCGTTTGAGGTCCTCGATCGTGCCGAGGTCTTGGTGAACGGCGTCGTGACCGCCGGTCCGGTCGCCGATCGCCCACGGCGAGCCGGGATCTGTCGCCACGGCAGTCAGCGAGTTGTTGCGGCCCTTGCGGTTGGTCAGCCCGATCGGGTGGATCGGGGGCAGGTACACGATGTCGAAGCCGAGCTGGGCCAGGTGGGGCAGCTGGCGCTCGACGCCCTTCAGGCCGCCCCAGGAGCGGGGGAACAGCTCATACCAGCTGCCGAACCGCGCGCGGAGCCGGTCGACCTCGATCGTGATGGGCTCCGGAAGGGTGACGCTGCCGTGGCGGGGCTCGATCCGTTCGATCGTGGCGAACAGTTCGGGGCCGAGCGCGACGTCGTGCTTGGCCGCCTCGGGGATGTCGGCGTTCGAGAGGGTGGTAATCGCGTGATCGATCAGCGCGTTGTCGGCCTTCTCGGTCGCGGCCGATTTCGCGGTCCCCAGCAGCAGAACGCCTTCGGAGAGCTCGCCGGCGAGGTGATGCTGGTCGGCTGCGACCTTCCTCTGGAGCTCGTCGCGCCAGGTGCCGAACACGTCGGTCCAGGCCTCGACCGTGTACTCCCAGCGCCCCTGGCGGTCGACGTCGAAGCTGCCCGCCCAGCGCACGCCGCCGAGGTGGGCGTCGATCCGCTGCATCTCGGCCTCGTGGTGCGCGGTGTCTCCTGGTCCTCGGTAGCGGACGACCGCCCGGAGGAGGTCGTGACCATCGCGGAAGACGTCGGCCTCGACGGTTACGGTATCTCCGACGCAGCGCTTGGCCGCGTAGCGACCGCCGTCGACGGCGGGGGTCGGGTACTGGATGACGATGCGTGGCGGCGGCTGCTTGGTCTTGGCCCCGCCCCGGTTCGAGGTCGGGCTTGGATGAAGTTCTGTGGCGGCGCTCGTCAAGGCGTGCTCCCGGTGTACGGACGTGCTTGGTAAAGGCCCGGTCGCGCTTCGAGTCGAAAATATCCCCCAGCGCGATGGGTAAACAACGATCGGTGAATCGGCGGGCAGGTTTCAGGTTGGCTCTTACATGATCGAGCTACCGCGCTCAAGCGGTGTTCAGCTCCATCTAACCTCACTCCCGGATGGCCGGCTCGGACCGGAGGCGTACCGGTTCGTCGACTGGCTGGCGGCGGCGGGACAGACCTGGTGGCAGGTGCTGCCGGTCGGCCCGCCGGACCGCTACGGCTCTCCGTACAAGTCGCGCTCGGCGTTCGCGGCCTGGCCCGGGTTCCTGGCTTCGCCGCGGGCTCCGGTTTCGGCTTCCGAAGTGGCTTCGTTTCGCGAGCGCGAGGCGTTCTGGGCGGTCGATTGGGAGCGGTTCTCAGCTCGAGGGGCATTGGCCGATCAGGTGCGGTTTGATCGCGAATGGAGCGCTTTGCGTGAGTACGCGGCGGAACGGGGGGTTCGGCTGTTCGGCGACGTCGCGATCTACGTGGCGCCGGGAAGCGCCGACCACCGGGCCCATCCGTGGATGTTCCGATCCGGTCTGGTCGCGGGTGCGCCACCGGACGCGTTCACCGATGACGGGCAACTGTGGGGCAATCCCGTGTACGACTGGCCGGCGCTGCGCCGCCGGCGGTACCGGTGGTGGGTCGAGCGGCTGCGGCGGACGCTGTCGCTGTTCGATCTGGCCCGGATCGATCACTTTCGCGGGTTCGTGTCGTACTGGGCCGTGCCTTCCGGGGCTCGGACGGCTCGGTCCGGTACATGGCAGCGCGGGCCTGGGCGGGCGGTGTTCGACGCGGTGTTGGAGTCGCTCGGCGATGTTGCGCTCGTGGCGGAGGACCTCGGGGTGATCACGCCGGCGGTCACGAGGCTTCGCGAGTCGCTCGGTTTCCCCGGGATGGTCGTGCTGCAGTTCGGGTTCGACCCACGGGCGCCTGAGAGCGTTCATCGTTTCGAGAACCACGTCGAGGACCGAGTCGTGTACACGGGGACGCATGATCACGATACGGCGCGGGGGTGGTACACGTCGCTGCCTGTCGATGAGCGTGGATTTGTGGACGCTTCGTTTTCCCGTTACGGGGTGGTCGAGCGCCAGCCGTGGTGGAGCCTGATCCGGCTGGCGCTGCGGTCGCCGGCGCGGGTGGCGATGGTGCAGGCACAGGACGTCCTGGGGCTGGGGAGCTCGGCTCGCATGAACAACCCGGGCCGGACTCGTGGCAACTGGCGGTGGCGGATGGAGCCCGGCGCGCTGACGCCGGCGCTGGCGCGACGGCTCCGGGAGTCGACTACCGAGGCCGGGCGGCTCGCTCGCCTGCCGGACGGCGGCGGCGGCGAGGGGGGATAAGTCCTCATTGGGCCCATCGCCCGCCACGAGCGTTGAGTTGACCCCACGATAGGTGGCTGAACCCGCATTCACATCGGGTCAGGGGATCGAGTGTGGAGAAAACCCGGACTCGCCGGCGGCTCAAGTTGACGGCGCGAACGCCGATCTCAGTGGACGATGAGTATCGAAGCTGTGACGAGCCGCATTGACCAGATCCTGGCGATGCAGCAACAGCTCACCGACCCACGCAGTGCCCTCGCCTCCTCCGCCACCACGACCGACTCGGGCGGAGCGTCGCTTGGCGCCACCGCCGGCACCGGGTCGACGAGCTTCAGCGACGCGCTGTCCTCCGCGCTCGGAAGCAGCGACCCGTCGGGCACGGGCGCACTTTCACCCGACTCGCTGATGGCCTCGGCGATCGGCGAGACGAGCGGGAGCTCTGCGGACACGCTCACACCCAATCTGTCCTCGCTGCTTCCCGCCACGAGCTCGCTCGGGGTCACCGCCGGATCGACCCTGGGCACCACGTCCGGGAACGCGCCGGCGCAGGTCCAGGCGATGACCAACATGGCCAACTCGCTCGTCGGCAAGCCCTACGTTTATGGTGGCGGTCACGGCGGCTGGGGGCCGCAGGCCGGCTACGACTGCTCCGGGTTCGTGTCCGCGGTGCTCCATGCCGGCGGCTACCTGAGCCAGCCGGTCGACACGACCTCGCTCCCCCAGCAGGCCGGGATGGAGTCAGGCCCCGGCCAGTACGTCACGGTCTACGACCGGGCGCTGCCTGGCCAGAGCGGCCACGTGATCATCGAGATCAGCGGCCAGTTCTACGAGTCGGGCGGGTCGCACGGCGCCTGGGGCGGTGGCGGTGGCGTCGAGAAGATCGGCACGCCGTCCGCCGAGTACCTCTCGACGTTTCCGACGGTCCTTCATCCCGCCGGTCTCTGACCCGGTCCCTCCACCAGCCTCTGACCTCGTCACTTCGCGGGGCTCTCCTCCGGTTCAGCCGAGCAGCAGGGAGCGGATCGCGGACCGACCCCGGACCGCCGGCGACCAGGCGGTCACCTTTGCGTGGCGGTACACGTACGTCCAGTCGCCCTGGAGCCGCATGCGCCAACTCGGCGAGAACTGGATAAGCGTCGACGGCCGGACCGCGACGCGCATCCCGTCCGCCGAAAGCACCGCGAGCGCCCGTTCGGCGATGTTGATCTGGCCGAACGCAGTGGGATGGACGTGGTCGGTCATCACCAGGTTGCGGGCGCCCCACGGCCGCAGATCGAGCAACAGCGTCCCGAGCTCGCCGGCGACAGTCGATATGACCTCATCCAGCTCGGAAACCCGAGCCGGCGTGCGGGGGCGCCCCAGATCCAACGGCGCCGTTACCGCAAGCACCCGCTCACAGCGGCCGAGTAGGAACTCGAGCGCGCTCCGAAAACCGACGGAAAATGCGGCCGGGTCCCAATCCGGCAGCCGGACGTCGTTGACTCCGATGTACAGACAGCCGAGCTGATACCCGGCCGGCGGTCCGCAGCCGTCCGTGAGCCGCGAGAACGCCGGGATCTGCTGCCAGACCACGTGCTCGACCCGGGCTCCGTCGACCGCGTAGCACGTATATGGCAGCGCCAGCCCGCGCGCCACCCACATCGCCCACGACTGCAGCGCCACCCCCCACTGGAGCTCGCCGCCGCCGTTCGTGATCGAGTCGCCGAACGCGAGCACACCAAGGCGGCAGTTGCTGGCCAACCCGGTCAAGAAGCGCGAGAGTAGCGGTTGCCCGATAATGCCCGGCCGTGAGCTACGGCCGGGTGACGATGAACGACGGCCGCGAAGACATTCGGCGCGCCGCGGCGGAGCTCGCGGAACGGCTGCCCGATGCCCTCGCGCCGCTGGCGCGGCTCGCGTACAACTACCGCTGGTCGTGGCTCCCAGGTGGCGCAGAGCTGTTTGCCTCGGTCGATCCCGAGCGGTTCGCACTCACGCTCCAGAACCCGGTCCGAATGCTCCAGGAGGCGTCCGCGAGTGCCTTGAAGCGCGCTGCGGCCGACGACGGCCTGCTCGAACGCGCCGCGACGCTCGAGGCGCAGGTCAAGGCCGATCTGGACCGACCCTTCTACCCGTCGATCGACCCGGCGCGGCCGGTGGCGTTCCTGTGCGCCGAATACGGCGTCCATGTGTCGATGCCGATCTACTCGGGCGGCCTTGGTGCCCTCGCCGGCGACCTGCTCAAGGAGGCGTCCGATTGCGCGGTCCCGATGGTCGCGGTCGGCCTGATGTACCGCAAGGGCTACTTCCGCCAGCGGATCGACGCCGGCGGCTGGCAGCACGAGTACTGGATCGACACCGACCCGCAGCGGCTCCCGGCGGCGGTCGTGACTGGCCCCGACGAGCGGCCGTTGACGATAGAGGTCTCGATCTACGACGCTGACGTGACCGCCCAGATCTGGCGCGTCGATGTCGGACGGATACCGCTGTTCCTGCTGGACGCGGACCTCCCCAAGAACGGCCCGGTCGAGCGCTGGATCACCGCGCGTCTGTACGAATCCGACGAGCACATCCGCCTCGCTCAGTACGTGCTGCTCGGCGCCGGCGGCGTGCGGGCGCTGACCGCGCTCGGGATCGAGCCCGGCGTGATCCACCTGAACGAGGGCCACGCGATGCTCGCGCCGGTGCAGCTCGCCTGCCAGGACCTGCACTCGAGGGAGGACCTGTCGGCCGGCCTCGCCGCGGCGCGCGAGCGCACCGTGTTCACGACTCACACCCCAGTTCCAGCCGGCAACGACACGTATCCGCCCGCGCAGGTGGAAGACGCGATCGGCCGCTTGCTGGCGCAACTCGGATGCCCCACCGAAGAAGTGATCGCGCTCGGGCGCACCGATCCGAAAGACACCGCGGAGGACTTCGGCGTCACCCAGGCGGCGTTGCGGATGAGCCGTGCCGCGAACGGCGTCAGCCGCCGTCACGGCGAGGTCGCGCGCGAGATGTGGCAGTCGCTGTGGGCGGATCTGGCCGTCGCGCAGGTCCCGATCGGCTACGTGACCAACGGCGTCCACGTGCCGACCTGGATCGGCACCCCGATCCGCGAGCTGCTCGACCGGCATCTGGGCGAGGGCTGGATGACCCGGGCGGCGGAGCCCGGCACCTGGGCCGCCGTTGAGGGTATCTCGAGTGAGGACCTGTGGGGTGCGCGCGAGCGCCAGCGCGCCGATCTGGTCGCACAGGTGCGAGTACGCAGCGCCGCCGAGCGGCTGCTCCGCGGCGACCCGCGCGCTTACGTCGACGCAGCTGCCACCGCGTTCGATCCGAACACACTGACGATCGGCTTCGCGCGGCGTGTGGCCACCTACAAGCGTCTGGACCTGCTCACCCGAAATCCGGCATGGACCCTGAAACTCCTCGGCGGCGACCACCCGGTGCAGGTGGTGCTTGCCGGCAAGGCCCACCCCCGAGACGACGACGCCAAGCGCGTGCTCAAGCGCCTGTTCGGGATGAAGCGCGCTCAGATCATCGGCCAGCGCGTGGTGTTCCTCGACGATTACGATCTCGCCACCGCGGCATGGCTCGTGAGGGGCTGCGACGTGTGGCTGAACGTCCCTCGTCCGCCGTTGGAGGCGAGCGGGACGAGCGGCATGAAGTCGGTCATCAACGGCGGCCTCCAGTTGAGCGTGCTTGACGGCTGGTGGGCGGAGGGGTACGACGGCGACAACGGTTGGGCGATCGAGGGAGAGGTCGACGACGATCATCGGGCGCAGGACACCCGGAACGTCGCCGAGCTTCATCGGCTGCTCGATGAGGAGGTGGTCCCGGCGTTCTACGAGCGCGACGAACACGGCTTGCCGGTGGCCTGGATCGCCCGGATCCGGGCCTCGCTGACGACCCTCGGGCCGCGCTTCAGCGCCACGCGGATGCTGTCGGAATACCTGTCGGGCCCGTATCGGGGTTCATGACCGCGACGGGAAGGTATGAGGCCGTTTCAGCGTCGTTAAGCTGAATGCTTCACCTCAACGCGACTGCAGGGAAAGATGGCCTCTCGCGCCGACCAAACAAAGCCGACGGCGGCTGACCTCGCCGATCTGTCGGCGCTCGCCGACGGCACGCTCGATGCGGCCCGCAAAGCGGCCGTCGAGGCGCACATCACCGCCTCGCCGGAGCTGACCGCGCTGTATGAGCGTGAGCGCCGCGTGGTCGACGCGCTCCACCAGATGCGGGCGACCGAGCGCGCTCCCGAGCGGCTGCGCGCGAAGATCGAGGCCTCGCGGCCGAGCCGGGCGACGATCATGCGCCGGCGCTTCGCGTACGCCGGCGGAGCGGTTGCGGCGCTCGCCGCGATCGTGCTCGCGCTGGTGCTGGCGCTGCCGTCGGGAACGCCCGGCGCGCCTTCCGTGTCCGACGCGGCGGCGCTGGCCGCCCGAGGTCCAGTGCAGGCGCCGCCCGCCCCCGATCCGGACATGCCCGGGGGGCGGCTGAATCAGCAAGTCGGCGACGTTTACTTCCCCAACTGGGCCTCGCGGTTCGGATTCGAACCGGTCGGAGCGCGGACCGACACGCTCGGCGGGCGGACTGCCGTAACCGTCTACTACAGGTGGAAGGGCACCACGATCGCCTACACGATCGTGCAGTCGCCCCCGCTGACAGTGCCGTCGGCGAGGACGACCGACCGGAACGGCACCCAGCTGCACACCTTCGAGTTGAACGGCCGCAGGGTCGTGACGTGGCGCCGCGACGGCGACACGTGCGTGCTCTCGGGAACCGGGGTCAAGGCCGCTGAGCTGCAGAAGCTGGCGGCGTGGAAGGTCCCGGCGGACTCTGACTAGGCGGACCCTCGCTGACAAGGTCGGCGGCCACCCGCTGGCGGGCGCGGTGCAGCCGGGTCGTGATCGTCGCCTCGCGGACTTTCAGCGCCCGGGCGGCCTCTCGGTAGGAGAGCCCGGCCACATCGATCGCGACGAGCGCGTCGCGGAAGTCGTCGGGTAGCCGCGAGATCGCGGTGTACAGCTCCGCCGACTCGATTCGCGATTCGGCCGCGGGCGCGGTCTGGTCCTCGATCAGGTCCAGGTCGTCGGGCAGGGGCGTCGTCTGGGGGCGGCGGCCGGCCGCCCGCCGCTGACTGAAGAACGTGTTGCGCAGGACGCGCAGGAGGTATCCGAGATCGTCGTCGGAGCGCAAGAGGCGCGGCCGGCGGAGGATGCGCTCGAACGTCTCCTGCACGAGGTCCTCGGCCTCCTCGCGCGAGCCGCACAGGCCCCAGGCCGCGCGATACAGGCGATCGATGTGATCGCCCAGCGCCTCCGGATCGAGCTGACGTTCGACATTCATCCGTCGCGGCCCCAGCATACGGAGGCCGCTCAGCCGCAGTGTTAGGCCGTCTTCAGCTCTGACAGCGGTCGCGGACCCGGTCCGACGTACTTGGCGGTCGGACGCACGAGCCGCCCTTCGCGCTTCTGCTCGAGGATGTGCGCCGACCAACCCGCGGTGCGCGCACAGGTGAACAGCGGCGTGAACAGCTCGGGCGGGACGTCGGCGAAATCGAGAACGACGGCCGACCAGAACTCGACGTTCGTCGCGAGCACCCTGTCGGGTCTGCGTGCCTCGAGTTCGGCCAGCGCCGCGACCTCGAGCGCCTCGGCGACCTCCACGCGCGGGGCGCCGAGCGCCTTCGCGGTGCGGCGGAGCACTCGCGCCCGAGGGTCCTCGGCACGGTACACGCGGTGCCCGAACCCCATCAGCCGCTCGCCCCGGTCGAGCAGATCCTTGACGTAGCGGTCGGCGTCTCCCATCTCCGCCACGTCGTCGAGCATCTTCAGCACGCGCAGCGGGGCGCCGCCGTGTAGCGGACCCGACAGCGCACCGACCGCCGCCGACAGCGCCGCGGCAACGTCCGCGCCGGT
Organism: Solirubrobacteraceae bacterium; assembly: GCA_035499395.1. Classification (GTDB taxonomy): domain Bacteria; phylum Actinomycetota; class Thermoleophilia; order Solirubrobacterales; family Solirubrobacteraceae; genus Palsa-465. The sequence continues at coordinate 24,376 of DATJYY010000093.1, forward strand.
CGAGGCGACCACACGCGCAGTGAACGTCGAGGCGTTCATCCCGTGCTCGGCCGCCGAGATCCAGTACGCGTCGATCGCTTCCACGTGGCGCGGATCGGCCTCGCCCCGCCAGCGGATCAGAAAGCGCTCGGGGATCGACTTCGCCTTGTCGATCTCACGCTGAGACACCGGCGGCTTCCCGATTCCTCGAGCCGACTGGGCGACGAACGACAGCGCCATGACCGAGGCGCGCGCCAGGTTGTCGCGGGCCTCCTCGTCGGAGATGTCGATCAGCTGCCCGAAGCCCCATTGCGGCGCGAGCATCGCCAGCGCCGATTGCACGTCGACGCGTGGGTCGCCCGAGCGGACGATCAGCGGGTGAGGCTCGGCCGGGGGCATTCCGGGCAGGAGGTGCCCGTCCACGAGCAGGCCCCAGACCTGCTCGAAGGGGACGTTCCCGACCAGCTCCTCGATGTCGACGCCGCGATAGCGCAGCGCGCCGCCGGCGCGGTCGGGCTCGGCGATCTCGGTGGCGAAGGCGACTACGCCCTCGAGGCCGGACTGGACTTCGGCAGTGACGCTCATTCGGCGTTCTCCTGGATCGGCGACGTGCTCAAGCTGCCCGGCGCGGCAGCGAGCGCCCTCGTCAGGGCGCAGTGGCTGACCCGGAAGCGTAGCCGGATAGCCTTCCGATTCGTGTCAGAGGCCGTCCCGTCCGAGCTCCTGCTCCGTTCGCCGACCGAGCTCGCGGCGCTGGTTCGGGGCGGCAAGCTGTCAGCGCGGGAGCTCGTGGAAATATCGCTGCGCCGGATCGACGAGCTCAATCCGGCGATCAACGCGTTCACGCATGTGGCACACGACTCGGCGCTGGCCGCGGCGGAGGCGATCGAGCAGGGCGATCGGCGACCCTACGCCGGCGTTCCGATCGCGATCAAGGACAACCGGCCGGTCGCGGGAATGCCGCTGACCAACGGCAGCGACCTGTTCGGAGATTTCATCCCGGATCACGATGCCTTCCTGGTGCGCCGGCTCCGCGAGGCAGGGTTCGTGATCGTCGGTAAGACCTCGATGCCGGAGATGGGCATCCTGCCCACGACCGAGCCGCGGCGGTTCGGCCCGACCCGCAACCCGTGGAACATTGACCGGACCCCGGGGGGTTCGAGCGGAGGGGCGGCCGCGGCGGTCGCGGCCGGGATGGTGCCGGTGGCGCACGGCAACGACGGCGGCGGGTCGATCCGGATTCCGGCTGCATGTTGCGGGCTCGTCGGCCTCAAGCCCGCGCGGGGCCGCGTGTCGCCTGGTCCCGACAGCGGCCACAGCTTCCTGGTTTGCGACGGCGTGTTGACGCGTTCCGTTGCGGACACCGCCGGCGTGCTCGACGTCCTCGCGGGCGCCGAGCCAGGCGACGCCACCTGGGCCCCACCCCCTCCCGCGGCCGGGTACGCCGCGCTCGCCGGGGTCGATCCTGGGCCGCTGCGGATCGCGCTCGCGATGACCCCGCCGTTCGAGGGCGCGACGGTGGACCCGATCTGTTCGCAGGCCGCCCGCGACGCGGCCGGTCTGCTCGAATCGCTTGGCCACGCGGTCGAAGAGATCACCCCGCCCTGGACGGGTCTCGACCTGCTGCCCGACTTCACTCGTGCGTTCGGCCCAGCGATCTCGCACACGACTTGGGTGGGCGGGCAGATCGCCGGGCGTGAGCCGGCCGAGGGCGACGTCGAGCCACTGACCTGGGCGCTGTGGGAGCGCGCTCGTAGCCAGGACACCATCGCATACATGACCGCCCAGGCCCGCCTCGAGTCGGCAGCGCGCTCGATCGTGACGTCGCTCGAGCCGTATGACGCCGTGCTCACGCCGGCGCTGGGCGGTCGCCCCGTCGCGATCGGCGAGATCGACGGCCTCGGTGAGGATCCGATGGTCAAGTACCGCCGTTCGGCAACGTTCACCCCGTTTACCGCGATCGTCAACGTGACGGGCCAGCCCGCGATCGCGCTGCCGCTCTACCACGGCGACGATGGCCTGCCGACCGCGGTCCAGCTGATCGGGCGGCCGGCGCGCGAGGAAGTCCTCCTGGGAGTCGCGACCCAGCTCGAGCAGGCGTTGCCGTGGGCCGGTCGGGTGCCGGCTCTATAGAGTGCTCCAGTCCCGGCGATCGCCACGCCACATGCTGTAGCGAGCAAGACGGGGCCTCACGGCACGGCTACGTAGTGGTACGTCTGCCCGCCGTCGGTGGTGTAGTAGAGCCGCTCGTTAGCGGAAGCGACGGACCCCAGGTACCCGAGCGCGACCCCGTGGGTCGTATCGGTGAAGCCGAGCCACGCCCACGCGACCACCTTGCTGTACGCGGCAGGCGTTTGCGTGATCTGGACCGGCTTGTACGTCGTGCCGTCGTCCCCGGTTCGGAACAGGACCTGGTAGCCGACGACCGCGGTCGATGTGGACGCCGCCGCGAACGGAGCCGAGTTCGGCAGACTGAGCCGGCCGCTCGGCTCGGCGGTATCGAACGTGGCCCCGGCGTCGGTCGAGCGCCACACGCCACTCTCGGTGCCGGTGGCGCAGTGCGCCCACACGACCGGCGGCTCGGGCTCCTGATACTGGCAGCCGAGTCCGGGACTCGGGGACGGGTCGCTGGTGAAGCTGGCGCCGCTGTTATGGGAGACGAGCACGTCGGACCCGATGCCGTTGGCGACGCCCGACTGGACGAACACGTCGGAGCCTTCCACCCACAACCCCGTGGACACGTCCCCGGCGGCAGGAACGACGGTCCAGCCGTCGGAGCTCACCGCCGAGTGCATCAGGCGCGCGCCGGCGGCGCCGCTGCCGGAGACGTCGACGATCGCGTACGCCTCGCCGTCGGAAATCGCCAGATCGTTGACGGCGCCGCCGACGTTGAGCGCGTGCCAGGTTTGCCCGCCGTCGTGGGTGACGTACAGGTTCGGGCCGAACGCGTACCCGTTGTCGCTGTCGGCAAACCGGATCTGCGAGTATCCGGGCTGGTTCGGAGAGCTCGACACAGACGCGTGCGGCTCGCCGATGCCGATGAAGTGCTGACCGCCGTCGGTGGTCCGCAGGATCGACCCGCACGGTGGGCGGCCGCCGGCAAACTGGCACGGGGCCGCACTGAGCACCCACCACTCGAGCTCGCTGATCGCGGTGAACGACTGGGGGGCGAAGTGCGCCGGGATCGGAGTGGAGATCGGCCCGGTGGTGGGCTTGGGCGGTGCGATAGCGGCCGGCGAGGTCGAGCTGGTGTGCGTGCTCGCCGTGGCGGACTGCGTGCCGCTCGCCGCCGCCGACGCGTTCGAATGCGACGCCGTCGAGTGGTGCGCGTTGACCAGCACGATCGCGACGACGGCGGCCACAACCGCGGCGGCGGCTATGAACGCCAGCGCCTCGGTGCGGCGGCGCGGGGGCCGGGGGCCGCCGATCCCGCGGCCGGCGCCGACGGCTGCGCGGCCGAGCGCGGGCCGTCGCGCCCGAAGCCGTTGGTGCGCGCCCTTCTCGGTCAGCTCGGTGAGCTGTGCCTCGATTCGGTCCAGATAATCGTTCACGTCGATCCGGTCTCCCTCAGCTGCTCTCGCACCCGCGCCAGCCCGCGGCTGACCCGCTTGCGGACGACCATCTCCGAGCACTTGAGCTCGCCCGCGATCTCCTGGTAGGGGCGCTCGTCCAGCACCCGCGAGCGGACCGCAAACCGCTCGTCCTCGGGGAGGTTCTGCAACAGCGCCACCAGCCGTCCCGATCCGCCGTGCGCGACCTCCTCGATCCGGTCGAGGTCGCCCTCATCGAGCGCGACCGCCTGGAACCCGAGCCGGTGGCGCGCCCGCGCCTCGACCCGGCCCCGCCGGAAGCTCATCAGCAGCTTGTTGCGGGCGATGCCGATCACCCACGGCGCTGCCGACTCGCCCTGCTCGTGGTACCGGGCCGCCGACAACAACACCGCCGCGAACACTTCGGCGGCGAGATCGGCCGCGGCCTCGGGGTCGCGGGTCTCGCGGAACAGGAACGCCAGCACGTGCGGGAGGTGCCGCCGGTAGAACACGGCGAACGCAGCTCCGTCTCGCGCCGCGATCGCCGACAGCAGCGCGGTGTCGGACCATTGCCGTCGGTTTCGGGGCCGTTCGTCCATTCGCCCGTCTATTGCGCGACGCCACCGTTGTGTGACGAACGCACACCTACCCTATTCCCGCGAAACGGCCAAAGCCCTGCGCACGTAAAATCGGCATCCGACTGCCCCCGAAACGCAAAGAGGACTACGAAACCCTATGGCCTACGTCATCGCGGAGCCTTGCATCGGCACAAAGGACAACTCGTGCGTTGAGGTCTGCCCGGTCGACTGCATCCATCCGACGCCCGACGAGCCCGATTACGACGACGTCCCGATGCTCTACATCGATCCCGAGGAGTGCATCGACTGCGATGCCTGCGTCGAGGCGTGCCCCGTGGATGCCTGCTTCGCCGAGGACCAGCTGCCCGACGAGTGGCAGAAGTACGTTCAGCTGAACGCGGACTACTACGCCAAGAAGTAGGGACTCCGCTCCCGGTTACGCCATCGGGAGAGACATGCCCGCCGGCTTGGGCGCGGCTGCCGGCGCCGGCATCTGCATCACCGGGAGCTCGACCGGCGACAGCGCGATCAGGCCGCGCGCCGCGTGGGCGAGCGCCTGCGCCGCCGGGTCGTCGGGATCTGAGACCACGATCGGCGTGCCGGCGTCGGACTGCTCGCGCAGCCCCATCGTCAGCGGCACCTTCCCGAGCAACGGCACTTCGAGTTCCTCGGCCAGCAACTGGCCACCGCCCTCGCCGAACAGCTGGTAGCGCTCGCCGTTCGGGGTGACGAACCCGGACATGTTTTCGATCACGCCGGCGATCTCGAGCTTGAGCTTGATCGCCATCTCGGCCGACCGGCGAGCCACCTTCTGTGCCACCGGCTGCGGCGTGGTGACGATCACGAACTTGGCCTGCGGCAGCAGCTGGGCAAGCGTCATCGACACGTCGCCGGTGCCGGGGGGGAGGTCGATCAGCAGGTAGTCAAGCTCGCCCCACTCGACGTCCTCGAGGAACTGCTGGAGCGCCTTGTGGAGCATCGGGCCGCGCCACACGACCGCGGCGTCCTGCTCGACGAAGAACCCGATCGACATCACGCGGATGCCGTCGAACGCGCGGAGCGGCACGATCTTGCGATCGGCGTTGACGTGGGGCCGCTCGGCGCCGAGGCCGAGCATGCGGGGCTGTGAGTAACCCCATACATCCGCGTCCAGCACGCCGGCGGTCTTGCCCTCGGCGAGCAGCGCGACGGCGAGGTTGGCGGTGACGCTCGACTTGCCGACGCCGCCCTTGCCGGAGCCGACGCAGATCACGTTCTTGACCTGCGCGAGCGCGCCTTCGGGGAGCGAGCCGCGGCCGAGCTTGCGCCCCAGCGCCTGCTTTTCGTTGTCAGACAGGACGTCGAAGCTGATGTTGACGCCGGTAACGCCCTCGAGCTTGCGGATCGAGTCGTTGACGCCGGTCTGAAAGTGGCTGCGGATCGGGCAGCCCGGGGTGGTCAACGAGACCGTCACGTCGACTACGCCGTTGTCGTGGACGTCGACGGAGCGGACCATCTCGAGCTCGACGATGTCGCGGCGAAGCTCCGGGTCGATCACGGAGCGGAGGGAGTCGATCACTTGGTCTCGTGTAGGCATGTTGTTGATTGTAGGCGGGAGGAGGTGCCAAGCCGGCGGCCCGCTCGTGCGTCCGCGGATCCGAAGGGCCCATTAAGCACCGCTGGGGCGCCACTTTCGTGACGCCCCGGCGGTTGAGGGAGGAGAGGGTGCTGCATTCGCCGGCGAGGTTATGAGGCCGGCGAACCCTTCCCGCGACGTGGCACTCTCCTGGGCGCCCGCGCGGGGGAAGCTGTTATGAGCCGAGCAGGCCTTGCGCGTTGGCTACTAGCCGCTCGACTCGTGAGCCCACCGCGCCCGACTGCTTCTCGAGGTCCCTACGCACTGAGGTTAGCTCACGATTCATCCGGCGCCGATTCTGACGCATCGTTCGCTCCACCAGGCTACGCCGCTGGCGCATCTCGCGCTCCACACGCGTCCGCGCCCGGCGGACCTGGCGCTCGAGGCGATTGCGTGCGGTGACGCCGCGACGCTCGTAGCGCTTGAGCTCGCGCTCGAAGCTGGTGCGAGTCCGGTACTTGGTCGCGAATCCCTTCACGGTCGAGACCAGGTTGTCGCGAGCGAGGAGACTGGCACCGACCGGGACGAGGACGACGCGCTCGGCTATCACCTGCGCGTGCTCGACGCGGGTCTTGGGCTGGGTCGACGTGCTCGCGGTGCGACTGGTCCGGCGCGTGCTCGCCGCCGTCTTCGACGTGCGCGATCCGGCGCTCGCCGGCTTGCGTCTGGTTGTAGTTCGCTTCGTCGTGGATGCGGGCTTAGCAGTGCCCGGCGTAGTGGTAGCCATAGGTGTCTCCCTACCTGCCTGAATTATCGAACATGTGTTTGTAAACCATAGCGTAGTGCCCGTTACAGCCGGGCACATGAAAAGTTCGTGAATTGGTGCCTGCCGTCAACCTAAGTTGACGGAGTCCGGACCCCGACCCCGGTGGCGTCAGGGCGCCGGCTCAGGCCGCGGCGTCGGAGCCCGACTGGCGCGGCTCCTCGAGCTCGCGCGGCATCTCGCGCGCGAGCCACGCCGCCGGATCCTGGATCTCGGCCAGCGTTGGCAATGCCTCCGGACTCGACCACAGGTGATGCAGCGCGGTCGTGCCACGCGCACGCACGATCTCGTCGCAGAAGTACTTACCCTGCTCGTACTGGCGAAGCTTCAGCTCGAGACCGAGCAGCCGGCCGACCAGCCGCGACAGCCCCGACTGCGACTGCCGCCTTCGGTCCAGGGCGGCGCGGAGCTTCGGGAGCGACGGCAGGAGATCGGGCGCCACCGCGTCCATCACATGCTCGGCGTGACCCTCGATCACCGCCATCACCGCCTGCACGCGGTCGAGCATCTCGCGCTCCGGCGTGGTCGTGACGATCGATATGAGGTCCCCTCGCCGGAGGTGGGTGGCGACGCGTTTGACGTCGTCCAGGCTTGGGACCTGGAGCTTGCGCGGCGCATCGAGGCGCACCTCGGCGCTCTTCAGCAGCTCGCGGACCATGCCGGCGACGTGGGCGTGGAGCCACGGAACGCCAGCGAACTGGACCGCGTGCGTGACCTCGTGGAGCGCCACCCAGGTCATGAACTGGTCCTCCTCGGCGCCGAACGTCTGCACGGCCTGGCCGAGGTTCGGAAGCACGAACAACAGGCGCGGGGGGCGGTCCTCGACCGCCTCGTCGAGCAGCACGAGCTCGTATTGTCCGAGCACCCGCTGGGCCAGGTACCCGAGCACGACCCCGACCTCGGTGCTCAGCACGACACCCATCCCGATCTCGACCGCCGGCTTCAGCGACCCGAGGTTCTCGTTGGCGCGCTGGAGCACCGGGTCCAGCAGGAGCCGCATCGAGCCGATGTTGCTCGAGACCCACTCGCGACGGCTGATGCCCTCCGGCGCCGGCAGCGGCCGCGCCGGCACCAGGCCCGTGTACGCGACCACGCGCGCCTCGGACTCGGCCGCGAGCGCGCCGAGATCGGCAACCGGCTCGCTCGCGCTCCCGGTGCCGGCTACGAACGTGGCGATCCGCTGGGCGACGATCCAGTCGATCACGTCGGGACCTTCTCGAGCATGCTGAGCGTCTCCTGCGAGCGCGCGGCGATCACCGGCGAGCTCGGTTCGGCGGTCAGCGGGGCTCCGAGTGGCCCGTCGCACCACGGGAAGCTGATCAGCCCGCCGGCCTCGCGCACGATCAGCTGGCCGGCGGCGGCGTCGACGCCCCGGGAGCGCCGGAGCGTCACCAACCCATCGAACCGCGCCGCGGCCACCTGGCAGAGCGAGGCGGCGATCGTGCCGAGCGCACGCAGGCGGTACGCGTTCTGCTCGAGCGACTCGATCGACTTGGCCACCCAGCGAGGATCGGCGGACTCGATTCCCAGCACCTCGATGCGGCCGTCGCGCCCTCGCCGTTCGGGCAGCGTCGGGTCGAGCAGGGCCCCGTCGAGCCAGGCGCCGCGCCCGCGCCACGCCCACCAGGTTTCGGACGGACCGAAGTCGTGCACGAACCCGAACGCGACGTCGGCCATGGTCTGCCCGTTCGCGACGGCGATCGACAGCGCGTAGTGCGAGATTCCGCGCTTCGCGTTCAGCGAGCCGTCGATCGGATCGATGATGACGCGCACGTCGTGGTCGCCGTAGTCGATCTCGCCGCGCTCCTCGGAGCACACCACGAACTGGTAGCCCTCTTCCCGGAGCACGTCTAGCTGGTCGAGCACGAGCTGTTCGGCCTCCTGGTCGATCTCGAGCGTGCGGTCGCCGCCCCGGCCGCGCGTGCCGGTCTCGAGCGCCCGCTCGGCCGTGGTCGGGGCGTCGGCCAGCATCCGCTCCAGGCCGGCGACCGCGCGCCGACATACAGCCAACCAATCTGCATCCAGAGCCGAGCGAGTGGAGGTCATCTCCGACCCTATGCTGTCAGACGTGGGGCTCACCCTTGACCCCTTGCTTCCCGTTCAGCGCGATGCGGTCACCTGCGATCGCGAGCCGCTGCTCGTTCTCGGGGCGGCCGGGACGGGCAAGACCCGAACGCTCGAAGGCCGTTTTCTCTGGTTCGTCGAGCAGGGTTGCCGGCCTGAGTCGGTTTTGCTGCTGACCCCCTCCGAGGCGCGCGCGGACGCGACCCGAGCGCGCCTGGAGCGGGGGCTGGAGGGGGGCTACGACGAGTTGTTCGTGATCTCGCCCGTCGAGCTTGCGGCGCTGATTCTGAGCGCGGCCGGCCCCGGCGTCGACGCGCTGGAGCCGGTGCTCGGGCCGGCCGAGCGATTCGCGATGCTGCTCGAGCGGATCGATCAGCTGTCGATCGTGCGGCACGATTTCGGGGGGAGTGCCACCGCGTTGCTGGCGGAGTTCATACGCCGGATCGATCGGCTCAAGGCGCACCTGGTCGGGGCCGAGGATTACGCCCGATGGGCGGCGCGGCTGGCGGACGCCGACGGCCCGGCATCCGACGGCAACCGGCGGTCGGCGGATGCCGAGATCGAGCGCGAGTTCGCCGAGGTCTACCGCGTACACGAGCAGATGCTGTCCGAGGTCGGCGCTCGCGACGCCGGTGACCTGATCCGCGACGCCCTGCGCGTCGTGCGCGAGCGGCCGGCCGCGGCGGAGCGATTCGACCACGTGCTCCTCGACGATGCCCACGATCTCGACCTGGCGTCGGCGACGCTGTGCCGGCACGTGGCCGGGGCGCGCCTGAGCACGGCGGCGGACCCGTCGCGCGGGGGACGCGCAGTGACCCGCGATGGGTTCGCGCGCGTGATCACGCTGGAGCAGAGCCTGCGCGTGCCGCGTCGTGTGCTGCGCGCGGCGTCGGCCGCCGAGGCGTGCACGTGCGAGCCCACCACCGCCGAGGGCGAGGTCGCGTTCTGGCGGTGCGCCAACGAGCGCGCCCAGGCCCAGTCCGTGGCCGCCGACATCGAGCGCCTGATCGTGGGCGAAGGGGTGTCGCCGGGCCAGATCGCCGTGCTCGTGCCGGCCGTCTCGCGTGAGGGCCAGGCGGTCGCGGTGGCGCTTGAGGAGCGCGCGGTCGCGCACCGCGTCGTTGGCGAGACCGCGTTCTTCCGGCGCGCCGAGATCCGGGACGTGCTCGCGTGGCTACGGCTTCTGGCGGACCCCACCGACGCTGCCGCCGTGGTCCGGGCTCTGGCGCGGCCGCCGATCGAGCTGCGCTCGGTCGACATCGCGCGGTGCACCCAGATCGCGCGCCGGCGCAAGCTCGACATGGTGGCGGCGCTGGTGGCCGCGATCGAATCGCCGCAGGTCCCTCCGGAGGCGCGCGAGCGGATCCGGGGCTTCCTCAAGCTGTATCGCGCGGCGATGTCGACGATCGACTCCACGCGGCCGGACCTGTACGTACATCGCCTGATCGACCGGCTCGGGCTCCGTCGCCAGCAGCTGTTCGCCGCGCAGGCCGACGTGGTGCAGCGGCTACGCGCGCTCGCGCGCTTCGGCGAGCTCGCCGGCGCCTATGCGCGGCGCTCCCCGCAGGCCACGCCGCGCGAGTTTGCCCGTCACATCGCCGCGGTCGCCGACTTCGGTCTGCGCGAGCACGAGGAGCCCGATCTGCTCCATCCGCAGGTGGTGCAGATCGTGGCGCTGGACAGCGCCGGTGCGCTCGAGGTCGAGCATGTGTACGTGCTCGGGCTTCATGCCGGCTTGTCCGCTCCGGCGCCCGAGCCGATTGCGCTCGCGGGAGAGGACGAGGAGCCGATGCCGGACGACCGTGCCCCCGTCATCCGAGATGTTCTGTACGTCGCGGTGACCCGGGCCCGGCGCCGCGTCGTGCTCGCCTACCCGTCCGCCAACGACCGGAGCGCCGCACTCGCCCCCGTGCCGATCGTCGAGACGATCCGGCGCGCGGTGTCCGGCGCGTGGGAGGACCGCGAGGAGGAAATGTTCGGTCCGGCGGAGACGCTCCACTCGACCTACCGGCTGCTTCGCGACGAGGTGCTCGAAGGCACGATGCGCGCTGGCGGGCGGCTCGGCGAGCTGCGGCTCGACACCGACCTCGATGTCTCCCACGCGGTCGTGCGGTACCTCGAGCTGTTGAAGCTGGCGGCTCTGATCGAACGCCCCGACGGGCAATCGCTCGCGGAGGCGGTGCGCGACGTGAACTCCCGGATCCTTCAGGCGGTGACCGCCGAGCAGCGTGAGATCTACACGTCGTCGGCGCTGGACGACTATCTGCTCGACGCCGAGCGCGACGCTCGCCGGCGGGCGCAGGCGGTCGTGGCACGCGACGACCCGTCCGTCGAGTCGTTCCTCCCGACGCGTGGCGACGGCGTCGTGCTGTCGGCGTCGGACATCGACACCTATCGGACCTGCCCGCTGAAGTACAAGTTCGCGCGTGTTTTCCGGATCCCGCAGGAGCCGACGATCCATCAGCGATTCGGGATCGTGGTCCACCAGGTGCTCGAGCGGTTCCACGCGCGGTCGGGTTCCGCGGAGGTGTTCTCCGGGTCGCCCGGGTCGCTGCCCGAGCTGCTCGGGCTTCTCGACGCGAGCTGGCGGAAGGGAGGGTTCGGCGAGTCCGAGGAGGAGCGCCAGCTGCGGGGCAAGGCCGCGGCCGCGCTGACGCAGTACCACACCCGCTTTCAGTCCTCGGAATCGGAGCCGCTGTGGTTCGAGCGTGCGTTCTCGTTCAAGCTCGGGCCGCACCTGCTGCGCGGCCGGGTCGACCGGGTCGATCGCCTGCCCGGTGGGGAGTACGAGCTGATCGATTACAAGACGGGGCGTCCGAAATCGCCGACGCAGTTGGTGGACGACGTCCAGCTGTCGCTATACGCGGTTGGGGCGCGTGAAGCCTGGCGGTTGGATTCCTCGCAGCAGGCGTACTACTACGTACTCGACGACCAGAAGGTGGCGGTTCCGGACGACCGCCAGGACCGCTTCTCGTGGATCGAGGACGTGGCGATGGAGGTCGCCGACGGGATCCTGTCGCAGGGGTTCGAGCCGACGCCGTCGTTCGCCGCGTGTTCGGTATGCGACTACCGGCTCGTGTGCCCCGCCGCGGAGGGTTAGCGGAATCCGACTCGCTCAAGTCGCCTGGGCTCCGGGAGCGGATCGAACCGAATCCCGCGGTTAGCCCTCGCGGGCAGTGTCCGGGTCGTCGTCCCCGCGTTGGCGGAGGAACCGCTGGAGCTCGCGGGCGATCGTGTCGCCCGACGGGAGCGGGCCCTCGTCGCTCGCCTCCGAGGCCGATGCCTGCTCGAGGCGCTCGACGAACGCCGCCACGTCGGGGTCGCTCTGCACCGCCAAGTTGACCTGGCGGTCGTAATCGGCGGTGGCCGATTCGAGGTCGCTGGCGTCGACCGCGACCTGGACAAGCCCCTCGAGCTTGCGGACGAGCGCCAGCGCGGCCTTGGGGTTGGGCGCGGCGGCAATGTAGTGCGGCACCGCCGCCCACAGGCTGGCCGACGGCAGGCCGTTCTCCTGACAGGCCGCGTGCAGGACGCCGACGATCCCGGTCGGACCCTCGTATGAGGATCGCGTGAGCCCGAGGCGGGTGACCAGCTCGGTGTCGGTCGCCATCCCAGTGACCGAGATCGGCCGGGTGTGCGGGACATCGGCCAGCAGCGCCCCGAGAGTGACCACGAGCTGGGTGCCGAGCGCCTCGGCGAGCTCAACGATCACACGGCTGAACGTCCGCCATTTCAGCGACGGCTCGTGTCCGACGAGGAGCACGAGGTCGCGGGTCGCCCGCGGCACGCGCGCCTCGTACAGCTCGACCTCGGGCCACTCGATCATGCGGGCGTGGCCGTCGGCCAGCTTGACCTGAGGGCGGGTGCTCTGGAAGTCGTAGAACTCCTCGGGATCGATCGTCGCGAACCGGCGGCCGCCGAGCGCGCCGGCGACAAACGTGATCGCGCTCGAGGCTGCGTCGGCGGCGTCGTTCCAGCCCCTGAACGCGCAGATCAGCGCGGGAGCCCGCAATCCGTCGGGGCGGTATTCCCATTGCAGAGGCTGCATCCGCCTCAGCGTAGATGATGGGAAGGTGAATTCGGACGATTCGACTGCGGTAGTGATCAGCGCGCTGCGCCCCGGGCAGCTCGTGGAGGGCGTGTTTGCCTGCTCGCGCAAGGACCGCCTGTTCACGCGGAGCGGGTCGCCGTACCTCGCTTTGGAGCTGCGTGATCGGAGCGGGACGATCCAGGCTCGGGCCTTCCGGGACGCGGATGCCCTGGCTGGCAGATTCGAGCGGGGGGAGCTCGTTCAGGTGTCCGGGCGGGTCGAGCGCTTCCGCGACCAGCCGGTGCTCGAGGTCGCCGACATCGCTCGGGTTGAGGCGGGCGCCGGCGAACCGGATGCCGGCGACCCAGAGCGATTCCTGCCCACCGCCTACCGAGACCTCGACGAGCTCGACGGGTTCCTCGAGCATCTCGCGGGCGAGGTCCACGACCGTCGGTTTCGGGCCTTTCTGGGCGGGCTGCTCGGTGAGGCGGAGTTGCGGTCGGAGTGGCGGCGCGCTCCGTGCACTCGTGCCGGCCACCACGCCTATCTCGGGGGACTGCTCGAGCACACGGTGGCGGTGGCGACGCTCGCGTACGAGGTCTGCCAGCTGCACCCGCGGCTGAACCAGGATCTGGTGTTGACGGCGGCGCTCGTCCACGATCTGGGGCGGACGCGAGAGTTCACCTACGGCGCGGAGATCGGGCTGACCGACGAAGGGCGGCTGCTGGGTCATCTCGTGCTTGGCGAGCAGATCGTGTCCGCGCGGGCGGGGGACCTCGACGATCAGCGCCGGCTTGCGCTGCTCCACTGCGTGCTGTCCCACCATGGAGCCGCCTCGGCCCCAGGCGGCCGGTTCGGCTCGGTCGAGGCGCTCACCCTGTACCGGCTGAACGCCCTCGACGCCGGCGTCAAGGGCGCGTTCGAACACGGCCTGGGGCCCGAGCCGGCCCCACGGCCGAGCGCTCATTAGGATCGGCCGCGGCGCGGCACGGGCCTGGTGGCCCATCCAGTCTTCAAAACTGGCAGGCCGTGGTAGCCCCACGGTTGGTAGGTTCGATTCCTACGCCGCGTCGTGATCGGTAGTGGCCGGTTTTCGGCCTTAGTGCGCGATCGGCGGCCGTAGCGCTCGGGATGGCATGCCCCCGTCCAATCGGGCAGTCGTCGCCGCGCGGGTCGCTCGGAGTGGTTTCGTTGCGTTGGCTGTGATGTCGAACGAGACTTGGGCCGTGCTTAACCTCCGCGGCCCAGAAGCCGTTGTGAGCACACTGGACGATGCACCGGGATCGTTTGAGCGGGGCGAAGCGCGCACTGGGCGGCCTACGGCAGATTTACGAGTGGTACGCACGGCCGGCGGCGGGGAATCCAGTGGAACCCTTCTGGCTGCGGCGGCCGGAAAGGCCGGTTGTAGAGGAGGTCCAACGGTTGCTCGATAAGGTCAAGGTTGACCTGCGACTCGGCGAGGGTTCGCGCACGCTGCTTCGCGAGCCAATTGTGATCGTGCGCGGTGTATACCTGGCCGACTTCGAGTTGCTGGACCCGGTCAATGGCGTTTTACCCCTCATTTTTGAGGGGTAGAACGCCAAACTTCGGCGAGCTGCCTCCGTGACGCGCCCGGTGCGTTATGACCTCGACACCACCGATCCCACACTCGCCGGGTCTGTGCGACAGCGTCCCGGGCGGCCTCTTGCGCCGCCCACCCATGATGGATGAGAAGCCTTGGTGCCGCCGGGCCGAGGCCGGCGAGGCTTGGTGCGGTAGTTGGAGCCCGAGAGTTGCGGATCTTGCCCGGCCTCGCGGACCTTGATCACGTCGGGCTGAATGTCCTCTGGCGCGTATCACCCCGGCCCCCACCTGGACGATCATGACGAGTCGGCTGGCGATGAAAGCGGTCGCGAACCTGATCATTGCGGTCGCCGACGTGATCATCGGCAGCCAGATCCATCACATCTCGCCCTCCGCTGGACAGTACGCACTGGTGCTGTTGGTCTCGATCCTGGCGGGGGCGGTGTTCCGCAGCATCGCCCTGGCGATGGTCGGCTTGGTGAAGTCGGCCGATAGCGTCCAGGCCATCGCGCGGGTGCTGTTCGCTGTCCTGATCCTGCTCGGACTTCTCGGGCAGAGCGGCGCGCTCGGCACGTTTTGGAGCTCGGTCGCGCGATGGACGCCAGTCGGAGCGGTGATGACACTGTTCGCCGGCGTGCTCAACCTGCACGCCTGGTACAGCCGGGACACGCTGGCGCTGGTCGCGTGCCTCGGTTACATCGTCGTATTCGCCGGGATCGGCATCCGCTGGTTCCAATGGGACGCCCGATGACAGCCGGCATCCGGCCGTAATCCCTCCCTGACACGTATTCGTGCCGCAGCCGGGGTCCGATGAGGGGTTTCCGGCCGACTTCAGTTCACCGTGTTCCGGCGGAGCGCAGGTACGAGGGTGTGGAGAGATCCCGCCCATCCCGAGCCCGCGTCCATGAGAGCTGATGGCGACTGCTGCGGCAGCCGAACCGGGGGTTGTGAGTTAAGCTGGCGGCAGGCCCGAACGGGCTGGTCGGACCTGTGGCGATCACCGCTCGCACGGGCGCGCCAGCGACCGCGGCGCGCCGCCACCAGCTTTTCGCCACGGTCATCGCGCGTGGTGTTCTGCCAAGCGATGACGGCACGCCCCGGCTGCTTGCCCAGGCCATCGCAGCGTGCGATGAGTCCATCCGTACTGCCGGAGCGCGGGCCGAGAGCCATGGCGCCAGCAACCCGGCGCACAACAACACGCGGGAACGCACGGGCGAGATCGTAAGAGCCGACGCGCGCATCGACGCCGCTTCGCTCCTCACACTCGTAGCGATGCTGTCGGCCGCGAGCCGATAGGTTGTGGTTTGTGGCGATGGGTGAGAAGCCGGATGTTGTGGTGCCGTCCGACCAGGCGCCGTCATATCAACTCGAGATCGAGGACATCGTCGCCGGAGACGGTGATGAGGCCGTCTCGGGGCGGGTGGTGGAGGTGCATTACGTCGGCGTCTCATGGAAGACCGGGCAGCAGTTCGACGCGTCATGGGACCGCGGCAGCACCTTCAAGTTCGGTCTCGGTAAGGGCCAGGTGATAGCTGGCTGGGATCAAGGCGTCGTGGGAATGAGGGTGGGCGGTCGTCGCCGGATCACGATCCCGCCGATGCTCGCGTATGGCAAGCGTGGCGCTGGGCGGGCGATCGGACCCGACGAGACCCTGGTGTTCGTCGTGGACCTGATCAGCGTTCACTGACGCGGCGCACCTGGCCGACGATCTGCCGGATCCCGACGCGGGGGCGACGCCCCGCAGTAGCCGAAGCCTGTGGACCACATACTCGTGCCACGCTATGTATGCAGCCCGGCTCCAGGCCAAGCACGCCAAAGTTAGTCGTTCGATAGCCACGCCGGCGGACGCCGTGAACGACACCAAGCGCTTGCTATTACACCGTGGCAGCACTGCGACCGTGCTCCGGGGGGGCATACCTCGGGTTCGACCTGCTCATCCTGTCGCTGGCGCTGCGCGCCGTGCACGCACAACCGGCTCCCGGGTTCGTGATTGTGGTAATGGCATACATAATCGGCGCCCTCGGAGGTCTATTCCACTCCCCGCGAGCGTCGGCACGATCGGCGGGATCGCCGGCATGCTGATCGTGTATGGCGTTCACCACAACCCCGCGGTGGCCTCCGTCTTGCTTCACCAAGCGATCGGCCTAGTCGTGCCGCTGGCCGGAGGTACGATCGCTTATGTGGTCATCCGCCGCCAGCTCGGGCCTGTGCCCACCGGCGCGCACGAGCGATCGGGCTGACAGCGCGGCCGGGGGCAGGCTTCGAGTTCGTCCTCGCGGAGTTACTCTCGGAGCGCGTGCATGGCCCAGCCGACCGCGACCATCCCCGCGCCGTAGCAGATGAAGCAGATCCCCGCGAGCAGCGCCAAGGTCGCGTATCCGATGTGAGGCGCGGACACGATCGCGATCCCGAACAGTGCAAGCGCGAGCGCGACGACGATCCGCCAGATCCGATGGCCCGGGTAGGCGAACGCCCCGATGAACCGCACCACGCCGGCGGCGATGAGCCAGATTCCGAGTAGCAGCGCGACAGCTCTGACACCGCCGAGCGGGTGGCGAATGAGCAGCACGCCGGCGATCACGCTCAGCGCGCCGATAACCGCCAGCATTCCGCGGCCTTCGGTATCCCCGGCGATCGCGGCCACGATCGCGACGATGCCGTCGATGAGGATGAAGATCCCGATCACTACGGCGAGCGTCGACAGGCTGTTGCTCGGCTTGAGGATCACGATGATCCCGGCGACGATGCTGACCACGCCGATCAGGAGCGCCAGCCACCAGCCCCAGGTCAACGCGCGGAGCTCTTCGGGTGCGAAGGGCGTACTTGACAACTCGACCTCCTGAGTTACGACGCGGACGCTACGTACGCAGACGTTACAGTCACGCGGCGACGGTAATCAGCGACTCCGGGTGGACAACCATGGACGCGAACGGCGAGATGGTCGGATTCGTCGGCCTTGGGCGGATGGGGTGGCCCATGGCTACCAACCTGCTGCGGGCGGGATATGAGCTCATCGTCCGAGATGCAGATCCCGATGTGGAAGTGCGGTTCGCCGATCAGCCCGGCACCTTGTCGGGGCGGGAAAGCACCGCGTTCGCGGCGGCCCGCGTGGTGATCACGATGCTGCCGGACGGGCGTGTCGTGCAGGACGCGTTGCTCGGCGACGGGATCGCGGACGTGCTGGCCGGCGGCGCGGTCGTCATCGACATGAGTTCCTCGAGCCCGCACGACACTCGCGAGCTCGGTCGAGAGCTCAGCATGCGCTCGATCGCGCTCGTCGACGCGCCCGTATCTGGCGGAGTCCCGCGTGCGAGCGACGGGAGCCTCGCGATCATGGCCGGCTCCGACGATGACACGGCACTCGATCGCGCGCGCCCGATCCTCGGCGTACTGGGGCGTCGCGTGTTTCGGACCGGTCCCCTCGGGTCGGGCCACGCGATGAAGGCGCTCAACAACTTCTGCGCCGCCGCCGGCTACGCGGCGCTCGCCGAAGCGCTCGTCCTCGGTCGCGAGTTCGGGCTCGCGCCTTCGACGATGGTCGAGATCGTCAACAACTCGACGGGGCGGAGCTTCCTAAGCGACGTGGTGTTTCCGGAGGAGGTACTCACCGGCCGCTACGCCACCGGCTTCGCGCTCGGGCTGCTGGCCAAGGACGTCACGATCGCGGCCGGCATCGCCGAGGGTTCGGCCGCCGCCGCGCCGTTGTGCGAGCTCGTTCAGCGGCGCTGGGCGGAGGCGGCCGACGCGCTCGGACTCGGCGCGGACCACTCGCTGGCGCATCAGGAGTGGTGGGACGTCGACCTGTCCGACGCGACCGCAGGGTGAGCAGCCGCGCGTGCGCAGTTCGCGCCGCGGTCAGCGCTCGGCCTTGCGCTCGGTGAGCATCGAGGCGGCAACGTTGGCGGCGAGGGTGGCGGCCTCGGTGGGAACCAGGTCGCGGGCGCGCCCGATGAGGTAGGCGATCATGAACACGTCGCCGGCGCCTGTCGTCTGCACATCCCGGACCACCTGATCCGGCGCGACGCGGGAGCTGAACCCGCCGTCGACCCGAACCTCCGCGCCCCGGGAGCCGTGCGTGAGGAGGAGCTCGGGGATGTGCGACAACCGCTCGAGTCCGTCGTCCAACGCGACCACCGCGGTCTCATCCTCGGAGAGTTTGAGCACGGTCAGGTGCCGGAGCAGCTCCGGGTCGTAACGCGCGTCAAGCGTCAGCTCGCCGATCTGCGGCACGCGAACGAGCCCCTGTCCGTCATAGCCGACGCGATGACCGCGGGCGGCCAGCCGGGCGACCGTCGCCACCGGAAAATCGGTGCGCACGAGCGGCGCGAGGTGCACCCACTCGCTGTCGATCTCGAGCTCGTCGATGTCGGCTTCGGACCAGGAGTGCCCGATCGCATACAGGACCATCGAGCGGGTGTCGCCGAACTCGCCCGAGTAGTCCAGGTCGAACCGCGTCGTCGTGGCAGCGCGCTTGAACCGGAACGCCACCGAGCCGTCGGCCGTGTCCGAAGAGCGGAACATCGCGCGGTCTTCGTCGGCACAGGCGGCGTTGATCACACCCCGCGCCTCGAGGCGAGCGAACGCGTAGGGCGCGAATGTGGGGCAGCCCCCGCAGGTCCAGGGCCCCCGGTTCACCCGGTCGAGCGCCACGTTCGCGATGAGCGTCAGTTCCGCGCGTGGCAAGGCGCGATCATTTCACACAATTCCGTCCAGATCCGGCCGAGCCCGGGCAATCCCGGCGCCGGATCCGGTGCCCCGCCCGGGTTGACGAGGCTATAGTCGGCGCCCGATGCGGAGGGACAAGATCACGCCGCGCCTTGCTCTGGCGGTGCTGATGCTGGCGCCGTTGCTGGCCCTAATTGGCACGGCCGGGTCGGCCGGCGCGTACCAGACGCAGTACTGCTCGTCGGTGCCGATCATCTACGGGACCCCGCCGTGGGGCTTCAACACGGGCTCGCCGATCACCGGAGCTACCGGAAGCTATGCCCGTGGCCACGGTGACATCAACCTTGATGCCAACACGGTCTCGGGAATTCTGTGCCAGGTCTTCCGCGTCCGTAACAAGCCCGACCGCTTGATCATCATGACCGTCAACCACCACCTGGTTTACCACTCCCACCACGCCCAGATGTGGGGCTTCCCGGGGAACATCATGAAGATCATCGTCCGCGTGAAGAGCAGCACCGATCCCGGGTGCAAGGTCGGCACGACCGGTCACGTGACCCTGTTCGCAAGTTACAACGGCGTACGCAGCGACAGCGTCCAGTTCTTCTTCCCGGCGGCCTGCAAGGACCACAACCACCTGTATCACGGTCCGCGGGTCAACAACCAGGTCCCGCCGCTTTAGGCTGGTGTCGAACGCCGTGGGGAGCGTGACCCTGCGCTGGCACAATGGCACCGATGAGTGAGCGCTACCAGCGTCCGGGCTGGTTCACGACAAACGTCTTCAACCGGGTCGTCGCCACGCTGACGCGCATGGGCGTGAGCGTGTACGGCTCCCGGGTGCTCGAGGTGAAGGGCCGCAAGTCCGGCGAGTGGAGGCAGACCCCGGTCAACCTGCTGCGCTACGACGGCGCCGAGTACCTGGTTGCGCCGCGGGGTCACACGCAGTGGGTCAAGAACCTCCGCGTGAGCGGTCAGGGAAGGCTCCGCGTCGGCCGTAGGACGCAGGCGTTCAGCGCGACAGAGCTGTCCGACGACGACAAGCCGCCGCTGCTGCGGGCCTACCTGAAGAAGTGGAAATTCGAGGTCGGGGTGTTCTTCGGTGGCGTGGGACCGGATTCGCCCGACGAGGAGCTTCGCCGGATTGCTCCTGATCATCCGGTGTTCCGGGTGACGGTCTCCGCCTGACCGTCACCCCCGGACGGCTAGATCGTGACGGCTCCGTTTTTATCGAGCGTCCAGCCGGGGTTGTGCGCCACCTCCCAGACGTAGCCGTCCGGATCCGCGAACGCTCCCGTCCAACCTCCCCATTCGGCGCGCGCGCCCGGCCGTTTGATGGTCCCGCCGGCGCGTTGTGCATCCTCGAGGAGTGCGTCGACCTCCTCGGGTGAGCGAACGTTGTGGGCAAGCTCGATTCCGGGTGCTCCGTGGCCGCCGAGGGCCGTCCATAGACCGAAGACCATGCCGCCGGCCTGGAAGAAGCACACCTCGTCATCCGGCTGACGAGCGCCGCTCCAGCCGAGCGCCTCGTAGAACGCCCGTGCCCTGGCCAGGTCGGTCACGCCGAGTGTCACAAGACTTATACGTTGCTCCATGCGAGGAGCATCTCATGCGCGTCGGGCGCGTACGCTTGGGGCGTGCCTTTGCCACGGTTCCGCAAGGCCGCGACAAGCAAGGAGCCGCCGGTGTCGATCGGCGATCCCCGTCTTGACGGCTGGGAGACAGTGAGCACGTTCGAGGAGCAGGCGACCGCGGTCGCCTGGCGCGATCGGCTCCGCGAACTCGGCGTCGACGCCTCGTGTGTGGCCGACCACCCGCTGGATCGGTTCGGGCGCGGTGACATCTACCTCGTAGTCCCGCCCGAGCAGTGGTCGCGGGCGAACGAGGTCGTCGAGAACCTCGACGACTACCGCGGCGACGACTAGCGAGCGCGCTCTCGCATAGCCTTACCCGGGTGACGTGGACCGTCGACGTGGCCGTAACCCCACCTGCCGAACCGCCGCTGCCGGGGGTACTGGGCGCGGCGGTGAGCGATGCGCTGGCCCGGCCGGCGGCGCAGCAGCCGCCGTGGCCCGATCCCGACGAGGTCGAGCGTGTCCGCTGGGTGTTGGAGAACGTGCCGCCGATCGCGGTGCCCGCGGAGATCGACAGGCTCCAAGAGCGGCTCGGCATGGTCGCGCGCGGAGAAGCGTTCCTGTTGCAGGGCGGGGATTGCGCCGAGACGTTTGTCGACAACACCGAGTCTCACCTGCGCGGGACGATCCGGACCCTGCTGCAGATGGCGGTAGTACTGACGTACGGGATCTCGATGCCGGTGGTAAAGGTCGCGCGGATTGCGGGCCAGTACGCCAAGCCGCGGAGTTCCGACACCGACGTGGCCGGTCTGCCGTCCTACCGCGGCGACATGGTCAACGGGTTGGAGCCAACGCTGGAGGCCAGGCGGCCCGATCCCGGCCGGCTCATCCGCGCCTATGCCAACGCGGCGGCCGCGATGAACCTCGCCCGCGCGATCACCGGGGCCGGCCTCGCGGATCTGCATCACCTACACGAGTGGAACATGGACTTCGTGCGACGCTCGAGCGCCGGCGAGCGCTACGAGCGGGTCGCCGGCGAGATCGACCGCAGCCTACGGTTCATGTCGGCGTGCGGCGTCGAGGACAGCTCGCTGCGCACCGTCCAGCTGTACGCGAGCCACGAGATGCTCGTGCTCGACTACGAGCGCGCGCTACTGCGAGCCGACGACGATCGCCTGTATCTCCTGTCGGCCCATCTGCCGTGGATTGGCGACCGCACGCGCCAGCTCGACGGCGCCCACGTCGCCCTCGGCGCGCTGATCGCCAACCCGATCGGAGTCAAGCTCGGCCCGACGTCCACGCCGGCGGAGGCAGTCGAACTCGTCGAGCGGCTCGATCCAGAGCGGATCGACGGACGCGTGACGCTCGTCTCGCGGATGGGCAACGCGGTCGTCCGCACGGCGCTGCCGCCGATCGTCGAGGCCGTCACGCGTTCGGGGCACCGCGTCGTGTGGCAATGCGACCCGATGCACGGCAATACCGAGGAGTCGCCGAGCGGTCACAAGACCCGGCACTTCGACCGCATCATGGATGAGGTCGAGGGGTTCTTCGAGGTCCACCAGCAGCTCGGGACGCACCCGGGCGGGATTCACGTCGAGCACACGGGCGAGGACGTCACGGAGTGCCTCGGGGGCGCTCAGATGATCTCCCACGGCGAGCTCTCGTCCCGCTACTCGACCGCGTGCGATCCGCGGCTCAACACCCAACAAGCGCTCGAGCTCGCCTTCCTCGTGGTCGAGATGCTGCGCCGCAACGCCGGCTGACGCCCGGGCGCGTCAGGGCAGGTAGGTCACGACGTCCGCGGACGGAAGCCGCGCCGGAGGCTCCTTGTCCTGGCGCGGCCAGCCGAGATGGATCAGCCCGACGAATCGCTCGCTCGGCGGGATACCGAGCGCGTCCAGCCCCGGACCGGACCGCAGCACTCCCGGAGTGCGCCAGTAGCCGGCCAGCCCGCGGCCGTGGGCCGCGAGCAACACCGCGTAGATCGCGCACGCGGCCGCGCACAGATCTTCTTGGTCCTGTACGGGGTCGTCCTCGGTGCGAATGGCCGTGACCGCGATGAGCGTCGGCGCGCGATCGAGCTTGGCGGCCGCCTCGGGACCCGCGGCCCGCTTCAGCTGCGAAAGCGCGGCCGGTCCGAGGACGCGAAACCGCCACGGGTTCGTGAGGTGATGGTTCGGCGCCCACCGCCCCAGCTCGAGCAGCTCATCGAGGACCTCCCGTGGTAGAGGGTCAGGCGCGAACGCCTTGTGCGTTCGCCTGGTCCTGATCGCGTTCTCGACATCCACCGCGTCTGAAGGTAGCGAGGCGCACGGCTCAGACGCCTGGTGTCAACGCCCGGACGACGTCGGCCGCCGGCTCGCCGGCGCGTATCAGACCGACGCCCTGCCCGGCGTACATCGCCATCGCCTCGACGTCTCCGGTGGTGCCTGCCACCGGTATCCCGAACCCGTAGCGAATCAGCGGCGTCCCCGACGGCGACGCGCCGATGACGTCATCTTCGCCTGGGCGGTTCGGAGCGGCTGGTCGGCCGGCTGTCTCCCAGGCAGCCACGGTGCTGTTTCGGAGCGTGCGGTGGGGCGCTTCCGGCCAGCCCTTGTCGAACACCGTGCACAACAAGGTGTCGCTCGCGTTTGCGGCGATCAGGCGGCTGCGGTACTCGGCGTGTACGTTCGCCTCGGCGACGACGACGAAACGGGTTCCAACCCACGCGCCCTGCGCGCCGAGCGCCAGGGCCGCGCTGACTCCGCGCGCGTCCGCGATCCCGCCGGCGGCGAGCACCGGCGTCGAGTCGACCGTGTCGACGATCGCCGGCACCAGCGCCACGATCGATGTCTCGCCCCGCACGTGACCGCCGGCCTCGAGGCCTTGAGCGACGAGGATGTCGACGCCCGCGTCGACGGCCCCACGGGCTTCGGCCACTGATCCGACCGTGTGGATGTGGACTGCTCCGGAGTCGTGGATCGGGCCGACGTAGCTCGCGGGATCGCCCCAGAACGTCGAGACGATCGGCACCCGTTCCTGTGCGCAGATCTCGAGCCGCTCGCGCTGATCCCAGTGGAGCACGAGGTTGACCGCGAACGGCCGCCCGGTCAGAGCGCGCGTCCGGCGGATCCGCTCGCGGGTGCTTGCCGGGTTCGCCCAGCTGAGCGCGAGGGTTCCGAGGCCGCCGGCGTTCGACACCGCCGCCGCCAGCTCCGGGGTGGTCGCGGTGCCGATCGGTGCCTGGACGATCGGTACGTCGATCCCGAGGCGTCCGCACAGAGGCGTGGTCGCGACTCGACGGTGGTCCATATCTGCGACCGTAGCTGCGGCAGCGATGATCCGCTTCGACGACAGCCTCCGCGCGGCGATCGCCGCGAACCTCGGCGCCCACGAGCGGCGACCGCAGCCGCTGGACGGGCGACGCCACGCCGCGGTCGCCGCGGTCCTTGTGGACAGCGACCCCGAGCGCGATCGCGACATGGTCGGCGGCGCCGGCGGGGCCGCGTTTCTCCTGTGCCGGCGGGCGATGCGAATGAGCCGCCATGCGGGCCAGTGGGCGCTGCCGGGCGGAAGGATCGACTCCGGTGAGGGCCCGCTCGAGGCGGCGTTGCGCGAGCTCGACGAAGAGCTCGGGGTCCGCCTGTCGCCTGACAGCGTCGTCGGATGGCTCGACGACTATCCGACGCGCTCCGGGTTCGTGATCACGCCGGTCGTGCTGTGGGGCGGTGCCGACCCGGGGCTCAGACCCGCCCGCGACGAGGTATTCGCCGTGTACACAGTCGGTCTGCAGGAACTCGTCGACTCGGAACCGCGGTTCATCTCGATCCCCGAGAGCGACCGACCGGTGCTCCAACTGCCCCTCGGCGGTCAGCTGCTACATGCGCCTACGGGGGCGGTCCTCCTCCAGCTGAGGCAGGTCGGACTCCTGGGACGGACCGGCGAGCGCGTTGACGAGATCGGGGAGCCCGTGTTCGCCTGGTCCTGACGACTCCTGGTGCGAGTGGCTCAGACTCAGAGGGCAACCTGCGAGCCCATGATCACGGTGCGGTCGCCGGGAAGCCCGAAGTGTTCGATCGCGCTCGACGCGTTGCGCGCCATCGCGATGAACAGGTTCTTTCGCCACGGCCGCATGCTCGGATCGTCGGTCGGTGTGATCGTGATCCGCGAGACGAAGTACGAGGCATGCTCGAGGTCGAGGTTGCGCTCGAGCAGTCCCTGTTTGCGCGCCAGGGCCAGCGCCGCGGGGATGTCGAGCGTGTCGTGGTAGCCGAAGCGGGCGGTCACGTGAACGACCTTGAAGCGGCCGCGGCCGAGCACGTCGACGGCGCACCTGTCGAATGTCTCTACATGGGGAACGCTGACGGTGTCGGCCCTGACGATCAAGACCTTCTCGGGCAGCGTGTGGGTGTGCTCGACGGCGGCGCGTAGCGCCAGCGGAGTGGTGCCCGCGTCGCGGCATAGGAACACGGCGACCCCCGGAGTCCTCGCCAGTGGTGGAGTCGCCGAATCGAGACCGCCGAGGAACTCGTTGAGCGGCCCTTCCTGGGCGACGCGGTTGCGTGTGACGATCTCCTGTCCACGCCGCCAGTTGATCATCACGATCGAAATGATCAGCCCGATCGCCAGCGGCAGCCACGCCCCGTGTTCTATCTTCGCGATGTTCGCACTGAAGAACGCAACCTCAACGGTTAGGAACAACACTGCGATCGGCGCCAGCTTTCGCTTGGACGTGCCCCAGAGCAAGCGGGCAACAGCGAGGAACAGCACCGTGTTGAGAATGAACGTTCCCGTCACCGCGACGCCGTAGATGTCCCCCAGCTTGTTGGAGGAGCGGAAAACGAGCGTCAGCGTGAGCACGCCGAAGCACAGGAGCCAGTTGACGATTGGTACGTAGATCTGCCCCTCGACCTTGGATGTGTGCCGGACGCGCAGCCTCGGGAGAAAGCCAAGCTGCACCGCTTGCTTGGCCACCGAGAACGAGCCCGAAATCACCGCCTGCGAGGCGATCACGGTCGCGACGGCCGCGAGGACGACCATCGGCCAGAGAGCCCAGTGTGGGGTCATCTGGTAGAAGGGATTGAACGTGCTTGCGTCCTTCGCCAGGGCAGGGTGGTGGAGGATGAAGACTCCCTGGCCGAGGTAGTTGAGCACCAGCGCAGGCAGCGCGAGGCCCAACCAGCCGATCCGGATCGGGGCGGCGCCGAAGTGGCCACGATCCGCGTACAACGCCTCGGCCCCCGTCACCGCCAGCACGACCCCGCCGAGCACCAGGTAGCCGGCGGCGCCGTGATCGACGAAGAACCGTACCGCCCAGGTTGGCGACAGCCCCTGGAACACCGCCGGGTCCTTGACCACCTGGCTGATCCCGATCAGCCCGATCACCGAGAACCAGACGAGAAGGATTGGCCCGAACAACCATCCGATCGTTCCCGACCCGAACCGCTGAAGGATGAAGAGACCAAGCAGGATCGCGACCGATAGCGGCACGACCAGGTGCGCCAGCGCCGGCGTCGCGACCTGGACGCCCTGGATCGCCCCGAGCACCGAGATCGCGGGCGTAATCATTCCGTCGCCGAAGAACAGCGCGGCGCCGAAGATCCCGAGCGTCACCAGCAGCGCCGCATGGACGACCTTGTTGCGCTGGAGGAGGGCGGTCAGCGCCATGATCCCGCCGTCACCGCGGTTGTGGGCGCGCATGATGAAGCCCGCGTACTTGATCGATACAACAACCATGAGCGCCCAGAAGATCAACGACGCGATCCCGTACACGGTGGCGGGCGTGATCTGGGCCGTGGCCTTGTACGAGCTAAAGATGGCCTGTTCGGTGTATAGCGGGCTGGTGCCGATGTCCCCATAGACGACCCCGAGCGCGCCCAACACCAGGACCGCCCGGCCGGCGTGGGCGATCACGTCCCGGTTGGAGTCGGCCAGGGCCTCGAACCGCTTGCGCGCGGCCTCCGACTCCTCTTCCTGAGCGCTGGGCGGCGGCGGGGCGACGTACCCGATCTTGTGCGCCGCCTCATGCAGGCTGCGCTTGCGCGAAGTGTTCATCCGAGCGCCTCCTGGCGGGCGCGAACCGCGTCACGGCGAGCGGGAGGCTCCAGCGCCGCTGCCGCGGCGCGCAGTCGGCTGCCGAGCGCTCCAGGTTCGGCGGGGCGGTACAGCGCACTGGTGCCGTCGGTGAGGAGCGACTCGAGCAGCGCGACACCCTGGGGGCTGACCGGCTCGCCACCACGGAGCCTGCGGTCGAGGGTAGCCAGCACGGTCCGCGCCGCGATCACCTCGCGACGGTCTGGCCTGATCGCCGCGCTGAAACCGCGCGTAGTGGTCTCAGCGTCGCGAACCGCTCGCGCCAATCCGGCCGCCACGCGCGCACGATGACGCCGACTGGTGAGCCGCCGGGCTCTGATCGCGAGCGGCGCGTCGGCGCTCGGGCTTGTGCCTGCGGCCAGCTGACTGTCGAGCTCGCCGGCGCGCCAGCCGGCGATCAGCGCAAGGTGAATACGCGTCCACAAGCTCCGCGTGGGACGGAGCGAGAGCGACGGGTAGGAAATGCGCTCGAGATCGGCAACGGACATCGGAAATCGCTACACCTCAGATGCTGGCCGAGGTCCCGTGGAGGGGGCGCTAAGAAACCGCGCCCCACCGTCGAGATTTCGTTAAGAGACCGCGGCCCGGTCAGGGCGCGCCGACCCGGATGAGGTCGAGCGTGTTCCGTTGGACGCGCTCGAGGCTCATGGTGAAGCTCGGGGAGTAGAGCGCCAGGTGGTCGAAGTCGGCCTTGCGGCGGGCGAGCCCGGCGCGGACCTGGGCGGGCGTGCCAGCGACGCCGATCGCGTCGAGCATGTCGTCGCTGACCGCGTCGAGCATCGCCTGGTGGTCGCCATCCGCGAACGCCTTGCGGATGTGCTCGGCCTCGGCGGCGAAGCCGCTCGCCTCGAACATCGGGGCATACGCCCGGGGCGCCGCGTAGAACGCGATCTGCGCGGCGACCTCGCGGCGGGCGACGTCCTCATCGTCGTTGACCGAGCACAGGAGCATTCCGAGGATCTCGACTCGGTCGGGGTCGCGGCCGGTCCGGTCGGCGCCCGCGGCGATCGCGGGACGGACGACCTCGCTCACGTACTGCGAGCTGAACGTGGGGTGACAGACGAGGCCGTCGGACACCCGGCCCGCGGTCTCGATCATCCGGCGATTCACCCCTGCGGTGAAGATCGGGATCCGATCGCGGACGGGCGGCAGGACCTCGGCGGTCGGCGTGAGGTTCATCGAGTAGAACCGGCCCTCGTGCTTGACAGGCCCTTCGTGGAGCTTCCAGATCCGGCGCAGCAGCGGGACCAGTTCCTCGAGCCGCAGGGCGGGGGACTCGGGGTCCCGGACCCCGTGCCAACCGATCTGCATTCCCTTCGTGCCTGTCCCGAGGCCCAGCACGAGCCGGCCGCCGCTCAGCTCGTCGAGACCCCGGGCGTCGTTGGCGAGGATCAGGGGAGAGCGCCCAACGCCGTAGGCGATCGCGCTGCCGATCCGGCACCTGCTGGTGTTGTGGGCCATCGCGGCAAGCGCGACGATCGCCGAGCGGTCGTTGAACTCGCCCGTCCACGCCGCGTCAAAGCCCGCGGTGTCGGCGGCGGATGCGATCTCGACGGTGTCGGCTATCCGCCCAGCCAGCACGCACACCCCTCGAGTCGCCATGAACGGACGCTACCAACGCATGCGCGAGCTACGGCGGCGGTCTACTGGATCTCGAACACGCTGGGCGCCACCATTTCGGACCGCCACCTGATCGCGATCGCCGCCTCAGCTCGTCTCGCCCGTAGCGTTGACTTGGCGTGGAGGACTGAGTACCGTCACATAGACACAAGTCCACAGTTCGGCGGGGCCGGGCGAGTTGTGGAAAGGTCGTGACATCGGGGGGTCGGTATGAGCGCGTTCTCGTGTGGGCGCCGGCGCTGCGCTGTGCGGTGGCGTCGAATGACGACGGCGGCCGTGACGACGGTCGCGCTGGTGGTGCCGTCCTCGGGATTGGCCGCCGGTACGTGGTCGGGACCTACGGTGATCGACAAATCGAATCCGCCGGAGAACATCTCCTGCCCGGCGACGACGTTCTGCGCCGCGGTCGGCGTCGGTGGTTACGGGGAGACGTTCAACGGCAGCGCGTGGGGGGCGCCGGCCAACATCGACCCGAGCAGCAATCCGAGCGGCCACACTCTCACCGCGATCTCGTGTCCGTCGGCGTCGTTCTGTGCCGCGGTCGACCAGGCGGGTAACGCCTTGACGTTCAACGGCAGGTCGTGGACGAGCCCGGTCGCGATCGAACATGGAGGCGCCCCCACGGCGGTGTCGTGCACGTCGGCGTCGTTCTGCGTCGCCGGCGACAACGGCGGCGCAGGCTTCATCTACAACGGCAGCACGTGGTCGGCCGCAATCACGATCAACAACGTCTCGAACCACGAGAGCATCGGCGGGATCTCGTGCCCGTCGGCGTCCTTCTGCGTCGCCGTCGGAGAGCGCGGCGACGTCGAAACCTCGACGAACGGCGGCTCCTCATGGACTACGCCGTTGGACATCGCCACCGACAACCTGATGTCGGTCTCGTGCCCGTCGGCTTCGTTCTGCGTCGCAATCGACGCCGGGGGCAACGCGTACACCTACAACGGGGCTTCGTGGAGCGCCGCCGATCCAATCGACATCGCCAACGGCCAGCTCGACGGCGGCGAGTTCAGGGCGGTCTCGTGCCCGTCATCGGCGTTCTGTGTCGCGATCGACGCCCACGAGACCGTCCTGACATTCAACGGCAGCTCGTGGAGCGCTCCTGAGCAGCTCGAGCCGGCGGCCTTGGCTTCCGGGGTTTCGTGCGCGTCGTCTTCGTTCTGCGTGGCCGTGGACGGCGGCGGTAACGCATTCGTCTACGGATCCGCGAGGGCGCCAACGTCGACATTGCCTGCGCCCGTCCTCGGTAAGACGGCGAACGTCACGCCGGTGTCGGGAGTCGTGTTCGTCAGGCCCCCGCTAGGTAAGTCGGTGGACGGGGGCGCGGCGGCCGGACAGGGATTCGTGCGCCTGACCGCGGCCACGCAGATCCCGATCGGCTCCGAGATCAATTCGCTGCACGGCTCGTTGAAGCTCGTCACCGCAGCGGCCAAGAAGGGCCAGGTCCAGGGCGGCACGTTCCGCGGCGCGGT
Source organism: Solirubrobacteraceae bacterium (assembly GCA_035499395.1). Lineage (GTDB taxonomy): Bacteria > Actinomycetota > Thermoleophilia > Solirubrobacterales > Solirubrobacteraceae > Palsa-465. The sequence goes on from DATJYY010000093.1 coordinate 53,901, forward strand.
CTTCAGGCTGACCCAGGCCGCGGGCGGGGCGAGCAAGGGACTCGCGACGCTGTCGCTGGTCGAGAGCGCATTCAAGGGAGCGCCGACGTATGCCAGCTGCCAGGGCAAGGGGAAAGCGGGGGACGTGGCGGCGGCGGCCGCGAGCGGCAAGGTGCTGCAGCTCCTGCGCGCGAGCGCCCACGGGAGGTTCCGCACGCGCGGGCGCTACAGCGCCGCGACCGTGCTCGGCACGATCTGGACGGTCGCTGATCGGTGCGACGGCACGCTCACCCACGACGTCACCGATCGGGTCAGCGTCACCGACTTCGTCCGCCACAAGACCGTCGTCCTGCACGCCGGCCAGAGCTACCTCGCCAAGGCGCCAGCGCGAACGTGAGCAGCGCAAGCACCGGCAGCGTCGCCAGCTCGATGAGCAGGCAGTGGCTGCTCGTTTGGCGAATGGCGTTACCGAATAACGTTCCGAACAACATTCGTTCAACGAACGCCGTTATACGCTATGTCCGTGAGCGCGTCAAGAGGTAGCCCGCAATCTCGTCGGTCCGCCCCCAAGCCGGCCGGCGTATCGCCGACCGAGGCGGCCGGCACCGCCAATGCAGCGCTACCGCCGCCGCCGCGGTTCCCGAGGCCGAGCAAGCGCCCGACGCGTCGCACGGCGCTGACCGTGGAGGCGATCGTGGCCGCGGCGATCGACGTGCTCGACGAGGCCGGCGTGGCCGGGCTGTCGATGCGCCGGGTCGCGGATCACTTGGGGACCGGGGCAGCCTCGCTGTACGCGCACGTGAGCGGTAAGGACGAGCTGCTCGAGCTGGTGTTCGACGAGCTCGTCGGGCAGGTGCCGCTCCCCGAACCCGACCCGACGATCTGGCGTGAGCAGGTGCGCCAGATGCTCCGAGACCTGCGGGCCGTGCTCATCTCCCATCGCGACGCGGCGTTGGCCGGTCTCGGGCGCATCCCGACGACTCCGAAGGCGCTACTCGCCGCCGACAGGCTCGCCGCGACGCTGCGTGCGGGGGGGCTGTCCGATCGCGTGATTGCGCTCGGCCTCGAACAGCTCACACTGTACGTGTCAGCGGAGGCTTTCGAGACCGGGCTGATGGAGTACGGGAGCGCCCCCGAGGATGTGGAGCGCTACTACGAGGACGTCCACGCCTTCTACATGCGACTGCCCAACGATCGTTTCCCGATGCTGGCGTCGCTGATCGACGACATCTCCGGCCCGGACGGCGACGAGCGGTTCGAGTTCGGACTCGATGTGCTGATCGCCGGGCTAGAGGCCCTGAGCACCGGTACGAGCTGATGCCGTCTGCGCTCGGGGGACTCAAGGTCCTCGACTTCTCGCGCGTGCTCGCCGGTCCCCTCGCGACGATGGTCCTGGGCGACCTGGGGGCGGACGTGACGAAGGTCGAGTCGCCCGCCGGTGACGACACCCGCCAGTGGGGGCCGCCGTACGACGAGGCCGGCGACGCCACGTACTTCCAGGCGGTGAATCGCAACAAGGAAAGCCTCGTGCTCGATCTCACCGAGCCGGCCGATCTGGCGCAGGCTGTGCGTTTGGCGGCCGAGGCGGACGTCGTGGTTGAGAACTTCCGTCCGGGCGTGACCGGACGGTTCGGTCTCGACTACGAGTCGCTACGCGAGGCGAATCCCGGCCTGATCTACTGCTCGATCACCGGCTTCGGCGCCGACAGGGGGGCGACGCTCCCCGGCTACGACCTGCTGGTCCAAGCCGTCGGCGGACTCATGAGCATCACGGGCGCGCGTGACGGCGAGCCGCAGAAGGTAGGGGTCGCGCTCGTGGACGTGCTGGCCGGTCTGTTCTCGACGATCGGGATCCTTGCCGCGCTCGAATACCGCCGGCAGTCCGGCGAGGGCCAGTTGGTCGAGGTCGACCTGCTGTCGGCGTTGCTCGCCGGCCTCGTCAATCAGGCCTCGGCCTATACCGTCGCGGGCGTCGTCCCCGAGCGGATGGGCAACGCGCACCCAAGCATCACGCCCTACGAGCCACTGCGGTGCGCCGATCGCGAGCTGGTCGTCGCGGTCGGCAACGACCGGCAGTTCGGCGCGCTGTGCGAAGTGCTCGGCTCGCCCGAGCTCGCGCGCGATCCGCGATTCGCCACGAACGCGGCGCGGATCGCGAACCGCGCCGCGATGGTAGCCGCGCTCGAGGAGCGGCTCGCCGCGCGACCGGCCGGGGTCTGGGCGCAGTCGCTGACCGCCGCGCGCGTGCCGGCGGGCGTGGTCAACGACATCTCGGCGGCATTCGAGCTGGCGCGGACGCTCGGGCTCGAGCCGGTTGTGAGCATCGAGCGCGACGACGGCACGACGATCGACCTCGCCCGTAGCCCGATCCGGATGTCGGTCACGCCGCCGAGCTACCGGGCCGCACCGCCTCGGTTTCCGCCGCGCCCGTAGGTAATTGCCGGCAAGGGCTGGTGGGGCCGGCGGCCGCCGGCCCCACACGCATCGGTTAGTAGCCGCGCGAACCGTTGCAGCTGCCGACGCCCTTGTCCGTGTAATTCGCGGGCGTCCCGGCCGGAGCGGTCGGGCTCTCCATCGCAGTAGTAGTCGACCGTGCCGGCTGCCGCGATCGCGACGACCGCCGCGAGCGAGGCGACCACGGCAATGCGACGGGATGCGCCAGACAACTTCCGAGCTTCCGCATCTGCCCTCCTTGAGTCGGTGACGAGACCGCGCGAGCCTACGAGCCGGACCCCGGGATGGTCGGTGGCACTTGGTGAACAGAGGGTGAGGAACGCGTGGCTCGCTGCGCTCAGCGGCTCATGTCGAAGCGCATCCGAACGGCCGTGCCGAACCGCGTGCGGGCAGGACCTGTGACGGTGAATCCGGCGCGCTCGTAGAAGGCCTGCGCCGGTCCTGCCGTCACTTCCAGGGCGGCCGCTCCGCACGATCGGGCGCGCTCGACGGCATCGTCGACGAGCGCGCGGCCGACCCCGCGCCGCATGTACGCCGGCTCGACGAACAGGCCGTCGAGCTCGTAAGCCGGGCCGTCGGACGGAATCGCGACCGAGAAGCCGATCGGCGTTCCGGCAGCGTCGACGGCGACGCGGACCCAACCGTTCTCGATGAACGTCTGGGGCAGCTCGGTTGCGTCCGGATGGGCGGCCAGTTGCTCGCGGTATTCCTCCCAGATGTCCGAGGAGCGCCGCTGCAGCGCCTCGAGCGCGGACGCCTCCGTCGGCCCGGCGTCGCGAATCTTCGGCGCTTCATACATTTACAGCGCAACTTAGTTCGTTAGCCCTGGTTACGACCTAGACGGGCCAGGGTATCGCCGCAATCGCAAGGACAAGCGCCATCATCAGGAGGAGTCACGTGCCACGTGGAGTTCGTCGTTTCCCGCTGCTATCGGGGGTAGCACTGTGTGCGATTCTCGCTGGCCCGATCGCCGTCGCGCAAGCGAGCGATAACTCGCTCAGAGCAACGCTCGACAGCTACGGCCCGAAGATCGTCAAGGACGAGAAGGCGGTCAAGAAGGGACTGAAGGGATATCCCGCCGGCAAGGTCAGGCCGCTCACGCGGGCGCTGAAGCACGAGGTAGGGGACCTTCACACGCTCAAGTCGAAGCTGGCCCATGAGTCCGCGTCAACAACTGCCGGGGCCAAGGCGAGGACCGACATCATCAAGGGACTCGGCCTGATCGCCTCCGCGTACGGAACGCTTCGCAAGGACGTCCTGGCGGCGAACGGCGGCCCGGTTCCCGCCGCAAAGGTGAAGGCCGCCGTCAAGACGGACGAGAAGGGCCGCAAGAAGTACCTCGCCGGGCTGAACTTGCTGGGCGGCTGACCTCGTGGCGCCGGGGCACGGGCGCCGTGTGGCGCCTGGGCCTCTGTCTGTCGCGACGGAGCGGTGGTACGACACGTGGCCGATGCGTCTCCGCGCACCGGTCACATATGACGCGCCCGCGGTACTTTGGCAAGCCGGGGCGGAGCACGACGAGTTCTTCCGGTTCACGCAGTTGGAGTCGCTCCCCGGGCAAGAGTCGCGCGCGCGGCTCGGCGACCTGAGCGAGCTGCTCCGAGAGGAAAGGCGTCCGCGATGGTCCTCGGCCTCCACGTCGCGGGCGTGAACCCCGGGTGAGGCGCGTCTATATGTGGCCGCCGCGCCGGAACCAGTAGTAGATGAGAACCGCCGAGACGATCAGGCTGCCCACGCCGTACACCGCGAATATCCAAAACGAGTCGATGTCTTTGATCATCCAGCCGAAGTTCATCCCGAAGAAGCCGGTGATGAACGTCAACGGCAGGAAGATCGTGGCCACGATCGTCAGCTGTTTCATCGTCTCGTTCTGGCGGACGCTGATCTCGTTCTGCTGGTTGGAGATCACCGCCATGTTGGCCTGGAGGATGGTCGCGAGCACGTCACGGAGCGCGATGACCTCCTCGTTCACCAGCTTGAGGTGATCGTTGACGTCGCGGAAGAACTGCGACAGCTCCTCGCCCACGTCGATGTAGCCACCGCGCTCGAGCGCCTCCAGTGGGGCGAGCAGCGGGTGGACCGCGCGGTAAAAGTCGGTCGCCTCGCGACGCAACAGGTAGATCCGTTCGGTCGGAGCGGCGGCGCCGCTGAACACGGTTCGCTCGACCTCCTCGACGTCCCGCTCGAGCCCCTCGATGACCGGTGCGTAGTCATCGACGATCGTGTCGAGGATCGCCCACAGAACCGCGGCAGTTCCTTCCCTGAGCAGCTCGGGGCGCTCCTCGAGCCGCATCCGCGCGCCGTGCAGGTTGCTCGCCTCGCCCTGCCGCACGGTGATCACGAACCGGGGCGACAGGAACACCGAGACCTCGCCCATGTCCACCTCTTCGCGCTCCTCGGCATAGCGCGCGGTGCGAAGGACGACGAACAGCACGTCGCCCTCGTCGTACCGCTCGATCTTGGGGCGCAGGTGGAAGTTCTGGGCGTCCTCGACCGCGAGGTCGTGCAGGCCAAACCTGCGCTGCACCTTGTCGAGCTCGGCTTCGTCGGGCTCGAACATCCCGAGCCACACGAACCCTTCGTCCTTCGAGCAGACCTCCGCGGCTTGCTCCAGCGCCAGCGGCGCCTTGTTCTGACGCTGCCCATCCCGGTAGTGCGCACAGTCGACGATCACCTTGACTCCTAAGTTCGCTCGGCAGGCAACGCACAACCATGAGTCAAGTCGGGCTCCGAAGCAAGTGCAGGCTGTCGGCGGCGCACAACGCGGTGGTCGACCTCAAGCGGGACAATGCACGCGCCCACGCATGTCCGGCACCGCGCACAACAACGACACCGGGTCGTGGTTCCCGGTCCCCGATGAGGCCGACCTGCCCTCCGGCCTGCAAGGGCTGTTCGCGAAGGCGCGCGAGCGGCTCGGCTTTGTCCCGAACGTGTTTCGCGTGTACGCGTTCCGCCCCGAGCGCCTCAGTGCCTGGTTCAACCACTTCCGTCAGCTGCACGAGCCGAGTGAGCATCTGAGCGCGGCCGATCGCGAGATGATCGCGGTGGTGGTGAGCTCCGCCAACGGCTGTCTGTATTGCCTCGTCGCGCACGGCGCCGCCCTGCGGGACGAGCTCGGCGATCCGGTGCTCGGCGAAAGGATTTCGTACGACTGGCGCCGTGCCGACCTCGACCCGCGCCGGACCGCGATCTGCGCCTACGCCCACAAATTGACCCGAAGCCCGCGCGAGGTCACCCGCGCGGACCTCCAGACGCTCCTGGACGTCGGCCTCACTCTCGAGGAGGCGTGGGACGTGGCCGAGATCAGCGCGATGTACAACCTGACCAACCGCATGGCGATGGCGACCAACATGTTGCCGAACGAGGAGTACAGCGGCCAGGCCCGGCCAGGTTGATCGTATTGCGGCGGGCTGGGTACCGCCGGGACTTGCCATGTGACCATTTGGTCACCTATACTCCCGGGCATGGATGACGTGTTCAGAGCCCTCGCGGATCCGACGCGCCGTGGCCTGCTCGACGAGCTCTTCAAGGAGGATGGTCAGACGCTCAGCGCGCTCGAGCAGCGGCTGCCGATGACGCGGTTCGGAGTGATGAAGCACATCAAGGTGCTCGAGGAGGCAGGTCTCGTCGTCACGCGGCGCCGCGGACGCGAGAAGCTGCATTTCCTGAACGCGGTTCCGATTCGTCTCATCCACGACCGGTGGGTGAGCAAGTACGCAGAACCGTGGGCGGCCACGCTCACCGGCCTGAAGAGCAAATTGGAGGACAAGACGATGGAAAAGGTGTTCGAGATCTACATCAAGACGACCCCCGAACGTCTGTGGGAGGCGATCGTCGACCCGGATATGCGGCGCAAGTACAACTTCGGCGTCGGCGTCACGTCCGATTGGACGAATGGCTCTCACTACGCCGGCGGCGCGCCGGGCATGTCGACGCCGATCGTCGAGGGCGAGAACCTCGAGGTCGACCCGCCGCGGAGGCTCGTACAGAGCTTCAACGCGTGCTGGAGCGATGACGTCAAGGCCGAGGGGACCTCGCGGGTCACTTGGGAGATCGAGCCGGTGGCCGATTCATGCCGCCTCACCGTGATCCACGACCAGCTGCGCGAAGGCGCGAACGGCGAGCTCTACGGCGGCTGGCCGATGATCCTGTCGGGGCTGAAGACACTGCTCGAGACGGGCGAGCTGCTGACCACTCCGGGCTCGCTGCTCTACGCGGAGGGCTGGTCGCCGGAGCCGGTCGCCTGAGCGCTCAGTTCGTGGCGAGGCAGGCCGTCCTCCGGTAGGTCGTAGTAGTCGCCGGCCTGCGAGACATACCAATGGGCGGTCACGCGGAGACCCGTGTGGCCGTCCAGCGTCCCCGCGGCGATGCTGATCGTCGGCCGGTCCGGAGGGTCCCAGAACAGGCTCGAGCCGCATTCCGCGCAGAATCCGCGCCGGGCGCGGGCGTCGCTGTTCGGGCTGTCGATCCATTTGAGGCCGGCCTGCTCGACGAGCACGAGATCCTCACGGCTGACCGCGGTGCTCGCCGAGACGTGTCCGTGCCACCGCCGGCACTCCTCGCAGTGGCAGATCAGCACGTCGCGAAGCTCGCCCGTGACTTCATAGGTGACAGCGCCGCACAGACAGCGTCCCGTAGCCATCGGCTCACCTCCTTCGAGATCGCGATAATTCATCCGTGGCCTACGACGAGGTTCTCGCCGATCGTATTCGTGCGGTGCTCGCGACCGATCACGACGTCGTCGAGAAGAAGATGTTCGGCGGCCTCGCGTTCCTGATCGGCGGGAACATGTCAGTGAGCGCCAGCGGCCAGGGGGGACTGCTGCTTCGGTGCGACCCGGAAGAAACCGAGTCGCTGGTGAAGAATCCGCACGCGGATCGGTTCGAGATGCGCGGCCGCGCGATGGACGGGTGGCTCCGGATCGAGTCCGAGGGCGTCGAGAGCGACGCCGACCTGCGCCGGTGGGTTGACGTGGGCGTCGCGTACGCGCATACGCTGCCGCCGAAGAGCTAGGCGCCACGTGTTGGTGACCCGCCGCCCCGGCGGACTGTGCCTGATCACCCACCCCGAGCATGGGCGGGTTGCCGGCGAGCTGTCCCGGCGCTGGGGCAACGAGGGGTTCCAGGCGCCGGCGCACCAGGAGGCGTTGACGACCGCGGCGACCCATCACGACGATGGCTGGTACGAACTCGACGGTCGCCCGTCGTTCAACGTCGAGCAGGCGCGTCCCGCGCATTTCCTCGAGCTGCCGCTGGAGGTCACGGTCCCGCCGTACGGCCGAGGCGTCGACAGCGTATACGCACGCGATCGACACGCGGGGGCGCTGGTCAGCATGCACTGGGCCGGGCTCTACCACACTCGATTCGGTCTCCACGGCGGCGAACCGGTTGCGCATCCGCTCGCGGTGGAGGTCGTCGCCGAGCAGGACCACCGTCGCGTGGCTGCACTGCGCGATGCCTGGGGCGGGCGCGGCCGGCGAAGCGAGTTCGAACGTCAGACGTGGTACGCGTACGAGCTGCTCCAGGCGCTCGACCTGATGTCTCTCGCGCTTGGCCTCGTCGACACCGGGCAAGCCGTGCGAGGCAATGATTCCGTGTCGGTCCCGCAGACGCTCGCACGAATCGAGCAGCCGCAGGGCGCACGCTCGATCCCGGCCGTGCCCGTCGCGCCAGGCGGGCCGTACGTCCCGCTGACGCTTCGAGTCACCGCGCCCGGCGAGGTGGCGCTCGACCCGTATCCGTTTTCCGAGAAGAGCTTCGAGATCCACGTTTCGGCGCGCACGGTCGAGGATCGGCGCTATCGCTCCGCCCAAGACGCGGCGACCGCGTATCACGGCGCACATCCTGAGCCGATCGCCGTCCGCATCGGCCCGATGTGAGTCATCGAGACGCGCGGACTGATCGAGGCGCGCCCGCGGCGCGCATCGCGATGAGCCACGTCGTGCTTGGGTTCCGGACGGGCACCACCAGCTATGAGTGGAGCTCCGGGGACGTGCTCGAGGCCCTGATCGACAGTCACGCTGCCCGCTACGACCGCGCGCGCGACATCCGCGATCTCAAGCGCATCGTCACGGACATGCAGGCCTCGGTTGGCGACCCGGCTACGTTCTTCAAATACAACTGGGCGCTCCACCGGCGCATCGCCGAGCTGTGCCGCAACGCGCCGCTGCGGGGCACGTACCTGGCGCTGATCGACTTTCTCGAGTTCAGCATCGATCGTGCCGAGTTCTCGGACTTCGACGGCCCGGCGATGATCGCGGTTCATCGCGATCTGGTCGAGGCGATCGACGCCGGCGAAGGTCCGCAGCTCGACGCCGCGATCCAGGCGCATCAGCCGCGACCGCGATAAACGCCGATCCGGCGTGGGTAGCCCAACCTCGACGGCAACGACGAGGGAGAGAGATGACTGCGCCAATCGAAGACGTCACCGGCTTGCCAGGCAAGAAGCTCGTCGATCAGGCGGGCAACGCTATTGGCAAGGTCAAGCAGATCTACGCGATGCGCGATGGCCCCCCGATGTGGGTCGCGGTCGACGCTTCAAACGCGGCGCTCGTTCCCGAGGAGGGTGGCGCGGCTCAGCGAGTGGACGATCCAGCGCGGCTCTCGACTCCCGATGCCGGCACGCGAAGCGAGGAGACCATGGAGCGGCTCCAGGACCCGGGCGGCTCAGAGACGCGGAAGGTGACCGCGTCGGACGTGGTGCACGACGATCAGGACGTCGCGGCGGGCGACTGAGCACTCGCGCCGCTGAGTTCCCGGAGCTCGTCCGGGTTGAGCTCGAGCCCGGCGGCGGGGAGGATCTCGGCCAGCTGCTCGGGGTTGCGCGCACTGGCGATCGGCGCCGCCACGCCCGGCTGCGCCGCGACCCATGCCAGCGCGACGGCCGCCACCGTCGAGTCGTGAGCCGCGGCGACGCGGTCGAGCGCCTCGAGCACGCGGATCCCGTGATCATCGAGGTACTGGCTCGCCTGCCCGGCACGCGGGCTGTCGACGGTCGCGCCCGGGCGGTACTTGCCCGTGAGGAACCCGCGAGCGAGCGCCCAGTACGGCACGCACGAGAGGCCTTGACGCTCGCACAGCTCGGCCAACGCGCCCTCGTAGTGGTCGCGCTCGACCAGGCTGTAGTGCGGCTGCACCGCGATGTAGCGCGCGAGGCTCTTGCTGTCGGAGGTCTCCAGCGCCTGGTCGAGTCGCTCGGCCGAGTAGTTCGACGCGGCGACGTACCGGACCTTGCCATCCCTGATCAACTCGTCGAACGTCCTGAGGGTCTCCTCCAGTGGCGTGTCGGGGTCGTCGGCGTGCGCGTAGTAGAGGTCGATGTAGTCGGTCTGGAGGCGGGCCAGCGATTCCTCCACGGCGACCAAGATGTTCGCTCGCGAGAGACCCTTTCGGTCGGGCTTCCGGCCAACCTTGGTCGCGAGCACGACCGAGTCGCGGTTCCCCCGCGCAACGACCCATTTCCCGAGCATCGCCTCGGACTCGCCGCCGACGTTGCCCGGAGCGAACGCCGAGTACGAATCCGCGCTGTCGATGAAGTTGCCACCCGCCTGCGCGTACGCGTCGAGGACCGCGAACGACTGCCGCTCGTCGGCGGTCCAGCCGAACACGTTCCCTCCGAGGCAGAGAGGAAACACCTCGAGGTCGCTCGGTCCCAATCGAACCATCGCGCGAACCTAGCAAACCGCATTTCTAAGAACGTGTTGAAGTACGAGGCGTGACGCTGTCCGCTGCCACCGTGCCCACCGACGAGTCGACGGACAGACGTCCGGGCCTCCGGCTGACTCTGATCCTGGGCGCTCTGTCCGCATTCGGGCCACTGTCGATGGACATGTACCTGCCGGGGCTGCCGTCGCTGACGCGCGACCTCGGCGCGTCGGCCTCGACCGGCCAGCTGACGCTCACCGGCTGCATGCTCGGGCTCGCCGGCGGTCAGCTGCTCGCCGGCCCGATGAGTGATTCGCTCGGACGGCGACGGCCACTCCTCGCCGGCCTCGTCGGCTACATCGCCGCGTCGCTGGCGTGCGCGGCCGCGCCTTCGATCGGGATCTTGATTGCGCTCCGGTTCATCCAAGGGACGCTCGGCGGCGCCGGCGTGGTCATCGCCCGGGCGATCGTCCGCGACCTCTTCCGCGGCGCCGCCGCGGCGCGCGTGTTCGCGATGCTGATGCTGGTGACCGGCGTCGCTCCGGTGTTCGCGCCGCTGATCGGCGGCCAACTGCTGGCGATCACGTCATGGAGGGGGGTGTTCATCGTGCTCGCCGCGATCGGGGTGCCGCTGTTCGCGGCAACGCTGCTGTGGCTGCCAGAGACCCTGCCGGCTGGCCGCCGGCACGGCGGCGGGCTCGGCCCGACTCTGCACACCTTTCGGCGGCTCCTGTCCGATCGCAGCTTCATGCCGCCGGCGGTGGCGTTCTCGCTCGCGTTCGCGGCGATGTTCGCGTACATCGCCGGCGCGTCGTTCGTGCTCGAGGACGTGTTCGGCGTCTCGCCGCAGGTGTTCAGCGTCGTGTTCGCCGTCAACTCGGCGGGACTGATCGCGGCGTCGCAGATCGGCGGGCGGATCGTCGGCCGCGTGGGGGCACCGGCGCTGCTCCGGTGCGGGGTGGTAGGCGTGGCGCTGGGGGCGATCGCCGTGCTGGTGGTCACAATCGCGCATGCCGGCCTCGCGCCGTTGCTGATCTCGTTGTTCGTGATCCTGTCGTTCAACGGCCTCGTGTTCCCGAACGGCACGGCCGCGGCGCTCGCCGAGCAGGAGGGTTCGCTAGGCAGCGCATCCGCGCTGCTCGGCATGGGGCAATTCGGGATCGGTGCGCTGATCGCGCCGGTCGTCGGCGTCGGGGGTTCGCACGATGCGCTGCCGATGGCGATCGTGATCGGCGTGTGCGGGGTGTCGTCGCTCGTGGTCAACCTGGTGTTCGGGCCGGCGCCGGGCGCGCCGGCGGACCTGTAGAACGCCCGAAACCACACTCCCGCGGCGAACGCGTGAGACATAAGAAGACCCTATGGAGGTTGCCGCCTGGTCTGGCTGGTAGAAGCTGGTCGGCCTCCCACGCGATCTTGGGGTGTCGAGTAGCCCCGCAGCTGACACCTGCGCGGCGGCCCACAATCGCACAGGAACCGACCGTGCCCAAGGTTCGCAGTTGGGTCGGCTTGGACGTGCACGCCGCGGGGGTGGTGGCGTGCGTGGTTGACGCCGAGTCTGGGGAGATGACGATTCACCGCCTGGCGGGCGCAAGACCGGGGTGGGGTTCTGCCCCGGGCGCCGGGGAAATCGAGCGGCCCTCCCAGGATCGCGTCAAGACCGACGTGCGGGATGCCGGGCGGCTCGCGCGCCTGTCGATGATCGACGCGCTGCATCCGGTCCGGGTGCCCACGCCCGAGGACGAGGCGCTGCGGGATCTGGTCCGCGCCCGGGAGGACGTGCGCGGTGGTCTGATGCGCGCCAGGCACCGGCTGTCCAAGCTGCTGTTGCGCCATGACGTGCGCTACGGCGACACGAGCAGCCCGTGGGGAGAGCGTCACCGACGGTGGCCGCCCGGGCCGAACTGTCCGAGCCGGGGGCACAGCTGACCTACAGCGACTAGCTCGGCGCGATCGAGCCGCTCGCCATCCGGCGTGAGACGATCGAGCGCGATCGACAGTCTCATCCCGAGCTCGCCGTGGGCCGACACGATCGCCCGGCTCAGATGCCCGCGCGGGATCGACACCCTCACCGCGGTCGGGCTGTGCGCCGAGATCGGCGACTTTCACCGCTTCGAACGGCCCGGGCAGCTGATGAGCTACCTCGGGCTCGTTCCCTCCGAGTACAGCTCGGGCGAGACCCGCCGCCAAGGGCAGCTGACCAGGACCGGCAGCCGCCACGCCCGGCGGCTGTTGACCGAAGCGGCCTGGCACTACCGCCGCCCACCCCGCCTCGCGACCGTCCTGGAGCACCGCCAGCAGAACCGGGAGCCAGCCGTGATCGCGATCGCCTGGAAGGCTCAGCAACGCCTGCCCCACATCTGGCGACGGCTCGAACAAAAGCGCGGCAAACGTAGCTGTCGCGTAGCCGGTTGGCGTTGTGGTCGGCTCACAAGGTCGCGAGGGGCTGTGGCCGACCCCCCGGGGCGTGACCCCGGTGACTGGCGATTTACCCCTCATTTTTGTGGGGTAAATCGCCAAACTTCGGCGAGCGCCTCTATGACGCGCCCGGTGCGTTATGGCCTCGACACAACCGATCCCACACTCGCCGGGTTTGTGCGACAGCGTCCCGGGCGGCCCGTTGCGCCGCCACCGATGAGGGATGAGAATCCTTGGTGCCGCCGGGCTGACGCCGGCGTCGCGCACCCGCCGGGCCCGCCGCCCCCCAGCCGAGCCACGCGCCCACAACAACGAAGACCCGGCCGCCCGGGCTCGACACCCCCAACCTCCATATGAGCACGTGGGGATGCTTACGGCCCGGGGGTGGCGGGGTGCCTGGGAGCTTTGGGGGGTTAACCCGGTCAGGCCGACCGGGGCGTTCGTGCGCCGAGTAACGTGGAGTCAATGACAGCGATCACATCACGCGCTGACGTGGCCACCGATAAGCCCGTTGCATACATGCGTCAGCTCTGCAAGCACTTCGGACATAAGGTCGACGCCTCGTTCGGCGAGGACAGCGGCCACATCCAATTCGACTTCGGCCGTTGCGAGCTCCACGCGAGCAACGGCACGCTCGCGCTCGAGATCAGCGCAGCCGACGCCGAGAGCCACGACCGGATGGAGCGAGTGATCGGCTCGCATCTCGAGCGCTTCGGCCGGCGGGACGGCTTGGCCGTCGCCTGGCAGGAATGACGCCGGCCGCTATCCGGCGAGCCCGCGGTCGCGGATCTCCCGCTGCGCCGCCTCGCTCTTCGCCAGCCCGTCGAGGTTCATCGCGCGCAACACCTCGGGGGTCTTGCTGAACTGGATGTCACGGTAATCGACGACCTGCACATGGTTGCCCCACGGATCGTCGAAGTCCAGCGAGCCCGAGCGCTGAACATCGACGCCCGCGTCCCGGAGGGCCGCGCGGACGGCCTCCTTGTCGTCGACCACCAGCCCGAAGTGGCGGTCGCCGTCCGGAGGTTGCGAGCGCCCGGCGGCGAGCGCGATGAACTGGTCTCCCATGTCGATGAACGCCATCCGCCCGCCCGCGCGACCGCGGAGCTCGAACTCGAAGAACCGCCCGTACCAGGCAAGCGCCTCGTCCACATTCCCGACCTCGAGCGCGATGTGATTGATGCCGACGAGCCGTGCCATTCGCGCGGCTAGGTCGTTACTCCCGAACCGGTTTCGGCCCTCATCCTCGTCCACTCGGCCTTGTGGATTCGCTTGGCGGCCTGGTAGTCGGCCAGCGCCTGGGCGGAGTCCACATCTCCGAGCGTGGGGTGGGGCGGCACCAGCTCCTGAGCCTCGGCGACGTCGAAGCGCTTCGCAAGAACCGCGCCTAGCGCCTTGATCTTCATCTCGCCGAATCCGGGGAGGGCGGTGAGGTTCGCGCGCAGCGTGGCGGAGTCGGCGGCGTCGGTCCAGACGCGGGCGGCGTCGCCGTCGTAGTTGTCTCCGATGTGGACGGCCAGGTCGTGCACACGTCGGGCCATCGAGGCTGGGAAGCGATGGATCGCGGGCCGCTCTCGGAAGATCGGCTCGAGATCCGCCCCTGCGAGCGCGGCCGCGTCCAGCGTTCCGAGCCGCTGGCGGATCACCAGCGGTCCGGCGAACGCCTTCTGAACGGACACCTGCTGGTCGAGAGCGAAACCGATCAGGAGCGCCATCGGATCGGTAGCGATGAGCTCGTTGGCTTCGTCGGAGTCGGTGAAATGGAGGCGGTCGGGCATGGATCGATCATAACCCCCGAGAGCAGGCGCTCAATGGGTTCGCGGGTGTCCCCCACGGGTAGCTGAAGGTCATGGCTACTGTCACCGGCACATCACCAGTCCAACGCACCGAAACCAGGCGAGTCCCGCGCACGACCGGGGCCCTCAGCGGTCTTCTCGTAATTCTGCTCGGCATCTGGGGTGCGTTGATCCCGTTCATCGGGCCGTACTTCCACTACGCGTTCGGCAGCTTCCAGACGTGGCATTACACCTCCGAGCGGCTATGGCTCTGCATCGTTCCGGGCGCGGTCGCGGTGATCGGCGGGCTGATGCTGCTGCGCAGCTCGCGTCGGTCGAGCGGCCTGCTCGGCGGCTGGCTGGCCATGGCCGCCGGGGCCTGGTTCGCGATCGGGCCGTCGATCAGCCTGCTGTGGCATCACGCCGGCAACCCGATCGGCGCGCCGATGGGTGGCGCGACGCGACAGGCGATCGAATGGCTCGGCTACTTCTCCGGGCTTGGCGTCTTGATCGCGGCGCTGGCGGCGTTCGCGATGGGGCGGTACTTCTCGCGCCCGCGCGTGATCGAGGAGGTCCCGATCGCGGCTGAGGATGCCGTGGGGGCGCACGAGGCGCGGGTCGATGAGCGCCGCGACGCGCCGATGGCCGAGAGTGGGGCGCCCGTGGCGGCCACCGCCGCTGGCGAGCCGGTGGCGGCTCGCGAAGATGAGCCGGTGGCCACACGTGCCGACGAGCCCGTCGCGGCCCGCGACGAAGAGCCGGTCGCCGAGCGCGAGCCGTTGGCGCCACGCGAAGAGCCGCTCGCGCCACGCGAGGAGCCGACGGCGGCGACAACCGCTGAGCCCGCTGGGACCACCGCGGAGCCTGCGGCTACGCCGGAGGACACGACCGGCGCGCCCGCGTCGATCACGTACCGCCGGCGCCCCGGCTTGTCGCGGCTCCGACGCCGGTAGCCGCGCCGACACGGGGCATTTGGACATCCGCCGCCGCGGATCCTTGTCCCGATGGCCAATGCGACCGCGCGGCCGGTCGCGCAGGATATTGCCCCGTGAGCGCAGAACTGATCGTCTCCTACGACGGGACGCCCAACGACGACGATGCGCTGGCGCTGGGCCGGCTGCTGGCGAAGACCGGAGCTCGCCTCGCGCTCGCGTACATCCGGCACTCACGCGAGTTCGACCTCCGCAGGGAGGAGCTCGCCCAACACGACGCGGAGCGCCGGCTCGAGCAGGGAGTGGCCTGGCTCGGCGATCCGGAGATTGCCAAGCACGTCGTGTTCAGCGGGTCGACCGGGGAAGGCCTCGAGCAGCTGGCCGAATCCGAGCAGGCGTCGATGATCGTGTTCGGATCCGACTACCGCACGCCGCCCGGTCGGGCCGAACCCGGGACGAGCGCGCAACGGCTGCTCGAGGGCGGGTCCGTGGCGATCGCGGTCGCGGCCGCCGGATTGCGCAGCCTGAGCGATGCCGCGATCAGATCGATCGCGGTGTCAGCCGCCGACGGCGATGCCGCGGCTCAGCAGACCGCGGACACGTTGGCGGCGAAGCTTGGGGCGTCGATCGTCGAGCTCGGGGGGCCGCAAGCCGACCTGATCGTGGTCGGCTCGCAGCCGAGCGCCTCCGCGCGGCGAATCACGCTGAGCGGATCGACCCGGACGATGCTCAACGCCTTGCGCGGCTCGGTGCTGGTCGTGCCATCGGGCGATCCCGTTCGCCTCTGAGTCGCCTGCGGTCGGGTCCGCGTGCGGACTCGCCTGCGCCGCCCCGCGGGTCCGTCAGGCAGACTGTTCCGCGTGACCGGAGCTCGTACCGAGAAACAACACCGTCCCAGCCCAGGTTCGGGCCAGGTCGTGCTCGTGCCCGCGGAGCAGAGCATC
The DNA here is from genome assembly GCA_035499395.1 of Solirubrobacteraceae bacterium. Lineage (GTDB taxonomy): Bacteria > Actinomycetota > Thermoleophilia > Solirubrobacterales > Solirubrobacteraceae > Palsa-465. Next base: position 70,043 of record DATJYY010000093.1, read on the forward strand.
GATCGAGCGGGCGAGCGCCGGAGTTCGGACCGCCTGACCGATCCCACTCTCTCCGAGCTGCCGCTCGAGGAGCTTCTCGGCGAGCTCCTGGTTCGCGTTCAGGAAGCGCTCGGAGTCGACACGGTTGCGATCCTGCTGCACGACGCGGATTCGCGGCAGCTCGTCGCCCGCGCCGCCAAGGGGATCGAGGAGGAAGTCGAGCGCGGAGTGAGGATTCCGCTCGGCCAGGGGTTCGCCGGGCGGATCGCGGCCGAGCGCGTCCCGATCTTCATCGCCGACGTCGATCACGCCGACGTGCTGAATCCGATCCTGCGCGAGAAAGGAATTGCGTCTCTGCTCGGGGTCCCGCTGATCGTCGAGGGCGAGCTGATCGGAGTGCTTCACGTGGGCTCCCTGACCCCGCGGATGTTCGGCCAGGACGATCTCGCCGTCCTGCTGATGGCGGCCGCTCGAGCGGCCCCGGCGATCGAGCGCGCGGCGCTGTTCGCCGAGCTCGAGCACGAGCACCGCGTGTCGATGGTTCTCCAGCGGAGCCTGCTCCCCAAGCAGCTCGCCGACGTGGTCGGCGTAGACGTCGCGGCGCGCTACCTTCCCGCCCGCGAAGAGGTGGGCGGCGACTGGTATGACGTGATCGAGCTGCCGCGTGGTCGCGTCGGCGTCGTGATCGGCGACGTGGTTGGTCACGGGGTAGCCGCCGCGGCTCTGATGGGCCGCCTTCGGACGGCGCTGCATTCGTATGCGATCGAAGGTCATGGGCCGGGCCGCACGCTCGAGCTGGTCGACCGGTTCGTGCAGTCGCTCGACGAGTCCGCGATGGCGACCGCCGGGTACGCGGTGTTCGACACGTTCAACTCGAAGCTCGAGTACGCGACCGCCGGGCATCTCCCGCCGCTTGTGATCTCGGACTCCGGGGTTCGCGTGCTGGAGGTGACGCCGGCGCCGCCGCTGGGGGCGTTCCCCTACGGCCGGTGCCCGGAACACGAGCTAACGCTGGGAAGCGGCGAGATGCTGTTGCTCTACACGGACGGGCTCGTCGAGCGCCGCGGGGTGGCGCTGAGCGCTGGCATCGAGGTACTGGCCGCCGCGGTGCGGGGAGCCCAGACGCCCGAGCAAGCATGCGCGTTCGCGGTCAGGGAGCTTGTGCCGGCCGTGGGTCTGCGGGACGACGTGGCGATCGTCTCGCTGCAGAACTCACCGGTCCCCGCTGAGTTGCACATGACGCTGCCGGCCGAGCCGAAGACCCTGTCGCAGGTGCGGCGGATGCTCCGCCGGTGGCTGAACGAGCGCGGCGCGGACGAGGCGGCGGTAGCGGAGATGACGATCGCGGTGAGCGAGGCCTGCGCGAATGCGATCGAGCACGCGTACGCCCCATCCCCGGCTACGTTCGAGCTGCATGGGCGGGCGCGCGACGGAGAGCTCACCATGACCGTCCGTGACGCCGGGCGGTGGCGGGCCCCGCGAGGCCAGAATCGCGGTCGGGGCTTGTCGATCATCGTTGCGGCTATGGACGATGTACAGATCGACCGGACCGCGATAGGGACCGAAGTCGTCATGCGCCGGCGGATCGCCCCGAAATGAGCCTCGCCGACGTACAGATCACGCTGGCGCCGAGCGCGCTGATCGCCCACGTGACCGGCGAGGTCGACATGTCCAACGCGGAGGAGGTTGGCGCGACCGTGATCGGCGCCACCCCGAATGAGGCGCAGGGCGTGATCTTGGACCTGTCGGGAGTGGATTACCTGGACAGCGCCGGCATTTACGTCATCTACGGCATGCGGGCGAGCCTGCAAGCCCGCGGCCAGGCGCTGATCCTAGTGATCCCGCCGACATCGCCCGTTCACGACTCGCTTCGGCTGGCCGGCGTCGAGCGGTCGGGAGAGATCGCCGAGGCCGTCGATGCTGCCCTGCGCATGCTCGACGGCCGGCCCCTTCCGGGCTCCTGACGCTCAGCCACCCGCCCGCTCGAGAGCGATCTCTTCCCAATCGCCCGTCCGGCGGTAGCCGACCTCGGCGTAGATCTTGTTCGAGGTCGGGTTGTCGAGGTCGGTGAAGAGCATGCACCGCTCAGCACCGTCAGCGAGGGCGTGCCGGCTCGCGGCCGCCACGGCACTGCTCGCATAACCCCGCCGGCGCTGTGGCAGTGGCGTATATACGGGACCGATCCTGACGACGCCGGCGACCTCGGGCGTGACGCCGACCATCGATACGGGCTGCCCGTCGTCCCACACCAGCAAGCCCTGGCGCCGCATGCGACTGTCGATCAGCGCCTCGGCCTGGGCGGCGCCGGTGAGGCCCGCTTCGGTCACGAAGTCGCGCATCCAGTCCACCAGCAACGGGCGCTCGGCTGGGTCCGCGAGGCGAAGCTCGCCGCGGGCGGGCCGGGGCGGGTCGAGCACCTCTTCGAGGATATGCATTGCCTCGCTCATCCTGCGGCGAGCCGTGCCTCCGGTTTGACGCTGCCACGCTGCCGCAATCGCCCGTGCGGTCTGGCGGACACTGTTTACGCTGTCGACCTGCGGGTCAGCCTGCAGCCACAGCTCGACGAATTCCGTGGCACTTGAGTCGAGCGGGCTCGCCAGCAACGGCCAGGGTTGTGTGCGGAGCGCTCCGAACCGCACCTCGCCGCGGTCGCCGACCCCGTAAGCGAGCACCGGCGTCGAATCGGCGTACCGGCCGTCGAGCACGCTCATCAACACGGTCGCGAGCAGGTTGCACTCGATTCGCTGCGAAAACAGCAGCTCGGTGCGCGCGGCAAACTCAGCCGGGTCACGGGTCACGACGAACCGCATGACCGGGACTGCGCCTCGCTCGTGCCTCGGGTTCTAGTCCGACCCGGTGGCGGGCGTCGGCGCGTCGTCACGCCGGGACATCTCGGCTTGAACGGTGTCGGTCAACGGGCTCTCGGTGGCGGTCGCGGAATCGTTGCGCGGTCCCGCGCCGGTCGTCGGAGCCTCACGCGGCGGCTCTTGGCTGTCGGCCGGGGCGCTCCCGGAGTGGCTCCGCATCCGCCCAGAAGCGATCCGGATCACCAGGATCGCGAGGACCGCGCTGACGACGATCAGCGCCACCTGGCGAAGCGACGGGGAGCTCCCGCCCTTGTTGCGGCGCCGCCGCCGGCGCTCGAGCAGGAACGCCACCTTCGCGACGGTCAACCATCCACTGCGCCGCCGCCTGCGGCGACGCGCCATCCGCTTTCCACCCTTCGCCCTGGTCGCCGGGACCCTGGGCGCGAGTCTCACATTCGCCATGCTGGTCCTCCTGTTCCGTCGATATGCGCTCGGCGCAAGACGAGCCTACACCGGGGGCTCGAGCTGTGCCGGAGCTCGTGCGGATCGTCACGACATCGACGCGCTCGACCGGGTCGCGTCCGAGGTTGTGGACGCGCCCTACCGGGTAAGGCTTTGAATATGAGATTTTCGCCACGCTCCGAGGTCCCGCAACCGACCGTGCCGCCGACGCCGGCGGTGCCGAGCGCGCCGGTCACGCCCGCAGTGCCGGATCCCGGGACTCCGGCGGCACCCGAGGAGCCCGCGACCGTCCCCCAGCCGGATCAGCCGGCGGCGCCGATCGCGCCCAACCCGGGTCCGGATGAGGCACCCGAGCCCGCGCCACAACCGGGCCCAGGGCCCGAGCGGACTCCGGAGACGCAGCCCGACGAGACCTAGTCCGGCGAGATCCAGGCCGTCGAACCGGCGATTGCCCGCGCCACCTCCGCGGCGTGGTGCAGGTGCACGAGGTGGCCGGCGTGCTCGATCTCGACCAACTCGGCATCGCGTATCCGGCCGGCGAGGCGTCGCGCCGCCCCGATCGAGACCACGTGGTCGGCGGTGCCGGCGACGATCGTGGTCGGCACGGCGATCTCATCGAGGCGGCGCTCGAGCACCGGGAGGTCGCGGACGAGAAGCTGCTGCTCGCGCGCGAACGACCGCCATGCCCGCGGGGTGAGCAGGATCCGGCGAGCAGAGTGCAGGTAGCGATCGTCGAGCGCCGTCGCCTCAGCCACCCATCGCCGGACCAGGCCGGCGCCAAGCACGAAGCCGCCGCCGGCCATCGCGCCCGCGCCGGCGAGCCAGCCGGCGACGGGCGTCGCCAACAGATAGTCGACCGGACCGAGCGAGTCGATGTTGGCCGCCGGCGCCACCAGCACGAGCCGCCCCACACGCTCCGGACTCGACCAGGCGAGCCAGGCCGCCACCGCCGCTCCGAGGCTGTGTCCGACCACCGTCGCCCGCGCGATGCCCGTTCGATCGAGGACCATCCGCGCGGCACTGGCGTTGCCCGCGAGATCTCGCGCCGCGGACCTCCCGTCCCATCCCGGGCGGTCGAATGCGATCGTTCGCGCCACGTCGCCGATCGCGGCCCTGACGTGCTCCCAGTCGCACGCTGCACCCGGTTGGCCGTGGAGCAGAAGAACGGGATCATTGGACACGGCGGACACCTCCGAGAGGGCATACTAGAGCGGTGACGTCAGCGCTCCTGTCCGACGCGCTCGGGCCGCTTCGCGCCGATCCAGCGCGCGCGGCGATCCTGTTCGACATCGACGGCACGCTCGCCCCGATCGTGCAGCACGCCGCCGACGCCCGCGTGCCCGAGAGCACGCGTTCGCTGCTGGCCCAGGTCGCCCGCCGGTACGGCGTGGTCGCGTGCGTCAGCGGCCGGCGCGCCTCGGAGGCGCGCGCGATGGTCGCGATCGGCGCGATCTCGTATCTCGGCTCGCACGGCGCGGAGGTCCTGCGCGCGGGTTGGACCGAGCCGCAGGTCGATCCGGGCCTGCTGGACTGGACCGAGCGGATCCACGACTTCGCCCGCGAGGCCGACACCGCCGACCTGCGCCGGCTGCGCGTGCGCCTCGAGGACAAGGGGCCGATCGTCGCCTTCCACTGGCGCGGCGCGCCGGACGAGGAGGCGGCGCGCGCCGCGATCGATTCGATCGCGGCCAAGGCCGAGACGGCGGGGTTACGCACCCATTGGGGACGCAAGGTGCTCGAGGTTCGCCCGCCGGTGAGGATCGACAAGGGCGCCGGCATATCGGCGTTCCTCGCCGACACCGACGTCGATGTTGCGATGTATGTCGGCGACGACGTCACCGACCTAGATGCGTTCCACGCCCTGGTGGCGCTTGCCGACGAGGGTCGCATCTCGAAGGCGATTCGGGTGGGCGTGCGCTCGGAAGAGGGGCCGTCAGAGATCACCGACGAAGCCGACGTCGTGCTGGACGGACCCGAGGGCGTTGCCGAGTTGCTCGCGGTTCTGGCCGCCGACTAGGCGAGGGGCAGGGGTAGCGGAGTGCGGTTCTCGGACTTCCTTCGGACCACGGTCCTGATCAGCGCGGCGGCGGCCAGCGCGCTGGCGGCGGTCACGGTGGCGGCGGCGGCCGGCACCAGCGATGACCTGCTCGTACCGTTCGGGGCGGGCTGGTGGGTGATCGCCGGCACCATCGGCATCTGGATCGGGCGCCGGGCGGGTCCCACGACGCAGATCGCGTCGCTGCTGGCGAGCGCGCGCTCCCAGTCCTCGCTCCCCGAGGTCAACCCCACCCGTACCCTGCTCAACCGCCTGTGGCCGCTGCTTTTCTCGACGATCGGCGCCGGCGCGCTCGCGTTCCTGGTGCCGCAGGTGCCGGCGGTGGCGACCGGCTTCGGGATCATCTGGTCGCTGGCGTGGCGGCGGCAAGCGTCCGCGGTGACCGCGATCGAGGAGCGGGACGGCGCGCGCTTCTACATCGAGAAGACATCGCCGCTGAAACCGATCCGGTTGATCCGCACGCCCGGCTTCCGCTCTAACCTGTTCGAGTTGAACGGGGCGTCTGGTCACTCACGGCGCGCCCGGCCCCGCGCGTGATCGTCCCGTCGTATATACCGAGCCCCGCCAACAACGGCTTCTATATCGGCCCGTTGTTCGTGCACGCCTACGGGCTCGCGTACGTGTTCGCGGTAGCGGGGGCGATCTTCGTCACACGATGGCGCTGGCGCAAGGCCGGCGGGGACCCGGACCTCGCGTATGAGGCGGCCGCCTGGGGCTTTCCTGCGGGGCTCATCGGCGGGCGCATCTACTTCGTGCTCACGACGCCCAGTCAGATCGAGCCGCACAACTTCTGGGGCATATTCGCGATCTGGAAGGGAGGCCTCGGGATCTGGGGCGGGATCGCCTGCGGCGTCGCCGCGGGGTACTGGATCGTGCGCAAGAGGCTGACCCACGGCGACGTGCTGCGGTTCATGGACGCGGTCGCGCCAGCACTGCTGGTGGCGCAGTCGATCGGGCGGATCGGCAACTACTTCAACCAGGAGCTGTTCGGCAAGCCGTCCACGCTCCCGTGGGCGCTCAAGATCTCGCCGGCTCATCGACCGGCGCACTACACGCAATTCGCCACGTTCCAGCCCTCGTTCCTGTACGAGATCATCTGGAACCTGTTGCTGGCCGGCGGCTTGATCTGGCTCGGCAACCACCGCAAGATCAAGCCGCCGGGGCTGTTCGCGCTGTACGTCGCCGGCTACTCCGGCTATCGGATCTTCGAGGAGACAATCCGGATCGACTACTCGAACCACATCCTCGGCATGCGGCTGAACTTCTGGATCGCGACGCTCGGGTGCCTCGCGGGTCTGGCGTGGTTCTGGTGGATCCAGAGGCGGGGGAAGTACGATCCGCTGCCACTGGACGGGCCGAGTGCCGACGCGCGCGCCGTCATGCGCAGGAAGCCGAGCGGCCCGTATCGCAAGCCGGCGGCGCCGACGTACGGGAAGAAGTCGGCGTCAGGCGCGCGACCGACGTCGCGCTCGGGCGCGCGGCGCCGCGGCGCCGACCCCTAGACGGTGCCGCGGCCGGATCGACTCGACGGCCGACCACGGTCCGGTGTTGACGACCTGCGCCGCGGTCAGCCATGCCCGACGTGCCGTCGCGATTCCATAGCGCGCGACCTCGAAGCCTCCGATGCGGTGCGCGTCGGAGTTGATCACGATCGGGACGCCCGCCGCGGCCGCGGCGCGGGCGTTGGTCTCGTTGAGGTCGCGCCGGTCGGGGTTCGAGTTGATCTCGAGCACCGTCCCGGTGCGCGCCGCCGCCTCGATCACGCGCTCGAGGTCGAACGAGTAGGGCGCGCGGCGCTCGAGCTTGCGGCCCGACGGGTGGCCGATCGCATCGACGAGCGGGTGTTCGATCGCGCGTACGAGCCGATCGGTCATGGCCTCGGCCGACATACGGAACGAGGAGTGGACCGAGGCGATCACCCAGTCGAGCTCGGCTAGCAGTTCATCCGGGTAGTCGAGCGAGCCGTCGGGGAGGATGTTGACCTCCGACCCTGCGAGCAGCTCGAGCCCGTCGATCTCGGTGGCGCGTATCCGCGCGATCTGCTCGCGCAGCCGATCCGGCGAGACCTCGTCGCCGAACCCGAAGCTCGCCGAGTGATCGGTGATCGCCAGGTACTCGTACCCGCGGTCGCGCGCGGCGAGCGCCATCTCCTCGATCGAGGCGGTGCCGTCCGACGCGGTTGTGTGCGAGTGCAGGTCGCCGCGGAGGTCGGATGCTTCGATCAGCTTGGGGAGCATGCCGGCGGCGGCCGCCTCGAGTTCGCCCCGGTTCTCGCGCAGCTCCGGATCGATGTATTCGAGCCCGAGCAGCGCGTACACCTCGTGCTCGGTCGCGCAGCGGTGGGTCTCGCCGGTGGCGTCGTCGAGGACCCCGTACTCGGACACGTGCAGCCCCTTGCGGACGGCCGCCTCTCGCAGCGCCATGTTGTGCTGTTTGGAGCCCGTCAGGTGCTGGAGCAGGTTCCCGAACTGGTCGGGCTCCACGATTCGGAGGTCTACGGCGATTCCGGTGTGAGTCCGGAGCCGGACACCTGCCGCTGTGGGCGTGCCCGCCGTTTCGACGAGGCCGAGCGCGGCGGCGGCATGGGCCAGTGCCAGCGGATCGGTGGCGGTCGCGATCACGTCGAGGTCCTTGACCGTGTCGGTCATCCGGCGGGCCGAGCCGGCAAGCTCTACATGTCGCGCCACCGGATGCTCGCGGAGTGCCGCCACCAGGGGCTCGCCGATCGCGAGCGCTTTGTCGAGGACGATTCGGGCCGGCCGCTCGCCGGCGCCCTCTAATCGGACCGAGGCAAGGATCGCCTCCTCGGCCTTGGGGCCGAAGCCCTTCAGCTGGCGGATCTGCTGGTTCTCGGCGGCCGCGCGAACTGACTCGAGCGAGTCGATTCCAAGCTCGTCGTACAGCCGCCGAGCGCGCTTAGGTCCGAGCCCGGGCAGGTGGGTCATCGCGATCAGCCCCGGCGGGAACTTGGCGCGGAGCTTGACCGCGGCGGGGATCGCGCCCTCGTCCGCCAGGGCGATGATCTTCTCCTGGATCGTGTTTCCGATACCGGGCAGCTCGGTGGCGCGGCCGTCGCGCGCCAGCCCTAGCACCGAGACCGGCGATTCCCGAACGGCTTTGGCCGCGTTCCGGTAGGCGTTCGTGCGGTAGATAGCGGCGCCGTCGAGCTCGGTCAGATCGCCCAGCTCGTCGAGGGCTGCGGCGATCTCGGTGTTCGTCGGATCCGACATCTACACCACGTAACGTACCGGTCCCGGCGTTGTGAGATCGCTGTAGCGGAGGCGCGGCGGTCCGCTATACTTTTTGAAGTAACCGGCACAGAACCCTCCAAGGAGCCCCCATGGCAGGCACCGTCTCAGAAGTAACCGACAACAACTTCCAGGCCGAGGTCATCGAGTCCGATGTCCCCGTGCTCGTCGACTTCTGGGCTCCGTGGTGCGGGCCCTGCCGGATGGTCGCGCCGGTGGTCGAGGAGATCGCGCAGGAGCGCGCGGATGAGCTGAAGGTCGTCAAGCTGAACATCGACGAGAACCAGAACACGGCGATCCAGTTCAACGTGATGTCGATCCCGACGCTGATCCTGTTCCGCAACGGGCAGCCGGCGAAGACCGTGATCGGTGCGTATCCGAAGCGCAAGCTCGTCGCCGAGCTCGAGCCGGCTCTAGCTTAGACCTGGCCTCCGAGTTCGCCGCCAGGCGAACTCGCAAGCTGATCGGCGCCAGCCGATCAGCCAGCGGGAGCGACGCCGACGCGCAACTCGCGCCCGTCGATGTCGATGGGGCCCGCAGAGCCGTCGAGCGACTCGTAGCTGACCGTCACTGCCAGCGTCTCCCCGGCGATGTAGGTCTGGTGCGCGCGTGCGGCTTCGAGTAGCGATTCGTCTCCGTCGAGCGTGAGCAGGATCCGGTCGGTCACCTCAAGCCCCGCGTCCTGGCGCGCGCGCTGGATGACTCGGACGATCTCGCGCGCCCAGCCTTCGATGCGCAGCTCCTCATCGATCTCGAGCTCGAGCGCCACCGCGTGCGAGCCCTCGCGCTCGACCTGATAGCCCTCGAGCGGCTTCATCGACACGTGCAGGTCCTCGGCGGTGAGCTCGTGGTCCTTGCCGTCGACGCTGATCGCGACGTGGGCGCCCTCGCGCAGCCTCGCCGCGGCGTGCGCGGCGTTTAGGCCGGCCACGGCGGCAGCCACCATCGGCATGTGCTTGCCGAACCGGGGACCGAGTGTCCGGTAGTTCGGCTTGAGCTCGATTTCGCCGAGCTCGTCGGCCTCGGAGACGAACCGGAGCTCCTTGACGTTGAGCTCCTCGCGGACGATCTCGGCCATGCGCTCGATCGCCTCGCGTTCGGATCCGGTCGCGACGACCACCGCGGCTCGGAGCGGCCGGCGCACCGCGATCTTGGCCTGCCCGCGCGCTGCCAGCCCAAGCCGGACGGTCTCCCGCGCCACTGCCATCGCGTGCTCGAGCTCGGCGTCGCGCGTGCCGGCAGTCGGAAAGTCGCACAGGTGGACGCTCGGCTCTGAACCGTCGAGGTTGTCGTAGATCTCGTCGGCGACGAACGGGCAGAACGGCGCGACGAGCTTCGCGGTCGTGAGCAGACAGGCGCGCAGCGTTGAGAACGCGGTTGGATCGCCGTCCCAGAAACGCGGACGGGAGCGCCGTACGTACCAGTTCGAGATGTCATCGACGAACGACTGGATCGCGCGGCCGGCGGTCGTCGCGTCGAAGTTGTCCATCCGATCGCGGACGACCTCAATCGTCGCCTGCAGACGCGACAGCGCCCAGCGGTCGAGCTCGGTCGCGCCCTCGGTGATCGGCTGCGGATCGCGATCGATGCCGTTCGCGTTCGCGTACAGCACGTAAAAGCTGTAGGTGTTCCACAGCTGGAGCAGGAACTGCCTGACGGCCTCGGCGATCGTGTCGAGCGAGGCGCGATAGCCGTCCCAGGGCTGCTTGGAGGTGAAGAAGTACCAGCGCATGGCGTCGGCGCCGAAGCGATCGATCACCTCTTGCGGCGCGATCGTGTTGCCGAGCGACTTCGACATCTTGCGGCCCTGCTCGTCAAGGATCAGGCCGAGGCACACCACATTTCGGTACGGCGAGCGGTCGAACAGCAGCGTCGAGACGGCGATCAGCGAGTAGAACCAGCCGCGCGTCTGGTCGAGCGCCTCGCAGATGAAGTCGGCCGGGAAATGCTCTTCGAACAGCTCGGTGCCTTCGTGCGGCGAGTGGTACTGGGCGAAAGGCATCGAGCCCGAGTCGAACCAGACGTCGATGACCTCGGGGACGCGGTGCATCGGCTCGTCGCATTCCGCGCACGCGAAGGTCGCGTCGTCGACGAACGGGCGATGCGGGTCGGTCAGGTGGGTTCCGGCAAGCTCGTTGAGCTCTGCGAGCGAGCCGATCGCTTTCGCGTGGTCGTTCCTGCAGCGCCACACCGGGAGAGGCGTGCCCCAGTAGCGCTCGCGTGAGAGCGCCCAGTCGACGTTGTGCTCGAGCCAGTTGCCGAAGCGCCCATGCTTGACGTGCTCTGGCGCCCAGTTGACGGTCTCGTTGGCGGCGAGCAGGCGGTCCTTGACCTGGCTCGTCGCGATGTACCAGGACGGCTTGGCGTAGTAGAGCAGCGGCGTGTTGCAGCGCCAGCAGTGGGGATAGGAGTGCTCGAAACTCTCCGCTCTGAGGATGCGGCCGCGCGAGCGCAGATCCTCGATCAGATCGGGGTCGGCGTCCTTGACCTTGCGGCCGGCGTACGGCCCGATGCGCTCGTCGTAGGTGCCGTCGAGCCGGACCGGGTTGATCACGTTGAGGCCGTACTGCTCGCCGAGACGGAAGTCGTCCTCGCCGAACGCGATCGCGGTATGCACGAGCCCCGTGCCGTCGTTCGCGGTGACGAAATCGCCGAGCAGGACCGTGTGGCCCCGTGCGCCGTAGGCCGAGCCGGGGATGAACGTGAACGGGGGCTCGTATGCGGCGCCTTCGATCTCCTTGCCGGGGAATCGGTCGAGGATCCTCGCGCCCTCTCCGAGCACGGCCTCGACTCGAGCCTCGGCCAGTACGTACACGTGATCGTCGTCGGCCGGGGTCGCCCGGACGTACGTGAGCTCCGGGTCCACGGCCACCGCAGCGTTTGACACCAGCGTCCAGGGGGTGGTCGTCCAAACCACCAGCTGGTCGTCGGTGTGCAGGGGATATTGCGCGTCCAGGACCGGCAGGCGGACGTACACGGACGGGTCGATGACATCCTGATAGACGCCGGGCTGCCCGAGCTCGTGACTCGAGAGCGTCACCTGGTCGCGGGGGCAATACGGGACGACCCTGAGCTTCTCGTACAGCAGACCCCTCTCGTGGATCGTCTTGAGTGCCCACCACACCGATTCGACGTACTCGGGGTCGAGCGTGCGGTAGGCGTCGTCGAGATCGATCCAGAACCCGATCCGCTCGGTCATCGCGTTCCAGTCCTCGACGTGGCTGAGGACCTTCTCGCGGCAGCGAGCGTTGAACTCAGCGATCCCGAACCGTTCGATGTCGTCCTTGGAAGTGAACCCGAGCTCGGCTTCGAGCGCGAGCTCTACCGGCAGCCCGTGGCAGTCCCAGCCGCCTTTGCGTTCGACGAAGTACCCGCACATCGTGCGGTACCGCGGGAAGATGTCCTTGAACACGCGCGAGAGCACGTGGTGAAAGCCGGGCGGCCCGTTGGCGGTCGGCGGCCCCTCGTAAAAGCCCCAGCGCGGCGCGCTACGCCGGCGCCTGATCGACTCTGCGAACACATCCCGCTCGCGCCAGCGCTCGAGGACGTGCTCCTCAAGCTCGGGGAACGACACGCGGGGATCGACGGGACGGTGCGTCATCGGCATGGGCGCTCGATTCTAGGAAGCGAGCGGTGATCGCCGTATTCGCGCGAACCGCGTCAGCGAGCGGTGATCGCGGGGAGCGGGCGCGCGGGCGTCGAGGTGCGGCTCGGCCCGAGCTCCTCCAGCCGGGCGAGCACGAGATCGCGCGCGGCCAGCGGCGTGCGGCCGAGACGGCGAACCGTGCTCGCGCCGGTGTCCGGCACTGCGCCCCGGTAGTCGAAGATCTCCACGCCGTTCACGATCGAGCGGACCGAATACACCAGCCGGCCGAGGGCGTCGAGCGTAATGCTCCGCCCCACCAACACGACGACGCGCGGTGAGAGCGCGGGCAGCGCCCGGGCGAGCCGGGGCGGGGTGATCGCGGTCGACAGCGACAGAGTGTGAATGCCCGCGCGGCGCAGCATCAGCTCGAGCGACTGCGCATACAGACCGTCGAGCTCGAGCGGCGCGGAGGCGTCGAGCACGAGTACGCCGGCCGGGCGCGTGGCCGGTGGCGAGAGCCGCTTCAGCGCGGACAGCCACGCGGTGGCGAAGCGCCACCCGAACTCGTACTCGGGCGTGGACCCGCCCGCGAGCTCGTCCGCGTGGGCCGCGACCGCCTCCAGCAGCACTTCCTCGATCGTCCGCTCGACCGAGCGGAGCGCGAGGCTCTCCTCGAGCAGGGCGTTGGCCCTCTCCTCATCGAACGTCGCGAAGGCGGCGGCGACGCGCGAGCCAGACGACGGTCCCTCGCCTCGTTGCCGGGCCAGCGCGATCGCGGAGGAGACGTTGTGGGTCTCCGCGAGCGTCGCGCGCAGCGACTCGATCTCGCCCAATGCGTATTGCCGGTGACCGCCGGGCGTCCGCCGGGGCCGGGGGAACCCGTACCGTCGCTCCCAGCTCCGCAGGGTGTTGGGGCTGACGCCGAGCATGACCGCCGCGGCGTTCGTGCGAATTCCGTTCATCGCACTGATTTATCGAGGTCTGGAGCGCCCGGTGCAAGTGCCGCAACGAGACGTGCAATCTTGCGCAAAAAGTGATTATTTGCGGGGAGTTTTCATAACTCCGCCACCTGTTTGCATAACGCCTGCGAGCGTTTGCATAACGCCGCCAGGGAGCGTCGGTGGAGGCTCTTGGAGCCGGCTCTGACCGGGCTATTCGAGGACGAGCAGGGCCGCCCGGGGCGGGCCGCAGGCGGCGATGCGTGCGGTGAGGCGAATCCCGAAGGTGTTCGCCGGACGGACGATCGCGGTGCGGGTGGCGCCGTCGCCGCGCGCGGCCCACGCCACCGCCATCGACAGGCTCTCGCCGCCATCTTCCTCCGCGTCAGCCGGCATCAGCAGGTCGGAGATGTGCCGGTTGACGACGTCAGGCTCGCGGGTGGCGAGCAGCCGCTCGGCACCGCGCGACACCGCGCAGACCGACAGCGCTCGGTCGAGCACTAGGAACGCGTCACCCGCGTGCGGGGCAACGTCCTCGGCCGCCTCGATCAACAGGCCGAGGCCGCAAGCACCGCACACGCGCGAGGCCGGTCCGTTGATCGGCGCTCGCGAAGCGTGAGGGCGAGTCCCGCAGTGGCTGCAGAACGGGACGCTCGGCGCGGCGGGCTCGAGCTTGGGGGCGCTCACAAGGCGGAGCGCTGGTCGGGCGTTCGTGGCTGTCCTGTCGAGCATTACATCCGCAAGACCGGTCTAGCGAACGTCCCGGAGGCTCCTTAGCTGGAACCGCGCGCCGGCGGCGGCGGCGGAGGCCGACGGCGTGTTCGCGACCTGATCGGACTCGAGCAGGTCCAGGAGGGCGCGCTGAGCGTCGCCCGCGCCCGCAGGAAGGACGGTCGTCCCGGTCCCGCGCGTTCGCGGGCGCTCGGCACCTCGTCGGTAGATCGCCAGCGGCATCGCGCCGACCGCGAGCCGGATCGCGTATGCCCAGCGCGCGACCATGTCGTCGTCTAGGTGGCCCCCGGCGACGACCACGAGGTTAGGCCTGTACACGTTGGCCGCGTCGCCGATCCCGGCCACGCCACGCGCGGACAGACTGAGCACCTTGATCCCGGCGCGAAGGCAAAACAACTCGAGTGCGCGGATGTAAGGCGCATCGCGATCGAGCTCATCGCGCGAGGCATCACCGACGACGATCGTTACCTGCCGCACGGGCGGCGGCGTCAGCCGGGTGGCGCGACGAAGCCAGTCGGTGGCCCAGTGGGCGGCGAAGGCCCACGCTGCCGACTCGACCGAGTAGCGTCGGGAGATCTCATCGAGCGTCGGCAGCAGCACTTCCTCGACCGAGCGCTCGACCGAGCGCAGGGCGAGCGCTGCCTCGATCGCGGCGTCCGCGCGCTCGCGGTCATACGAGGCGAGCGCGCCGACCAGCGAGTTCGCGTCGGCGGCTAGGCCCTCGCGCGCGCGGGAGATCGCCGAGGAGATCGACAGCCCCTCCTGGAGCGCGTCCCTGAGCGCCGCCACCTCGCCGTGCGTGAACAACCGGTGCTTCCCCGGCGATCGTTGTGGTTTGGGAAACCCAAACCGTCGCTCCCAAGCCCGTAACGTATTCGGGCTCACGTTCAGGAGCGCTGCAGCCTCACTCGTCTTGAGATAGCGCATGCGCAGTTAAAGGAACGTAGATGTTGCTATTTCGACCTAGGCGTTGCCAGCTTGAGCCCCCGCACATAGAATTGCACAACTTTTCGTCCAAAGTGCCACCTAAACCTCCAACTTTTGGGGGATTGTTGGCCCTGCCCGCAGCCCCC
>DATJYY010000094.1:0-42398 GCA_035499395.1 Solirubrobacteraceae bacterium
GCAGCGGTCGAGGAGACACGAACGCACGAGGAGACGACGGCCTTGCGCGCAAAGCCCGCGTGACGCATCGATACCCTTGCCGAGGGTGAAGCTCTACCACGTCACCACGTTCGGCTGTCAGATGAACGAGCACGACTCCGAACGGATGAAGGGGATGCTGGATTCGCTCGGCTACGGCGAGGCGCCGTCCCGTGACCAGGCCGATCTCATCCTTTTCAACACCTGCTCGATTCGCGAGAAGGCGGACAGCCGGTTCGCGGCGCACCTCGGCGAGGCCAAGCGGCTCAAGTCCGAGCACCCCGATGTGGTCGTCGGCGTCGGCGGGTGCTGGGCGCAGTCGGTCAAGGAGGAGGTGTTCGCGAGGTTCCCGTTCGTCGACGTCGCCTTCGGCCCCGGTCAGGTGCACAAGCTCGCCGAGTTCCTGGTCAGCGACTCACTTACCGCTCAGGGCTACTTCGAGTTCGAGGGTTTCACCGGGCACCTCCCGGCGAAGCGGGCCCGCGATCACCACGCATGGGTGCAGATCAGCGTCGGCTGCAACTGCGTGTGCTCCTACTGCATCGTCCCGTCCACCCGTGGCCGGGAGGTGAGTCGACCGTCGCACGAGCTCGTGACCGAGGTGCAGGCGCTCGCCCAGGACGGCGTGCGTGAGGTGACACTGCTCGGCCAGAACGTCAACTCGTACGGGCGCGACCTCCCGCGCGAGCAGCGCACCACGTTCGCGGAGCTGCTGACGCAGATCGATGCGATCGACGGGATCGACCGGATTCGTTACACGAGTCCGCATCCCAAGGACATGCGAGAAGACGTCATCCGTGCGCACGCGGAGCTGTCCGCTCTGTGCGAGCACATCCACCTGCCGGTCCAATCTGGCTCGAGCGCCGTGCTGAAGCGCATGCGCCGTACCTATACCCGAGAGCGCTACCTCGACCGCGTCGCGATGATCAGGGAATACGTGCCGGACTGCGCGCTCACGACGGACATCATCGTCGGGTTCCCGGGCGAGACCGAGGTGGACTTCGAGCAGACGCTCGAGCTTGCCGAGGAGGTCGGCTATGACGGCGCGTTCACGTTCATCTACTCGCCTCGACGCGGCACGGAAGCGGCCGGCCTGACGGATCAGGTTCCGCACGAGCTGAAGGTCGATCGCATGCAGCGGCTCGTCGAGGTCGTTCAGCGACGGGCGCTCGAGCGCGCCCAGCGATTCGTCGGGCGTACGCTCGAAGTGCTCGTGGAAGGCCCGTCCCGGACCGATCCATCTCGATTGCGGGGACGCTCGCGCCATAACAAGGTCGTGAACTTCAACGGCCTCGGGGCGGCGGGTGAGCTTGCCGACGTCGAGATCCTGGAGGCCACCAGCCAGACGCTGTCCGGCCAGGAGTCGATCCTGAGCCGGGCCGCCGGTTGACCATTCGTCCAGATTCGCCGCGTCGGTGAAGCGGACATACGTCCAGACGCCGCTACGGCAGCGTTTGCGGGGTCTTCGCGCGCCGAAACGCTGTATGTGGGAGCAATCCACGGATCTGTGGAGCGGTGATGGCCACCCTGGCGGCCGTGACGAATATGCCTGCTCTGGCCCTGCTGGGCGAGGACGGCAAGCTCGAGCAGAGCACTGAACCATTCCGACGCTGGTACAAGGACAACGAGGAGCTGTGCAAGCAGTCGCCCGAGTTCCAGCGTGTACTCGACGGTCAGGCTAACGCCGCGGTTCTGAAGCTCGATGGGATCGCCGTCGATATCGCGGCCGTGTCGGACCGCGGTGGCGCCCGCCACGTGCTGCTGACGCTGCCGACCGAGGAGCTGCCGTCGCTCGGCGACGCCGGTGGTGCCCTGCTCGACGGCGCACTCGACGAGAGCCCGGCAATCGTCTGGCTCAAGGACCTCGACGGCCGTTACGTCCGTGTCAACTCCCGCTTCACCACGTTCCTCGGGACCACCGAGGAGAAACTGCTCGGCCGTACCGACGCGGAGCTCCCGCCCGCCGAGACGGTCGACGGCCCTCGCCTGGAGGAACGCGAGGGCGAGATCGAGGAGCCTCTCCAGCTGGAGTACTTCGTCGGTGCCTATCAAGGGCGCGACGCGCTGGTGGTCCTCCGATTCCCGGTCGGTGACGCGAAGGGCGTGCCGACGCTCGTGTGCGGTGTGGCGGCGCCGTCCTCGGAGGCGAACGTGGCCCGCAGCGAAGCCGCCCGTCTGCTCCGGGTGGAGCGCTGGAGTCGGCTCGACGCCGAGAGTGTGCGCGCCGAGATGCTCGCCGAATGGGGCGTGCTTCCGGACGCCCGAGGACGCTCGGCGCCGCCGTCGAGCGGTGGCGAACCGGCTCCGGGGGTGTCGGACCGCGAGCAGCAGGCCGCGGTCGCCGAAGCGCGAGCGGAACGGGCGACCGCGGTCGCCGAGCGCGACGCCGCGCTGAGCGCCAACGAGGAGCTCGCAGCGGAGGTGAAAGCCGCCCAGGCCCGCGTCAGCGAGCTCGAGCGGAGGATCGCCGCCGGCGACGTGGAGCACGGGGACGCCGAGGTCGCGCTGGCCGCGCAGGCGGCCGATCTCGAGCGCGCCCTGAGCCGCGAGCGCGAGCGGGCCGAGGAGCTCGAACGCACGCTCACGCTCGTCCGAGAGCGGCTTGGCGACGACGCCGAAGCCGCGCGAACCGAGGTCAAGCGCGCCCGGGCCGACGCCGACTCGGCGCGAACCGAGGTGGAGCGCGCGCGAGCCGATGCCGACGCGGCGCGCGCCGACCTGGAGAAGGCGCGAGCCGAGGCGCAGGAGGCTCGCGCGGCGGTCGCCGCAGAGTGTGAGTCGACGTCGAAGATCACGGCCGCGCTCGAGCTCGAGGTGAAGCAGGCGCGCGAGCATGTCGCCAAGCTCGAGAAGAGGCACAGCGCCGACGACTCGGGCGCGCAGCTGATTCAGGCCGATAAGGCGCGCGCCGCCGCGGAGGCCGCATTGGCCGAGGCCGTCGCGGAGCGTGACGCGGCCCTCAAGGCCAGGGCAGGCCTGACCGGCGAGCTCGAGCAGGAGCGCAAGCAGATCGCGTCACTGCAGGAAGCCGCGGCCGCCACCGAGGAGCGAATCCGCGAGCTCACGGGCGATGTCGAGCGCGAGCGAGTCCGGGTTGCCGGGCTCGAGCAGGCGCAGTCGCGCGTTCGTGAGCTGGAGGACGAACTGCGCGCGTCGATCGCGAGGGCCGACAAGGCCGAGCGCGAGGTCGAGTTCGCGGCGACCGAGGCCGACAAGGCCGCGAACCAGCTCCGGTTCGTTGAGGCCCGCGCCGAGAAGGCCGACGCGGAGCTCCGGCTGGCGGTGGGCCGGGCGGACAAGGCCGAGGGCGAGCTGACACTGGCGATGGCGCGGGTGGTCAAGGCCGAGAGCGACGCTCAGGCCGCGGTGCGCCGCGCCAACAAGGCCGACGGCGAAGTCGAGCAGTGGCGCGCCCGCGTGGACAAGACCGAGGGCGAGATCGAGCAGTGGCGATCGCGGCTCGACAAGGCCGACGGCGAGATCGAGCAGTGGCGGGGTCGGGTCACGAAGATGGAGGGCGACGTCGAGGAGTGGCGGACGCGGGCGCTGGAGGCCGAGACCGAGCTCGCACGCGGGTCCGCGCGCGTCGAGGGCCTCGACAGCGAGCTGGCGCGCGGCCACAGCCGGGTCGAGGAACTCGAGGCTGAGCTACGGCTCGCCACCCAGCGCGCCGACGCCGCCGAGCGCGAGGTGGAGCTGAGGCAGGCCAGGGTCGCGGAGCTCGAGAGCGAGGTCGAGACCGGCCGGGCCAAGGCGGAGGAGGCCGATGCGGCGATCGCCGAGCTCGAGGATCCGCTCGAGGACCACGAGCCCGAAGCCGTGGAGGCCGCCGCGGAGGACGCGGCGGTTGAGGACAGCGACGAGGATCCGGAACCGGCGATGCCCGCGGTCGGGCTCGCGAGGGTCGAGGCGAACGGCGACGGGCAGCACGTGCAGAACGGCTCGGGAGTCAGCTGGCAACCGACCGCGAAGCGCACGTTGGCCGCCTCGCTCGCCCGCGAGTCGGTATGGCGCAACGTGCTCAAGGAGACGGTCCAGGTGCTCGGGTCGGAAGGCGGCTGGGACACGGTGACGGCATGGCTTCCCGATGAGTCGGACGGCCTGGGGTGCGCGGCGACGTGGACCGCGCACCGCGGCCTTGACCGATTCGAGGCGCTGACGTGGGAGGCGGCCCCCAAGCGCAACGGCTCGCTGCTCGACCAGGCGCTGCAGGCGCCGCATCTGACCTGGCTCACGGACATCGACGCCGTCGACGACGAGCGGCTCCAGACCGCAGCCGGGCACGGCATGAGCTCTGCGCTGCTGCTGCCGGTCCGCAACGGCGCGTCGACAATCGGATTGCTCGAGCTGCTGACGCACGACAGCATCGAGCCGGACGCGCAGATCGCGCTTTCGCTCGAGGCATCGGCGCTCCAGCTCGGCCGGTTCGGCCACCTCCTCAGCCTCGGCAAGTAGCCCAGCGTCGGCGGCCGTGCCGCCGCGCCCAGACGCTCGCCGGACCCCTCTCGAGGGTCCGTCCGAGGCGGATGCGAACATGTGTTCGTGCGCTGGAGCAACCTGGAAACCGAGGTCGAGCAGCGCGCTCGCCTGCCCGGGTACCGGGAGGAAGCGCTCGTGCGCCATTTCGACGCGCCGGAGGCGGTCGAGACGAGGTTCTACGAGGTCCGGGCCAAGTCGATCCTCAACCGGGTCCCGGAGGCGTCCCAGGTGCCGTTCCGGTGGACGATCAACGTGTACCGCGGCTGTACGCACTCGTGCGTCTATTGCCTAGCGGGAGACACCCCGATCCTGTTGGCCGACGGTCGGCACAAGCCGATCTCCGAGCTTGAAGTCGGGGACGCCATCTACGGGACGCGCGTGGCGGCATCCGGCTACCGGCATTACGTCCGCACGACCGTGCTCGACAAGTGGATCACGGTTAAGCCGGCGTACCGGCTCACGCTCGAGGGCGGGACCGAGTTGATCCTCAGCGCCGACCACCGTTTGCTGAGCAATCGCGGCTGGAGGCATCTGCTCGGCAGTCCCCGAGGGCAGCCCGACCGGCCGTCTCTCACCACCCGGGACCGCCTTGCCGGGACCGGGCCGTCCGCGCGGCAGCCGTCGCACGACGCCGAGTACCGCCGCGGGTATCTGTGCGGCATCATCCGGGCAGACGGCTTCCTGCGGTCGGATGGCGATCGATGGGTGGCTCGCTGGGACTGCGCGGAGGATGGCTTGGGGCTATCGCTCGCCGAACCGCAGGTGCTCCGCCGAGTTGAAGATTTCGTGGCATCGCTACACGTCCCGACCGGCCGGCGCGTGCGCCAGCTGGCCGCGGTCGGGGACCGCGAGCCCACCGCGAGATACGCGCCCACGCCGTGCTCGTTCGATCGTGTCCGCACGGTCGCCGAGTGGCCGGCCCGTCGGAGCCCGCAGTGGTGTCGAGGGTTCCTGGCCGGCGTCTATGACGCCGGGGGCTCGCGGAGCGACTTTGCGCTCCGGATCGCGACCGGCGATCCGGAGATCCTGGGGTCGACCGAGGCTTGCGCGCGCCGGCTCGGGTTCGACGTGGCCCTCGACCGGGCACCGGGTACCAATGGGCTCAGGTGCATCCGGATCCGCGGAGGGCTGTCCGAGCACCTCCGGTTCTTCCACCTGACGGACCCCGCGATCGAGCGTAAGCGGAGTTTCGACGGTCAGACGGTCAAGACGTTGGCGAGCCTCCGGGTGGCCGCGATCGAGCCGCTAGGACGAGCGCTGCCGCTGTACGACATCAAGACCGGTACCGGCGATTTCATCGCCAACGGGGTCGTCAGCCACAACTGCTTCGCGCGGCCGACACACAAGTACCTCGACTTCAACGCAGGCCGCGACTTCGAGCGCGAGATTGTGGTGAAGGTCAACGCGCCCGAGCTACTACGAGCCGAGCTGGCGCGGCCGAAGTGGACGCACGAGCATGTGGCACTCGGAACGAACACGGACCCGTACCAGTGGGTCGAGGGGCGATACAAGCTGATGCCGGGCATCTGGGAGGCGATGCGCGACGCGGGGAATCCGTGCTCGGTCCTGACCAAATCTCCGCTGCTGTTGCGAGACCTGCCGCTGATGCAGCAGATCGCCCAGCGGACCGAGTTCAGCGCCGCGCTGTCCGTGCCGACGCTCGACGAGCGTGCGTGGCGGGCGACCGAGCCGCACTCGCCGAACCCGCGGGCGCGCCTCGAGGCGGTGGCAGAGCTGACCCGCGCCGGCATCAGGACCGGGGTCCTGGTGGCGCCGCTGATGCCGGGAA
Source organism: Solirubrobacteraceae bacterium (assembly GCA_035499395.1). GTDB lineage: Bacteria > Actinomycetota > Thermoleophilia > Solirubrobacterales > Solirubrobacteraceae > Palsa-465. Next base: position 6,287 of record DATJYY010000094.1, read on the forward strand.
TCAACGACGCGCCCGATCAGGTCGCGAAGATTCTGGAGCTTGCCTCGGAGGCGGGCGCGGCGTATGTGACCGGGATCGCGCTCCACCTCCGTGGGGACGTGCGGGGGCTGTTCTTCGAATGGCTGGAGAGCCACCGCCCGGATCTCGTCGATCGTTACAAGCGGCTGTACCAGCGGGGTGCGTACGCGCATCCGGATGAGCGCAGGCGGCTGTCTGAGCTCGTCAAGGGTCCCGATCGGCCGCCGCGTGAGCGCATGCGATGGAGAACCCAGCCGGCGGCGAGTGACCGGGAGGATGCAAATACCGGACGAAATGAACCGGTATGGCTTCCGGAGCAAGGTCGCCTATTCTGATCGAGGTGAAACCTGTCCCCGCCGGCGGTGATACGTAGAAGGCGGCCGAGGCCGTAAACGCGACACATGCCAGAACGCTTCAGAAAACCATCCAGGCCCGATTTCCGCCTCGACCAGATGTTCGAGACGCATAGCGAGGAGTGGAAGCGCGTAGGGCTCGCCGTCGATTTCGACAAGAAGAGCCTGAGGGCCGGCCGTCGCCGGCTGGCGGTTTTCGTGCCGCTGTTCATCGCGGTCATCGTCGTCTACAGCAACTACCAGACCTGGTTCGGCAAGCCGAACAGTTCCTGGGAGACGCCGATCCAGATCGCGACGGTGCTCGCGCTGCTCGCGCTGGGATGGGCGATCGCCCGCGACATCGGTCGCGTCGCCGGGCCGACGTTCTTCCGTCGCATGGATCCGGGGACCGCCGGAACGGTCGGCTTCCTCGTCCGTCTCGTGACCGTCGGGATCACGCTGCTCGTCGCGCTCGAGATCGCCGGCGTGAGCGCGGCTTCGCTCGTGGCGACGAGCGCGTTCACCGCCGTGATCCTCGGTCTCGCGGCGCAGCAGACGCTCGGCAACCTGTTCGCGGGGATGGTGCTGCTGAGCGCGCGGCCGTTCCGCGTCGGCGAGCGCGTACGGTTCCAGGCGGGTGCCGTCGGCGGGCAGATCGAAGGAATCGTCAGCTCGCTCGGCCTGCTCTACACGACGCTCGCCCAGGGCGAAGACCGCATCATGGTGCCGAACAACGTCGTGCTGTCGGCGGTGGTGGTACCGATCAGGGAACCCGAAGCGGTCGACGTGAGGGTTCGTCTCGGCACCGGCATCCGGGTGAGCCAGGTCCAGGCGATCCTCGACGACAACGTGAAGACGCCGACCAGGCGATCGGCGACGGTCCTGCTCGAGCAGCTCGACGGAGACGACCTGGTCGTGAGGGTCCAGGCGACGCCGGAGCGTGCCGACGACGGCGCGCGTCTCGCCGACGAGATCATCGACGCGCTGGCATCGGTCACGGGCGAGCACCCGACGGTGGCCAACGACGGCTCCGAACCCACGCGCGAGGGCGAGGAAGTCGGCGCCCGACGGCCCTGACTGACGCTGGTCGCGGGTTTACGCGCCGGCGGGAGCGCGCACCAGGTCCTGGGCGGCGGCCACGATCGCGTCGGCGTCGATGCCGAAGGCGTGGATCAGCTCCTCTGGCGTTCCGGAGCCCGGCATGTCGGTGACCGCGAGCTTCCGGACGCGGACGCCCTCGACCTCCGCCAGCGCGGCGAGCACCGCATCGCCCAGACCGCCCTCGGGCCAGTGATCCTCGACGGTGACGATCGCCCCGGTGTCGGCGGCCGCCTGACGCACGGTCTCCTCGTCGACGGGCTTGATCGAGTACAGGTCGATCACCCGCGCGAGGATGCCCTGTTCGCTCAGTTCGTCGGCCGCCTTCAACGCCTCGTGCAGCGTCACGCCGGCCCCAATCAGCGTCACCTGGTCGTCGTCGGCGGATCGCAGGACGCTCGAGCCGCCGATCTCGAACCGGTCGTCCGGGCCATAGATCGTCGGCGTGGCGCCGCGGCTGGTTCGCATATAAGCGATCCCCGGGTGGTCGGCCATCAGGCGCACGAGCGCCGCCGCCTGATTCGGGTCCGACGGGTACAGGACCACGCTCGAATGGACCGCACGGAACATCGCAAGATCTTCGAGCGCCATTTGCGAAGGTCCGTCCTCGCCGATCGCCACGCCCGCGTGCGAGCCGGCGAGGCACATCTTGGCGCGGCTGATCGCTCCCATCCGCACGAAGTCGTAGGCACGGGTGAAGAACGCCGCGAACGTCGAGGCGAACGGCCGATAGCCGCGCACCTGCATGCCGACTGCCGCGGCGACCATCTGCTGCTCGGCGATGAACATCTCGAAGTAGCGGTCGGGATGGGCCTTCCTGAACAGCTCGGAAAAGGTCGAGTTGGACACCTCGCCGTCGAGAGCGACGACGTCGGCGCGCTCGGCCCCGAGCGCCGCGAGCGCGTCGCCGTAGGCGCGCCGGGTCGCGACCTTGTCGTCCGCGCCCCAGCTCGGCCACGGCACGGCGTGACCCGGGTCGATCTTTCGAGGGGCGTCGCCTTCGGGCTTTGCCGGTTCGGCCCGCAGATTGCGCACGCCGCCGAGCTCCTCGATGGCCTTCTCGGGATCGGACAGGGGCTTGCCGTGCTTGCCCTCGAGGTCCTCGACCTCGCTGGCACCCTTGCCTTTCTTGGTCCTGGCCACGATGACCGTCGGGCGGCCTTCGATGTGGGACGCCTCCGCGTACGCGCCGTCGATCTCCTCGACGTCATGACCGTTGATCTCGATCGCGTGCCAGCCGTTCGCGCGAGCGCGCTCGGCGTACGAGTCGAGATCCCAGCCGTGCATCGTCTGGCGCGTCTGGCCGAGCCGGTTCACGTCGATGATTGCGGTGAGGTTGTCGAGCTCGGCGTACGACCCGTGTTCGAACGCCTCCCAGATCGAGCCCTCGGCCATCTCGCTGTCACCGCACAAGACCCAGACGTGGTAAGGCAGCTGGTCGAGACGCTTGCCGGCGAGCGCGATGCCGACGCCGATCGGCAGGCCCTGGCCGAGTGACCCCGTGGCGACGTCCACCCACGGCAGCACCGGCGTGGGATGACCTTCGAAGCGGCTCCCGAGCTTTCGGAACGTGAGCAGCTCCTCATCGGTGATCGCGCCGGCAGCCTTCAGCATGCTGTAGTAGAGGGGAGAGGCGTGACCCTTCGAGAAGATCAGGTGGTCGTTGCGGGGATCTTCCGGACGGCTGAAGTCGTAGTGCAGGTATTTGGCGAGCAGCACGGCGATGAGGTCGGCGGCGGACATCGAGGACGTCGGATGGCCGGAACCGGCGGCGTCGCTCGCCCTGATCGAGTCGACGCGGAGCTGCTGTCCGAGCTCGCGCCAGAAGGCGGCATCGTTCATGTGGCGATCGTACCCCCGATGGCCGGCGTGGAACATCGAAGATCCGATCAGGAGCGCGACGCCGGTACATACCGGCTCCGGCGCCGTCGGCGGCGGGCACGGCCGCGGCTCAGCGCTTGTCCCGCTGCCCCTCCGCGATATCGGCCGCGATCCGCTCGCTCCCGAGCAACCGGCTGACCGCGGACGCGACCGCCGGCGCCGCGCCCCCGATCGTCGCCCCGACCCGCATCGAGAGCGGGGCGACGACGACTTCGGGGCGGTTCCGGTCGATCGCGGAGATGACCGCGCGCGCGACCTCCTCGGGCGATCGCGTGCCCACGCCCGGCGGCAGCGTGGCCCGCGAGTCCGCGAACATCCCCGCCTCGCGGATGAACCCGGGAAGGATCACGGACACGCCCACCCCTTTCGGACGCATGTCCTCGCGCAGACCGAGCGCGAATCCCCGCAGCCCGAACTTCGTCGCCGAGTACACCGAGGAAGCGGGCGAAGCGGTCTTTCCCGACAGCGAGGAGATGAACGCGAGGTGGCCGTGGCGGCGCTCGATCATCCCGGGCGCGAGCGCTCGGGCCAGCGCGATCGGCGCCCGCAGATTGACCTCGACCATCCGATCGATCTCGGGCTGCGTGAGCTCGAGCAGCATGCCGGATGCGGGCAGGGCCGCGTTCGCGATCAGCACGTCGACCCGGCCCGCCTGCTGGACCAGCAGCTCGACGTCGTCCCGCCGAGAGAGGTCACAGCCGATCACCCGCGCCCCCAGATCGGCGGCGAGCGGTTCAAGCACCTCGGTCCGGCGCGCGGTCAGGATCAGATCGGCGCTCCGCGGGGCGATCGCCCGCGCGATCGCGTGACCGATGCCGCCGCTGGCACCGGTCAGAAGTACGTTGCCGCCCAGTCGGGTCATGAAGCCCGCGGGAACACGGCGAGGGTCGCCGTGAAGCCGTGCAGGAAGCTGCGTCCTCCGACCGGACCGATCTCGCCGGCTGCGAAGAAGCCGGCGGCCGGCGCGCCGCCGAGCTCGCGCTCGATCGTCTCGGCGTCATGGTCGGCGATGCCAAACATCGCGCTGCCCCGGCCGTTGCACGAGAACACCAGCGCGCCTGCGGGACGCTCCCCGGCGAGCGCCTGAACCCGTAACGCAAGAGCCTCACGCAGATCCTCGTCGGCCGAGCGCGCGTCGCGGGCATGCAGCCGAACCACCTGTCCCGCCGCCACCTGGGTGCCGACGACGAGCGCGCCGGTCTCGCTGTCCGCGCCAAGCACTCCGCGCACGAGGAAATCGCCCTGCTTGTACTCGGGCTTGCCGCCGTCGATCACCACCCCGATCAGCAGCCCACCCGCCACCAGCCCCCGCTCGCGGGGCGCGAGCTCGGAGATGATCTGCTCGACGGTCTGGAGCGCGGGCCGCCCCGCGAGCTCGGTGATGACGTTGCCCTCGGCGGCGGTGATCGTGACCTCCCGCCCGAGCGGTGCGGCGCCCTGGGAGACGCACGGGAGCATCTCGACGCCGTGCATGGTCACGCCGACGGCTCCGGTGTCGTAGACGCGATCCCCGAGGAACAGGGCTCCATCGCCCTCCGCGGTGCGGCCGCTCGCGAGCCCACCGAGCACCGGGACGGCGGGCGCGTGCTCGGACAGCATCTCGAGCACCGCATCGGTCGGGAACGAGTAGGGGTCCGACAACATCAGCATGCCGCTCGACCCATCGAGATCCGGTAGGCCGACGATCCGGTGCTCGAGCTCCTCCTCCTCGAGGGTGACGTGAAACGGGGAGACGCTGCCGTCGCCGTCGAGCGCGGCGGCCCACACCGCCAAGGCCGTGCCCGACTCGAGCTCGCGCCCAGAGCCGAGCACCCCGCCCGCCCCACAGCCCACGAGCGCGTCCGGAGCGAGGACGCCGTGCACGCCCTCGAGGGTGGCCTCGGGCGCGACCAGATGAGCGCCGCTTGCGAACACCAACGCGAGGTCGGCCGGAGCCCCGCCCAGCCCTGAGGCTGCCGAACTCGCTGCGACCGTGGCGGCCTCGAGGGGGTCGCTCTCGGTCGAGATCCCAGTACCAATCCTGATCGCTCCACGATACTCCGGCCAATGCCGTGCGCGGAGGTCATCGCCCTGTTCGGCCCCACCGGTGTCGGCAAGACCGAGGTCGCGATCGAGCTGGCGGAACGGCTGCGCGGGCTGGGAGAAAGGCCCGTCGCGGTGTCGGCCGATGCGCTCCAGGTCTACCAGGGACTCGAGACGCTGACCGGGGCCGCCACCCCGGACGAACGAAAACACCTCGAGCATCGGCTGATCTCGTTCCTGCCGGTGGACGCGAGCTTCAGCGCCGGCCAGTACGCCGAGCTCGCGCATGCTGAGATCGACGCGCTGCTCGGGGCGGGCGAGCGCCCGATCGTCGTCGGCGGGACGGGCCTCTACCTGCGGGCCGCGCTCGCCGAGCTGAGCCTCCGCCCGCCGCCGCCCGAGGGTGCGCGCGAGTACTGGGTGGCGGAGCTCGAGCGAAGGGGGGCTCCGGCGCTGCACGCCGTGCTGCGCGAGCGCGCGCCATGGGCCGCGGCCGAGATCGAACCGGGCGACCGCCAGCGGATCGTCCGTGCGCTCGAGTTGCTCGACTCCGGGGAGCTTGACCGTCACGCGGAAGACTCCGAGCTCTGGACCAGTGAGGTTCGCCATGCCACGTTGCTGATCGGGCTGGTGATGGAACGCCAGCAGCTCTACGAGAAGATCGATGCCCGCGTGGACGCGATGGTCGCCGCCGGCGCGCAGGACGAGGTGCGCCGGGCCTACGCCGAGGGGGCGTCGGCAACCGCGCGCAAGGCACTCGGGTTCGAGGAGCTGCTCACTGCGGACATCGAGTCGATGAAACGGCGAACCCGCAACTACGCACGCCGGCAGCTCACATGGATGCGAAAGCTCGCCGACGTGCATGCGATCGACACGACCGGCCGCTCGGCTGCGGACACGGCCGACGAGGTGCTTTCGCTGTGGCGCGCGGGCGATAGATGATCGCTTCACAACGTCACACGGACCAGACCTCGCGCAAAGTCTGTCTATGAGATGCCACTCGACGCCCAACGAACCGATGGCGAGCTGCTGGCCGCGGTAGTCGGCCGCGACGGCGCTGCCTTTGCGACGTTCTACCGGCGCCACCTGCCGACCGTGGTCGGGTTTCTACTGCGCGAGACGGGCGATCGCGAGGCCACCGCGGACCTGACCGCGGAGGTGTTCGCCGCGATCTTCCTGGTCGCGGGCCGCTTCCGTCCGCGGGGGCCCGGGTCGGCGCGCCCGTGGGTACTCGGGATCGCGCGAAACAAGCTGCTCGAGAGCCGCCGCCGCGGCCGCGTCGAGGATCGCGCCCGCCGCCGGCTGGCGTTCGAGCCTGAGCTGCTCGACGACGACGACCTCGCTCGCGTCGACGAGCTCGCGGCGGCCGCCGGCCAGCCGGTCCTGGCACTCGTCGAGCAGCTTCCGAAGAACCAGCGGGACGCGGTCCGATCGCGCGTTCTGGAGGATCGCGAGTACGACGAGGTCGCGCGGGAGCTGAACTGCTCGGAGCTGGTGGCTCGGCAGCGCGTCAGCCGCGGGCTCTCGCGCCTCAGACATCAAATGACGGAGGGTGAGCAGTGAGCGACTACTTCGACCGAGTCGAGCGCCAGATCGTGCGTCAGGTCGAAGCGGGGGTGCCGCGCTCCTCACGCCTCCCCGCCGCGCTCGGATACCTCGCCGCGGTGGCCGCTGTCGTGGTCGTTATCGTCGTCGCCGGCGCGTTCCTGCTTACGCGCGGATCGAGCCCCGGGCCGTCGCCCGCCGCCGGTCACAGCGTCACGGTCACGTTCACCGCGTCGACGATCGATCCCCATGCTCATCTCGCCGCCGCGATCGACCGATCCATACCGATCCTGCGTGCCCGCCTGCGCTCGGTGTTTCCGGACGTCCGGGTCTCGCGCGCCGGTAACGAAATCGTCGTCACGGCACCGAACGCGAACGCGGGCGCACGGGCCCGAATCCTCGCCCTGATCGGCACGCCGGAGCAGCTGGCGTTCTATGACTGGGAGGCGAACGCCCTGACGCCGAGCGGCAAGACGGTCGCCAGCCAATTGCAGACCCAGGATCCGACCGCGACCGAGATCAGCCAGGGCGGCGCCAATTCGTCCCCAGGCAGTCCGGGTGCGGGGAGCATGAATCTTTACGACGCGGTCAAGCTCGCGGCCAAGCAGCCGCAGAGCTCGAGCCCGGACAACTCGCGGTTGGGGCCGGAGTACTACATGTTCGGAGCGCCCGGCAGCGCGGCCTGCCAGGCCGCGGCCAAAGCGAACGGCACGGCGCCGGCCGCCGGTCGGCACTGTCTCTTGTCCGGGCCTGCTGACACCAAGTCGGACCTGCTGTCGGCGCTGCCGCCGGGTGTCACCGCCGGCGACGGCGAGATCGCGACCGTCCACCGCGGGACGGTGGTTCTGCAGGCGATTCCGGCCAGCTTCGCCAACCCGACGGCGTTCGGCGATCCGAGCGCCCAGTTCTTCGTGCTCAAGGACGATGTCGCGGTGAGCGGCAGTGACACAACGAACCCGCAACAGAACACTGATCCCAACATCGGTCAGCCCGACGTCACCTTCGGATTCACTAGCAAGGGTAAGAGCGAATTCCAACAGGTCACCGCGAACATCGCTCACCGCGGCGATCTGCTCAGCGGTCTCGGACAGACGCTCAACCAACACTTCGCCGTCGCTCTCGGCAGCCAGCTGATCACGGTCCCGTTCATCGACTTCAAGCAGTACCCCGACGGGATTAGCGGCGACAAGGGCGCTGACATCAGCGGGAGCTTCACCGTCACCTCCGCGAAGGACCTCGCCAACCAGATCCGTCTGGACGCGCTCCCGGTCACCCTAACGGCAAGGGGGTGAACGGGTACATGACCACAACCGCGGCGAACACCGCGGCCATCCACGCGATGCACACAATCCGGCCCGGCCCGAGACGACCGATCAGGTCGGCAATCGCGATGTAGACCCCGGGCATCACGATCACCATGTAATAGAGGTAACTCGTCCGGCTCTCGAACAGGCTGAGCAGCACGAACAGCACGAACGTCCCTAAAAACCATGCCAGGCCGACGAGCCCGACCTCGTCGCGCGGGCGGAACCGGAGTCCGGTCGGGCTGATCGCGGCGAACAACATCGCGGGGATCAGGAGCAGGAGGATCGGCGGGCTGATCATCCCGAGGAAGTGCACCGCGGGCTCGATCTGGTTGAGCTGCGCGGTTGGGTGCGCAGGATCGATCCGCAGATACGTGATCGGCTTGACGTCGACGAGCCAATCCCACGGGTAGGACGCGATCCCCTGCGGTCCGTGCGGGCTAGTCTGACGCGAGGCATAGGTGAGGATGCGCCAGACCTCACCGAACGGCAGGCCGGACACGAGCTTGCCGGTCTGCGGGTCGTATGGGGGCACGATCTTCTCCAGGGCCCACAGCAGCGCGATGAACGTGACCGCGGACGCGACCACGCACCGCGCCAGTCGCCCGAGCGCCGCGACCGCCCCCTGCCGCCGGCGGAGCCAGCGCAGCAGCTCGAGCACGACCAGCACGAGCAGCACGTACGGCGCCACCTCCTTGGCGCACGCGCCGACCCCAACGACCGCCCCCGCCAGGATCGGCCGGCCGCGCAGGTACAACGCCGCCGCCCAGATCATCGCAACGGTCGCGTAGATGTCGAGCGTCCCGATCCTGCTGTGGACGAGCAGCAGGTTGTCCGCGGCCATCAGCGCCGCCGCGCCCAGCGCCGTCCACGGGCCTCCGCCGGCCGCTCGGACGAGCACGAACAGCCCGAGAATCGCCACCGTTCCCAACAGCACGCTGGGCAGGCGCCACGCGACCGGTCCGTCGCCGAACAGCTCGATCCCGCCGGCGATGATCAGCTTGGCGAGCGGCGGATGCTCGGAGTTCGGGTCGGTCCCGAGCGGCGAGTTCGCGTACGGCACGCCCTTCGGCGGCGTGATCCGGTCGATCACGCGTGCCGCGTTGACGTAGTAATCCTCGTCGAAGATCAGGATGTGGTCGGTCGGCGAACGGCATGGCGCGCGGCACGGCTCGGCGATCCAGGCCAGCCGGGCCAGGGTGGAGACGAGCAGCAGGACGGCGAGCAGCCACAGCGGCAGTGAGGGCCGCCGGCGGGCCCAAGCTTGCAGCCGCTTCAGCATTAGGCGCGCGACGGTACACGTCTTGATGGTCGTGGTCGGCGGCGCCTGAGGGCGGCGCCTTGGGCTTGATGGTCGACGGCGCCTGACGGCCGCGCCTTAGACTGGCGCCCCGTGAAGTTCGAGAAGTGGCATGCGCTGGGGAACGACTACGTGATCGTCGAGGCCGAGGAGCTGCCGTTCGAGCTGACCGCCGCGCGAATCCAGGCGATCTGCGCGTCGCACACCGGCGTCTCCGCCGACGGGATCCTGCTCCTGTCCGCGCCCGAGCAGCCCGGCTACGTGGCCCGGTTGCGGATCTTCAACCCGGACGGGTCGGAGGCGGAGCTGTCCGGAAACGGGGCGCGCGAGGCGGTCATGTACCTGCGCCGGCACCACTGGACGGAGTCCGACTCGTTCGCGATCCAGACCGTCGCCGGGGACATCCGCCCGCAGATCACCTCGGCAACCGAATGCACCGTCGACATGGGTCGCGCCCACACCCGGAGCGCCGGCTACCCGTCAGGCCCGCCCGACGGTCGCGGCGAGCTGACCGCCGCCGGGCGGACGTGGCGCTTTCAGCACGTCCAGGTCGGCAACCCGCAATGCGCGATCCGCCTGGACGACGAGCACGAGCTCGCCAGGCTCGACATTCGAGCGATCGGACCCGAGATCGAGCACCACGAACTGTTCCCGAACCGCACCAATGTGTCGTGGTTCGCCGAGCTCGAGCCCGGCCGGATCCGCGCGCGCATCTTCGAGCGCGGAGTGGGAGAGACCTCGGCGAGCGGCACCGGCGCGACCGGCGCCGCCGTGGCCTACGTCCTCGACGGCGGAAGTTCGCCGGTTGCGGTGGGACTCGACGGGGGGGAGCTGGAGGTCGAGGTTGGTGAGGAACTGGAGATCAGGCTCTCGGGCTGGGCGGTCCCGGTATATCGGGGCAGGCTCGCCGAGGCATTCGTAGAGGAGTTGCATGCGACGAAGTAGCCGGCTGGACCGGATCCCCCCGTACATGTTCGCCGAGCTCGAGCGCAAGGTCCGCTTGAAGCGCGCCGAAGGGGTCGACGTGATCAGTCTCGGGATCGGCGATCCCGACACGCCGACGTATCCGGAGATCGTCGCGGCCATGCAGCAGGCGGTCGCGGATCCTGGCACGCACCAGTATCCGAGCAATCGCGGGCGACAGGAATTCCGGGAGGCCGTCGCCGCCTTCTACGAACGGCGGTTCGGGGTCGAGCTCGACCCCGAGACCGAGGTGATGCCCGCGATCGGCGCGAAGGAATGCATCTTCAACCTGAATCTCGCGTTCCTCGACGAAGGGGACGTCGCGCTCGCCTCCGATCCGGGATATCCCGTCTACACCGGCGGCCCGCTGCTGGCCGGCGGCAGGCCGGTGCTGCTTCCGCTGCGCCCGGACCACGGGTTCGCCCCCGATCTCGACGAGATCGCCCCGGATGACCTGGAGCGCGCCCGCCTGATGTTCCTCAACTACCCGAACAACCCCACGGGGGCGACCGTTCCAGACGGCCTGTTCGACGAGGTCGTCGAGTTCGCCCTTCGCCATGACATCCTGGCCGTGCACGACAACGCCTACAGCGAGACGACATACGACGGGTACGTGGCGCCGTCGTTCCTGCAGACGCCCGGCGCCAAGGAGGTCGGGGTCGAGGTGTTCTCGTTGTCCAAGGGCTACAACATGACCGGGTGGCGGTGCGCCGCGATCGTCGGGAACCCCGAGGCGATCGCGTCCTACTGGCATTTGAAGTCGAACATCGACTCGGGCCTGTTCGAGGCGATCCAGCTGGCCGGCGCGGCCGCGCTCGGCCCGGAGATAGACGCCGAGAAGCACAAGATGAACGCGGTCTATCAGCGGCGGCGCGATCTGGTGTGCGAAGCGCTCGCCCAGGCCGGAGTCAAGGTCACGCCGCCCAGGGGGACGATCTACATCTGGGCGCCGATCCCGGCCGGGTTCGACTCCTCGGCGGCGTACTGCGAGCACGTGCTCGAGCAGGCGGCAGTGGTGATCTCACCGGGTGGCGCCTACGGCGCGAGCGGCGAGGGCTATTTCAGGATCTCGCTCACCACTCCGGACGACCGGCTGCTCGAGGCGGTCGAGCGAATCCGCCGGCTGTAGCGTCTTAACAGTGGCCCTACTGAGATCGACGCTGCCGACGGGTAGAACCTTAAGCGGCCGGGACCGCAGCTACCATCAGCTTTAGTGGGTAACAGGCAGACTGACAGCCAAGCGTCGCCGAATGGGCAGCGCCGTGCGCGTCAGCGAGCATTCCTGGTCGCGGTCGTGCCCGACGGCGGCGACGAGCAGCTCTCCGAGCTGCGCGAGCTGCTGACCACCGCAGGCGTTGCGGGCGTCGGCGAGCTGGTCCAGCGGCGCGATCACCCGCACCCGAACACCTACCTCGGCCCCGGCAAGATCGACGAGCTGAAGGCCGAGCTGGCAGCGTCGGACGCGAACCTGGTCGCGGTCGACGACGAGCTGTCCCCGCGCCAGGAGCGCAACCTCGAATCCGCGCTCGGGCTCCCGGTGATCGACCGGACCGCGATCATCCTCGACATCTTCGCCGCGCACGCGCACACCGCGGAGGGCAAGCTGCAGGTCGAGCTGGCCCAGCTCGAGTACAACCTCGCCCGTATGCGCGGGCTGTGGTCGCACCTCGAGCGGCTCGGCGCGGGACGAATCGACGGCGGTATCGGTACCCGCGGACCCGGTGAGACTCAGATCGAGACCGACCGCCGGCTGGCTCGCGACCGGATCTCGGCGCTGAAGCGAAAGCTCGAGCACGTCGCGTCGAGCCGCTCGGTGATGCGCGCCGAGCGCGAGCGCACGCAGTTGCCTTCAATCGCGCTTGCCGGGTACACGAACGCCGGCAAGTCGACGCTGCTGAACGCGCTGACCGGCGCGACCGTCGGCGTGCGTGACAGCCTGTTCCACACGCTCGACCCGACCACGCGACTGCTCCGCACCGGGGGCCGCGACTACCTCGTGACCGACACCGTCGGCTTCATCCGCAAGCTCCCCCACCAGCTCGTCGAGGCGTTCGGCGCGACGCTCGAGGAGACGCGGCTCGCCGACCTGATCCTGCACGTCGTCGACGCCTCGGTTCCCGAAGAGGAGCTCGTGGCGATGACGCGCGCCGTCGAGGATGTGCTGCTCGAGATCGGCGCCGACGGCGTTCCGCAGATTCTCGTACTCGCCAAGGCCGACCGGATCGACGACGAACGCCGCGCCGAGCTCGAGCGACGGCATGTCGGCGCCGTGCTCATCTCGGCGGTCACCGGCGAGGGCCTTGACGCCCTCGAGCAGCGCATCGAGGAGGAGTTCGCCCGCACCCTTCTGGACGTCGAGCTGCTGATCCCCTATGACGCCGGCGCGCGGCTCGCGGAGCTGCACGCGATCGCGGGCGATCTAGAACGCGAGGACACGCCCGACGGCGTGCGCGTACTCGCCCGGCTGCCCGGGCCCGTCGCCGCGCGCTACCAGGGGTTCGCGCTCAGCCGTCCGTTCGCATGACGCTTCGGGTGCGGCGCCTGGACGACCGGGCGCGGCTCCCGACGAGGGCGTATCCGGGCGACGCGGGTCTCGACCTGCACGCGCTTGAGGACGGCGTGCTCGGCCCGGGCGAGCGCGCGTCGATCCGCACCGGCATCGCCGTCGAGATCCCCGACGGCCAGGCGGGTCTGGTGCTGCCGCGCTCGGGTCTCGCGGCCCGGCACGGAATCGCGATCGTCAACGCGCCCGGGCTGATCGACTCCGGCTACCGCGGCGAGATTCGGGTCCTGCTGCTCAATACCGACCGCGAGGCTTCGTTCACGTTCCCGAGCGGGGAGAGAATCGCCCAACTGGTCCTGGTGCGAGTCGAGACGCCCGAGATCTTCGAGGTCGACGAGCTCGCCGCCTCTGAGCGCGGCGCCGGTGGCTTCGGCTCGAGCGGTTAGTGCGCGCTAAGCTCAGCCGCTCGAAGGCGGGGGCGGCTGCGGGAGGATCCCCTCCTCCTGCAGGAATCGGGTGGCGACGGTCGCGGGATCCTGGCCGGCTAGCTCCACCGCCGCGTTCAGCTCACGCATCGCCGGCAATGTCAGTAGTGCGCTGACGCGGTTGATCGCCGCCTCGAACGCGCCGCCCTCCGCGTTGAGCACCCGGACGGACGCGACCGGCACGACATTGCCCCAGCCGAACATGTCCTCGGGGTCGTGCAACAGCGGATAGCTACCGCTCAGCAACTGCGGATCCGTCGTCTGGACCACGGCCGCCTGAACGGTCCCCTGGTCCAGCGCCTGGTACTGCGAACCCAACTCGAGCGGCTTGAACGCGGTCGGAACCACGCCGTAGGTGTTCTGGAGGTCGGGCAGCCCGGTGGCGCTCTGCTGAAACTGGGGTGGCCCTCCAAGGGTGAGCTCGGGCGACATCTTGATCAGGTCGGGGATCGACTGGATCTGGTTCTCGACGGCGTAGTCGAAGGTCACGGCGATCGCGCTCGTGTCGCTGAACGGCGTCGGGTTGAGCAGCGCGAGACCGTGCTTGAGTGCGTAGTGCTGGCCGGCGGCATATGCGTCGAGGCGTGACCGGTAGCCGTGCTGGATTCCGGCGACGCTGGAGTCCCACGTGTCCAGGTACTCGGGATACATCGCGAGCTGGCCGTTGGCCAGCGCCTGCTGGATCACCTGGGTCGGGCCGATGTTCTGGTTGAGCGAGACCGAGTAGCCGGCCGCCCTGAGCGCCTGGTAGTACAGCTGTCCGAGCAGGAACTGTTCGGGAGTGTTCTCGTCGCCGATCGTCACCGGTGGCTTGCCCGCGCCGGGAAGCGACACCGTCGTGGTCGTGGTCGCCGTCGTGGTGGTCGTCGCCGTCGTCGTCGCGGTGGTCGTGACAGTCGTGACGCTCGGTTCGGCTGCGGTCGCCGGATGCGAGCCGGCGCCGCACCCGGCGATTCCCAAGGCGGCGATTCCGCACGCCGCCGCCGACCCGACCTGAGCCATGATCCTTGCCCCGCGCGACATCGCCCTCAGCGTCTCATACTCCCGCCGCTCGGCGCGCGTCGGCGTGGGCATCGGTCTCGAGCCGGTCGTCGAGCCGCGCCAGCGGCTCGTCGAGGCCCAGCGCCGTCTCGATCAGCCAATCGGCGAACCACGCGTTCTTGGGCAGCAGCGGGCCGTGCAGATAAGTGCCGATCACATTGCCTTTGCGGACGCCCTCATAGCCGTCGACGCCGTTGTTGCCATGACCTTTCAGCACTCGGCCGAGCGGCGTCGCGTCCGGGCCGAGATTTGTGCGACCACCATGGTTTTCGAACCCGGCCAGTATTCGCCGAACACCAGGGTCGAGCTCCACCTCGATAGCGACGTTGCCGATCAGCCGTGGCTCGTCCGAGCGGACCGTGACGAGATCGACCAGCCCGGTGCCTGGCAGGGTCTCGTCGCCGAGCTGATACGACTGCCCGAGCAGCTGATACCCGCCGCACACGGCGAGGATCACCGCTCCCCGCGCCGCGGCCTCGTGGAGCGCCTCGCGCTTGACCTCGGCCAGGTCAAGCGCGCACAGCTGCTGGTCGCGGTCCTGGCCGCCCCCGATGTAGAACAGGTCGGCGCCGTCGGGGTCGAGCCGCTCGCCGAGACTGCTTGGCGTCACGCTGAAGCCGATTCCCCGCCACCGGCAACGCCGCTCGAGCAGGAGGATGTTGCCGCGGTCGGCGTAGATGTTCATCAGGTCTGGGTACAGCGCGCATACCCGCAGGGCCGCGTGCTTGCCGTTACTGCGCGGGGGCACGGAGGATCACCACCTCGCTGGCGACGTAGTCGGAGGTCTCCTGGACCCTCGCGCGCTGGATCCGGGCGAACCCGGCGGCGCGGCCCTCGCGCTCGAGGCCGCGCGCGGTCACCCGGTCGAGACGGATCAGGTCGCGCTCGACCGTCCGCTCACCGTCGACCGCGACCGTCTCCCGCCGGCGCTCGAGCACGAAGCCGCCGCGCTCAGCGCGGACCGCGACCGGCTGGCTCGAGTACACGATCCCGTCGATCTCGCGAATGTCAGGCAGGGGGAACGCCAGGCTGTCGGTGGCGTCGTAGAGGTCGAGCGCCTCGGCGATCGCGATCGCGAGCGCCCCGCCGGGCCGAAGGTGGCGGAGCGCGCACCGCAGGAACGCGGCGCGGCCACCGGCGGCCCCGAACAGCTGGCTCGTCTGCATCGGCACGATGATCAGCGGGAACCGCTCGCCAAGATCGAAGTCCCGAGCGTCCGCGACCACTGTCGTCACGAGTGCTTGGGAAGAAACTGCGTCTATGCTGAGGTTTCTTCCCAGAGCCCGGTTTGCGAGGGCTTCGAGGAGCTCGGGATCTCGGTCGAGAGCGGTGACCCGGTATCCGGCGCGGGCGAGATCCAGAGTGACCCGGCCAGTGCCCGCGCCCACGTCGAGCACCGGGTCGCCGTGTTCGGCCGCCAGTTCGCGCCACAGCGGCAGGTCCTCGGCGTAGGCACCGCACTCGAGGTCGTGCCAGATCACGCTCACGGGCGACCCCACCGCGCTCATCGTCCGCTCACCGCCGCGGGCTCCCAGAACTGGACAGCATGCCCGCGGGTCGCCAGCTCGTGGCGGAGCTCGAGCAGCGCGGTGTACGTGGGCAGCGCGTACAGATGCCCGGACGGGGTCTCCGCGAGCGCCTCGTCGAGCGCGTGCGAGAGCCCCGGTGTGACGTGCAGCCGCTCGCTCGGCACGCCGGCGTACTTCAGGCGCACCGCGAGCTCGGCGGCGCGCGTGCCCGCGCAGGTGACGCGGCGGACGCGCCCGGCGAGCACCTCGAAGTCCGCGTCCCACACCCACGACACGTCGCGGCCGTCGGCGGTCCGGTCGTTGAGGATCGCCAGGAGATCGAGCTCCTCGTTCTCGAGTACAAGCGTCCGGAGGATCTCGTTCGCGCCCGCCGGGTTCTTGATCAGCAGAACCTGGAGCTCGACGTCGCCGACCGCGATTCGCTCGGCCCGCCCGAACGCGGCCTGCACGTCGCGTAGGCCGGCCGCGATGTCGTCGAGCGCAACGTCGAGCCCGAGGCACAGCGAGGCCGCGCCGAGCGCGTTGTAGACGTTGTAGAGACCGGGAAGCGGCAGCTCGACGGTGGCGCTGCCAGCCGGCGTCGTGAGGTCGAACCGGGACGCCCGCGTCCCAGCGAGCGAGATTCGCTCGGCGGCGACCGCCGGCGCTGGTCGCTGCTGTCCGCACGACGGGCAGCGATAGCGGCCGAGGTGGCCGAGGTAGATCGCGTCGTACACATACGCCGCGCCGCACCGGCGGCAGTGCTTGGAGTCCGACGCGTGCTGCATCTCGGGGATCGCCACCGACGGGTCCTCAACGCCGAAGTAGGTCACGTTCGGCGCGTCGCGTCCGAGGTCGGCGATCAGCGGGTCATCCGCGTTCAGAACGAGGCGGGCCGACGCGCCGGCGCGCGACGCCACCGCGGCCCAGCGATCGGCGATCGTCTCGAGCTCGCCGTACCGGTCGAGCTGGTCGCGGAACAGGTTCCCGAGCAGAAGTCCGCGTGGGCTGATCTGCGGCACCACCCGGTCGAGCCAGAACTCGTCGATCTCGAACAGCCCCAGCTCGCCCTCGATCCGGCCACCCGCGCGCGCGGCGGCGAGCAGCGTTGAGGCCACGCCGCCGGCCATGTTCGCTCCCGCCCGGTTGTGAACGACCGGGACGCCCACGTGTCCGAGTACGGATGCGACCATCGCGGCCGTCGTCGTCTTGCCATTGGTCGCCGAGATCACGACCGAACCGCGCGGCAGCCGTGCCGACAGCTCCGAGATCGCGGCCGGCTCCAATGCGATCAGCACCTTGCCGGGGAGACTCGTCCCGCCCCCGCGGCCGGCGCGCCGTGCCAGCTCCCCGACCGCCCGCGCCGCCGCGATCTTGGCACCGAGCAGCGTCATGCCGGCACGATCATCCGGACCGCGCCCGGGAGCACCCGGACCGTGACCGGGAGCTCGGCGATCGCCTCGCCGTCGGCGTACAGGACGAACGGCTCGGACGCGGTGATCTGAACCTCGCTCCCGCGGAGTACGTCGACGCCGCGCTGGCGTACGTGCCGGCCGCTGAATACGCTCGGCGCGAGTCCTAGGAACCGAAGCTTTGGCATGTCCTCGATGATGACCACATCGAGTAAGCCGTCCGTCAGCGACGCGTTCGGAGCGAGCAGCATCCCGCCGCCGAACTGCTTCGAGTTGGCCGCAGCAACCGAGTAGCCGGTGAATTCGCGCGCCGGGCCGCCGTCGAGCGTGACCTCGAACCGGGCCGATTTCCAGCGCGGCAGCGCTCGCACGAGCGCCAACGCGTAGACCGCGCTCCCGCGCACGACGCGCGTCTCGTTCGCGATGGCGTTGACCATCGAGTCGAAGCCGCAGCTGGCGATGCCGGCGAACGTGCGGTCTCCGGCCTCCCCGAGATCGAGTTGACGCTCGACGCCGGAGGCCAGGACCGCGCACGCGGCCACCGGGCGGCGTGGGATGCCGAGGACGCGACACAAGTCGTTACCGCGGCCACCGGGCAGCAGCCCGACGAGTCCGTCGGTGTACTTGACCGCGCCGGCGACCGCGCCGATCAGCCCGTCGCCGCCGAACGCGACCGCCACCTCGCGGTTCGCGACGGCCTCGACCGCGAGCTCTCTGGCGTGGTCGAGGCTCTTCGTGTACTCGAAGCGGTGCTCGACACCCTTCGCGGTCAGGACCGCCTGAACCTCGGGTAACGCCCGTGCCGGGCGTCCCCCACCGGCCACGGGATTCACGATCAACGCAAGTTTTCGCACCGCGCAGATCATGCCGAACGCGGCTTGGTAGGCTTCTCGACGGAATGGCGCTCCGCCTCGATCTCCGGCTTCTTCTCCTCCCCCCTCGGGGGGAATAGCGCGTGGGCGGCCGCACGTAGCCGCGAAACCAGCACTGAGAAGACGCGAGAACCGAGACACTTAGGAGTGACATGACCAAACCCGAAGACCCAAGCCGAGTACTGATCTTCGACACGACGTTGCGTGACGGAGAGCAGTCGCCCGGCATCTCGCTGAACACGCAGGAGAAGCTGGAGATCGCCCAGCAGCTGGCGCGGCTGGGCGTGGACGTGATCGAGGCGGGCTTCCCGATCACCTCGCCGGGCGACTTCGAGGCCGTGCAGGAGATCTCGCGCACGGTCGAGGGACCCGTGATCGCCGGCCTCGCGCGGACTCATGTGGCCGACATCGACGCGGCCTGGAATGCGGTCAAGGACGCGACGCGGCCGCGGATCCACACGTTCATCTCGACTTCGGACATCCACATCCAGTATCAGCTTCAGACCACGCGCGACGACGTCAAGGGGCAGGCGCGCGCAGCGGTCGCGCACGCCAGGCAATACGTGGACGACGTCGAGTTCTCGCCGATGGACGCGACCCGCGCCGACATCGAGTTCACCGCGGAGGTGTGCCAGATCGCGATCGACGAGGGCGCGAGCACGATCAACATCCCGGACACCGTCGGATACGCGATGCCGCACGAATACGCGGCGTATCTGGAGCGGCTCTACGAACTCGTGCCGGGCCTCAAGGACATCGTGCTGTCGGTTCACTGCCACGACGACCTGGGGCTGGCCGTCGCCAATTCGTTCGCGGGGCTGCTCGCCGGCGCGCGCCAGGTCGAGTGCGCGATCAACGGGATCGGCGAGCGTGCCGGCAACGCGTCGCTCGAGGAGATCGTGATGCTGCTGCACACGCGCTCGGCGGACGTCGGGCTCCACTCGGGGATCGTGACTCGGGAGATTGCGCGGAGTTCGCGAATGGTCTCCCGGCTGACCGGCTACCCGGTGCAGCCGAACAAGGCGGTGGTCGGCCGCAACGCGTTCGCGCACGAGTCCGGCATCCACCAGGACGGCGTACTCAAGGAGCGGACGACCTACGAGATCATGGACGCGACCACGGTCGGGCTCGAAGCCAACTCGATCGTGCTGGGCAAGCATTCCGGCCGCCACGCGTTGCAGCAGGCGCTCGCCGACCTGGGGTTCGAGCTGTCCGGACAGGGCCTGAACACCGCGTTCAGACGGTTCAAGGAGATCGCGGACAAGAAGAAGCACGTCACCGCGATGGATCTCGAGGCGCTCGTCACCGACGAGCTGCGCGAGGAGATCGCCGGCTACCAACTCGAGTGGTTCGACGTCGAGGCCTCCACGCGCCGGCCCCCGCACGCGACGGTCGGAATCAGAACTCCTGACGGCGACGAGGTCACGGGCTCGTTCACCGGCGACGGCCCGGTTGACGCGATCTTCCGTGCGATCAACGCCGCCACCGGCTCCGATGCGCGCCTGCGGGAGTTCCGCGTCGACGCGGTGACCGGCGGCCAGGACGCGCTCGGCGAAACCTCGGTGGTGCTCGAGGTGGGCGGGGTCAGCGGCTCGGGTCAGGGCGTCTCGACCGACATCCTGGAGGCGGCCGCCCGTGCATACATCCGCGCGCTTTCGAACGCGATCCGGCGCCGCGGGATCATGGACGAGGCAGAGGAAGCGACGGCTGCGGCGGCCTCGGGGCAACCGGTGCGGACGCCGTGACCAGCGCGAGGCCCTGCCGGTAGGCGGCCGCGAGGACCCGGCCGCTCGGCTCGCGGTCCATGAAATTGGTCCCCATCGCCTCCGCGGACTCGGCGTTCGGGGCGAGCATCCGCACCGCCGCGCCCCGGCGGCGGAGCACGAGCGCCTCGAGCGAGACCGCGGTCCGCGAGATGCCCCGGATCGCGGTCAGCACCCGGTGGTCGCTCGCGATGCTCGCCGTCGGGTTCAGGCACAGGACGTGCGTGTCGCGCCCGGCGGGCGCGGCGTCGAGGTTGGTCGGGCTCCACACGCCGCCGTCGACGTACTCGCGCCCGCCGATCGTGGTCGGCGAGAACAGCCACGGCACCGTGCAGGAGGCTGTGACGGCTTCGGCGACCGTCGCGCCCGGGGCGCCGGGGCTGCCGAACACGACCCGGCGGCCGTTGCGGCGGTCGACCGTCGCGACCCGCAGGCGGCCGTCGAACCGGGCCTCAAGGCGCTCAACGCTCCGGCGCAGGTCGTTCAAGTTCTGCTTGGGCCTGGGCAGCCGGCGCAGCAGCAGCGCCCGTGCCATCGCCCCGCCCGGCGCGGCCAGGCCGAGCGCCAGCGGCGCGAAGGTGGCGCCGACGGCGAGCGCCCACTCGCCGGCTCGCCGCGCGGCGGCGAGCCCGGCCGCGGCGAGGCCGTCCGCGGGCCGGGGTGCGCTGGGTAGTTCCTCGAGGTCCGAGCCGATCGTCGACGGGCGTCGGGGCGGATGTCCGGATATCAGATGGGCGGCGACGATCGACCCCGCCGACGTCCCGACGTAGTAGTCGCAATCGCGCAGGTCGAAGCCGGTGCCGTCCTCGATCCCGGCCAGGACGCCCATCATCCAGGCCTCGCCGAGGACTCCACCGCCGCCGAGCACGAGCACGTCGGGTCGTGAACGCATGGAGGATGAGGCTAGCGGCGGGCGTGGGCACGCTGGCCGTACGTGATAGCGTACGCACGTATGCCATCTACTGCCACCAAAGGCGCCGCAAGCCCTGCTGATGGCAGCCTTGGGTCACGGGTGAGAGTTCTGCGCGAGGCCATGGACCTGTCTCTCCGCGATCTGGCCGAGCGGTCGGGGGTCAGTGCCCCAATGCTCTCCCAGGTGGAGCGCGGCGAGACGAGTCCGACCCTCCAGGTCGCCAAGCGGATCGCGTCGGGCCTCGAGCTGCGGCTCTCGCAGCTGCTGCGCCTCGACGAGGACGGCGCCGTCACCGTGGTACGAGCGAGTGAGCGTCGCAACGGCCCGGCCGCTGTGGCCGGCCACAGCTACGAGATCCTGACGCCGCCGCTGCCCGGCCAGCGCGCCGAGCTCTCACGACACACGCTTGCGCCCGGAGCAGTCACCGGCGGCCCCGGGGACCCACCGAGGCATGAGCCGGGGAGTCGTGAGACGGCGCTCGTCGAGCGAGGCAGGGTGGTCTTGTCTTGCGACGGCGAGCGGTACGAGCTGCTCGATGGCGACTGCGTCACGTTCGATGCAGACCTGAATCATCATTTTGAAAATCCAGGCCCTGGGGAAGCCGTGCTGCTCGCGGTGCTCAGCGCTGGACTGCGGAGGAGCTGATGCCAAAGACGCTGTTCGACAAGATCTGGGACGCGCACGAGGTAGCCCCCGGACTCCTGTACATCGATCTGCACCTGGTGCACGAGGTCACGAGCCCGCAGGCGTTCGACGGGCTCCGGCTCGCGCAGCGCAAGGTGCGCCGACCCGATCGGACATTGGCTACGGCCGACCACAACGTCCCCACCGACGGCACTCCGGTCGCGGCCAGGATCCGGGACGAGCTCTCGCGCGTTCAGGTGGAGACCCTCGAGCGCAACTGCGAGGAGTTCGGGATCCCGGTGTTCTCGCTCGGCTCCGACCACCAGGGGATCGTCCACGTGATCGGGCCTGAGCTCGGCGTTACGCAGCCGGGGATGACGATCGTGTGCGGCGACTCGCATACCGCCACCCATGGTGCGTTCGGCGCGCTCGCGTTTGGGATCGGGACGAGCGAGGTCGAGCACGTGCTCGCCACCCAGTGCCTGGTGCAGTCAAAGCCCCGGTCGATGCGCATCCTCTACCACGGGAGCCTCGGCTTCGGCGTCACCGCCAAGGACCTGATCCTGGCCACGATCGGCCAGATGGGGGTGGACGGGGCGGTCGGGCACGTCGTCGAATACGCCGGACCGGCGATTGAGACGCTGTCGATGGAGGGCCGGATGACGGTCTGCAACATGACGATCGAGGGCGGCGGCCGCGCCGGAATGATCGCCGCGGACGACACCACGTACGAGTGGGTGATCGGCCGCGCCGGAGCACCGAGCGCGGTGCCGGACGACTGGCGAGACCTCCGGACCGACGAGGGGGCGACGTTCGACAAGCAGGTCGACGTCGACGCGTCCGCGATCAGCCCGATGGTCACCTGGGGGACGACGCCGGGGATGGTCGTGCCGGTGACCGGCGCGGTGCCCGAGCCCCACACCGATCAGGACGAGCGCGCGCTCGAATACATGGCGCTCGAGCCGGGAACTCCGATCGGCGAGATCAAGCTCGACCGCGTGTTCATCGGCTCGTGCACGAATTCGCGGATCGGGGATCTGCGCGTCGCCGCCGACGTCGTCAAGGGCCATAAGGTCGCCGACAGCGTCTACGCAATGGTCGTCCCCGGCTCGCAGCAGGTCAAGGTGCAGGCCGAGCGGGAGGGCCTCGACGAGGTATTCCGGCGCGCCGGCTTCGACTGGCGGGGAGCGGGATGCTCGATGTGCCTCGGGATGAACCCCGACATCGCGGCACCCGGTGAGCGAGTCGCCTCGACGTCGAACCGGAACTTCGAAGGCCGCCAGGGACGGGGGGCAAGGTCGCATCTGGTCTCGCCGCAGATGGCGGCGGCGGCCGCGATCGAGGGCCGCTTCGTCGACATCCGCGAATGGGGAGACGGACGATGAGAGCGATCGAGACGATCACCGGGCAGGTATCGGTGCTTAGCCGCGACGACGTCGACACCGACCAGATCATCCCGAAGCAGTTCCTCAAGCGCGTCGAGCGCACCGGGTTCGGCGAGTTCCTGTTCTTCGACTGGGCCAAGCAGCCGGGGTGGGATCTGCCGAGCAATCCGATCCTCGTCGCCGGTCGCAACTTCGGCTGCGGGTCGAGTCGCGAGCATGCTCCCTGGGCGCTCGAGGACTACGGCTTTCAAGCGATTCTGGCGCCGAGCTTCGCCGACATCTTCCGCTCGAACTGCACGAAGATCGGGCTGCTGCCGGTCGTGCTGAGCGCCGAGGAGTGCGCCTCGATCGCTGACGCGGGCCAGGCGCAGGTAGATCTTGCCGCGCAGGAGGTGCGCTGGCCAGGCGGGACGGCGAGCTTTGAGATCGAGCCCGAGATCAAGCACCGGCTGCTGAACGGACTCGACGACATCGCCCTGACCTTGGAGCAGGATGACGCGATCGCGGCGTTCGAAGGCGGCCGCGAGCGCTCGGGCCCGGTCACGACGGCGTTGGCATGAGCGTGGGATCGTCCCGAGATTGGGATGCGGCCACCTACGACCGCGTCTCCGATCCTCAGCTCGCGTGGGCTCGCGAGCAGCTCTCGCGTCTTGCCCTGACCGGTGACGAGGCCGTGTTGGATGCCGGCTGCGGGTCGGGACGGGTGACCGCGCTGCTGGCGGATCTGGTTCCGCGCGGTCGCGTGTACGCCGTCGATGCCGCCCCGTCGATGGTGGCTCACGCTCGCGAGTCGCTCGGCGACCGCGCCACGGTTCTGTGCCAGGACCTGGTCGAGCTCGACCTGCCCGAGCCGGTCGACGCGATCTTCTCGAACGCCACCTTCCACTGGATCCACGATCACGACGCATTGTTCGCCGCGCTGCACCGCGCTTTGGAACCGGGAGGCCAGCTCGTCGCCCAGTGCGGAGGACGCGGCAACATCGACGCATTCCGCACGCTCGCCGACGAGATCGCGACCGAGGACCCGTTCGCCCCGTACTTCGCCGACTGGAAGCGGCCGTGGAACTACGCGACGGATTCGGACACCGTCGCGCGTCTCGAGGGCGCCGGGTTCATCGACGTGAACTGCTGGCTCGAGCCCAAGTCAGTCACACCTGAGGACCCGCGGTCGTTCATCCAGACCGTGTGCCTCGTCCGGCACCTGGACCCGCTCCCGGACGATCTTCGCGGACCCTTTGTCGATCGCGTTCTGCGGCGCTCTGGTGACCCGCTAGTGCTCGAGTACGTTCGGCTCAACATGACCGCGCGGCGCCGGGCGGGCGGCGCTCGGCGACGGGTGATTGGTACCGTCCCGGGCCGCTCATGGCCCTCCGTGTCGTACTTCTCCCGGGTGACGGAATAGGTCCCGAGATCATCGCACCGACCCTCGAGGTGCTAAAGGCTGTCGGCGCGGACCTGGAGTACGACGAGCACGTGTTCGGCGGCGCCTCGATCGACGCGCACGGCACCCCCCTGACCGACGAGACGCTCACCGCGTGCGGGAACGCCGACGCCGTCCTGCTGGCGGCGGTCGGCGGGCCGAAATGGGACACGACCGACCCCGACAAGCCCCGCCCCGAGCAGGGCCTGCTCGGGCTGCGCAAGGGCCTCGGCCTGTTCGCCAACTTACGGCCGGTAAGACCGCTTCCCGCCCTCTACGATGCGAGCCCGCTCAAGCGCGATCTGATCGAGCGCACCGACATGATCGTGATCCGCGAGCTGACCGGCGGTATCTACTTCGGCCAGAAGACGCGCACGCACGACCGCGCCTCCGATGACTGCGTGTACACGCGCGAGGAGATCGAGCGGATCGCCCGGGTCGCGTTCAACACAGCGAAATCCCGGGTGACCAGCGTCGACAAGGCCAACGTGCTCGAGACGAGCCGCCTCTGGCGCGAGGTCGTCCGCGACCTCCACGCCAGCGAGTTCCCGAACATCGAGCTCGAGCACCTGCTCGTCGACAACGCGGCGATGAAGTTGATCGCGGCCCCCCGGCACTTCGAGGTGATCCTCACCGAGAACATGTTCGGCGACATCCTCAGCGACGAGGCGGCGATGCTGACCGGCTCGATCGGCATGCTCCCCAGCGCGTCGCTCGGAAATTCGGACCCGCCCACCCCCGGCGTGTTCGAGCCGGTCCACGGCTCGGCCCCGGACATCGCGGGCACCGGAGCGGCCAACCCGCTGGCGATGTTCCTGTCGGCGGCGATGATGCTGCGCCACGGACTCGACATGGACGCCCAGGCGGCGGCGGTAGAATCGGCCGTCGAGCGAGCGCTGGCCGAGGGGCTACGCACGCCCGACCTGGGGGGCACGGCAACTACAACAGAGGCCACCCAGGCGGTCCTCAAACATCTATAAGGAGTCAGTCGTGCAACAAGCGGACCTCATCTGGCACAACGGTGAAATGGTTGCCTGGGAGGACGCGAAGGTTCACGTACTGACGCATGGCCTGCACTACGGGACCGGGGTATTCGAGGGGATCCGGGCGTACGAGACCGCGAAGGGAACGGCGATCTTCCGCCACCACGATCACCTCGATCGCCTGTTCAAGTCGGCCGAGCTCTACTACATGCCGATCCCGTACACGCTCGCGGAGCTGCGGTCGGCCACCCACGAGTTGATTGCGGCGAACGAGCTGCGCGAGTGCTACATCCGCCCGATCGTGTTCCGCGGTTACGGCCAGATGGGGCTGTACCCGCTCGATGCCCCGGTCGAGGTATCGATCGCCGTGTGGCCGTGGGGCGCGTACCTCGGTGAGGATGGCAAGGCGAGTGGCATCCGGGCCAAGGTCTCGAGCTGGCGGCGGATCCCGCATGACGCGCTGATCCCGCACGCGAAGGCCTCCGGCCAGTACCTCAACAGCGTGCTCGCGAAGATCGAGGCCTCGAAGGCCGGCTATCAGGAGGCGATCCTGCTCGACTCGCACGGGTTCGTGTGCGAAGGCTCGGGCGAGAACATCTATGTCGTCCGGGACGGAGTCGTGCTCACACCACCCCAGACGGCCGGGATCCTCGACGGCATCAACCGCAAGTCGATCATCCAGATAGCCCGGGACCTCGGCATCGAGGTCGTCGAACGCGATCTGGCGCGCGCGGAGCTGTATCTGGCCGACGAGGTGTTCATGACGGGCACTGCCGCCGAGCTCGTGCCGGTGCGTGAGATCGACGACCACGACGTCGGCGCCGGCGACCCCGGCGGGAGGGTGGGCCCAATCACTCGCGAGCTCCAGCGCGTTTTCGACGACGCTCTGCATGGCCGCGACGCGCGTTACGCGGAGTGGCTCGACGTCGTCGAGGTGCCAAGCCGAACCGCAGCCGGATGACTCATATCGAGCTCTACGACACGACCCTCCGCGACGGGATGCAGGGGGAGGGAATGTCGCTGTCCGCGCAGGAGAAACTGCGGGTGGCACACCGCCTGGACGAGCTAGGCATCGATGTGATCGAGGCGGGGTTCCCGAGCTCGAACCCCAAGGAGGTCGAGCTGTTCGCCCTGCTCGCCGGAGAGTCGTTCCGGCACGCTCAGGTCGCGGCGTTCGGGATGACGCGCAGGCGCGACAGGAGCGCCGACGCCGATCCGGGACTCCGCATGCTCGCCGACTCGGCCGCGCCGGTATGCACGATCGTGGGCAAGTCCTGGGGGCTGCACCTCGAGAAGGTCGTGAAGGTCGACCGCGAGGAGAACCTGAGGATGATCTCCGAGTCGGTCGCGTTCCTGCGCGAGCAGGGCAAGCGCGTGATCTACGACGCCGAGCACTTCTTCGACGGGTTCGCGGACGACCCCGCGTACGCGCTCCGGTGCGCCCGTGCCGCGGCTGAGGCCGGTGCCGACACCGTCACGTGCTGCGACACGAATGGCGGCACCCTCCCGCACGTGATCGCGGGTGTGGTGGCGGACGTCGTCGCGGCGCTCGCACCCACGGGCGCCCGTGTGGGGATCCACTGCCACGACGACTCGGGCTGCGGCGTCGCGTGCTCGCTCTCCGCGGTCGAGCGGGGCGCCGTCCAGGTCCAGGGGACGATGAACGGCTACGGCGAGCGCTGTGGGAACGCGAACTTGATCACGATCATCCCGAACCTGCAGCTCAAGCTCGGCTACGACTGCGTGACCACCGAGCAGCTTGGCTCGCTCGCCCAGGCCGCGCACTTCTTCGACGAGATTCTGAACTTCACGCCCGACCCCGACCAGCCATACGTCGGCCGAAACGCATTCGCCCACAAGGGCGGGATGCACGTCGCCGGCGTCAACGTCGACCCGGCGACGTTCGAACATGTCGACCCCGAGGTCGTCGGCAACCGGCGCGAGCTCCTGATCTCCGAGCTGTCAGGCAAGGGCACGGTCGAGGCGCGGGCCCGCGACGCCGGGATTCCGCTGGGCGACGGCGAGGCCGGGCGGCTGGTCGAGCGGGTCAAGGAGCTCGAGCATCGCGGCTATCACTTCGAGGCCGCTGACGGCTCGTTCGAGCTGCTGCTGCGCCGCGAGACCGGCGAGCACGAGCCGCTGTTCCGGCTCGAGTCCTGGCGCGCGATCGTCGAGAAGCGTGCCGATGGACGTGTCGAGACGGAGGCCACGATCAAGATCTGGGTCGACGGCGAGCGTTACGTGCGGACCGCCGAGGGCAACGGCCCAGTGAACGCGCTCGACAAGGCGCTACGAGACGCGCTCGTCGAGATCCATCCCCATCTTCGCGACATCGACCTCGTGAACTTCAAGGTGCGGATTCTCGACGAGACGAAGGGCACCGGTGCCGTCACCCGGGTCCTCCTCGATGCTTCCGACGGTGACCAGGTGTGGGGATCGATCGGCGTGTCCGAGAACGTCATCGAGGCGTCCTGGGAGGCGCTGGTGGACTCGCTCGAGTATGGGATGCGCGTGTCCGGTCGGCAGGCGCGCGACGAGGCCGCCTCCGCCCCGAGCTCGTGACGTTGCGCGCCGTGCGTGAGGCGATCCCACTCGCCCGTCCGGTGTTGGGCGAGGCCGAGGAGCAGCGCGTGCTCGAGGTACTGCGCTCCGGCCGACTGTCGCTTGGCCCGCTGCTGGGCGAGTTCGAGCGGGCGTTCGCCGAGCGTGTGGGGGCTCGGCACGCCAGCGCGGTTTCGAGTGGGACGGCGGGGCTGCACCTCGCGTTGCGGGCCGTGGGCGTCCGCGACGGCGATGAGGTGATCACGAGTCCGTTCTCGTTCGTGGCCAGCGCGAACGTGATCGTGTACGAGCGGGCTCGTCCGGTGTTCGCCGACATCGATCCGGTGACGTTCAACCTTGACCCGGAGGCGGCGGCGGCGGCGGTCACTGGGCGCACGTCGGCGGTCCTGCCGGTGCACATCTTCGGCTTCCCGGCCGACCTGGGCGCGTTCGAGCGGTTCGGGCTGCCGATCGTCGAGGACGCGTGCGAGGCGCTCGGCGCCATCGACGCCGACGGGGTTCCGGTCGGCGGGCGCGGCCATCCGGCGGTGTTCGGCTTCTACGCGAACAAGCAGCTCACCACCGGTGAAGGCGGCATGGTGACGATCGCCGACCCCGCACTCAAGGAGCGGATCGACTCCGAGCGCAACCAGGGCCGCGCGCCCAACATGGACTGGCTCGACCACGACCGCCTCGGCTTCAACTACCGGCTGTCTGATCTCGCGTGCGCCCTCGGACTCGCCCAGCTGGAGCGCCTGGACGAGATGCTGATCGGGCGCGCGCAGGTAGCCGAGTGGTACCGCGCCGCGCTCGGCGGGGTCGAGGAGCTCGATCTGCCCTGCCGGGACGCCGGCCGCGCGCGCCGCGGTTGGTTCGTATTCGTGGTCCAGCTCCCGCGCGGCGTCGACCGCGATTCGACGGTGCGGGCGCTGTCGGCGCGGGGCGTCCCGAGCAAGCCGTATTTCCCCGCGGTTCACCTGATGAGCTACTACCGCGAGGAGTTCGGTCACCGCGCGGGCGAGTTCCCGGTGTGCGAGGACGTCGCGGCGCGCTCGATCGCGCTGCCGTTCTTCCCTGGGATGACGGAGCCCCAGGTCCAGCGGGTGGCCGAGTCGCTGCTCGAAGTGCTCGGGCGATAATCCGCGCTCGATGTCTCGTTTCGCCGAGCCTCAAGATGCGGCCTTCCGCGCTCTCAACGACTCGCTGTCGTTCGACTGGCGCCTAGGGCCCTACGACGTCCAGCAGTCGCGCGCGCACGCGTCGATGCTCGCTGCGCGGGGAATCATCTCCGAGGCCGAGCGCGACCAGCTGCACGCCGCGCTCGCGCAGGTCGAGCGCGAGCTCGGCGCGGGGAGCTTCCCGTTCGCCGACGGCGACGAGGACATTCACATGGCGATCGAACGCCGCGTCACCGAACTCGCCGGCAGAGTCGGCGGAAAGCTCCACACGGCACGCTCCCGCAACGACCAGGTCGCGACCGACGTTGCGATGTTCGTGCGCGCCCATGCCCAGGAGGCGGCCGAGCGGACCGTGAAGCTCGCACGGACGCTCGTCGGTGTCGCGGAGTCGCACCTTGACTGGCCGATGCCCGGGTACACCCACCTCCAGCGCGCCCAACCGGTGTACCTCAGCCATCACCTGCTCGCTTACTGCTGGATGCTGATCCGCGATCGCGACCGGTTCGCGTCGGTCGTGGTGGCCACAGGCCCGCTTCCCCTGGGCGCCGGGGCGCTCGCGGGCGTGAATTTCGACACCGACCGGGAGCTAGTGGCGCGCGAGCTCGGGTTCGCATCGGTGGCGGAGAACTCGATCGACGCCGTCTCCAACCGCGACTATGTGCTCGACTACCTGGCCGCCGCCGCCACCTGCGCCACTCACCTCTCGCGACTCGGCGGCGAGATCGTGCTGTGGTCCAGCGAGGAGTTCGGCTTCTGCGAGGTCGCGGACGCGTGGGCGTCGGGGTCCTCGATCATGCCCCAGAAGAAGAATCCGGACGCCGCCGAGCTGCTGCGCGCCAAGGCCCCGCGTGTCGCCGCCCACCTGGTGGCGCTGCACGGAGTGCTCCACGGCCTGCCGCTGACCTACAACAAGGACATGCAGGAGGACAAGGAGCACCTCTTCGACGCCACCGACACGGTGGAGCTGTGCCTCGACGCCGCCGACGGGATGCTGTCGACGATCAGCTTCCGCCGTGACCGCCTGGCCGGCGCGGCCGCGGACGAGCTGCTCGCGGCGACCGATGTCGCGGACCTCCTGGTGCGGCGCGGCCTCCCGTTCCGCGAGGCTCATGGCGTCGTCGCCGGGTTGGTGCGGACCGCGATCGATCAGGGCAAACCGCTGTCAGGGCTTACCCTGGCGGAGCTCGAGCGCGTGTCGCCGTTGCTCGACGACGAGTTCTACGCGGTTCTCCGTGACGGTGAGTGGCTCGAGAGCAAGCGCTCGCGGGGCGGGACCAACCTCGCGCGGGTACGTGAGCAGCTCGACCGGGCGCGAGCCGCGCTCGGATGAAGCGGTCGTTCTACGCGCGCCCGGTGCTCGAGGTCGCGCGAGATTTGATCGGGTGCGTCGTCTCGCACGACGGGTCGTCCGGGGTCATCGTCGAGAGCGAGGCCTATCACCAGACCGAGCCCGCCTGTCATGCATACGTTGGCCTCACCAATCGCACGCGAGTCATATTCGGGCCCCCGGGCGTGGCCTACCTGTATCGGTCATATGGAATTCATGCCTGCCTGAACGCAGTGTGCGAGCCGGAGGGCGTCGGCGCCGCGGTGTTGATCCGAGCTCTCGAGCCGGTCGACGGGATCGAGCCGATGCGTGAACGCCGGGGCGTGGAGCGGATCGAGAGCCTGTGCTCAGGCCCCGGCAAGCTCACGGAGGCATTGGCGATCGGGCTCGAGCTGAACGGTACGGACCTGATCCAGGGGTCAATCGTGATCGCTGACCGGCCGCGGGCGTGGCGGCATGTGCAGGTGGTCGCGAGCCGACGGATTGGAATCACGAAGGCCGCCGAGCTGCCTTGGCGATTCTCGGCGATGGGGAGCCGGTTCCTGTCTCGCCCGGCGATGTCGCGGGCAGAGCGGCTCGAGCAGACGGTTTCGGCGCGCTAGCCGCTCGCCAGCGGGCACCGCGCGGGCGATCTAGCCACCGCCGAGCCCCGCGCCGCCGGAGCCCGAACCTCCGCCGCCGGTCGCGCCGCCCGCACCACCACCGCCGCCGCCGGTTGTACCGCCACCGCCGCCGGTTGTGCCACCGGCGCCGCCGCCCGCACCACCACCACCACCACCGGTCGCGCCACCCGCGCCGGCTCCTCCCTGTGTCCCGCCCGCGGTGCCGCCGGCGCCCGTACCGCCGGCATTGCCGGTCGCGGCGCCGCCGTTCTGAGCGGCGCCGCCGCCGGTGTTCCCGGCACCGGCGGCGTTCGGCGGGGCCGCCTGGTTCGTCTGGGTGGTGTCGGGCCCGGAGCCCGAGCCCGAATCCGGGATCGGCGATGCGCTGGTCGTGTCGGTCGTGGTCGAGGTCGTGATCTTCTGGCGGGGGTTCTCGCTCTGGAGGATCTGCAGGGCCTGGACCATGAAGTTGTGCCAGATGATCGCCGGGTAGGTCCCACCCTCAACCGGCGCCCCGTTGTAGGCGGTGGTCATCGGCACGAGCTTGTTTGGATAGCCGACCCACACGGCCGTCGTCAGCTGGGGCGTCCAGCCCACGAACCAGGCGTCGGCATAGTTCGTCGTCGTGCCGGTCTTGCCCGCGACATCGACCCCCGAGATCGCGGCCGAGGTTCCCGTGCCCGACTGCACCACGCCGGTCAGCATCTGGTGGACGACCGCCGCGATTGATGCGGGGAGCACCCGCTCATACTGGGGCTGACTGACCGCGTTGCGGTGCGGGCAGACCTTCGGGCAATAGATCTGGGCGATCCCGGTTGGCCCCTGTCGTGGCGCTCCGAGCACCGGGGTCCACACGCGTTGGCCTCCCTCGGCAAACGTTTCGTAGGCGTGTGCCATATCCAGTGGCGACACGCCGATCTTGAGACCGCCGAGGATCATCGCGTAGTTGTCGGAGACCGGGGTGCGGATCCCGGCGCGTCTGGCAAAGTGGGCGATCTTCTTCGTGCCGATGGCGATCCCCACCTGCGAGTAGACGGTGTTGTCGGAAACGTCGGTGGCGTCCTGGAGCGTGATTGGACCGGAATACGTGTTGCCGAAGTTGTGGACGATGAAGTGCTCCTTGCCGCCGCTGTTGGGGACGACGAAGTTCTGAGGGGCCGAGTCGATGATCGAGTCGGGGCCGTACTTTCCGGACTCGAGCGCCATCGCGAGCGTGAACGGCTTGAACGACGATCCGGGCTGCCGCCTCGCCTCGGTCGCCAGGTTGAAGGGGAACTGGCTGTAGTCCTCCTGTCCGTTCACGATCGGCCCGCCCACCATCGCCCTTACTTGACCCGTCTTGTTGTCGATCGCGACCAGCGAGGCGTTCGGGAGGCCCGACCCGTATGGCAGCTCTTCCGAGATGGCCTGGTCGGCTGCCTGTTCCATCTTGAGGTCGATCGTGGTGCGGATCTTGAGCCCGCCGTAGTAAGCGCGATAGTTGGCGACGCTGTCCGTCACTCCGGGCTGGCCCAGCCCGACCGCCTTGAGGATCTGCGGACGAAGCCAGCTCGTGAAATACGGGGCCGCGGCCGGCTCCTGCGGCTGCTGGATCAGAGCCGCGGTCGGGAGCGGCTGCTTCTCACCGCTGACGTACTGCGCCTCGGTGATGTAGTGCTGCGTGAGCATATCCTCGAGGACCTTGTTGCGGCGTGCCTTCGCCGCCTGGGGGTGGAGCACTGGGTCGAACGCGCTCGGGTCCGCGACCATCCCCGCGAGTAGGGCCGCCTCCCATGGCTCGAGCACCGATGCGCACGGAACCCGCGGGGCGTCTCCGCAGCCCGCGCCGGCCTGGGTCGACGAGACGGCCGAGTTGTAGCCGTGGACCTTGCCGAAGTAGACGCGAGCCGCCGATTCGATCCCGTAAGCACCATTCCCGAAGTAGATCGAGTTGAGGTACTGAGTCATGATCTGCTGCTTGGGCCACCTGCGCGTGAGGTGGTAGGCGAGCGCCGCCTCGCGCAGCTTCTCGAAGATCGTGCGGTTGTCCTGCTCGGACAGTGCGTTCTTGACGAACTGCTCGGCGATCGTCGACGCGCCCTGTTTGGATCCGCCGGTCACGTCCGAGAAGACCGCGCGCGCAATTCCGCGCAGGTCAACTCCGGGGTCAGACCAGAAGCGCCGGTCCTCGACCGACACGATCGCCCGCCGCATCCACGGCGAGATCTGCTGGAAGCCGTCGATCACCTCGTGGTTGGGCGGCGCGAACTGCCCGATCAGATGCCAGTGATCGTCGTACAGGTACGAGTTGGCCGACGCCGACGAATAGACCTGCCGGTTCTCGATCTGCGGAAGGTCCGAGGCGACCGCCATCATCATCCCGAACACGGTCGACACGATCGCGAGCGCCCCGAGACCGATCAGGATCAGGATCAGCCGGAGCTTGCGCACCCTCGGCTTGGTCCGGGGTCCTCGGCGCCGACGCCAGAACCGACCGCGCCGAGGGCGACGCCGGCCCCCGTCCCCGCCCCGGCCGCCATCCCCGCCCCCGCGTCC
Organism: Solirubrobacteraceae bacterium; assembly: GCA_035499395.1. GTDB lineage: Bacteria > Actinomycetota > Thermoleophilia > Solirubrobacterales > Solirubrobacteraceae > Palsa-465. The sequence goes on from DATJYY010000094.1 coordinate 39,842, forward strand.
GTTCCCGTTGCCTCTTCCGTTGCCGCGGCCGTTCCCCGGTCGGTAAGGCTGCTCCGATGGCGGCGGAGCGTACGGCTGACCGCCATGGGTCGGGGTTTCGACGTCGTCGATCATGCAAATCGCGGGGTACTCGCAGCGGTCCGATCCGACAGCCGCCACGCGCAGCGAGACCTGGCGGCAACAGGGGTCCCGCGGCGGCGAGAGTCTAGCATTGGCCCGGATGGATTCCGAGGTCCGGACGGCGCTCGTCCCCATGCCTGAGCCATCCGCCTCGAGTCCCTCCGAGGCGGCGGCCTGGCTGACCCGCAACGCCGTCGACTGCCTTCCCGAGGGGGCGCTGGAACGCAAGCTCGCCGAGGGCCGCCCGCTCCGGGTCAAGCTCGGAATCGACCCGACAGCGCCCGACATCCACCTCGGGCACACCGTCGTGCTGCAGAAGCTACGAGAGTTCCAGGATCTCGGGCACGAGGTCGTGCTGATCATCGGCGACTACACCGCCCGGGTGGGCGACCCGAGCGGCCGCTCGGCCACACGGCCCGCGTTGACGGGCGCGGAGATCGACGCGAACGCCCGCACCTTCACCGAGCAGGCTTTCTCCGTCCTCGATCCCGCCCGCACCACCGTCCGCTTCAACGGCGAGTGGCTCGACATGCCGATGGAACAGCTGTTCAAGCTTGCGCGGATCCCGACCGTTGGCCAGCTCCTGGAGCGTGACGACTTCGCCAAGAGAATGGCGAACCACACGCCGATCTCGGTGCTCGAGCTGCTCTACCCATTACTCCAGGGCTACGACTCGGTTGCGATCCGCGCCGACGTCGAGCTCGGCGGGACCGACCAGAAGTTCAACCTGCTGCTCGGGCGCGACATCCAGCGCGCCTACGACGTAGCCGAGCAGTCGATCCTCACCGTCCCGATCCTCCCTGGAACCGACGGCGTGCGGCGGATGTCGAAGTCGCTCGGCAACTATATCGGCGTGACCGAGCCGCCCGATGAGATCTACGGCAAGACGCTGAGCATCCCGGACGAGGTGCTCACCACCTGGTACGCGCTGCTGCTGGGGACCGAGGTTCCGCCGGGGCTCGGCCCGCGTGACGCCAAGCGAGCCCTGGCACGGGCGCTCGTCGCTCGCTTCTACGACGCGGCCGCCGCCGAGGAGGCCGAGCGGGAATTCGATCGGGTCCACATCGAGCGGCAGGCTCCCGAGGAGATGCCGACCGTGAGCTGGCCGGCGAACGAGCCCGTGGTGCATCTGCCGGCGCTGCTCGCCAGCGCGTTCGGGATTTCGACGTCTGAGGCCCGCCGCGCGCTCACGCAGGGGGGCGTCAGGCTCGACGGGGAACCCGTCGCAGAGGGAGTGCTCGACGTGCCTGCGGCCGAGGTGGACGGCAAGGTCCTGCAGCTCGGAAAGCGGCGCTTCGCGCGCGTGCGCGTGGAGTAGCCCCGCGATGACGGTCCATGGCGGTCTGCTCCGGATGGAGACGCCGGGCAACGGGCACATCGTCGACATCACGCCCGGCGTCGCCAGCGTGGTCGCCACCGCCGGCGTCGGCCGCGGGGTGGTCACGGTGTTCGCGGCCGGCTCGACCGTCGCCGTGACCACGATGGAGTACGAACCGGGCGGCGTCCACGACCTCCAGGCGCTGCTCGACCGCCTGATCCCGAGCGCCGGCGACTACGAGCACAACCGCCTCAATCACGACACGAACTCCCACGCCCATCTCCGCGCGGCGATCATCGGGCCGTCGGAGACGGTTCCGATTGTCGACGGACGGCTCCAGCTCGGGACCTGGCAGCAGATCGTCCTGATCGACTTCGACGACCGCCCGCGACGGCGGACGGTGACCGTGCACGTGCTGTCCTAGCCACGGCGCTCGCCGCCGCCGGCCGCACCGGTCGGCATCGGCTCCCGGCGTGCGCGGCGCGCCAGTGGTCCGCAGACCGTTGCGCCGGGCGGGCGTCCCGGGCGCCGGCACGCTACGCTTCAACGGCCCGTGAGCCGCGCTTCCCGAAGTGGGGATTCCGGCGCTATACTCACCGGTCCGCTCCGAGAGCGATACGTTCTTGGATGCGCCCCCCAGGAAGGAACCCCCTTCCCGAAGAGGTGCGACGGTCTTTGAAAACTCAACAGCATGCGCACCCTTCGACCGACCCTCGGTCGAGGAGTGTGTCCAGGTTCGACGCCGTCGTATCGAGCGGCCCCTTGAGGGCCAACGATTGACGACGGTGCCAGATTGAAAAACCCCGTCTTGCGTCCCGGGATCCATGGTGTACATCGGATCCCCTTGTGAGGACGCAGGGGCCTGATCCCACCAGGGACAGGCCCGGGTCCGCCCACCACGCCAGGTGGGTCGTCCGCTCCGGCGGACCGGACCTTGACGACTCTTTGTGAAGCGGGTTGCCTTTGGCGGCCCGTCTCAGTAGTTCTTCACGGAGAGTTTGATCCTGGCTCAGGACGAACGCTGGCGGCGTGCCTAACACATGCAAGTGGAGCGACGAACCAGGCTTCGGCCTGGGGCAAAGCCGCGAACGGGTGAGTAACACGTGGGTAACCTGCCCC
>DATJYY010000095.1:0-9863 GCA_035499395.1 Solirubrobacteraceae bacterium
GGCCAGTTCCAGTTCGATCCGGGGCGCGATGAAGGCGCCGGCTTCGACGCTCGCCCCATCGGCGATCCGCATCGCATCGAGCAGCGTCCCGTAGTCGGGCTGGTCGACCCCGAGCTGTTCCTGGACCGCCGGCGAGGTCAGGCCGATCTTGTGGCCGACGATCGCGGCGCCGGCGGCAACGCGGGCGGCGACGTTACGCTCGGCGATCGCGTACGCGTCGGTGACGCTCAGGTCGGGGAGGGTTTCGGTCAGCGGCGCGATCGGCTCCCGCCTATCGCGCGCCACCTGGAGGGCAAGGGCCAGGCGGTCGAGGTCCTGCGGGGTCAGCGTCGTCGTCTCAATCATGGAGCGGATCTCACCGTGCTCGCCGCGCTGCCACAATGGCGGGTCCCACTGAGTGGGATGAAGTTTCGTGAAGAGCTCGACCAACGACGCCGTGCTGGACCGCGCCTTCCGGCTGCTCAACGCGTTCCGCGTCGGCGCGTCCGAGCTGACCCTCGACGAACTCGCCGCAGCTTCCGGCCTGGCCCGTTCGACTGCTCACCGGCTCACCGGCCAGCTGGTCTCGTTAGGGCTGCTCGAGCGATCACAGCGCGGCTGGCGCCTGGGCATGACCCTGTTCGAGCTCGGCCAGCTCGTCCCCCGGCAACAGCGGCTCCGCGACGTAGCCCTCGCCTACATGGAGGATCTCTACGAGGCCACCAAGGAGACCGTCCAGCTCGCCGTCCTCGACGAGTCCGAGGTCCTCTACCTAGAGATCATCTCCGGCCATCGCAAGGTCAACACCCCGTCCCGGCGCGGCGGCCGCATGCCCGCGCACTGCACCGCCCTCGGTAAGGCGATGCTCGCGTTCTCCGATGACGTCGGCCGATCCTGGATCGACCGAAACCGACCCCTGGTCACCCGAACTGCGAGGACACTCGACGATCCACGCGAGCTGGCGAAGGAGCTGCAGGACATCCGGCGCGCTGGTCTCGCCTACGACCGGGAGGAGTCGACCCCCGGTCTCGTCTGCGTCGCCGCGCCCCTGCTCACCTCGGATGGGACCGCTCGCGCGGCCATGTCCGTCTCGATGCCCGCCGGCGGGCGCATCACCCCCGCCCAGGTGGCGCCCGCCGTTCGCACCGGAGCCCGTGCCCTGACACGCGAGTTGGCGCGACTACACGCGTGAACTGAATTCTGGCTCTCTCGGCATCGATGTGGTCAGGTCGCTGGTCGCTGCGCGCGATCCGATCGGTTGGGGGTAGGCAACGGGAGCGGCTTGAAGAGGCGTCCATGCAGGGGTTTCGCGGGCGTCCGGCCCGCGAGCGACGACCTCTCGCAGCGACCAGCCTCCGCCACAAGCACGGGTGGAGCCCGGCGGACGACTTACGACCTCCGAACAGGGCAGCAAAGTCCCTGCTCAGCGGCCCAATCAGAGGGTTCACTCTGACCACAATCATGCCGGGAGTCCCTGAATTCTCACGCCCCGGCGCTCCGCTAGCGGTCGCTGGTGTCCTGCTCATAATCGTCTTTCTTGAGAGATGGGCTAAGCGGCCTGGCTCGAAATATTGAATCGTCATCGTCGTTTCAATCGGCGGAGTCCTGCGCATCTCCGTCGATCGCGTCCGCCGACGCATGCTCGAGACGCTTCATGCCAGCGATTTCACCGATATCAACACCGCACGCTTCCAAGGCCTTCGCTGACCCGCCCGAACGGGCAGCGCCCAATCGAACTCGCCGAGCAGGCCGGAATGACAAGGCAAGCGAGAACTACGTGCTCGGACGAGTCGAAACCGCGGCTACCTGGAGCACCGCATCAACCCCGACGGCGTCCGCTCACTACGTGTACGCCTGACCAAGTACCTCCGGGAACACCGTTACTCGAAATGTGGTGGCGGAACCCCAACGAGGCTGACAGTCAGGATGGGCTCGGTGGACTGGTACCAGCGGAAACGGCTCCTGGTCTAGCTCAACCAGGCATTTGACGACAGAGCCGACACCACGTAGCACCCACGAATCCGTTGTTACCCCGCACCGACGCAAACTGCCAAGCCAGTGTGGCCGTGTCGATCGCGGTCCTGAAGCGCGCTGTAAGTTCGCCTCTGCGGTCGAAGGCATTCGTTCAAAGGCGCCAGGACCGCCGCCGGACCGCCTCGGAGTAGTACTACCCAAGGTCCACCTCGTCGCCCTTGGGGCTGCAGATCCTCGCGTCGAGGATTCGCCCGTGCATACGCAAAGTGGCACCCATGTCCGACGGAATACGAGTCCTGCCTTCGGCGACCCCCGCGGTTTGTGCTCCGTGGGACCGGACAACGTTGCGTTGCGCGTATTCCGCGTCGGTCGAAAACGCTAGCTATGGACCTGTCGGCCGGCTAGCACCGGTCGGCGGCTGACGATCACTCTGCTCGCCGGAGACGGTCGAGGCAGGCTTGCGCTTGTCCACGGTTGCGGTAGCCGGGTCGCATGCGTGGTCGTGATCGCCGGCCATCGCCGAAATTGTCCGCACTGCACAACCGGCGGCTTCTGACACACGACCCGGGGGGCGCGGCGCCCGCTTCCCGAACGGACGACCGATGTCGCTCCTATGTCAATGTGAATTCGCTGTTTGCGGGAATCCCTTTGGGACGGTGTTGACGTTGGTGTTGGTGTTGTTGTTCGAGCGAGGGTCTGGATCCGGGGGCCGGCGAACGGAGAAGCTTCCACACGCGTCGGGCGAGATGGCGTTTGACGCAGCGGAGTGCTTCTTTGCGTGACTTGCCTTCGGCCTGTTTGCGAGCGAGGTAGGCGGCAGTGTCGGGATCCCAGTTGGCTTTGTTGATGGCGAGGCGGTGGAGCGCGCAGTTGAGCTGCCGGTTGCCGCCGCGGTCGAGGCGGTGCCGCTGGGTGTTGCCCGAGGAGGCCGGGATCGGAGCGCTGCCGCCGGTGCGGGCGAGCTTTGCGTCGGTGCGGAATCGGTCGGCGCCGGCGATCTCGCCGATCAGTTTGGCGGCGGTCAGCGGCCCGCATCCTCGCTCAGCGAGCAGCTGCGGCGCATAGCCTTCGACGAGCGCGGTGAGTTCTGTCTCGAGTTCCCGGATGCGCTTGGTGCTGGCTGTGATGTGGCGGACGAGCTCGCAGGCGATCCGCACGCGGGTGGTCTGCTTTGCGCGGGCTAGACGACGCGAGGCTTTCCGAGCCATTTGGCGGTGTCGAGCGCCCCGGGCGGGATCTCGAGGTCCGGCCAGAGGTCGTGCAGATGCCAGCGCAGCCGCTGCTGGTCACTGCCGCGAGCGGCGACGAGGTCCTCGCGATGGTCGACCAACAGGCGGATGTCCAGCGCCGCGCCGTCCAGGTGCGCCGTCGGGAGCTCCTCGAGGCCTTCCTTGAGCGCGGCGCGCGCGACGCTGAACGCGTCGATCGAGTCCGACTTGCCCCGCTCGCGCGATGAGCGGCGGGCGCCTGCCATGTGCTTCGGGGCGACGCGCACGACCCGCTCGCCGCGGGCGATCAGGAACCGCTCGAACGCGCCGGACACGTGCCGGCAGTCCTCGAGCGCCCACACCCGCTCCGGATCGATCGCTCGCGCCCATCGCAGGAGCTCCCCGAACGCGCCGGCGCGCGCGGGCGCGGTCAGCTCACCGCGCGCGGCCGCGGTCAGCGCGTCGACCGCCCCGCAGGTGTGCGTGCGCTTGTGCGTGTCCGTCCCGATCACGATCATGTAGGCCGTCCCTTCGATTGAGTTGACGAAGCGGACTTCCGGCGGACAAATCTCACTCGGGGCTAGTGCCAAGCTCCTATCAGGTCACGCCGGTGGTCCTCGGGCGGCGACGGGCGACACGACATCCGGTAGGTCAGACCGATCGGTCGACAGAAAGTCAAAGAGTCAGCCCGCCGCCAGCCCGGGAACCAACCGGAGCGGTCGGACGGCACCGCCCCGAGAACTCTCCCAGTAAGAAAGTCAAGGGCCTGCGACCGTTTTTTGGGGGGGTGTGGTTGGTCGCGGGTGGGTGGCGGAAGGCGTCAGAACGACTCCTGTGGGCTCGGTTTCGGCGGAACCTGGTCTGGTCGGGCGGTGATGGCCGGTATTTGCGCAGCCGTAGTCGGCGTCGGTCTTGCCGTCGTTGGTGCGAGGCGTTAGGTTGTTGGTGGGCGCGGGTGACTGACGAAGCGAAGCGCAGACGTCAGGAGCTTGTGGTCTGCCGCGCGGCTTTGCCCTTCGAGGGCCTTATTTATGCGCGCTCCAGTGTCACGCCCGCGCCCGCTTTCCTCGCTGGCGCACCGGCCTGTTGGTCGGTGACCATCCGCTTGTAGGAGACCTCGGCTTGGCGCGCGAGTTCGAGTTCGGCTTCGCGCATCATCTCGTTGGTGGACCAGATCCCGGCGGCGCGAGGAGTGTTCTTCGCCGCGCCGGCGGTGATCTCCAGGCGGCGGAGTTTCTTGCGGGTCAGCGATGGTTGTTGGTGCGTAGTCCTCTGAGCGGGTGAGCATGCACCAGAACAGGATCGCCAGCTTGCGGGCGGTCGCGACGATCGCCTTGCCGTGCCCGCGCCTCGCTTTCGTGCGCTCATAGAACGCGTGCAACGGACCGGGCTGCAGCACCGCTGTCCACGCGGCTTCGACCAGCGCCCAACGCGCGGACGCCGACCCGCGCTTGGAGATCCGCCCTGAGCGTGCCGGCGCCTCGCCGGATTGGCGGACCTTAGGGTCAAGCCCCAGGTAGGCGACCAGCTTGCGGCTGGTCAGGAACCGGTTGGCGTTCCCGACCGCGGCGATGAACGTCGCCGCGCACACGAGGTTCACGCCCGGGACGGTCATCAACCGGCGGATCTCCGGCCAGGACAGCGCCTGCTGGGCGATCAGCCGCTCCACCGCGGCGATCTCTGAGTCGAGGAACTCGATCTGGCGGACGCCAGCGTCGACGGACTCGCGCTCCTCCACCGGCAACTCCAACCCCGCCAGCCACTGGCGGCCCTTGACCCCGAACACGTCAGAGCACGGCGGCCGCTCCTGCAGCCGACGCTGCAGCACCGCGTGGATCTCGTTCTTGACCCGCGTGCGGGCGCGCATCAGTTGCTCGCGCCGCGCGAGCCGGCGGCGCAGGATGCGGCAGCGCTAATCGGGCATCCACACCGCCTCAAGCTCGCCCTTCCACAACAGGCTCGCCAGCGTGCGAGCGTCGAGCTTGTCCGTCTTCGCTCTGGCGCTGCTGATGCCGGTGTCATCCGGACTGACCACGACCACCCGCTGCACGTGCGGCTCGAGGATCCGCGCGACCTCCCAGCAGCTGCCCGTCACCTCCAACGCGACGCGGTCTGACGGGAGCAGACTCTCCGCCAGCGTTCTGATCCCCTCAGGCGTGCTGGGCACCCGCCCCGCGGAACGCACTCGCCCGTCCTCGCAGATCGCCACCACACAAAAGTCCCGGTGAACATCCAGACCGATCGCACGACCAACCCACCGCGCTAACGCCGCCACTTCTTCACCTCCACTCACCGAAGCGTTGACATGAACGGGAGAACCAGCGGGACAACGACACAGACCGATACGAGCTCGAGCGCTCAATCCTGGCAAGTCGCAGGGGCGGCCGAACGAATAGCCCGGGCTCGAAGCCCATCGTCCAATTACGGCCTACCCGTCTGCGTTCTCCCAACAAAGGCCCCTGTGCCGGATCGCCCGACCCTAAGGCCGGAACCGGACAGAGCCTCCACGGCGCAGTTTCATGCCACGAGCTGCGGCGGTCTCGGCTCGGTCGTTCAGGGTCGACAGCGAGACTTCCCGAGATCGTCCCGGGCAAGAGCGAGGGCTCGGACGCCCGCTGAGCGGTGTCGAAGCATGAGTGGTTAGCCGACACTGTGCTCGCTGGCTGGGTCTTGGACTGCGAACGCTTGGCGTTCTGGGCGATCGGCCGCTGTTGGGTAAGCGGCGCGGGTCTCGACAAGGACGAGGCGGTCACCAGACCCGGCTGCGATATGGCACGTCCGGCTACGGGCAAGAGCTCCGCAGCGGACGGTCCTTTCTGCCTAACGCAACCACCGCGGACGCTGGCATAGCGATGGCTGGTCGTCGGGGCGGCGTCATGCGGTTGGCGGAGGCCCTCCTGGTCCTCCATTGCCGCCGCTGATGGGCCGGCTGAGGCTGCCGGTGGCGTCAACGTCGGCGATGTCCGCTGCGATGTCGAACACAGCGACGTAGCCCTTGCCGATGCTGCCCTTCACGGAGACGATGTTCGTCTTGAAATCGGCACTGTTTAGGACCGTGTCGTTCTCGTCGGTCGTCGGGTCGGTTTGGGGCGAGCGCGTGTTATACGGCGCGGCGCCGGTCAGAACGTGCGTGTTGTCGGCGTCGGAGAAGAAGATCTGGGTTGTGTACCCAGCGATCGTCGCGCCGCTCGTGTGGAGCTTGCGGACGCGGACGTGGATGTGAATCGCACGGCCGATGTACCAGCCGGGCCAGATCGTCTGGAAGCTGACCTGGCCATGGAGCGGGTTCGCGCGGAGGCCTTTGTCCTTGCCGGTGATCTGATAGCCGCGCAGCCAGTTGTCGGCGATCGTGTCGCCGGTCGAGCTGCTGGTGCCGCCGCCCGCTTGTTGTGAGCTCTCGTCGGAGTACAGGCCGTGAGCGTTTGCATGCCAGATGTCGACGGCAAGGCCGTTCATCGGTTTCCGCGTGGTCGCCTCGAACACGTTGATGTACAGCCTGAGCGGAACTCCCTGCTGATGGCCGCCACCACGACTGTTGGCGAGTACGTTGGAGCGATGCAGCATCGTGTTGACCCAGTACGGGCCTTCAGTCATCTCGGGCGTGAGTTCGGCGGCGCGCGCTGTCGCAGCTCTGGCGAGGGCCGGCGCGGGCGAGGACCCGGCGAACGGGGCGAGAATGTAGACGGCGCCCGCCGTCCCGGCGACCTTCACCGCGTGGCGGCGGGTGATGTGGTGCTCGTTGGTCATGGTGGATCCTCTCGATCAGACGGCGTGACACCGTCGACTCTCGCGGATCCTCGTTAGCGAAACGTAGGACTTGTGCCGAGCCACGATTCGAGGACCGCGGCGACGGCGTACAAGCGCGCGGGGGCCGGATCCGCGTGGATCCGGCCCCGGTCGAGGCACTGTGCGGGGGGAACCGCGTCCCACCCGCAGTGTTGCTCAGGCCACCGTCAACTCGATGTTGCCGGTGTATGTCTGGCCTGGCGTGATCGTCGTCGGGTTGCCGTTGATGGTCATCGTCAGCGTCTTGCCTGCGGGCGCCTTGACTGCGGCCCCGGCCCCGATGGTGAGGCTGCTCAGGTATGAGGTCCCGGGGACGGTCCAGGTCGAGCGACCGGCCAGGTCGACGATGACGCCGTTGTTGATCACGGGCGAGGGCGCGTTGGTGACCTCGCCGAGATCCTGGTAGTTGGTCGAGCTGATCGGGCTGACCAGGTGGTGCGTGGTAGCGGCCGAGATGACGCCGTCGATCGACGCGTTGTCGAACGTTAGGTCCATGTTCAGACCGGCCAGTCCGGGCCCGAACATGCCGCCCGGATCGTTGCCGCGCATCCCGTTGTAGAAATCACCGTGCAGGGCGATGTTCGAGAACGTGGCGACGGCGTCGCCGGACTGCGGCGTGGTTGTGTCGTAGCCTGCGGGCGACGGGGTTCCGGTCGGGTCGGTGTAGACGCCATTGTTGATCAGGCACCCCGGGGGAGTGGAGCAATCGCGGCCGGGCACGCTCGTGGACGGCTGCGGTCCCGGGTCGTCGTTCTCCATGACCTGCATGAGGATTCCGTTGCTCGGGTTGAGCCTGACCCCGTGGGAGCCATCGACGCTGACCTGGATGGCCTGGCCCTTATCAAGGAAGGTGCTCTCCTTGGAGTCGACGATCGTCCCGCCGTCAATCGACAGGGAGCCCTCGCCGTGCCACATGAACCCGAACCGGCGCGAGTGTACGACCGTCGGGCGGTCGGGGATGCGGGCGAGCTCGTGCGGTGTGAGCCCGAGATCGAGTGAGCGGTTCAGCGCGGCGACCGCAGCCGGGGTGCTGTCCCCGTAATGGACTGCGCCGCCTCGGTTGATCGTCGCGTACGTCCCCACGTCGAATGTGTCGCCTAGGAAGTTCTCGGTGGCGTTGCCGATCGCGTAGGAGCCGTAGCCGCCCTCGTTGCCGTAGTTGGCAACGTAGCTGTCGATTGCCGACAGCGTCCCGTTCATTCCGGAGTCGGTCGATAGGGCGCCCCATCCCTGGGAAATGATCTTGGAGTTGATGTACGTCGCCTTGGTGTCGACGCCGAGCAGGTTCGTGGCCCGGACGTCTCCGTTGATGCTGAGCATCCACGGCACCTGCATCATGTAGCCGAGGTCGATGGTCGGGGTGTAATCGGCGGGCAGCGGCCCGTCGCTGGTGCGGATGTCCGAGTCCTTGACGATCACGTTCGCGCCGTTGTCGGCGACGATCCCGGTTCGAACCGCGCCCCGGTTGTCAATGCGAGCGCCGTTCACGACCAGCGTGGTACTTGCCCCGTTGCCGACGATCGCGGCGCCGTCGCCGATGAAGTCCGACCGGCCGTTCCCGTCGAACAGGATGTTCGGATGGTTGAGCGTGTAGGTCCCGCCGTTGACGTAGACCCCGTTGTATGCCTGCCCGTTGGAGAGCAGCGTGATCCCGTCCGCCTCGGTGTTACTGACCCGGCCACCGAGTACGTTCGAGAACACCGACTCGCTGGGTTCGACGCCGTTCGAGTCGACGTACAGCCCCTGGCGCAGTGAGAAATTCAGCCCTTGCCACGGGACGGTGTTATCGCTCGTAACGGTGAGCACCACGTCGCCGCGATACGTCCCAGGGACGATCGCCGTCGAGGTGGCGTAGGTCGAGGTCAGCGCCTGGCCGGTCTCGACGCCGTTGACGGTCAGCGTCAGGCTGTCGCCCGCCGGCGCGATGATGCTGCCGCCCTGGTCGAGGGTCAGAGAGCTCAGGCGCGTGGTCTGCGCCACGGTGTACGTCTGGCCCGGACCGACTGTCAACGACGGCCACCCTCGCCACGGCGACGCGGATGCCGCCGACGCGATAACCAGCGACAGCGAGGCAAGCCCGACGGCCAACCCGAGCGACCGCAAGCAGCGAGCAGGCGCCCGGAGGCTACTTCGAGACATAAACACTCCCTCGGTAGTTGGACAGAGTATGCAGATCTACACGCATTCTGTCTATCTGCATACAGAATGCCGGGCATTGTACATATATTCGCGAGTGGATTGCTACCGATCGGCTCGGGCTTCCCACCGCACCGCCCCAGCCCGAGACCCCCACGCGGGCCGACCGATCGTCTCCCGAGCGCCAGACCCAAAACGCGCTGTCGGATCGGGCCCTCTGTCGGCAAGCCCGCTGGCCCAGCGGCTGGCACAACTACCTCCAACGCGCTCGAGACGCACGGACCGGGACCCGGCATCGGAGCTGGCCGGCACGACCTTCGCTCGCCGACACTACGGGCGTCCGGACGGTCGCGCTGCCTCCTGAAATCACGCCGCCGCCGACGGACCCACGGACGAGGGCCACCCCGTCCTGTTGTCCGGCGGAGGATCGCGCCGCCGCAGCATCGGTTGACGAGAATCCGCGGCGGGTCACGGTGTCGCTCACGCCGGATCCGGAAGCCGCGCCGGAAGGGATTACGCCTTCTCCCCCTCTCGCTCGGGACGATCTGGGGAAGTCTCGCTGTCGACCCTGAACGACCGAGCCGAGACCGTCGCAGCTCGTCCTGAGCGACAGCGGCGCCCTTCACGACCGCATTTCTCAAAGACCAACAGTGTGTCCATGGCCCGGCATGATCGACACCGGCTCCTGATCCAGCAGGCGAACCAGCACCACGGCGATCGCACCAGACCTCCGTTGTGGAAATCGTCCTGAGCACCAGCGACGCGGGCGTCAACGCCGGC
>DATJYY010000096.1:0-16958 GCA_035499395.1 Solirubrobacteraceae bacterium
GCGGGCGTTCCGCTGCCCGCTCTTCGTTTCCGGGCTCGACATCGTGAGCGGTCTTGCGAAACAGTGCCGCGAGTGGTCCCTCGCGCATACTCGCGCGCTTACCGGTTGGCATTGGACAGGACCTCCTTCGCGAGCTGCCGATATGCGTGAGCGGCCAGACCGTCGGGATCGTACTTCAGGACTGACATCCCTTTCACGGGGGCCTCCGCGAACCGAATCGTCTTACGGATCCGCGATGCGAATACGCGATCCCCGAAGTTCTCTTCCAGCAGCTCTATCGCTTCCTTGGCGTGCAGCGTTCTCGTGTCGACGAGCGTCGGGAGGATGCCTTCGATGTCGACGTCCGGGTTCAGGTTCTCCCGGATCATCGCCAGCGTGTTCTGCAGCTGGATCAGGCCGCGCATCGACAGATATTCGCATTGGACGGGGACGATTACCTTGTTCGCCGAGGTCAGCGCGTTGATCGTGAGCAGCCCGAGGCTCGGCGGCGTGTCGATGAACACGTAGTCGTAGTCGTCTTCGACGGGCTTCAAAGCCTTCTGCAGGGACCGTTCGCGGCCGATCATCGTCGACATCGCGATCTCCGCGCCGGCCAGGTCGATCGAGGAGCAGGCAACGTCGATCTCGCGCTTGCGGATCACCTCCCGGATCGAGATGTGATGGACGAGCACGTCGTACATCGACTTCTCGAGCGTGTCAGGGTCGATGCCCTGAGACATAGTCAGGTTTCCCTGGGGATCCATGTCGACGCACAGGACCCGATGCCCTTCCTCGGCGAACGCCACCGCGAGGTTGAGCGTAGTCGTGGTCTTGGCGACGCCACCCTTCTGGTTGGCGAACGCGATCACGTGGCTCATATCGCCGGAGTATTCGTAGAAGCCGAGCGGAATCCTCTCGGGTCGCCCCGCTATTTTCGAGTGCGGTGCCCGCACTGCTCGACAAACGCCTGGTGTTCGTCACCGGCAAGGGGGGCGTCGGCAAGTCCACCGTGGCGATCGCGCTCGGGCTGCTCGCGGCCCGGCGCGGCCTGCGCACGATCGTGGCCGAGCTGGCCAGCCAGGAACGCGTCCAGGGCCTGTTCTCCGAAACAGCCGAGCGCGAGCAGTTCCGCGAGATGGAGCTCGAACAGGGGCTGTTCACGATCTCGATCGACCCCCAGCAGGCGATGGAGGAGTACCTGAAGGTCAAGGCCGGCACGCTCGGCCAGGCACTGGGCTCGAGCCGGCTGTTCCAGGCGTTCGCGATGGCCACGCCGGGTATGCGCGAGCTGCTCAGCATCGGCAAGGTCTGGGAGCTCGCGCAGCTCGACCGGCGGACCCGCGGCGCCGCTCCGTACGACCTGGTGATCGTCGACGCCCCGGCGACCGGTCACGGCGTCGGGCTGCTGCGCACGCCGAAGACGTTCGCCGACATCGCGCGGGTCGGCCCGATCGCTCATCAGGGCCGGACGATCGCCGACACGATCGCCGACTCCGAGTTCACCGGCGTGATCGCGGTCGCGACGCCCGAGGAAATGCCGGTCAACGAGACGCTGACGCTTGCCGACGAGCTGGCCCGGGACGAGCTCACGCTCGATCTGGTTATCGTCAACGCGCTGTACCCGGCCCGGTTCGAGTCGTCCGAGATCGACGAGCTCATCGGCGCGCTTGAGCGCACGCGCTCGCCGCTCGCGCGGTCCGCGCTCAGGGCGGCGCTGTCGGAGCACGCGCGGGCGGCCACCCAGCGCGCCCAGCGCGATCGGCTGCGGGAACACGTGGATGGGCGGCTGGTCGAGCTGCCGTACGTGTTCGCCGAGCACGTCGGCGTCGCCGAGCTCGAGGTGCTCGCCGGCGCCCTGGAGGGCTCACTGCCGTGAACGTTGCCGAGATGCTCGAGGGCAAGCGCGTGTGCGTTTGCTGCGGGTCGGGCGGCGTCGGGAAGACGACCACCTCGGCAGCGGTCGCGCTCGGGATGGCGGCGCGGGGCGCCAAGGTCGCGGTGGTGACGATCGATCCAGCCAAGCGCCTGGCCAACGCGCTCGGCCTCGAGCAGCTCGAGAACGAGCCGCGCCGGGTCTCGCCAGATCGTCTCGCCGCCGGGCCGCTCGAGGTCGACGGCGAGCTGTGGGCGATGATGCTCGACCCCAAGCGGACGTTCGACGAGCTGATCGACCGGATCGCTCCGGACCCCGGACGGGCACAGGAGATCAAGGCCAACCGCGTTTACCGTGAGCTGTCGACCGCGGTGTCGGGATCTCAGGAGCTCACCGCGATCGCCAAGCTCTACGAGCTGGACCAGGAGCACGAGTTCGACCTGCTGGTGCTCGACACGCCGCCGTCGCGCAACGCGCTCGAGTTCCTCGACGCCCCGAACCGGATCAACTCGTTCCTCGAGGGGCGCGCGCTGAAGGCATTCATGAAACCGACGGGCTTCGGCTTCCGCACCCTTGGCCGCGGCGCGCTGCCGTTGCTCGGCGGGCTCCGGCGCATCACCGGGATCGACCTGATCACCGACCTGACCGTGTTCTTCGGGCTGCTCGGCGACATGACGAACGACTTCAGCCAGCGCGCGGCCCAGGTCGAGCAGCTGCTCCGGGCGGACACGACGGCGTTCGTGCTCGTCAGCTCGGCCGCGCGTGAAGCGGTCGACGAGGCGATCTGGTTCGGCGAGCGGCTTGCGAACGACGGCCTGCCGTTCGCCGGCGTGATCGTGAACCGCGTGCATCACGACCTCCTCGGCGACCGGGAGCCGCGCGAGGTCAGACGGTCGCTTGCCAAGACGCTCCCCGGCCCGCTCGCCGCGCGCGTCGCCGAGAACTTCCGCGATTACCACGTGCTCGCGACCCGCGACGCTTACAACCTCTCGCGCCTCGAAGCGCAGCTCGACTCCCGCCGGCTGCTGCTCGTGCCGCAGCTCGACGACGACGTCCACGACGTCGACGGCCTGGCGCGGGTCCACCGCTACCTGTTCGCGTCGGCCGCCGAGCGCGAGCGGCTGATCGAGGACCTGGTCGCGTAGCCCTCGTTACAGCGGCCCGACCGAGATCGCGTCGGGGCCGTTGTCGGTCCACGTCGGCCAGCTCAGGAGTAGCTCTTGCCACTCGTACGCCGGCACCGACTCGCCCCGGCGGGACAGCGTGACCGGGACGGAGTGGAGCAGCTCCCACACGACTCCCTCGCACAGGGCGATCCGCTCGCTCACGCGGGAGTGCGGATACCACTCGCCGGCGAGCTCAACGAGCCCGGTGATCGGAATCGCGCCGGCGGCGGACCGCGCGGCGACCTCCGCCTTGAAGTCATCGGCCGTGGGCATCGGGCCGCTGTCGTCCCGGGCCTCGATCAGCACCTCCTGGGTCACGTCCCTCCCCTGGCGGGTCACGTTCTGCCATCCGCGCCCGAGCCCCATGTCGGCGAGGCTGAGCTCAGGCCCCTCGTACACGGTCAGCGTCGCCCGGTCGGGGAGCCATCGGTACTCGTTCAGCTCGATCGGCTCACGCGCCATCCAGGGTTCGAGAATTCGATCGTCGAGCTCCTCGCGGGTGAGATTGAACGCGCGGGTCTGGTGGGGGAACTGGCGCAGCTCGACGTGGAACACGACGAACGAAGGCTTGCACGCCGTGCGCCGCTACGCTGCCCCGTCATGACCGAGCGGCCGCTGTGGGCACCGTGGCGCATCGAGTACATCACCGGTCCCAAGGACGGCGAGTGCATCTTCTGCGCCGCCGCGTCCTCGGACAACACCGACCCCGCGCACGCGCCGATCGATCGCACCGAACGATGCATCACGATCCTCAACGCGTACCCGTACGCGCCCGGCCACGTGATGGTCGCGCCGGTGCGCCACGTCGCCGCGTTCGAGGATCTCGATGAGCAGGAGATGCTCGACACGATGCGCCTGGCGCGCCGTTCGATCCTCGCCATCCGAAAGGCGATGAGCCCGGACGGGTTCAACGTCGGGCTGAATCTCGGCAAGATCGCCGGAGCGGGTATCGCCGATCACCTGCATCTGCACGTGGTCCCGCGGTGGAACGGCGACACGAACTTCATGCCGCTGCTGGCCGACACACACGTGATCCCGCAGGCGCTCGAGGCCACGCAGGCGATCCTCGCCGAGGCCATCGCTCAGCTACCGTGACACCGGCATGGCAACGCGGATCTGGCTGGAGCAACTCGAGGAGCTGATCGCCCACGGTGCGCAGGTGGTCGAGGTACTGCCGGCGGACGACTACGCCCCGGCACATCTTCCAGGCGCCCTCAACTTGCCGCTGCGGACGCTCGACAAGCAGCAGGCCTCGGTGCTCGATCGGACGCGCCCGGTGGTCGTGTATTGCTGGGACTCGCTCTGAGACTTGAGTCCACGAGCCGCGTGCCGGCTCGAGAGCTTCGGGTTCACGGACGTCTACGACTACGTGAATGGGAAGGTCGACTGGCTCGCTCACAACCTCGAGGTCGAGGGGGACGAGGCCGACCGGCCGACCGCGGGGAGCGTCATGCGAGACGACGTGGTCCGCTCCGCGCCGACCGATCGCGCGAGCGACGTACGCGAGTTGATCGAGCGCTCGCCCTACCCGTTCGCGCTGGTCACCAGCGAGGACGGCACGGTGCTCGGGCGGGTTCCTCGGAGCGCCCTGGACGCCAATCCTGAGGAGCGTGTCGGGGATATCGCGGAGCCCGGGCCGAAGACGTTCCGTCCGCACGTGTCGGCGGACAAGGTGGCCGGGGTGCTGGCCGACAAGGAACTGCGCTGGGCGATCATCACCACGCCCGAGGGAAGGGTGTTGGGGGTCGCGTCGCGCGAGGATCTGGAACGCGCGGGGTAGTCAGCGGACGCTGATCGTGCCCGGCTCGCCGGCCACGAGCCGACCGATCACGGCTCCGGGGACCATGCCGGTTCTTCCAGGGTCAAGCGCGATCAGGAGTCCTCCCGAGGTCATCGCGTCCGTTACGAGCCGCTGGCTGACTTCGTCGACGGTCGGCTCGAAAGAGGCGAATTCCTGGGCGTAGCGGCGGTTGTTGCGGCTACCTCCCGCCACCGCGCGATCGTCTTGCAGTAATTCGAGCGCCCCAGGGATCGCGGGCACGGCCATCGCATCGATCTCGGCCGACAGCCCGCTCGCCAGCGTCAGCTCGTGCAGGTGGCCCAGCAGCCCGAAGCCGGTGACGTCGGTCATCGCGTGGGCGCCGGCCGCCCGCGCCGCCTCGGCGGCCGCGGCGTTGAGCTCGGTCATGACCTCGATCGCGCCGGCCAGGACCGCGTCGCTGACGAGTCCCTTCTTCAGCGATGTGGTGACGGCTCCGGCGCCGACCGGTTTGGTCAGCACGAGCGCATCGCCGGCGCGGCCGCCCGCGTTCGTGATCACCTCGTCAGGGTGGATCACGCCGGTCACCGCGAGTCCGTACTTCGGCTCGGGGTCGTCGATCGTGTGGCCGCCGACGATCGTCGCTCCCGCCGCCCGCGCGACGTCCGCGCCACCGCGCAACACCTCGCCGAGCATCTCGGCGCCAAGGTCCTGCACCGACCACGCCACCAGGTTCAGCGCGCTCAGCGGCCGCCCGCCCATCGCGTAGACGTCTGAGAGCGCGTTGGTGGCGGCGATCCGCCCGAAGTCGTAGGGGTCGTCGACGATCGGCGTGAAGAAATCGACGGTCTGGACGAGCGCGAGATCCTCGCGCAGCCGGTACACGCCGGCGTCGTCGCTGGTCGAGACGCCGACGAGCAGGTTCGGGTCCGTCGGCTGCGGGAGCGACTGGACCAGCGGTGCGAGCAGCGCGGCCGGCACCTTGCAGGCGCAGCCGGCCCCGTGCGAGAGCGAGGTGAGCTTGACGGCGGTCATATCGCGATCATGGCAAAGCCCGCGGGTAGGGTCTTCACCGTGCTCGCCCTTCTCCTGTTTGCGGCCTCTTCCCCCCCGGAGCACCTGCCCGGTGTTCTCCACAGCCTCGAGCCGACGCTCAATCGCTTCGGCTATCTCGCGCTGGGGCTGGTGTTCCTCGAGGACTTCGGCGTTCCGGTGCCCGGCGAGACCGTGCTGATCATCTCCGCCATCTACGCGGGCACGGGACGGCTGAACATCTGGCTCGTCGCGCTGATCGCGTTCGTCGCCGCGATCCTCGGAGACAACGTCGGGTTCGGGATCGGCCATTTCGGCGGCCGGCCGCTGGCCGAGCGTTACGGCAAGTACATCTTCCTGACGCCCGAGCGGCTCGATAAGACCGCCACGTTCTTCGACCGCCACGGCGGCAAGGTGATCGTGATCGCGCGGTTCGTCGAGGGGCTCCGCCAGGCCAACGGGATCATCGCCGGGATCACCGGCATGCACTGGAGCAAGTTCCTCCCGTTCAACATGCTCGGCGCGGCGCTGTGGGTCGGGCTGTGGGTCTCGATCGGCTACTTCTCGGGCAGCAACATCGACAGCATCTACAACGCTGCGACGAGGTACGAGGCGATCTTCGGGATCGTGGTCGGGATCGTCATCGTCGCATGGATCGCGCACCGGGTCTGGAAGCACCGCGCTCGGCAGAGAGAGAAAGCGGACGAGACCTCCGGGGCAGACGAGCCCTCCGAGGCGGACGAGACCTCCGGGGCAGACGAGACCTCCGAGGCAGACGAGACCTCCGGGCCGCACGAGCCCTGCGAGGCGCACGAGCCCCGCGAGGCGCACGAGCCCCGCGAGGCGCACGAGACCTCGGAGAAAGCGGAGGAGACGCAGGCCGACTGACCCCCGAACCGGCAAAGCCTGCCATTGGAGACCGGCGCCGCGGACCGTGGCAGCCAGCGCATGTGTGTGGGATGCGCGGAATGCCAAGGTCCGCGCTCCCGCGCTCGATCGGCAGATCGCGCACCCGGCTGGGGCGCCGGACGGCGCTGTGGACTCGCACGAATTGCATGCGTAACGCGACGATCGCCGTGCCCGGACCAGACCTTGACGAATAGCCCGCGCCAGGGGACGCGTCTTGCGTCACGGTCCGGCGAGCCCGGCTCGAGTGACGCGTTACGCATGTCTCGTGCCACCTCCTCCTCCAGATGCCCGCCCCTACCGGGCACGACTCCCCGAGCCCTACTCGGCGGCCTCCAGGAACGCCCGCCGCGACCCCTCGATCGCCTCGAGCGCGGCATCGCGGCCGGCCCACCCCATCACCTCGGAGTGCCTGTCGGGGTCGAGGTCCTTGTAGACCGTAAAGAAATGGGTGATCTCGGCGCGGAGCTGGCGAGGGAGATCGTCTACGTCATCGAACGCGTTCCAACCGGGGTCGTGCACCGGCACGCAGACGACGTGGTCGTCGGGTCCCTTCTCGTCGGCCATCCTGAACAGGCCGATCGCCTTCGCCACGACGTAGCAGCCGGGGAACGTCGGCTCCGACACGCACACGAGGACGTCGAGAGCGTCGCCGTCGGGGGCCAATGTCTGCGGGATGTAGCCGTAGTCGGTCGGATACACGACCGAAGCCGAGATGAATCGGTCGAGCTTGATCGCGCCGAGCTCGGGGTCGTACTCGTACTTGTTCCGACTGCCCTTCGGGATCTCGACGATGCACGTCAGGCGGTAGTCGCTCACGATCGGACCGGGGCTCAGTTCATCTCGCCCCGGGCGACCGACAGACAGGCCTCGCAACGAGGCCACGGCGGATCCCAGGGGTAGCCGGTCACGTCCTTGCCGCACAGAGCGGTATCCGGATCCTGCTCGGTGACCAGGTGGCAGAGCTCCTCGAAGCCGTCATCGTTCATCCGCGGCGTGTTCAGGCAATCCGGATGGACGTTCGGTGCGATCGCAGGCCTGGAGGCGGCAGGGGGCACGCGTCGGAGCATAACCGCCCCCCTACCCCGTCAAAACCGTAAACCCCAAGACACAGCACGAGCGGGCTGGACGCCCGCTCGAAGCTGCGATCGCGCTCCCCCTAACTGCATTAGAGCCCCAGGACTTATATGTCGAGCCTGGCGGCAGGACACTCCCGGCCCCTCACAGGACCGAGTAGGGAGCGGTCTGACGTCAAGGCTAGCGCGGCCGGCGCCGCCTGTGGAAGTGCCTGCTCAGGCCGTCGCCTCGGCCAGCAGGTCGTCGGCGACCGCGCACAGATCGGGCTCGAGATGGCCGCACAGCACATCCCGGAGCAGCGCCCGCAGATGCTCGGCGAGCTCGTCGACGAGCGCGTCGACCCCGGGCTGGGCTGCGGCGAGTCCCGCGATCACCGCGCGTTCGAGCGAGATCGCATGCGCCGTTCGCTCGGCCACCGCGGCTCGGTCCTCGGGTCTGGCGCAGATTGCGGCCAGCCGGCCGGCCAGGCGGCCGCTGGAGGGCCCCTCGGGTTCGAGCAGCGCTCTCAGCGCCAGCAGATAGTCGGTCAACGCCTCGAACGGGGCCAGCCGCTCGCAGCCCATCTCAAATCGGGACAGGGCCCAGGCGGCCTCTCCCCCTCGCGGCGTGCGCCTCGCTAGCAGGTTGCAGAACGCCCGCACCTCGTCCTCCTGCTCCGCCGGTACCCGCCACGCGAGCCGTGGCCGGCCGCTTCCGCCGAGCGGCACCGAGCGCCAAGTACCGGAATCAATCCGGGTCCAGGCGATCGGTCCCAGCGCGAAGCCGCCACGCTCGAACAGACGCAGCGCGGTGAGCGTGCGACGAAAGCGCACACGCGCGACCGACACTGGCGCCGGCGCCGCCCGATCCTGCGCCACCGTCAGGAGGATCAAGACCTGCGGCTCCTCGGCGTCACCCCACACGGCGTCGGCGGGCGCGTCCTCTAACGCGTCTCCGCGGATGAGCGCGAGGCCGTCACCGAGCGGGACCTCGGTGGTGCCAGGGTCGAGCGCGATCCCCAGGAGTGGCGCCACCACCGTGGTCACCGCCCGCCCTTCATACAGCGCTCGCTCGAGCTCGTCGTAGGTCGCCTCGAACCGGTCCGGGTCGAACGCGAACTCGCTGCGATCGTCGTACAGGACATTCAGGAACGCGCGCAGCGCGGCGTCCGCGCACCCGCGGCCGTCGGATGGGATCCGCGTCTCTCCGCGTTGGCGAAGGTAGGCGTCGACGCCCTCGAGGCCGCTCACCGCGCGCGTCGCGGGCGTATAGGTGGGGAGCGCCGAGAGCAATCCGAGCCGGTCGCTGATGAACGCGTCGGTCAGCGGGCGGTAGCAGTACAGGGGAATGCGGCCGCGGGGGCCGTCGGCGGTATCGACCAGCTCGAACGGGATCTCGGCGCCGGACGCCGTCTCGCCGCACAGCAGCATCGCCGCCTCCGTCGCGAACGCCTCGATCACCCCGTGGAGCGTGCTGTTGCGCACGTCCGCCGGTTCGCCCCCGCCGGCGGTGATCCTGCAACGTGACGGCGCGCTTGCAGCCCGGGCTCAGATCCCGCGCTGGAGCGCGAGCACCATCAGCACGACCGCCGCGGCGCCGGCGATGACGACCAGGACCACATTGGCCGCGAGCGCCACTCGCAAAGTCGACCGCCGACCAGCGGGGTCTGCCGGGACCCCGTCGCCGTCCGGCGAGGCCGCGGGTGGGCTGGCGCCGTCGGGCGGGTCCAAGCCAACCGAGCTCGAGAGGGTCTCGTTGACGAGTCGGTTGAGGCTCACTTCCTTACGCTCGGCGGCGAGCGCGAGCTGTTCGTGCAGCTCGCCCGGCATCCGCACGAGAAAGCGGCCGCTGTAGCCGGACTTCTGAGACCGGCTGCCGCCGTCTTGCGCAACCTCGCCGGGTTGCGTGCCCACGCCCTCCTGATCCGCACCCACGCTCACGATTTTACGGCGTTCATCCGCAATTTCGGCGGTTCTGGGCGGTGATATCGCCTCGGATCGCGTGGTATCAGCCCCATCTTCAGCGTCTGTGGAGCTGAACTCGGCACGGAGCTTCGTCAGCGCGCCGTCGAGCAGTCGCGAGACGTGGGCCTGAGACAGGCCCACCGACCGCGCGATCTGTCGCTCGGTCATGTCAGCGTGGAAGCGCAGAAACACGATCCGGCGCTCCCGTTCGTCGAGGACGCGGAGGCCGCCGGCGAGCAGGACGCGGAACTCGCTATCAACGAGCGACCCGCGCTCGCCCGTGGCGGCGCCGGCCTCGCCACCCGCGTCCGCCGTGACCGGATCCGCGCTCGTGCCCTCTGGCTCGGGCGCCAGCGCGACGCCCCGTTTGCAGGCGCTCAGGTGTCGACGGATCGCACCTTCGACGGCGGGCGTCGCGAACGTACCGAAGGCGACTCCCCGGCTCGGGTCGAACCGGGCCGACGCCTTGACCAACCCGACCGACCCGGCCTGGACGAGGTCATCGAACTCCTCGCCACGACCGGCATACCGCCGCGCGATCGAACGCACCAGCGGCAAGTACGCGCGGACCAGATCCTGCCTCTCGGCATCGCGAAGACCCGAGCCGTTCGAGCCCTTTGGCGGCGCTATCGCCCGCCGGAAATGGGTCTTTTCACCGATGTCGCCTTCCCCTTTTGCGACCGATATCACCGTGAAAGTTACAGAGATAACGAGTGATACCCAGGTTTTCTTGGATCGGATTTGGGCGGCGTCGAGACATTAATAAGCAGAAGCTGATCATGGCTGATCATCTGACTGGAAAGTTTTGGGGCTTGTGGGGGGCGCTGATCGCGGCCTTAATCACGCTGGCGTTGATCGTGCCGGCCGGCGCGGAGGCCGCGAGTCCCGGCTCGGCCGCGCTCGGTCAGATCACCGACCTCGTTCCGGCTCCCGTGCAGAGCGCGGTGGCCGCGGCGCTGTCTCAGGTCCCGTCGGCGAGCGTTCCCGGAGCGTCTGGAGTGTCCCCGCTGCCGGTGCCGGTAGTGACTCCAACGGCGCGTCCCCACGTTCCGATCGTGGCTTCGACGCCCCCGCCGACGGTGGTACTCCCGACGCAGGCTCGCCAGCTCCCGGTCCCTGCGCCTCCCCCTGTCGCCACGGTAGTGAGCGGGTACGGCCGGGCGCCCAGCGCACCGGCAGAGTCCGTGCCGCAGCCGGACGTGGCGCTCAAGGCCCTCGGCACCGAACTGAGTCCGCCGAACCCGCGCGGATCCCGGCCGTCCGTCGGTCGGCAAATACCGACGCGCCGTCACCCCCACGGTCGAGCTCGGCACCATTCGGGCTCGCTGGCGTCGGTACGAGCGGCCTCGACGAGACGGGCTCCGATCGCCCGCGCCATCGCAGCCTTCACGTGGCTGCCGGCGCGGGCGTCCGGGGCGACGAGCCGGCGCGGCGCGCAGCCAGCCGCGCCGGCTCGTCGTGCGGACTCGCGCGTGCCGGCCAGGCACGCACGGCACCTCGGCTCGCCGCCATCCCGTCCGGGTCGCGCGGTGAGCACGCCGCCCTTGGCACTGCCGCTATCCAGCGCGCTACCGCCGGGGGGAGCGGAGGGCAGCGCCGCCGGCGCTGGAGGCGGAGCTGGGGGCGCGACCGCCGCGGCCGTGCTGGCGCTCGTCGGTCTCTGCATTCTTCGAGCCCTGTTGCCGGGGCTCTTGGGCCTGGGCCTCGGCCCGGTGCAATCGGCACTCCTCGTCTCGAGGTTGGAACGGCCTGGCTAGGACCTCTGGGTCTCGGCACACGACGGTCGCCGATATGAGGCGGTCGTCCCCGGATCCGCGCTCGATGTAGCGGACCCGGTCAGGTCATCGCCGCTGCTCGGTGAGCACCGGGGCGGCGATCCATTCAACCAAGGAGAACGAAGCAGCATGAGATCGAAATTGATTGCTGCCGCCATCAGCATCGTCGCGCTGGCGATACCAGCGCAGGCGATGGCTGATGGTGGGGGCAGCCCGGGCGCAGGTGGGCTCGGTCAGTTGCAGCTCGCGGGTCAGTCCGCGGCAACCCTGCAGGGTGCGCTTTCGAGCGCGAACGCCCAGCAGACTGCCATCAACACGAACGCGCCGGTGAACGTCGGCGGTGGTCAGCCCTCGGGCGGCGGTAAGCCGTGCGATTGCGGCGGAACGCCTTCGGACGGCAAGCCGATGGGCGGACCGCCGTCGGATGGCAAGCCGATGGGTGGACCGCCGTCGGGCGGCTCTAACAGTGCCAACCAGGGCGCCATCAACGGAGCGGCCAGCGGCGCGGGCAACAACGCCAGCACGACCCAGAACAACACGCAGACGCAGACCGCTAGCGCAGGCGCGGCGATCGGCGGCGGCGGTGCTGGCCAGGCACAAGGCAGCATCCAGAAGTCCCTGACCGGCCAGCTGGCCGGATCGTCGGCGAACGCCAATCAGACCGCCGTGAACGGCAACACGCCGAACAGCACCGGCGGCACTCCGTCGGGCCCCAAGCACGATGGCCCGTCGGGCGGCGACCCCTCAGGCGCGGGCAACAGCGCCAACCAGGGGGCTGCCAACGGCGCGCTGAGCGGCGCGGGCAACAACGCCAGCACGACTCAGAACAACACGCAGACGCAGACCGCTAGCTCCGACTGCAAGTGGGGCTGCGGCGGTTCTGGCCAGGCTCAGGCTGCCGGTCAGAGCGCGGCGACGCTTCAGGGAGCTCTGTCCGGAGCGAACGCCAACCAAACCGCTGTCAACGCCAACGTTCCGGTGAACGTCGGCGGCGGCAGTGTCTCGGGAGGTAGCAACAGCGCAAACCAGGGCGCGATCAACGGGGCGGCCAGCGGCGCGGGCAACAACGCCGACACCACCCAGAACAACACCCAGACCCAGACCGCCGGCTCCAACTGCCAGGTTGGCTGCGGCGGCGCGGGTCAGGCCCAACTGAGCGGGCAGAAGGCATTCACAGGTCAGCTGGCGGGATCCTCGGCGAACGCCAACCAGACCGCGGTGAACGCCAACGTTCCGGTCAACATTGCCGGAGGCAGCATCTCCGGCGGTGACAACAGCGCCAACCAGTTCGCCGCCAACGGCGCGCTCAGCGGCGCCGGCAACAACGCCAGCACGACCCAGAACAACACCCAGACGCAGTCGGCAGGCTCTAACTGCGTGGTCGGCTGCGGGGGTGCGGGCCAGTTCCAGGGCTCGGATCAGAGCGCGGCGACGCTCCAGGGAGCGTTCTCGTCGGCGAATGCGAACCAGACCGCGGTTAACGCCAACGTCCCGGTCAATATCGCCGCCGGGAATATCTCGGGCGGAGATAACAGCGCCAACCAGGGTGCGATCAACGGAGCGGCCAGCTTCGCCGGCAACAACTCCGACACCACCCAGAACAACACCCAGACCCAGACCGCCGGTTCCAACTGCCAGTGGGGCTGCGGGGGGTCAGGTCAAGCGCAATTGAGCGGCCAGGAGGCGCTCACTGGTCAGTTGGCGGCATCGTGCGCCAACGCGAATCAGACCGCGGTCAACGCCAACGTCCCGGTGAACATCGGCGCCGGGGACATCTCCGGCGGAGACAACAGCGCCAACCAGTTCGCCCTGAACGGCGCTCTGAGCGGCGCCGGCAATAACGCGGGCACGACGCAGAACGGAACACAAACCCAGACGAGTAGCTAACCGCGGGGCTCGGTCGACGGGAACCCGTCCACCGCAAGCCCCAGACAACCACGACCCGGCCGGTGCCACTTCGGTGCCGGCCGGCGTCGGGCCTGGAAGCTGAATGCGATTTCTGAACACGGCAAAGCTCGGACTGTTTCTGATCACGATCCTGGTGCTGCTCGCCGGCGCGACGAAGGCGAGCGCGGATCTGGGATCCACGTCGAGTGGCGCCTCGCCGGCGGCGACTAACGCCGCGAGTCAGGCCGCCGTTCAGCCGACCTCGGCCTCGCCGGCCGATCTGGCCGGCACGCCGGTGGCGTCGCCGGCGCCGCCGGCGAACCCGAGTATCCCTCCGGTCGCCATGCCCGCACCGCCGGTCACCGCGCCCGCACCGCCGGTCACCGCGCCCGCACCGCAGGTCACCGCGCCCGCACCGCCGGTCACCGCGCCCGCACCGCCGGTCACCGCGCCCGCACCGCCGGTCACCGCGCCCGCACCGCCGGTCACCGCACCGGCTCCGCCGGTCACCGCACCGGCTCCGCCGGCGACGAGCCCCGCCGGCCCGCCGGTCAACACCGTGATACCGCCGGCAACCCCGACCGCTCCAACGTTCCCGACGGATCCAACCCCCTCACCCGACCAGACACCGTCGCCGCCACCCACTCCCAGCACGCCGCCGACCGCACCCGAGGCGACGGAGCCGGCGCCATCGCCTCCGCCCGACGGGTCACCCTCAGCTCCGACGGACGCCGGCAGGCCGCCCGCCGCGACCTCGCCACCGCCGGCGCCGGCCCCCTCGAGCACGACCACCCAGACCATCTCGCAGGTCCAGATTTCGGGCTGCACGTCGCACTGTCAGGGCGCCAGCCAGGTGCAGGTGGCCGATCAGGAGAGCGTGACCGTGGAGGTAGCCGGCACGGCGATGCAGTCCACGACCACGCTCGGGACCCAGCCGTCGCCGAGTTCGTCGTCGCAGACAACGGCGAGCGTCACGCAGATCCAGATCGGATGCATCTCCGAGTGCTTCGGGTCGACCACAACCGATCCGTCCTCGGCGACGCTCGCGAAGCAGTTGCTATCGGAGGTCAACTCGTTGGAGTCGAGTTGCGGGTCCTCCGACCAACAGAGCATGATCGATCAGGTCGCGTGCCAGACGCAGGTCGCTCAGGCGATCGCCACGCAGACCCAGGTCGCCTCCCAGAGCGCGACCACCGTCCAGGCGGCTCCGACGCCCGCCTCGTGGACGAAGCAGGGCACGTGGCAGCTTCAGGTCGGCTGCGTCTTCTACTGCGTCGACACGCAGCAGGTGCAGCAGGCGCAGCAGTCGATCACGATCATCCACGTGCAGACAGGCCCGTCGGATTCGAACGCTGCTGGGGTCGACGTGACCGATCAGATCATCTGGCAGGTTCAGGTCGGCTGCGTCGCCTGGTGTTACGACGCGGCGCAGGTGCAGATCGTCGCCGGGCAGAGCACGGTGATCGTGGACGAGATCCCTCCGCCCCTGAGTCCGCCACCGCCACCACCGCCGCCACCACCACCGCCGCCGCCCGCCCCTGATGATCCGGCGGGCGCGCAGGAGGCGGAACCCGTGCCGGCGCAATCGCCCGAGGCCACGCCTGCGTCCCGGTCGGTCGAGGTTTTTCCGCGACGCATCAACTCGCCCGCGGTGCCCGTTCGGTTGCTGACAACGGTCGCCTGGGCGGGAGCAGGCGTGTCGAGGTTCACTGCGCCGCCGGCGCCGGCGGGGGTCGTCCCCGGAGCGAAGCTCGCCGTCGTCTCGCCGCGGATCTCGATCACGCCGACTGTGGTCGTGCATCTCTCGCCGTCGCCGAGGCATGTTCGTGCCCCCCGCGCGCCGGGCCGGCCACACGTTGACCATCCGGCGCGAGTCGCCGAGGCGCTGGCGGCCGAGCCGCGCGGTCCGGTCGGGGTTCCGATCGGCGCGCTTGTGGTCGCCGCGGTGGTGATGGCGCTGGCGCTACTCGCGACCTGGACGCAAACCAAGTACGAGGCCGAGCGTTGATTGATTGGTGAAAGAGGCGTATCGTGCGATTTAGCTAGCTATACGTAGAGAGAGGAAGGCGCGTTGCTTACCCGTCCAATGGGTGTGCGGCGCCGGGGGCAGACGGACGCTGGTTCTTGGGCCGCTCACATCTTTGCCCGCATTTGCGGGACGGTGTTCGTCGCGCTCGTCATCTCGAGCCTGATCGTCCCTGCGGGCGCCACCGCCGCCAGCCCCGATCCATCACCGCAGAAGGCACCAACCTCCGGCGGGACCGGCCAGCCAGCGCCCGACCCTTCTCCGCAGGCGACGACCCCACGGCCCGCGACGCATCAGTCGACCGCCACCAAGCCCTCGACCCGGGTGCCGGTCGTCGTCACGCGGCCAAGGCGGGTCGTTGTCACGGCGACGAATCCGGTCAGCTCGGCGCCCGCGGCTTCCAGCCCGGCCACCTCGACTCCGGCGCCCACGCCGGCGCGACCCCGTACCCCACATCCTCGGGTCCATCGCGCGCCGACCGCGCATCACGCGTTACCGACAACCACGACGTTTTCGTTCCCGCTCGCTTTGCCGCGGGACCTGCTGCTCCTGCCGGCAAGGGCGTTGCATGCCGGGGAGAGGGATCATCGCGACGGCGCGCTGCTCCTGGTCACGTCTGCGGCGATGGCGGCGCTCGCGGTGGCGAGCCTCGCGCTGCTACGGCGACTCAGAAGGCTCGAGCTGCGATGAGGCGGCTGGCGCTCGTCGGGGTGTTGGTCGCGGTGGCGGTGACGCTGATGGGGGCGTCGGTGGCGTGGGGGGCGGACACGATCACGCCGATGTGCACGACAGCGCAGGGCACGCAGCCGTGTGCAGCCGGGTGGTACACGGCGCCGATCCTCCAGCTCAGCTGGGACTGGACCGCGGGTGGCACGCCAAGCAACTGCAACGAATCGTCGTACCAGACCGACTCCGTGGCGCCCGTGTCCTGCACGGTCAGCTGGGGTCAGGTTGGCTTCACCGCCTTCTACACGGTCCAAGTCGAAATCTCCTCCCCGACGGCCACCGCGACTCCATCCCGTCCTCCCGACTCGAACGGTTGGTACAACGCCCCGGTCTCCTTCGCGTTCCAGGGCAGTTCCTTCTCGCACATCGCATCATGCACATCTGCGACCTATTCCGGCCCGGCGATCACAA
The DNA here is from genome assembly GCA_035499395.1 of Solirubrobacteraceae bacterium. Taxonomy (GTDB): domain Bacteria; phylum Actinomycetota; class Thermoleophilia; order Solirubrobacterales; family Solirubrobacteraceae; genus Palsa-465. The sequence continues at coordinate 16,561 of DATJYY010000096.1, forward strand.
ACGCCACCGTGGCCGGCACGTGCACCGACAACGCCGGCAAGTCCGTCACGGTCACGAGCGCGCCGTTCGCATATGACGCCACACCGCCGACGCTGACCGCCACCGCCACCGCCGGCGACCAAACCGTGGCCGTGAGCTGGCAAACCGGGGGCGACATGGCGCCGATCGCATCGATCCAGGTCACGCGCAGCGGCGGCACGAAGGCCGCCGACGTCGCAACCGTCTACAACGGAGACGGCACCGGCTTCGAGGACAGGCATCTGAAGAACGGCGTCCGCTACACGTACGCGATCACCGCACGCGACCTGGCCGGCAACGTCGCTACGCAGACAGTGAAGGTGACGCCAGATGCGCGGCTGCTCGGCCCGGCGCGGAACGCGCACGTGACCGCGCCACCG
>DATJYY010000097.1:0-73726 GCA_035499395.1 Solirubrobacteraceae bacterium
CTGACGCTGACCCGGGTCCGCTGGGGCGGGAGCCTGCTCGAGGAAGCGCGTCTGCACGGCTCGCCGGCGGTACTCACGGTCGCCCCGCACGCCGTGGCGGCGACCGAGGACGCCGTAGCCATCGACCTCATACCTGCCGCCCCCGAAGCGAAGGTCCGGTCGTCCGAGCACAAGGAGACCGTCACCGCCGGCGTGTCGCTCGCCGACGCCGACGTGGTCGTCTCCGGTGGCCGCGGTGTTGGATCGGCGGAAGGGTTCGCCGTGATCGAGGAACTGGCGGCGCTGCTCGGCGCGGCGGTCGGGTGCTCGCGCGCCGTCACAAGCGCGGGGTGGCGCCCCCACACCGATCAGGTCGGCCAGACCGGGACGAAGATCTCACCGTCCCTGTACATCGCATGCGGGATCAGCGGCGCCACTCAGCATATGGCCGGCTGCAAGGGAGCCAAGAAGCTGATGGCGATCAACCCGGACGCCGAGGCCTCGATCTTCGCGAGCGCTGACTACGCGGTGATCGGCGACCTCCATGAGGTCGTCCCCGCGATCTCGGCCGAGATCCGCAGAACAAGGGGCGCCGGATAGCCTCGCTGGTCTCCGCGCTCGCGCTCGCCGCCGCCCTCGCCGTCAGCGGCACGCTGTTCGCCACCCGAGTCCGTCGCCTGATCGGACTCGTACACGGAGCGGCGCCAACCGAGCGAAAGGGCGACGTCCCGCGCCGCGCGCGCAACGAGGCCGAGATCGTCCTCGGTCAGCGCAAGCTGCTCCAGCGACTGGTCCCAGGGCTGCTCCACGCGTTCATCTTCTGGGGCTTCGCGGTGCTCCTCCCCACGATCCTGATCGCGCTCATCGGCATCGTCGACAAGCGCGACACGCTTCCGTGGCTCGGCCATCAGGGCTGGTACGCGCTGCTCGTCGACATCTTCTGCGTGCTCGTGCTCGTCGGCGTGGCCGGGGCGCTCTACATACGAAAGGTGGAAAGACCACGCAGGTTCGAGGGCAGCCACCTCGGCGAGGCCGATCTGATCCTCGCGATGATCGCGACGATCGTGATCAGCCTGCTGCTCTGGCACGCAACCCGGATCGCGCTCCACCTCAACGAATGGCCCGCAGCCTGGTCCCCGGTCTCCAACGCCCTCTCACACCTCTTCGCAGACAACCAGACGACCAGGGTGCTTGAGCGCGTGTTCGTCTGGATTCACGTTCTCACGATCCTGACCTTCCTCGCCTACCTGCCCCGCTCAAAGCATCTGCACATCTTCGTCGCCGCGGTCAACGTCTGGTTCGGCCGAACGAGAGCCGGCGGGCGGCTGGAACCACTCAAGTTCGACGACCCTGACGTTCCCGAGGATGAACTGCGATTCGGCGCCGGAACCGCAACCGACCTCACCTGGAAGCAGGTCCTCGACACGTTCTCGTGCACCGAGTGCGGCCGCTGTCAGGACGCGTGCCCGGCGTTCGCGACCGGCAAGATCCTCAGCCCCAAGCTCGTGATCATGGGACTGCGCGACGCCGTGTTCGCTCAGGACGCCGACGCGCAACTGGTCCCGGACGCCGTTCCGGCGGAAAGCATCTGGGACTGTGTCACGTGCGGGGCATGCATCCAGGCGTGCCCGGTGTCGATCGAGCACGTCGACCACATCGTCGACCTGCGCCGGCACCTGGTGATGGTCGAGTCGAGCTTCCCGGCCGAGTCCGAACAGATGCTCCGCGACGTCGAACGCGCATCGAACCCCTGGGGCAAGGCGCAGTCCGAGCGGGCCGACTGGGCGGCTGAGCTCGGCGTCAAGGTGCTCGAGCCCGGCGACCCCGCCCCCGAGTATCTGTACTGGGTCGGATGCGCATCGTCCTTCGACGAGCGCGCCCGCAAGACGGCAACTGCGACCGCGAAGCTCCTGAAAAGCGCGGGCGTCGACTTCGCCATCCTCGGTCCCCGCGAGAGCTGCACCGGCGACCCGGCACGCCGGATCGGCAACGAGTACGTGTTCCAGGCGTTCGCCGAGCAGAACGTCGAGACGCTCAACGACGCCGGAATCTCAAAGATCGTCACCGGTTGCCCGCATTGCTTCAACACGCTCGGCAACGAGTACCCGGACTTCGGCGGCAACTACGAGGTGGTCCACCACTCCGAGCTGCTCTCGAAGCTGGTGAAGGACGGTCGGATCAAACCATCCAAGGCCACAGGCGACCTCCCCATCACGTATCACGACTCCTGCTACCTGGCCCGCCACAACGACGTGCTCGACGCACCGAGGGAAATCGTCGCCGCGATTGGCGAGCCCATAGAGATGCGCCGGTCTCACAAGCAGACGTTCTGCTGCGGCGCGGGCGGCGCGCACATGTGGATGGAGGAGCGCGCGAAGCCGATCAACGAGGAGCGCGTCCGCGAAGCCGCTGACACCGGCGCCGGAACGCTCGCGGTCGCATGTCCGTATTGCACGGTGATGCTCGACGACGGCGTCCAGAGCGCCGGCGCCGACCTGCGTGTGGTCGACGTGGCGACGCTGCTATCCGAGGCCGTCGACGGCGGCGGCTGATCGCCCCGCGGCCGCCGCGTCGAGCTCGGCTCGGGCTCGGGCCTGCGCCGAGCCGTCCGCTCCGAGCGCATCGAGTCCGAGCAGGGCGGCGCCGACGATCGGCTCGCTCGGCGACACCACCACGCGAGCGTGCGGCGCGACCCCGTGAACGCCTGAAGCGATCGTCTCGACCACGCGAGTCGACACCGCCCGCAGCAGGCCGCCGCCCAGGACCACGTCCGGGTCGCCGTCGTTCAGCCGTAACCGACTCAGTGCGGCAGCCACGTACGTGACGACCTCGTCGGTCAACCGGCGAACGATCTCTGCCGCGACGGCATCGTCGTCGCAGACGGCGAGCACGACCGGCGCGAGCTCACCCAGCCCCGCCACAGGAATCTCGTCGAGGTGAAAGGCGCGCGCCACCTCGCCCGGGTCGCCAAGCCCGAAATGAGCCGGTACCGCGTACTCGAGCTGCGTGTGCGGCCCCCGTCCCTCGGCGGCGCGCACGGCGGCGGCGAGCGCCGCCAGGCCGACGTCGCTGCCGCCGCCCCAGTCGCCCGATACCGGGCCGAACGACAGGAACCTCGCCTCCCGCCCATCCGGCGCCATCCCAAGGCAGTTGATCCCCGTCCCACACACGACCGCTATCCCCCAGCCGCGGTCGGTGCCTGCACGCAGCAGCGCTTTGGTGTCGTTCCCGAGAACGAGGCGTTGACTCCAACGAGCCCGCTCCATCGCGGCGTGCAGGGCCACCGCCTCTTCGGGTAGGTCCACGCCGGCGATCAGCACTTGAGCCGTCGCCGCGAAGGGTCGCTCGAGCGGGCCGACGCCGGCATCGGCGATCGCCCGTTCGAGTAGGCCTTCGAGCACCTCGACGCAGCCTGCGACCCCGAGGTAATGCGCCTGGCTTCTGCCGCCCCGGACAAACGACAGGAGCGCGCCGCGCGAGTCGAGCAGCGCGAGGTCGGTCTTGACGCCGCCTCCGTCGACCGCGACGACGAGCCCGTCCACGCTCACGACCCGGTGCGCGACAACGATGCTCCAGGGGCGAGCATGCGGCCGCTCAGGGTCGACGCCACGCGATACTCGCGCACCAGTGGATTGGCCAGCAGCGCCAGGCGCGCGGCGTCATGGTCGCCGGTCGCCGCGGCGGTGGCAGCGAGTCGCTCGTAGGCCGCGACGTGCTGGACGAGGCCGAGAAGCTCGGGGGCGAGCGGCTTCTGCGCCACCGGGACGGCTCCGTCCCTCCCGACCCGCGCCGGCACCTCGACGACGTCATCGTCCGCGAGCCCGGCCAGCGTGCCGCCGTTGCGCACATCGACGATCTGCACGTCGCCGGTGTCCGCCAGCAACGAGGCGACGAGCTGGATCGCGGCCTCGCTGTAGAACGCCCCGCCACGCTGGTCCAGCAGCGCGGGCTTCTCGGTCAGCGCCGGATCGCGGTAGAGATCGAGCAAGCCGCGTTCGATCTGCATGACCGTTTTTGCGCGCGGGGGCGTCATTTTCTGCTCCTGGACGACGTCGCGCTCCGCGTAGAAATAGCGCAGGTAGTACGACGGGATCGCGCCGAGCGCCTCGATCAGCGAGCGCGGCAGCCCGATCTCGTGGGCCAGCGCATCGCCGAAGCCTTCGATCACCACCGGCAGCACGTCGCGCCCGTCGAGCCACACTGCCCGGATCCAGGTGAGATGGTTGAGACCGACCTGTTCGACGAGCACTTGCTCGGGCGCGACGCCGAGATGGGCGGCGATCTGGCGCTGGAAGTTGATCGCGACGTTGCACAGGCCGATCGCGCGATGGCCGGCGTCGAGCAGCGCGCGCGTCACGATCCCAACCGGGTTCGTGAAGTCGATGATCCAGGCGTCGTCGGCGGCGAGCTCGCGCGTCCGCTGGGCGATCTCGAGCACGACCGGAACCGTCCGCATCGCCTTCGCGAGGCCCCCCGCGCCGGTCGTCTCCTGACCGACGCACCCGCATGACGCCGGGATAGTCTCGTCGCGCAGCCGGGCCGCCTGGCCTCCGACCCGGATCTGGATCAGGACCATGTCGGCGCCGTCGAGCGCCCGGTCGAGGTCGCCGGTGAGCTCGAGCGCGCCGGCGAAACCCTGGCGCTCGAGGATTCGTCGCGACAGCCCGCCCACGACCTCCAGGCGAGAAGCGTCGATGTCGTGGAGCACGAGCTCGCGCACGCCCACGCGGTCGCGCTCGCGCATCAGCCCCGACACAAGCTCCGGGGTATAGGTCGATCCCGCACCGACGACAGCGAGCTTCATCCGGTGACCCCGATGCTGTAGCGGTTGTCCGACGGCCGGGAGATGATCGTCGTCGCGAACTGCGTCGCCGCGGTCAGCGCGTCGGGCCAGCTCGCCGAGTGGGCGAGCGCGTGAACGAGGCCGGCGTTGAACGCGTCGCCGGCCCCGGTGGTGTCGGCGACGTCGACGGCCGGCGCCGGGACGGAGATCTCAGTCCCGTCCGGTCCCACCGCAAAGCATCCGCTTGGTCCACGCTTGACGACGACCCAACCGCCCGAGGCGGCCTGGAGGGCGCGCGCCGCCTCGACCACCTCGCCGGCGCGATCCGCGAGTGCGCACGCCTCGACCTCGTTGGGCAGGAACACGTCGACGGACGGCAGCAGCTTGCGGACTTCGTCGCGTACCTCCCCTGGGAAGCCGTCGGGGTCCCAAGTGGTGTCGAAGAACGTGCGGGCGCCGCGAGCACGTGCGGTGTCGAGCAGCCGATGGGCCGCGTCGCCTCGCAGGCGGGGCGCGACGAAGTAGTCGCACAGCAGCAGGTTGTCGCACGTAAGCGCATCGTCCGGGATCATTGCCACCTCCCAGCCGGCATTCACACCGAGATAGGTGAGGAAGCTGCGGTCGCGTGCCGGGGACTCGAGGGCAACCGTGAGTCCGCTCGTCTCGCCCGGAACCACGAGGAGCTCGTCTGCGAGCGAAACGAGCGTGAGCTGGTCACGCATCCATCCCCCGAGCTGATCGTCCCCGATGCAGCCGATGAGCCGCACATCGAGGCCGGCTTCGACGGATGCGAGCGCGGCATTGGCGCCCGCGCCGCCGACGCGCAAGGTCATCTGGTCTGTCAGCAGCGTGCCGCCTGGTGAGGGCAGGTCGGTGACGGGACTCATCACCACGTCCGCCTGTACGCAGCCGATGATCGTCACGGTGGCGACACCCGGTTCCCTACCGATAGCCATGTCCACCGCCATCAACGGCACCCCTGGTCACGAATACGACAGGACCTTGCCTTATAGACGATCCGATGCCTATTCTTACGCGGCACGCGCACCATCGTATTCGTAAAGAGATCTAACCTCAATGCCACGCACCAGCCGAGACGGCGGTAACGGCGGGCCCGGCCGGGGCGACGCCGACTCCCGGCTGAGCCTGCTTCGAGAGCTCGGCGAGCAGGCGGTGCTCGAGACCATCTTCCGTCGAGGCCCGATCACCCGACCGGAGATCGCGGCCGCCACGAATCTTTCCAAGCCGACGGTATCGGCTGCGGTCAGCCGCCTAGAGCAGGGCGGCCTCGTTCGCGCGGCCGGCAGGCGCGGAGGCCAGCGCGGCCGCAACCCGATCGCATACATGGTCAGCGCCCGCGCCGGGTTCGTCGTAGGTGCCGACATCGGCGGATCGAATGTACGGGTGGCGGCGGCCGACCTGTTCGGCGAAGCGATCTGCGACCTGAAGCGACCGACCGCGAAGGACAGCGGCCGCGCGGTCGGCGTGCAAATCCTCGAGATGGTCACCGAGGTGATCGACCAGGCCAACACCAACCATGGTCGGCCGCTGGCGCTCGGCATCTCGTCGCCCGGGATCGTCGACCAGGCGAGCGGCCGGGTCACGTCGCTGGCCTACAACGTCGTCCCCGAGGGCGGCTTCGACCCGCTCGAGGTGATCCGCGACCGGTTCGACCTCCCGGTGCTCGTCGAGAACAACGTGAACCTCGCGGCGGTCGGCGAGAAGTGGTTCGGCCTGGCCAGAGGCGTCTCGACAATGGTGTTCATCGCGATCGGAGCGGGCATCGGGATGGGGATCATCATCGACGACGAGGTCGTCCGTGGCGCGCACGGCGGCGCCGGCGAGATCGGGTATCTCCCGCTGGTAGGCGATCCGTTCAACCCCCGTCACCGGCTACACGGAGGGTTGGAGGATGAGATCGGCGCGGCGGGGATCGTGGCCGCGTACGCGGAGCGCCGCGCGCCGAGCGATCCCGAGCTGACGTCGGTGCACGACGTCTTCGAGCTTGCCGGCGACGGCAACGCTGCGGCTCGCGCCGTCGTCGATCACGTGGCCTCGCGGCTCGGCACGGCGATCGCGACCGTCTGCGCGATTCTCGACCCGCACCTGGTCGTCCTCGGCGGCGGCATCGGCGCCAGCCCTCTTCTGCTTCGCCCGGTCCGCGGGTCCGCGGCCGCGCTGGTGCCGATCACCGCCCGGATCGAAACCAGCCTGTTGGGCGAGCGGGCCGCGCTCCAGGGAGCGATCGCGGTGGCGCTCCATGCGGCCCGCACAACGCTGCTCTCCCCCACCGCCGCATCCCAGAAGAGCCTGGTCGCAATGGCGCAACGCAACCGGTAGCGAGGAGCCGGTGCCGCTTGATCGCGATCACTGCTGTGAGGGCCTGACCACCGGCCGAGCCCCTGGACCGGACCCCACATTGCCCTCGCCGACCCCGATTTGGAAAGGGAGTCTCCGATCCGCGCGCGACTCGCTGAGGGTTTTGGCGACGATGAGGTACGGAGGAATACGGAGGTGGAAGCTGGTCCGAGATTGGTATAAGGTCCTTTTGTTTAGGTATTTCCCAAATGGCTGAGGGCCGTGGCTGCGCCGTAGAGGAAGATGGAGAGGTTGCGATGACCGGTCAAGACAGCTCCGGCCCCGGTGCCGCTGGTGAGCCACCTGCTCGCCGGATGGCGCGAAGTGGGAGCCGCACGTATTCCAAGCCAGCCGTCCGCTGGCGATCGTCGAAAGGTGAACGGAGGATGTCGATGAAACGCTTCCAGTGGCTGCTGGCGTTGGTTGCGGTGTGCATGGTGGCCACCGCGTGCGGCGGCAGCTCGTCGTCGACCTCGGCGAACAAGACGTCCACCGCGTCAGGGACATCGACCACATCGGCCAACGCCGGCAAGATCGGCGGCAAGGTCAGCATCGTCAACGTGACCGGAGCGACTTGGACCTGCCAGTTCAACCCGTTCAATCCGACGCTCTGGAGCTGGGGCGTGACGACTCCCGTGTACGAGCCGCTGGAGTACGTCAACATCCTTCAGAGCACCAAGCCTCCGGTCCCCTGGCTGGCGACCTCCTCGCAATGGTCGAACGGCTACAAGACGCTCACCTTCACCATCCGGAATGGGGTCACTTGGAGCGACGGCACGCCGTTCAGCGCCAATGACGTGCTCTACACGTTCAACGCGATCAAGAACGACAAGGCGATCGATGTCAACGCACTCTGGAGCAACGACAGCGGTCCCTTAACGAACGTCGCCGTCAAGGGAACAGACCAGGTCGTATTCACCTTCAGCGCGGCAGCACAGCCGTATTTCTACTTCGTCGCCGACCAGACGCCGATCGTTCCTCAGCACATCTGGTCCACGCTCAACCAAAGCAAGCTCTCCACCTATTCAGACACGAAACCGGTCGGCACCGGTCCGTACGTGATGTCCAGCTGCAGCGGGCAGGACATCAAGTACCTGCGTAACCCGCACTACTGGCAGAGCACGGCGAGCCATCCGGTTCCGCAGGTCGCGGAAGTCGACTATCCGTCATACCTCAGCAACACCCCGGGCAACCTGGCCCTCTCGACGGGCCAGGCCAATTGGGGCGGCCAGTACATCCCCAACATCCAGTCGTTCTACGTCGCGCATGATCCGGCGCACCGCCACTACTGGTTCCCCCCCGTCGGGAACGTGTCGCTGGTTCCCAACCTGACCAACCCGCTGCTCAGCCAGCTGGCGGTGCGGCAGGCGATGACGTACGCCATCAACAAGGCGACGGTCGCGCGGCTCGGGGAGAGCGGCTACCAGCAGCCGGCCAACCAGACGGGCGTGATCACACCCACGTTCCAGAGCTGGGCGGACACTTCGCTCCCAGAGCCGAGCTACAACCCGGCCAAGGCCGAGCAGCTCCTCACGGCGGCCGGCTTCACCAAGGGGTCGAACGGCATCTACCAGAAGGGCGGGGCCCCTCTCTCGTTCACGATCAAGACGATCAGTGGCTACTCGGACTGGGATTCCTCGCTGCAGATCATCACCCAGGAGCTCAAGGCGGTGGGGATCGCCGTGACCGTGCAGGATGAGGCCTCCGGACCCTACGGAACCGATTTGGCGAGTGGCCACTTCCAGCTCGCGTACGCCGGCAGCGGCGGGCTGGGACCAATCCCGGGACCGAGTCCCTACTACGAGCTCCGTGGTGCCCTGTTCAGCGGCAGTATCGGCACGTACAACTTCTCGCGCTACAAGTCCGCGTCGACGGACGCCCTGTTCAATCAGTACTCGGCGGCGAACCAGAGCCAACAGGTGCAGATCATGCACCAGGTCCAGCAGGTCATGGTGCAGGACGTTCCGTACATCCCGATCACCGAGGGTGTCGATTGGTACCAGTACGACACGTCCAACGTCGGTGGTTGGCCAACCGAAGCCAACCCGTACGCGCAGCCTTCGCCGTATGGGTCCCCAGATAATGCAATCCTCCTGACGCATCTATACCCGAACCCCTGAGGGGTCGGGCGTCAGGCCCGTCTGAGACTCGGCGGTTGCGGCGATGAGATACCTCGTGAAACGAGGCGGTCTGTTCCTGGTGACCCTGTGGGCCGCCCTGACCGTCAACTTCATCATTCCCCGCGTGATGCCCGGCAACGAGGCACAGGCTGTCCTGGCCACGTTCCACGGCGCCAGCCCAGGCGCGCTGCATGCCCTGGAGATCCAGTTCGGCGTCAACGTCCATCAGAGCGTGCTGACGAGTTACTTCGAGTACCTCGGGAACTGCCTGACGGGCCAGTTCGGGGTCACCGCGCAGGGCGTGCCGGTGACGACCGAGATCATGCAGAAACTGCCCTGGACGTTGGGCCTCGTGGGTGTCACGACCGTGATCGCGTTCGCGATCGGCACCGTTGCGGGCGTCTACAGCGCGTGGCGACGGGGCGGCCGGCTCGACGCGATCCTACCTCCGACCCTATTCATCGTGTCGACCGTCCCGGTGTTCTTCGTCGGTCTGCTCCTGATCTACGTGTTCGCGGTCAAGCTGAACTGGCTGCCGCTTAGCGGCAACTACAGCGTGGGCGCCACACCGTCGTTCTCGCTGTCGTTCATCTGGGACGTGCTCAAACACGCCCTCCTCCCCGCGCTCAGCCTGATCATCGTGACCGCGGGCCTCTGGGTTTACTCGATGCGCAACAACATGATCACGACGATCGCGGAGGATTACGTCAAGACCGCGCGGGCCAAGGGGCTCACCGAGCGCCGCATCATGTACGACTATGCCGCGCGCAACGCGATCCTCCCCAACCTGACCGGGTTTGCGATGCAACTCGGATACGTGCTCGGCGGGGCGATCGTGATCGAATACCTGTTCTCGTATCCGGGGCTTGGCTATCTCTTCTACACGGCCTCGACCGACCACGATCTGCCCCTGATGCAGGGCCTCTTCCTGTTCTACACGCTCGCCGTACTGATCTGCGTGCTAATCGCGGACCTGATCACGGCGGTGCTCGATCCACGCACTCGAGAGGCGTGAGATGTCGACCGACGCGGCATCCAACGTCGCAATAGCCGAACGCCCCCCCGATACGGAGGAGAGAGCCGAGCCGCGGCGTTTCGTCCGCGCGGTTCTCCGCAATCGCAAGGCGGTCGTGGGAGCCGTGATCCTGGTGGTGATGATATTCGTGGCTCTCTTCCCTGGACTGATCGCGCCCTACGACCCTCAGGCGACCGTCGGTCCTCCTAACGCATCACCGTCGTCGGCCCACCTGCTGGGCACCACCCAGCTGGGTCAGGACGTCTTGTCGCAGCTCATATGGAGCACGCGCCTGACGCTATGGGTGACGGTGGTGGTGAGCGTCATTGCGACCTTCATCTCGATGATCATCGGGGTGACCGCCGCCTACGTGGGTGGGGTCACCGATCGCGTGCTGACGGTGGTAACCGACGTTTTTCTGATCCTCCCCGTGCTTCCGCTGTTGATCCTGCTGTCGGCGTATCTGGCACCCGGCACCAGATCATTGGTCATCGTGCTGACCATCACCAGCTGGGCGTTCCAGGCTCGTCAGCTCCGATCTCAGGGCCTGTCGGTTCGCAATCGCGACTTTCTGGTCGCGGCGCGCGCACGGGGAGAGCGGCCCATGTACATCATCCTGGTCGAGATCGTTCCGACAATGACCTCGCTCCTGGTCGCCTCGTTCCTGGCGTTGGCGGTGTTTGAGGTCGGGTTCGCGGCGAGCCTTCAGTTCCTCGGGCTGGGCAACGCCAGCCAGCTGATGTGGGGCACGATGCTCTACAACGCGCAGCAGGCTGCCGCGCTTGAGTCCGGAAACGTGTGGTGGGCCTTGGCGCCGGGCCTCGCTGTCGCTTTACTCGGAGCGGGTTTCGCACTCGTGAACTACGCCTTTGATGAGATCGGGAATCCCGCGTTGCGGCCGGTGAGGAGGAGGCGCCGTGCAAGAGCCTCTACTTGAGGTCACGGATCTGTCGGTCGACTATCTCACGGAGGCAGGCGACGTGCGCGCGGTGGATCGGGTCAGCTTCTCCGTTGAACCGCGCGAGTTCCTGGGGATCGTCGGCGAGTCGGGCTGCGGCAAGTCGACGCTGCTATTCGGAGCCGCTCAGCTGCTTTCACCTCCCGGCGAGGTCGTCGGCGGCACAGTCATCTTTCGTGGGCTTGACATGGTGCGGATCAACCGCAATGAGCTCCAGCACATGCGCTGGCGTGATTACTCGGTCGTGATGCAGAGCGCCATGAACGCACTCAACCCGATGAAAAGCATCGGAGCTCAATTCAAGGACGCCCTCCAGGCGCACGGCACCACCTCGAAGGAGGAGATTGAGCAGCGATCGGCAGAAGTCCTGACTCTCGTGGGCATCGACGCTGCCCACCTGGGTAGCTACCCCCATCAGCTGAGCGGCGGGATGCGCCAGCGCGCGATGATCGCGATGGCGCTCTTGTTCACGCCTCAGCTCGTGATGATGGATGAGCCGACGTCAGCGCTTGATGTGGTGGCCCAGCGATCGCTGATGAGCAAGATCAGGGACCTGCAGCGAAGCCTCGGGTTCGCCGTCATCTTCGTTACACACGACATGTCGGTGGTGAGCCGCTACTCCGATCGTGTGATCGTGATGTACGCCGGGCAGGTCGCGGAGGCGGCGCCGACCGAGGCAATCTTCGACCGGCCCCAACATCCATACACGCGCGGTCTAATGGACGCATTCCCGTCGATCCGTGGCCCGCGCCGAGAGCTCGCTGGGATCCCCGGAAGCCCCCCGGACCTCGCTCGGCCACCGATGGGCTGTCGGTTCCATCCACGCTGCCCAGAGGTGATGCCGGATTGCCTGACCCGCGCGCCGGAGCTGTATCCGGTCGGCGATGCATCGGTGCGCTGCCTGCTCTATGCGGATCAGGCGAAGGAGGCGGTCTGACCGATGGCCGACCAGCAGAACGCGTCTGAGAGCACTCGCGTCACCGATGAGCCCCTAATCCGAACGGTTGATCTGACGCGCCACTTCCGGCTCGGTGGGATGCTCTCAAAGCAGGTGCTTCACGCCGTCGATGACTTCAACATCGCCGTTGACGAGCGCGAGATCGTTGCGCTCGTCGGCGAGAGCGGTAGCGGCAAGAGCACCGTTGCGCGGCTGCTGGCCCGGATCTACCAGCCCACGCGCGGCGAGATCTACTACCGGGGCCGGCCGCTGCGCAGCCTGCGCTCCCGGAAGAGGGTCCTCGCGTACCGGGGCGAAGTTGCCATTGTTCTCCAGGACCCGTTCAGCGCCTTCAACCCCGTGCACCGGGTCTCGCACGGGGTGATGCGCAACATCGCCCTGCACCGGCCGGAGCTAAGCGGCGCGGAGCGGCGGCGAGAGGCCCAGCGTGTCTTCGAGAATGTGGGTCTCAGCCCGAAGATGCTGAACAGGTTCCCGTACGAGATGAGCGGCGGCGAACGCCAACGGGTCGGATTCGCTCAGGCCCTCGCCGTGCGGCCAAGCCTGATCCTCGCCGACGAGCCGGTTTCGATGCTCGATGTGTCGATCCGCGCCGGCGTGCTCAACATGATGAGCAACCTGCGGGATCAAGAGGGCGTCTCGCTCCTGTATATCACTCACGACCTCGCGAGCGCCCGGTACGTCGCCGACCGCATCGTCGTGATGTACGCGGGTCACCAAGTCGAGGCCGGCCCAACGGAGACCGTGCTCTCCAGCCCCAAGCATCCCTATACGCAGTTGCTCCTGTCCGCCGTGGCCGACCCGCGCGACAAGGACGAGGACATATCGGCCGACAGCGGGGAGCCGCCACGGGTGATCAACCCAAGCGAGGGCTGCCGCTTCCGTTGGCGATGTCCCTACGCGATCGAGAAGTGCTCACAGGTCACCCCTCACCTAAGACCGCTCGGATCGACGCTGGTCGCGTGTCATGTCGCGACCGGCGACACGAGCGTCGTGCCCGATCCCGCCGACACCGCATCGGTCACCAATCGTTGAAGCCATCGGTGTCGGGTCCGGTCGAACTCGTGATCTTCGATTGCGACGGCGTGCTGATCGACAGCGAGCGCTTGGCCGTCAAGGTGGATGTGCAGGTGCTGCGCGAGTTGGGCTGGCCTCTCAGCGAGGACGAGGTGATCGACCGGTTCGTCGGGCGCTCGGACCGAGACGCGCGGGCGGAGATCGAGGCCCACCTCGGGCACAATCTTCCCGACGGCTTCGACCAGGCGGTCGAGCATCGCTACCGCGAGGCGTTCGCGAACGCGCTCACGCCGGTGGACGGAGTCCTCGAGGCGCTCGACCGGATCGTGCTGCCGACGTGCGTCGCATCGAGCGGCACCCACGACCACATGCGGTACACGCTTGGGCTCACCGGTCTGTACGAGCGGTTCGACGGCCGGATCTTCAGCGCCGAGGACGTCGCGAACGGCAAGCCCGCCCCGGATCTGTTCCTGCACGCCGCCGAACATATGGGGGCCGATCCCGGGGCGTGCGTGGTAATCGAGGACAGCCGCCACGGCGTCCAGGCGGCGCGCGCCGCCGGCATGCGCGTGCTCGCGTTCGCGGGCGGGCTATCGGCGGCCGAGGCCCTCGAAGGGCCGGACACGATCGTGTTCGACGATATGCGCGATCTGCCAAACCTGCTCGACCAGCGCAGACCCACATGAGCGGGACTTTGATGGCGGTCGAGATGGCCGAGCAGCCGGCACGGCTGCAGCAGCTCATCGGCCGCTTCGACGCGATCGCCGAGCGCGTGCGCGCCGTGGTGCCGGAGCCGCTCACCGGCATCACTCTCGTCGCCCGTGGCTCTTCGGACAACGCCGCCGTGTACGGGCGGTATCTGCTGGAGTCGGCGACCGGAAAGCCGATCTCGCTGGCGGCCCCGAGCCTCCACACGCTGTACGACGTCGATGTCGACTACACGGGGCAACTCGTGATCGCGGTCAGCCAGTCGGGTGCCACGCCGGAGATCGTCCGGACGCTCGAGGCGCTTCAAACCGCAGGCGGAAGCGGCCTGGCGATCACCAACGACCCCGACAGCCCGCTCGCGCGGGCCGCCGCCGAGACCGTCGAGCTCGAGGTGGGGGTCGAGCGAGCCGTGCCCGCGACCAAGACGGTCACCGGTCAGCTCACCGCGTTCGCGATCATCGCCGCGGCGTTGGGACGCGCCCCGTTCACCCACGAGCAGCTGCTGGCGGTGCCCGACTCCGTGCGGGCGGTGCTCGACGACCCCGACCCGACCGCCGCCGCCGCGCGGGAGCTCGCCGGCGCCTCACAGCTGATCGTCGTCGCGCGGGGATATCTGTTTGCGGCCGCGCTCGAGACCGCACTCAAGATCAAGGAGACATGCTCGCTGCTCGCTGACGGCTACTCGGCCGCGGACCTCCGCCACGGCCCGATCGCGGCCGTGACGCGTGGCCTTCCGGTCGTCGCGCTGCGCGCGTCCGGTCCGGCGCACGCGGACGTGGCATCACTCGTCGAGGACCTGCGCGCCCGGCAGGCGAGCGTGCTCGTCGTGGGAGACGACGAGGGCGCCGATGTATCGCTGCCGGCGGCGACAGCCGAGCCGCTCACGCCGATCGTCGCCGTCGTCCGCGGCCAGCAGCTCGCACGCGAGCTTGCAACGGCGCTCGGCTACGACCCTGACAGACCCCCGGGCCTGAGCAAAGTCACCGCGACTTAACCCCAGGCAAATAGTAAAGCGCCAATCAAATGCCGGCTGGCATTGATCTTTCCCGCGTGCCTGGGTAGGTTATTTGGTCAGAGCCTTACCGAATTGGGAGGAAGTCATGTCGCGACGCGCCGTCCTTCGTCGTCTGACCGTGTTCGCCACCGCGACGCTCAGCCTGCTCGCCACCGCCGCCGTCGCCACGTCGACCGCTTCGGCCGACACCCGGACGGTCGGGCTGGGCGGTTGGCAGGTCCAGAGCAGCGCTCAGGCACGGCAGGCCGGCGCACGGATCTCAGCGCCGGCTTTCCCGACGGGCTCGTGGCTACACGTTCGACCCGATGACGCCGGCGCGGTCGGGACCGAGGTCGGCGCGCTCGTGCAGGCCGGCCGGTGCCCAAACGTGTTCTTCTCGGACAACATGAAGACCTGCTTCGGTTACATGGATACGGTCGGGCCCGACACGATCCGGAGATTCTCGGTTCCGTGGTGGTTCCGGACCGACTTCGTCGCCCACCCGAGCGGCTCGCAGTACACCAACCTGACCGTCAACGGGGTCGTGGGACAGGCTGACGTGTGGGTCAACGGCACGGAGGTGGCAACGCAGAAAGCCGTCCAGGGCGACTACACCCGCTTCACGTTCGACATCACCAAGCTTGTCCGCCGCGGCGTCAACACGCTCGCGCTCGAGGTCTATCCGAACGATCCGACGAAGATGTTCACAGTCGACAACGTCGACTGGACCCAGATCCCGCCGGACAACAACACCGGCATCCAGTTCCCGATCGAGCTACACACGTCCGGCCCGCTGGCGCTTAGCGACGCGCATGTGGTGCAGCACGACGCGCCGGATCTATCGACGGCGGCTCTGACAATCAAGGCCACTGTCACCAACCACACCTCGACCCGACGGACAGGCGATCTCTCGGCCACCGTCAAAACGCCGGCCGGCGACGAAATCCGAGTCAGCACGAGCGTGACGGTCGGCGCAGGAAAGACCCGGACGTTCACTTTCACCCCGAGCGAGGACCCGGGGCTAAAGATCCACCACCCAAGTGTGTGGTGGCCGTACGCGATGGGCGGCCAGCCCCTCTACGGCCTGACGACGGCGCTGACGCACCATGGCGCCCCGCCCGACACAAAATCCGAAACGTTCGGCATCCGCACGATCACGACGCGGCTGATAGGTCCAGCTCCGATCGCCCCCCATGGGTCTCGGCAGTTCCTCGTCAACGGTGTGCCGTTCGTGTTCCGCGCGGGCGGGTGGTCGGAGAACCTGTTCTTGCACTATTCCGCCGCGGACACCGCGGACCAGATCGCGATGATCAAGAACCTTGGGCTGAACGGCATCCGCACGGAGGGCAAGCAGATGCCCGACGACTTCTACGAGCAGTTGGACCGAGCCGGCATCCTGGTCGACGGCGGGTTCCAGTGCTGTGACGCCTGGCAGCTCCAGGACAGCCACCTCACGAGCGCTCACGATCTTGCCGTGCTCGCCAACTCGGCGCTGACGATCGGGCAGAACCTGCGGAACCACCCCAGCGTCATGAATTTCAGCTGGAGCGACAACAACCCAACCAAACCTCAGGAGCGAGTCTCGGTCCGGGCCTTCCGGCGAGCCGACTTCCAGGACCCGCTGATCGCCTCGGCCGAGTACAAGTCGAGCGCCCGCCTCGGCCCCTCCGGCGAGAAGGAGGGCCCGTATGACTGGGTCCCGCCGAGCTACTGGTACGACACCACGCACTTCGATCCAAAAGACCCCACTCGCACGAACGTCGGCGGAGCGTGGGCGTTCGACAGCGAGGCGAGTGCGGGGCAGACCGTTCCCACGCTGGACTCGATCAGACGGTACCTGTCCCCGTTCGAGCAGCGTCAGTTATGGAAGGCCCCGAACTACAACCAGTACCACCTGAACTACGAGGCCGGCCTCCCCAACATCCAGCAGAACGGCGGCTACTCGTTCGGGACGCTCCACGACCTCGACGCCGCGATCAAGGCTCGCTACGGCCGGTGGTCGAGCCTGCAGCAGTACGTCGAGGAGGCGCAGGTCCAGAACTACGAGACCCAGCGCGCCGAGTTCGAGGCGTACATCGACCATTCCACCAACGCGGAGGCCCCGTCGACAGGGATCGTCTACTGGCAGCTCAACAAGGGCTGGCCGACGCTGCTGTGGGATCTATACAACTACGACTTCGACCAGGCCGGGAGCTACTTCGGCGCCAAGAAGGCCAACGAGCCGCTCCACGTCCTCTATGCCTATGACGATGGGACGGTGTCGGTAGACAATCTCGGGGCCCTCGAGCAGAGTGGGCTGTCGGTGGAAGCCAAGGTTTACGCGGTCGACGGGCGACTCCTCGACGATCAGACCGCCAGCGGGATCTCGGTCGACCCGCAAGGGGTGGCGCGAAACCTCATCCGCCCGGCCGTGCCGTCGACAACCACCCCGCCGACGCCGGCGCAGACCTACTTCGTCGAGGTGCTGCTGACTCGTGGCGGCGAGGTCGTCGATCGCAACGTCTACTGGCTCTCGACGCAACGGGACGTTGTCAACTGGCGTGAGACGCGGGGCAACCCGCAGGCGACGATGAGCCGGTACGGCAATCTCACCCAGCTCCGGTCGCTGGCTCCCGCCACCGTGAACGTCACTGCGAGCACCCATCCGGGCACCGTCGCCGACGGCAACGACACTGAAACCGACGTGACGATCACGAACACCTCGACGACCCCGAACGTCGCGTTCTTCCTGCGAGCCGACGTCCGCCGCGGCACGGCGTCCGGCGTTCCGGCGGCCGGCGACAACGAGGCGCTCCCGATCGCGTGGAGCGACAACGACATCACGCTGTGGCCGGGCGAGTCCGAGACGCTCCACGCCGCGTACAAGGGGAGCGCGCTACGTGGCGCCTCGCCGGTCGTCAGCGTCTTCGGCTGGAACGTCCCGAGCGTCGACGTACCGGCTGCGCCGTAGGGACCCGGTTCAGGCGGCGAGCAGGCGCTCGAGCTGGCGTTCGAGGCCGGCGTCGCCGACTTCGCGCATCTCGAGCGGTAGGCCAAGCCGCTCCGCTGCGCGAGAAGCCGCGGCCCGGGTGGCCGGCGTCGGGCGCTGCGCGAGCCACATCACGCGCGTGTAGTTACCGAAGTAGTCGTCGCGCAGCTCCGGGTACCGATCGAGGCCGAGCTCGCGCCACACGGTGTGCTCGAACGTCCGGGCGAGGAAGTCGGTGAGGAAGTACGTGCCGGGCTCCTCCTCCAGGGCGGCCGCGACCTCGGGCCGCGCGAACACGTCGTAGCAGTGCTCGCCGTTTAGCCGCGGGTACTGGTCGAGCGCCCCGTACGTTCCGCAGTCGCCGTACGCCACGGCCACGACATCGTGGCCGGCGGACAGCGCAGCAACCGCGGGCGCGATCCGCTCGGGGTGGTTGTGCAAGAGCGCCGACACGGGGATCACCTCGAGGTCCCAGCCACGGCGCGATGCGATACGACGCACGTCAACGGCAAGGGCCCCGCAAGCCACGACGGCCGGGCGGCTCATCCCGGGAACGACAGCTGGTCGACGAACATGTCGTTGAAGTCCGGCCGCCCCGACAGCTCGACGTACTCGACCTCGCGCAGGATCGAGTACGCCTCGGCCCGCTCGCGCACCGACAGCGCGGCGATCTTCGCGCCCTCCCCTGCGACATTCCCCGCGGACACGATCCGGGGCAGCGCGATCTTCGGGACCAGCCCGATCCGCACCGCGCTCAGCGGCGTCAGATACGCGCCGAAGCTCCCGGCGAGCAGGATCTGGCTCACGTCCGCGACCGAAACTCCGAGCTCCCCGAGCAGGATGCTCCAGCCGGTGGCTATCGAGGCTTTCGCGAACTGGAGCTCGCGCACGTCGCGCTGGGACAGGAATACCGACCGCTCCGGATCGGTCCCACCGAGCCAGTCGAGCACGAACACGCGCTCCTTGTCGATCTTCGTCAGCCGATCCGCCAACCCCGGATGGGAGACGGCCGCATCGGAGTCGGGGATGAACCGCCCTGAGTGGTCGAGCAGCCCGCAGTGGACGAGCTCGGCGACCGCGTCGACAAGCCCCGAACCGCAGATGCCGACCGGCTCGACGTCCCCGATCACGTCCAAAACGACCCCGTCGGCGGGAGAGATCTTGACCGCCTCGATCGCGCCCTCCGAGGCCCGCATCCCACACCGGATCTGTGCCGCCTCGAACGCCGGCCCGGCGGGGGCCGCGGTCGCGACCACGCGCTCGTGGGAGCCGAGCGCGATCTCGCTGTTCGTGCCGACGTCGATGAACAACCGCAACCGGCGGTCTCGCGTGAGGCCGGTCGCGAGCATCCCCGCGACGATGTCGCCGCCGACGTAAGCACCCAACGAGGGAAAGACGAACGCAGGCGCTCGCGGATGCACGGAAATCCCGAAGTCGCGAGCGCGCACATCGCCGAACGAGTGCGTAGAGACCACGAACGGCGCCATCGACAGCGGCTCGGGGTCGATCCCGAGCGCCAGGTGCATCATCGTGACGTTGCCGCACACGGTGATCTCGTACACCTCGCGGGGCTCGACCACCCCCTCGGCGCACACCTCGTCGAGGAGCGAAGCGAGGGTCTCGTGCACCCGCGACCGCAACGCATCGAGCGCGTCGGAGTCCATCATCGTCGCCGAGATGCGGGTGATCACGTCGGCGCCGAACGGCTGCTGGCGGTTCAGCATCGAGCGCACCGCGACCGGCTGGCCGCTCTCGAGATCGAGCAGCGTCGCCACCACCGTCGTCGTCCCGAGGTCGAAAGCGATCGCGAACCGCCGCGCGGTCGTGTCGCCGGGCTCCAACCCGATCAGCTCCTGATCCGCGACGACTGCGGTGACATCGAACCCGGACCGGCGCAGAACCGATCCGAGCGAGCGCAACATCTCGATCGATGCATGCGGCTCCAGGTCGTCGAGCTCGTCGAGCACGCGCTGAAGGTCGGAGCGCTGGTCCTCCATCGTGGGCTCGGCCAGCAGAAGGTGGCGCTTCTGGACCGCCGGGCGCAGAATCACGTGGCGCCCGACGCCCGCCAGTGCCGCCTTCGGGCGGGTCTGCAGCGGCGGCACCTCGACGACCAGATCGCCGCGAGCCGAAGAGCGACACGCCAGCCGCCACCCCTCCCGGAGCTCGTCCCCGGTAAAGGCCCGCGGATCCAGAGGACCCACGGGGACGTCCCCGGACACGATCCGCACCCGACACTTCTTGCACGTCCCGTGCCCGCCGCAGGTCGAGTCGATCGCGATCCCGTTCCAGCTCGCCGCGTCGAAAACCGGCGTGCCGCTGGGGACGCGAACCTCGGCGCCGTCCGGCAGGAAGCGGAGCCGAACCCGGCCGGACCCGTCGCCCGGAGCAGGCGCCGGCGACAACTCCTGCTCGAGCTCGAGCCGGCGCCGCTGGGGTGAGACTCCACTCACGACACGGGAGCTCCCTGCGCGACCGTCGCCTGACGGGCGCGGTGGGCGGCGATCCAGCTCGCCCCCCACTCGTCGTGGCCAAGGAGCAGGTCGGCCGCCCGGACCGCGTCGACGCATAAGTCTGAGGCCGACATGATCGCGCTGGTCAACCCGGCGGCCATCGCCATCGGCAGAAACGCCGCGTTCAGCACGAGCCGCTGCGGGAGCCCGAACGACACATTCGAGGCGCCGAGGCACATGTTCACGCCGAGCTCGTCGCGGATCAGGCTGATCGTCTCGAGCGTGGTCTTGACCGCCGAAGGGTCGGCCCCCACGGTCATCGCCAGCGGGTCGATCACGACGTCGTCGCGCGCGATCCCGTAGTCGGCCGCCACCGAGATGATCTTCCGCGCGCACTCCAAGCGCTTCGAAGGCGTCTCGGGGATCCCGGTCTCGTCGTTGGCGAGACCGATCACCGCCGCGTCGTGTCGCGCGACCAGCGGGAGGATCTCGGACAGCCGGTCGTCCTCGGCGGTCACCGAGTTCACGAGCGCGCGGCCGTCGTACGCGGCCAGCCCTGCCTCGAGCGCCTCGATCACCGACGAGTCGATGCAGATCGGTACGTCGACCGCGGCCTGGACCGTACGGAGCATGCTCGCGAGCAGCGAAGCCTCGTCGACCAGTGGGATGCCGGCGTTGACGTCGAGCATGTCGGCGCCGGCCTCGACCTGCGCCACCGCGTCGTGGGTCACGGTCGACAGGTCGCCGCCCCGCAATTCCTCGGCGAACTTCTTGCGCCCGGTCGGGTTGATCCGCTCGCCGATGATGCAGAACGGACGCCCGGCGCCGATCTCGACGGCCTTCGACTGCGACCGCAGCACCGTGACCGAACTCATACGAGCACCTTCTCGCGGCGGAGCTCGATCAGCTCCTTCGCCTTCTTGACCGCGGAAGACGCATCGGCCGAGTAGCCGTCGGCGCCGACCGCGTCGGCGTACTCCTGCGTGACCGGCGCGCCACCGACCATCACGATCACGTGGTCGCGGAGCCCCGCCTTCTCGAGCGCGTTGATGTTCGCCTTGAACATCGGCATCGTCGTCGTCAGGAATGCCGAGAACCCGACGATGTCGGGGTTGTGCTCTTCGATCTGCTCGATGAACTTTTCGGGCGGGACGTTGACGCCAAGGTCGATCACCTGGAATCCGGCTCCCTCGAGCATGATGTTGCAGAGGTTCTTGCCGATGTCGTGGACATCGCCCTTGACGGTGCCCATCAGGAACGTCCCCACCTGGGCCGCGCCGGTGTCGGCGAGCAGCGGTCGGAGGATGTCGAGGGCGCCCTGCATCGCGCGGGCCGCGATCAGCATCTCGGGGACGAAGAAGTCGCCACGCTCGAACCGCGCGCCGACCTCCTCGAGCGACGGGATCAGCGCGTCGTACAGCATCCGGTCGGGCTCCATCCCCTGCTCCAGTCCATCCTCCACGCCCTGTCTGACCGCCGGCGCATTCCCGACCAGCGTCTCGTCATACAACAGCTGGAGGACCTCTTCATCCGTCACGCCGCTCGTTCTCCTTGATCTCGGTGGCCGAGGCGCCGACTGAGCGTCCGCGCCTCGCTGGTCAAAAGCGGATAGAGCTCCTCGATTCGCTCCGGCGTCATCCGCAGCGTCGGGCCCGAGATGCTGAGCGCGGCGATCACCTCGCCGCGGGCGCCCCGCACCGGCGCCGCCATCGCGGACAGGCCGATCTCGAGCTCGTCGATCGAGGTCGCGAAATCGGCCCGGCGCACCGCCTGCAGCTCGGCGGTCGGCGCCGCAACACCGGTCCCAGGCGCACGACCGAACGCTGAGAACACCTTGCCGTTGGCGGAATGCTCGTAGTCGACCGAGCGCCCCAGCCACTGGCCGGCGCCGAGGAAGTGACGGCTGTCGACCTGAGCGATGTGCTCGACTCCCTCGAGCCCGGGCACGGCCAGGTTGATCGTCTCTCCGGTGGCTTCGGAGAGCGCGTCCAATGCCGGCTTGGACAGTTCGACGACGTTGCGCTCGAGCATGCCGCGCTCGGCCACTCGGAGGATCGCCGGGCCAGGTCGCAGCCGCCCGCGCTCTCCGTCCTGCTCGATCAAACCACGCCGCTCGAGCGCGCTCACGAGTCGCGACGCGGTGCTCTTGGGGAGGCCGGCCGCGCTCGCCAAGTCCGTCAGTGCCACGGGCTCCTCGCTCTCGAGCACCCGCACGAGCAGATCCGCACCGCGGTCGATCGCCGCGGTCCCGTGAGCCTGAGCTTGGAACTGTTGTTCCACGCGGTATAGATTACGGATCGACGTCGCCAGGTCAACCCCCCCGGCTGGGGGCCGTCGACCGAGATCCCACCCCGAGCGCGAGGAGCCAGTGATGTTCGTCAACTCCATGCCCCGCTACGAGATCCTCAGCGAAGACGCGATCGCCGTGATCGATCGCGGCTGGCGGCGCCTGGTCTCCGAGATCGGGATCGAGTTCCTGCTCCCCGAGGCGGTGGACCTGTTCGTCGACGCGGGCCAGACGCTCGAGGACGAGAACCGGATCAGGTTCGACCCCGAGTTCATCCTCGAGCAGGTCGCCAAGGCACCGCGCGAGTTCGACCTCCAGGCCCGCAATCCCGCCAACACCGCGCACATCGGCGGGGACCACATGGTGTTCGCGCCTGTCTACGGCTGCCCGTTCATACGAGAGGGAGACACAAGACGCGACGCCAAGATGGCCGACTTCGAGAACTTGGTGAAGCTCTCGCAGGCGTTTCCCGAGCTCGACTCGCCCGGCGGGACGATCTGCGAGCCCGAGGACAGGCCGCTCGACTCGCGCCACCTCGACATGGTGTTCGCGCTCCAAACGCTGTCGGACAAGCCATACATGGGGTCGGTCACCAGCGGCCCCAACGCGGCGGACACCATAAGGATGGGCGAGATCCTGTTCGGCGGGCGCGAGGCAATTGAGCGCGCGCCGGTGTCGATCAGCCTGATCAACGTCAACTCGCCGCTCCGCTACGACGACCGCATGCTCGCCGCGATGTTCGAATATGTGAAGGCCAACCAGGCGGTGGTCATCACCCCGTTCCTGCTGATGGGCGCGATGTCGCCGGTGTCGCTGCCGGCGACGCTCGTGCAGCAGGTCGCCGAGGCGCTCGCCGGGATCGCGCTCGCGCAACTGATACGCCCCGGCGCTCCGGTCGTGTTCGGGAGCTTCCTATCCAACACCGACATGCAGTCGGGCTCGCCGTCGTTCGGGACGCCCGAGTCCGGGATCGGCGTCCTCTGCACCGGGCAGATTGCCCGCCACTTCAACCTTCCCTGGCGCGGCGGCGGTGGCCTCAACGCGTCGCAGACGGTCGACGCCCAAGCGGCGTACGAGTCGCTGATGACAATGCTGCCGACGTTCCTGGCCGGCACGAACTTCGTCATGCACTCGGCCGGGTGGCTCGAGGGTGGGCTGGTGTCCTGCTATGAGAAGTTCATCGTCGACGTCGAGCTCCTGCGAGAGCTCCGCCACGAGTTCACGCCGCTTGAGATCGACGAGGCATCGCTGGCGTTCGACGCCCACACCGAAGTCGGGCCGGGCGGGCACTTCCTCGGCGCGGCCCACACGCTCGAGCGGTTCCGCGAGTGCTTCTACCGCCCGCTCCTGTCCTCGACCGAGAACTTCGACCGCTGGACCAAGCGCGGCGCCAAGGACACCACGGCCCGCGCCGGCGAGCTCTGGCGCGCGACACTCGAGAACTACGAACAGCCGCCGCTCGACGACGCGGTCCGCGCCGAGCTCGAGGAGTTCGTCGTGCGCCGGCGCACCGAGCTGGGCGATTGAACACACCCGAGCTCCGGCTGCTGTTCCTCGTCGCCGGCGCGATCGTCTTCGTCGACACGATGTTCTGATCGGCGCCTTGGCGGCGACCCTGCTTCCCCCGCCCACGGCGCCACCGGAGCCCAGACCGACGCGGCTGTGGGAGAAGATCCGCCGGCCGGCGACCGTACTCGGCATGTGGCTTACCGCGCTCCCCGCGATCGCCTCTGGGATCTTGAACGTACTTGCCGCTTGGCGGCGGGCCTCGTCATCTATAGACTCAACTGGCCGATGACTGATATATCAGTCGTCCCGAGCCGACGGCCTGCCGCGCGCGGCCTCCTTGCCGACCGCGCCTACCGGGAGCTGCGCGATCGCCTTGTGACGCTCCGCATCGCGCCGGGCGCTCCGATCGACGAGGACCTGATCGGCCGCGAGCTCAAAATGGGCCGGACGCCGGTGCGGGAGGCGATCAAGCGCCTCTCGCTCGAGAACCTGGTCACGGTCTTCCCCCGCAGGGGGACGTTCGCGTCCGAGATCAACATCACCGACCTGGCCCACATCTCGGACGTGCGCGCGCAGCTGGAAAGCCATGCCGCGTACCGGGCGGCGCAGCGGATCACCGACGCCCAGCGCGAGGAGCTCGCAGCCCTGCTCGATGAGCTCGATGCGAGCCGCGGCACGGACGACCTCGAGTCGCTGATGGAGCTCGACACACGCGTGCACCGGTTCATCTACCGGTGCGCCGCCAATCCGTTCCTGGAGGAAACGCTCGGGCGTTACTTCAACCTGTCGCTCCGGATCTGGTATCTGGTGATCGACCGCCTGCCGCACCTGTTCGCGCGCGTGCACGAGCACCAGGACGTGCTGCTGGCGATCTCGGCCGGGGAGGCGGAGCGGGCCCGGGAGGTCCTCGCCGCGCATATCGCGACGTTCGAGCGCGAGATCCGCGCGGTCCTCTGAGCGACTACTCGCCGGACGTCCGCCATTGGATCCGGTCGCCCCGCACGTTCACCGCGGAGACGACCCGGGCCGGAGCTACCGGTGCGGGCGCCGCGGCGACCTGCGGGCGGAGCGCGGCCCGCAGCGACGCGCCGACGTAGCGCCGCAGGTGCCACACCAGCAGCCCGGTCCACCACGCAGCCGAGACCAGGTGCGAGTAGGCGAAGAACGAGCTCGTGCTGGGGGCGAATAGGAGGCCGAAACCAGTGGCGAGCAGCGGCACCGAGAGCACGCCGAGGATCACCGAAACGAGCTCCGGGAGGCGCTGACGACTCAAGGCGCGGCGGATCCGGGCGGTGCCGAGGTCGCCGACTTTGTAGACCACGAGCAGCAGCGCCAGCAGCGAGATCCCCGAGTGGATCCAGATCACCGAGCCCGGAACCGAACCACCGCCGACGTCGAGTCCGTACAGGACCGCCCCGGTGGCCACGGCCCCGAGCAACGGGCCGAGCGCGATCAGCCCGCGACGGGCCACCGAGCGGCGGACTGCCCTCGCCTTGGGCGCCTGCACCGCCGGAACGACTGGGATACGACCAGCCACGCGGTCCTCGGAGGAGTCGCGCTCGGGCCGATAGGCGACCCACAGGAACGCGACGATGCCGATTACGACGAACCCGAGATGCGCCCCGTGTTCCTCCAGGAGCTTGGTCATGGCCTCAGGGCCGTGAGGCGCGCTGAACGTCGCGAATCGCCAGACCCATCAGCACGCCACCCGCGAAGATGAAGCCGTGCTGGGTGAAGTGGACCATCGGGTGGGTGTCGGCGAGGTGATCGACGAAGGGCAGGATCAGCACGATCTCGAGGACCGCGGCGAATACCACGAGGCGGAGCGCCCGGCGCCGGGCCGTCCGGCGGTCGCGAGCCGCGGAGAGAGACGAGACTGACGATTCCATTACCAGAGTGATCGGCGAGGTCAACTCGCGCTTGAGTCCGGCGCGGCCCCGCCGCTGACCCAGGTGTGGGTCATGGCCTTGACGCCCGCGACGAACGAATGCCTGGCGAGCCGCCGGCGGCTGCCGCGGACCCCCGGGGGCGGGATGAGCCGGCGGTGCGGCGCGACCGGCCGAGGAAAGCGGCCGTCATCGATCGGGCCGGCGCCGACGGGAACCACGGCGCCGTCCGCGGCGTCCGCGGCGACGGGGGCGGACTCAGCCGCGCAGTCGCCGGTGGCGAACAGCTGCTCGAGGAACTCGGGCGGCTCGGGGCGGTAGAAGAGGAAGCCCTGCGCCGTGTCGCAGCCGGCCGTCTGAAGATTCCCGAGCTGGTCGGTGGTCTCGACGCCCTCGGCCGTGACCGACAGCTTGAGCGCGTGCCCGAGCTCGATCACCGCGTTCACGATCGCGACGTCCTCCTCGTTGTCGGGCAGCCCGCGGACGAACGAGCGGTCGACCTTCACGCAGTCGACGGGGAGGCGGCGCAGGTACTCGAGCGACGAGTAGCCGGTGCCGAAGTCGTCGATCGCGATCTTGATACCGAGTTCCTTGAGCTCGGTCAGGACGCGGATCGAGGACTCGGGATCCTCGATCAGGACGCTCTCGGTGACCTCGAGGCAGAGCCAGGCGGGATCGATCCCGGTCTCCTTGATGATCCCGGCGACCGTCTCGCGGAAGGAATCCTGTCCGAGCTGCCGCGCCGAAACGTTGACCCGCAGGATCAGCGGCTCATCGCCCCCCCGGCCCCGCTGCCAAACCACAGCGCGCCTGCAGGCGTCGCGCAGCACCCACGTCCCGAGCGGGACGATCAGGCCCGTCTCCTCGGCCAGCGAGATGAACTCGCCGGGACCCAGCAGGCCGCGCTCGGGGTGCTGCCAGCGCACGAGCGCCTCCATCCCCGTGATCCGCTCGCCGTCGATCGAGACCTCCGGCTGGAAGAAGACCCGGAACTCCTCGTGGTCGATCGCCTTGCGGATCGCGTTCTCGTTGTGGAGTCGCGCCAGTGCCCGCTCTCGGGTCACTTCATCGAACAGGACCACGCGCGCGCCGCCGGCGCCCTTGGCACGGTACATGGCGGCGTCCGCGTCGCGGATCAGATCGTCGGGATCCTGGTTCGGATCCGATGTGACCGAGATGCCGATGCTGGCCGCGGCCATCGTCTCGCCGTGCGCGAGCGCGAACGGGAGGCTGAACGCCTTCAGCACGCGCTCGGCCACGGCGACGGCGTCCTCCTCGTCGAAGATGTCCTCGCACAAGATCACGAACTCGTCGCCGCCGAACCGGGCGAGCGTCTCGTGCCGGCGTAGCGCGTGTCCGACGCGCTCGGCGACCGCGACCAGCAGCTCGTCGCCCTCGCTGTGGCCGAGGCTGTCGTTGATCACTTTGAAGCGGTCGAGGTCGAGGAACAGGACCGCTACCGAGCGGCTCGGGCCACGGCCCAGCCGCTCGAGCGCGAGCTTGAGGTTGTTCACGTACAGCAGGCGACTGGGGAGACCGGTAAGCGGATCACGCAGCAGCTGGTTCTCGTTGGTCCGCCACGCCACGATGTGCGCGACGCTCGCCGCAAGCACGAACCCACCGTGGATGCACGCCCACAACCACGGGTTCTTGTCCGCCTGGGCGTTGTCGCCGAACACGGCCTTGGGGTCGAGCGCGCCGCCGACGCCGTGGTGGACGACCACAAACGCGATCGCGACCAGGAACGGGGTCCAGTCCTGGTACAGCGTCAGCACCCCGATCATCACGAAGAAGTGGAAGTGCGCCTCGGTGACTCCACCCCACAGATCGACGAGGACCGCCGAACAGGTCACGAGACCGAACGATGCGGCGATCACGCGCGCCTTGAGCCGGAAACGCTCGAGGCTCGCCCCCACGCCGCACAGCGCGATTAGGCTCACGTCGACGGCGGTGTGCACCACCGAGTTCCCCATCAACACCCCGAACACAAACAGCGCCGGCACGTGCAGCCAGAGCAGAACGCAGATCGAGCGGTGGCGCCGGCGGAGCACGTGCTCGGGGAGCAGCTGCCCCTTGGGGAGCCAGTGCTTGAGGCTCAGCCACTTCCCGACGACCCACGCCCCGGCTCCGCCGGAGCCGGCGCGCTTGGCGCGGTCGAGGTGGCCTTCGACGGCGCCGCCGACCACGGAGGTCGCCCCCTCCTCGCCAACGGGAGCGCCGACAAGAACGCTCATCGCGCGGCGGCCGACTTGGCTTGACGGACCTTCGTGATCGCGCGCTGGGCCGCGGTGAGCTCGGGCCTGTCGGCGCGTGTGGGCGGAGCCGGGAGCGCGACCTTGCATGGGGCGCGGGTCTTGTAGACGAACAGCGAGCGCGCGACGTGGTAACTGCGGTCCTCGCCGAAGAAGCACTCGTGCGACTTCGCGAGCTCCTCGGTGCGGTACGTGCTTAGCGGCTTGACCTGCTCGTCGCGGGCGCGGGAGGCACGCTTCTGCGCGAGCCAGTTGCCGACGTCGGGATGGCGGGCCAGGCGCTCGCCCAGGCCTTGCACCTGGGCGCGGAAGCTCGCGATGCTGTCGCCGAACGCCGCGTCGATCAGCCCGATATCGACAGCACGGCGTGTACCGATCGGGGTGAACGGCGCGCTCGTTAGCTTGGTGCTCATCTCCGCGCCGACGCGGCGTGGGAGCAGGTAGGTCCAGTACTCCGAGCCATACAGCCCGCCCATGTGCTGGTAGTAGGGATTCAAGACCACGTCCTCGCGGGCTACGACGTGGTCGGCCGCGACCGCGAACGGGACCCCGCCGGCGGCGGCGTCACCTGAGAGCGCCGTGATCGTGATGTGCGAGTCGGTCTCGACGATCTCGCGTACGACGTCGTCGATCGCGTGCAGGTTGAACCAGGACTCCTCGCCCTGATCCGGGGCCGCCTCGATCACGTTCAGGTGGATGCCGTTGGAGAAGAAGTCCGAACCGCCGGCGAGCACGATCACCTTGGTCGTGCACCGGCTGCGCGCGTACTGGTATGCGTCGCGCAGACGGCGACACTGCTCGGTGCTCATCGCACCGTTGTAGAAGTCGAAATTCAGATAGCCGACCCCGGCCTTCTCCTCGTAGGAGATCTCGCGGTAGGTGTAGCCGGGCGGGATCGGGGCATGGAGCGCCACCGGGATCTCCGGCGCGTCCGGGACGATGCCGCCGATCTCCAGCGCGCGCGTGGCGGGGAGCTTGAACGGCGCGGGGCCATCCTTCGCCTTCAGGTGCGTGATCCACACGGCGCCGTCGATGGTCGCGCGGCAGATCGCGCCGTTACGCGTGGCGATGATCTCGCCCGGTCGGCCGCGCAGGCCGCGCTCGGGGTAGACGTTGAACAGGTGGAACTCGGTCCCGGAGATCGTGTCGAGCACGCCCGGGTGGCCCTCGGCGGCGCGGATCTTGCGCACGACGCCGGCGGTGGACTCGCAGCGCCAGTCGATTTCTCGGTCGGCCTGTTTGATCAGCGGACGCAGCCGGCCGGTCACGTTCGGGTCGTCGTAATTGAGCGCCGTCGGCTTGAAGTCCCCGCGCGCGAAGTTGTGGACCGCGAACACGAGCATCTCGACGGCGGCGCGGCGCACCTCGTGCCGGTAGATGCTGCTCTTGCCGACCGGGCGCATGCGGAACTTGCGCGTCTCCCAGATGTCGCCGGCGTCGGCCTCCTCGACGGCCTCGAGCACGGTCACGCCCCACTCCTCCATCCCGAGCTCGATCGCCCAGTCGAGCGACGACGGGCCGCGGTCTCCGTGCGGGCCGGGATGAACGACGAGACACGTGTACTTGCTCCACACCGACTCGGGGATGAACTGCTTGAGCATCGGGCACACGACCAGGTCGGGCTTGTGCACCGCGACGGCGCTCTCGATCAGCTCGCTCGAATCGACGACCTGAACCGTGACGTCATGTCCCATCTCGGTGAGCGCGATGTACGCGCGCTGGCTGAGGCCGTTGTGTGCGGACGTCACGAACAGGATCCGGAGCGCGTTCTCCGCGACCGGCGGCGGAACTTCTCCACGCAGGGGTCCTGGGCCGCGGCGCAGGACGTCCTCGAAGTTCTTGCGCTGTTCCATGCCCGGTTGCATCGACTCGCCCCGCGCACCCCTGGAGTCGTCTGGACGGATTACGGAGTAACGGCCGTCCGAATCCTGACTACGCGCGCGCGGCCGATGATTAGAAGCCGAGCGCTTTGGCTCAGGCTCGAGGCGCGTGCGGCGATAGCACGATCGTCTGAAGCTCGGTGAACCACTGCATCACGTGCGAGCCCCCGACCCGGCCGATTCCGCTGTCGGTGCCGGCGCGACCGCCGAACGGAAGGTGCGCCTCCCAGTAGTTGCTCGACTCGTTGATGTTGACCCACCCGGTGTGGACGCGGTCGGCGAACTCAAGCCCGTTTTGGATGTTGGCGGTGAAGATCGCCGCGAGCAGTCCATATGGCGAGGAGTTGGTCAGGTCGATCGCGTGCTCGAGCGAGTCAATCGCCACCACCGGGGCGATCGGACCGAATGTCTCCTCGACCGCGACGCGGGCGTCGGCCGGCACGTCGGTCAGGATCGTCGGCTGCCAGTACAGCGAGGTCGCGAAGCCGTCGGCACGCGCACCGCCGCTGACCACGTTCGCGCCGCGCGCGACCGCGTCGCCGACGTGCTCGTCCATCTTGACCGCGACGGGCTCGTTGTTGACCGGACCCATGGTCGTCGCGTCGTCGAACGGGTCTCCGAGCAGGATCCGCTCGGTCACGCGACGCGCGAGGAGCTCGACGAACTCGTCGCGCACGGCGCGGTGGACGAGGATCCGCTCGCCGGCGGTGCAGCTCTGGCCGGCGCACAGGTAGCATGCGGTCAGCGTCGCGTCGACAGCCGCGTCGACGTCGGCGTCATCCATGACCACGAGTGGGCCGTTGCCGCCCATCTCGAGCAGCGCGGCCTTGCCCGCGGCCGCCTGCCCGACCAGCCGCCCGGTCGCGGTCGAGCCGATGAACGCGACGCCGTTGGTCCCGGGGTTGCGGGCGATCTCGTCGCCGACCACGGGGCCGGGACCGGTCACGAGGTTGAACACCCCCGGCGGCAGGTCGGCGTCGGCGATGCACTCCGCGAGCGCCACCGCGCACACGGCGGTCGACGGCGCCGGCGTCCACACCACCGCGTTGCCGCACGCGAGCGCCGGCGCAATCAGCTCGGCCGGCATCGTGTACGGCCAGTTCCACGGGCTGATCACGCCGACCACCCCGCGCGGGCGACGCGCCAGCATCACGCGCTTGCCCGGGGAGAACGAGTTTGGCAGCTCCCCGCCGAGGCGCTTTGAGTCCTCGGCCGCCATCCGCCAGTACTCGACGAGCTCGGCGACCTCGTCGAACGCCTCGGCGCGCAGCGGCTTGCCCTGATCGAGCGTGAGCGTGCGGGCGAGGTCGTCGCGCCGGGCCTCGATCAGGTCGGCGACCGCATTCATCTTGGCCGCGCGCTCGAACGCGGTCAGTCTCGCCCATTTTTCGGCGGCGTTGCGCGCGGTCTCGATCGCGCGCTGGGCGTCGGTGCGGTCGCCCTGGGGAACGGTCGCGATCACCTCGCCGGTCGCCGGGCTGGTCGCCTCGAACGTATCGCCGCTCGCGCTCGGCTGCCAGCTACCGCCCACGAACATCTGTTGCATGGTCTGCGTCGCCATTTCTTGCCTCAGAGCCCCTCGTCCCGGTCCGTTGACACAGTTCGACAACTGATATATAACCGCCCGATCAGGCCTGGGTCAATGGATTCGAGGGTGCTCAGAGGCCCCAGACGCGGGCGAGGTCGTGGTGTTCGATTGGTCGCGCGAGCACCGCGCGTACCGGGGAGGTTGATCGATGGCAACCGTTGAAGCTCCTCAGACGAGCGGGACTTCGGACAGTTCCGAGCTCGCGGGCTTCGGATACAAGCAGGAACTCGACCGGTCGCTGGGGAGCTTCTCTTCGTTCGCGGCCGGTTTCAGCTACATCTCGATCCTGACCGGCGTCACGGCGCTGTTCGCGACGGGCTATCTCAACGCGGGACCCGGCGTGTGGTGGACCTGGCCCGTGGTCGTGGGCGGCCAGATCCTGGTCGCGCTGTGCTTCATGGAGATGGCCGGCCAGTACCCGATCGCCGGGTCCGTCTATCAGTGGTCCAAGCAGATCTCGGGCGGCTTCACGTCGTGGATGACCGGCTGGATCTACATCGTCGGCGCGATCGTGACGATCGCGGCGGTCGCGGTCGACTGGCAGGTTGTCCTACCACAGGTAACGACCGGCTTGCAGTTCTTCGGCACAGCCGCCGACGCGGGAGCCACGTTCACGAAGGGCGGAGCCCAGAACGCGCTCCTGCTCGGGACGATCCTCGTCTGCATCACCACGATCATCAACATGCTCGGCGTCAAGCTGATGTCGCGGATCAACAACGTCGGTGTGATCTGCGAACTGGTCGGCTCGACGATCCTCGTGATCCTGCTTCTGTTCAACGCACACCACGGGCCGCAGATCATCTTCCACTCCTACGGCTTCGGCGCGGGACATCCGTGGGGCTACTTCGGAGCGCTGCTCGTCGGCGGCCTGCTGAGCGCGTACGTGATGTACGGGTTCGACACCGCCGGGACGCTCGCCGAGGAGACCAACAACCCACGCAAGCACGCCCCGCCGGCGATCATCCGCGCGATTGGCGCGGCAGCGATCATCGGCGGCCTCGTGATCCTGTTCGCATCGATGGCGAACAAGCACATCCTCGACAAGAATGTCGGCCTCCTCGGCCTTCCCTATGTGATGAAGCAGGCGTTCGGCAACACCGTCGGGAACCTGTTCCTGATCGACTGCGCGATCGCGATCTTCGTGTGCTGCCTCGCCGTTCAGACGGCGACGATCCGGATGCTGTTCTCGATGTCCCGCGACAACAAGCTGCCGTTCGGCTCGCAGGTCGCGCGAGTGTCGGGACACCGGAAGGTGCCGGTCATACCCGCGCTCGTGACCGGCATCCTCGCAATCGCGCTGCTGGCGATCAACGTAGGCAACCAGAGCGCATTCCTCGTGATCACAGGGATCGCGATCATCATGTTCTACATGGCCTACCTCGGGGTGACCGGGCCGATGCTGATCCGACGTCTGCGGGGGGAATGGCCAAAGCCGGATCACGGGCCGTATTTCTCTCTCGGCCGATGGGGGCTGCCCGTCAACATCCTCGCCGTTGTCTACGGCACCCTCGTTGCGATCAACATCGCGTGGCCGCGCAACGCGGTTTATAACGCGGTCGGGAAGCCGCACTGGTACTTCCAGTGGTCGCCGGTCCTCTTCATCGGTGCGGTGGTGATCATCGGAACGCTCTATTACTTCCTTGTTCAGGCGAAGAAACCCGCGGAGGTGCTCGCCGAGCACCGGGCCGACGTGCCTGAGCTCGAGCACCTGCCCGCGATGGGCGAAATGGCGCCATGATCGAAGCGGGCGAGTTCGACTATGTGATCGCCGGCGGTGGCACGGCGGGCTGTGTGGTCGCGGCTCGCCTGAGCGAGGACCCGTCGGTGACCGTTTGCCTGCTCGAGGCCGGGCCTTCGGACGTCGACGACCCGCGGATCCTGCGCCTCGAGGACTGGATGTACCTGCTCGACTCGGGCTACGACTGGGACTACCTGGTCGAGCCTCAGGCGCGCGGCAACAGCTTCCTGCGACACGCTCGCGCCAAGGTGCTCGGCGGCTGCTCGTCGCACAACTCGTGCATCGCGTTCTGGACGCCGAAGGAGGACCTCGACGAGTGGGCCGCGATGGGCTGCGAGGGCTGGAGCTCCGCGGACTGCTGGCCTCTGATCAAGCGGCTGGAGACCAACGACGGGCCTGGCGACCACCACGGCCGCGACGGGCCGGTGAACATCCGGACGGTGCCGCCCGCCGATCCGTGCGGCGTGGCGATCCTCGAGGCGGCCGCGCAGGCCGGGCTGCCGACGAGCCTCTTCAACGAAGGCCACACGGTGACCAACGGGGCGGGCTGGTTCCAGATCAACTCGAGCGCGGACAACACGCGGATGTCGTCCTCGCACGCTTACCTGCACCCGATCCTGGGCTCGCGGCCGAACCTCGAGATCCGGACGGCGTGCTGGGTCAAGCGCGTGGCGCTCGACGACGGCCGCGCGTCCGCGGTCGAGTACCTGACCCCGGACCTGCTCACACAGGCGTCGGTCAAGGCCCGGCGCGAGGTCATCCTTAGCGCCGGCGCGATCGACACTCCGAAGCTGCTGATGCTGTCCGGGATCGGTCCCGGCGAGCACCTGCACGAGTTCGGAATCGAGACGGTCGTCCACTCGCCCGGGGTCGGCGCCAACCTCGACGACCACGTCGAGGGGATCGTGCAGTGGGACGCTAAGAAGCCGATGATCCGCACCTCGACCCAGTGGTGGGAGATCGGTCTTTTCTCGACGTCCGAGGTAGGCCTCGACCGGCCCGACCTGATGATGCACTACGGATCCGTGCCGTTCGACATGAACACGGCTCGGTGGGGCTACCCGACGACCGAGAACGGCTTCTGCCTGACCCCGAACGTGTGCCGCGGCCGCTCTCGCGGAACCGTGAAGCTGCGCTCGTCCGATTTCCGGGATCGCGCCCGGGTCGATCCGCGCTACTTCACCGACGCCGACGGGCACGACGAGCGCGTGATGGCGTACGGGATGCGTCTGGCGCGGAAGATCGTCTCGCAGCCGGCGATGGCCGAGTGGGCCGGCGCCGAGCTCGCGCCCGGTCCGGAGGCCCAGACCGACGATGAGCTGGTCGACTACATGCACAAGACCCACAACACGGTCTACCACCCGGCATGCAGCTGCCACATGGGTCCCGATTCGGACCCGCTCGCGGTTGTCGACTCGCGCCTGCGCGTCCGCGGCGTGCGTTCGTTGCGGATCGCGGACGGCTCAATCCTTCCGTTCCTGCCGGCGATCAACCCGTGCATCACGACCATGATGATTGGCGAGAAGTGCGCGGACATGCTCAAGGAGGACGCCGCCCGAGGCGCGGAGGCTGCGGCGCCAGCGGCCGTTGGTTAGTGGCCGTCGTTTGAGGTCCGGAGCATGAGCGCCACCGCGGCGCCCGAGGTAACTCGCTTTCTCCACGAGCATCCGCCGTTCGACGCGCTCGACGACGACGAGATCGAGCGCGTCGCCGCAGCGGCGGAGGTCGAGCTCCACCGTGCCGGCGCGACGATCTTCTCGCAGGGCGCCGAGCCGGTCTCGCACCTGCGGGTCATCCGGGCCGGCGCCGTCGAGATCGTGTTCGACGGCCGCGTCCTCGACCTCCTTGGCGAGGGGGAGCTGTTCGGCCACGCCTCGATGCTGTCGGGGCTTCCGACCGGTTTCGAGGCGCGCGCCAGCGAGGACACGGTCTGCTACCGGATCCCGGCCGACATCGCGCAGGAGCCATTTTCGCGCCCGGCGGGGCTGCGCTTCGTCGCTCGATCGCTGCTGGATATTCGGTACGAGGGAGGCGCCGCCGTCGCCACCGAGCCCGGCGTCGACCCGCCGCTGCAACCGGTCGGGTCGCTCCTGCGCAGCGACCCCATCGTGTGCCGTCCCGATACGACGATCCGCGAGGCGGCCGAGCTGATGACCGCCGCCCACGTGACGTCGACGGTCGTCGAGGTCGGCAACGGGTCGCTGGGGATCCTCACCGACCACGACCTGCGTACGCGGGTGATCGCTTCCGGGCTCAGCGGAGACGCGCCGGTGTCGGCCGCGATGTCGGCGCCGGCGTACACCTGCACCCCGGACCGGCTCGGCGGCGACGTCCTGCTCGACATGCTCGACCGCGGCTTTCGCCACTTTCCGGTCGTCTCGGCCACCGGGACGATCCTCGGAGTTGTCGAGGAGATAGACCTCGTCGCGGCGCAGACGCGGTCGTCGTTTTACCTGCGCCGGCGGATTGCGCGCGCTCAGGCCGTGGACGAGCTGGTTGAAGCGGCGAAGGAGTTGCGCCCGACGGTGATCGCGATGCACGACGCGCACGTCGCCGCCGCGAACGTCGCCGCGCTCTACTCTGTCGTGGTCGATGCGTTGACGCGGCGACTGCTCGAGCTGGCGGTGGCGGAGGACGCTCCAGACCTCGGCGTGGAGTTCGCGTGGCTCGCGTTGGGGAGCCAGGCTCGCCGCGAGGCGCTGCCGAGCTCGGACGTCGACAGCGCGATCGTGTGGTTCGGCGCGCCGGACGACGATCGCGTGAAGTCGCGGCTGCACGCGATCGGGTCGACCGTGGTGTCGAGGTTGGACGCGTGTGGACTGCGTGCCGACGAACACGGGGCCACCGCGTCCGACCCCCGCTTCGTGCGCTCGCTCGAATCTTGGAAGCGCGCGGTGCGCAGCTGGATCGACGATCCGACCCAGGAGAAGGCGCTGGTGCTCGTGTCGGTGCTGGTCGACGGCCGGCCGGTTTGGGGCGTTCACACCGGGACGCAGGTCGCGGACACCTTCCGGCTCGCGCCGACCAATCCGGCGCTGCTCCGCCTGCTAGCGCGGTTTGCGCTGTCCCACCGCCCTCCGACGGGCTTCTTCAGAGGGCTCGTGGTCGAACCGAGCGGCGAGCACCGGGGCCAGCTCGACCTCAAGCAGCGCGGTGTACTCCCGATCGTCGACCTGGCACGGTGGGCCGGAATGTCGGCGGGCGTCACGAGCGCGTCGACGAGCGAGCGGTTGCGCGCGGCGGCCGCCGTCGGCACGCTGTCGGAGGCACACGCCCGGACGCTCGAGGACGCGCTGACGCTGATCACGGAGCTCCGGGTCCAACATCAGGTCGACCAGCTTCGAGCGGGCGAGGAGCCCGACGACTTCGTCAACCCGGCGACGCTCACAGGACTGATGCGCAGCTACCTACGTGAGGCCTTCCGCGCGGTGGCGTCGGTCCAGAAGCGGGTTGCCGCCGAGCTCAAGGTGGGCGTGCGATGAGGGCAGGTACGCTGCGGCTATGACCGGGGATTGGCGCGACTGGAGGCCCGCGATCTGGCTGACGATGCTCGGCATCGCGGTCATTCTGCTCGTCAGCCCGTTCTGGATAGGCGCCCTGTTCTTCGGCGCCGCGATCGGTGCCGCGATCAGGATCAATCAGCGGCGACGCCGGGCCGCTGCGGCTGCGGCTGCAGCTGCGGCTGCGAAGCCCGCTCGACGATCCGGATCTCGCCGACGGCGCTGACCCTCAGGCGGGCCGCCTCGGGGTGATATGCCCGTCGCAGAGGTCGGCGTCGTGCGGGCAGAAGCACCAGATCGAACCCGCCGCTCCGCCCGAGCTGCGCGAGCGTCTGATCGGCGCCGTCGACCAGCAGCACGAACGCGGCTGCGGCGCGACGGCCACCACCGTCAGGCTGTCAGGCGACCTCACGGATCACCCGGCAGGGGTTCCCGAAGCAGAGATGACGGGCGGGCATGGCCTTGGTGACGACGCTGCCGGCGCCGATGACCGCGTCAGCGCCGATCGTAACGCCCGGGAGCACGATCACGCCGCCGGCCAGCCACGCGCCGTCGCCGATCGTGACCGGTTTGGCAGTCTCGGTGCCCAACCGGCGGTCGATCGGATCGAGCGCATGGAGCGCGGTCAGCAACTGCACGCCGGGGCCGATCTGGACATCCTCGCCGATCGTCACCCTGGCGCCGTCAAGCACGGTCGCGCCGTAGTTGATGAACGTCCGGGCGCCGACCGTGATGTGGTAGCCGTAATCGCACTCGAACGGCGCCATCACGTCGGCACCCTCCCCGAGCTCGCCGAGCAGCTCGCTGAGGATGGCCCGGCGCTCGATCGTGAGGCCGAAGCTCGTCGCGTTGAAGCGCTCGCACACGAGCCGGCACTGCCGGCGTTCGATCAGAAGCGCCGGGTCGTTGGCCAGATACGGCTCTCCTCGCAACATCCGGTCTTTTTCTGAGTCCAAACCGCCATGGTGACACGGAAGGGGTGGTTTCGTCCGACGCCGGACCGATCATTGTGTGCACGTGAGCTGGAGATCGACTCGGGCGACGGGCCAGGGGGGCGTGGACGTCCGTCAGGTCGCCGTTATCGACCTCGGCTCGAACTCGTGGCGCCTGGTCGTTTACATGTTCGCGCCAGGGGACTGGTGGAAGCTCACGGACGAGATCTACGAGACCGTCCGGATCGGCGCCGGCCTGGCGGAGACCGGCCGCCTCAGCGACGCTGGGATGGGACGCGGGCTGGAGACGCTCGCCGTGTTCGAGCGCTTCTGCGCGGCCCACGGCCTCGGCCCGGACGCCGTCCACGCGGTTGCGACCAGCGCGATCCGCGACGCCACCAACGGCGAGCGGTTCCTGAAGGCGGCGCGCGCCGCCAGCGGATTGAACATCGAGGTGATCTCCGACGAGGACGAAGCGAGGTTCGGCTACATCGCCGCGATCAACAGCTCGACGATGACGGACGGGGTCGTGCTCGAGACCGGCGGCGGCAGCATCCAGTTGATCGAGGTGGCCGAGCGCCGCCCGGTGTCGCTGCGCTCCTTCCCGCTCGGCGCGGTGCGGGTGACCGAGGCGTTCCTCCCCGGATCGGGTCCGGCGAAGAAGCGCGACGTCCAGCGGGTGCGGGCGCACGTCCGCGACGTGCTGGCCCCTGAATCCGGGCTCGGTGGCGCCGGCGACCGGATCGTCGGGATGGGCGGCGCCGTGCGCAACCTCGCGGCCGCCGCCCAGCGCATGGCCGATCAACCCGACATCGGAGTCCAGGGGTTCGTGATCACTCGCGAGATGCTCACCGACCTCGTGCAGACGCTGGCGGCGCTGCCGGTGTCCCATCGCGGCGAGGTGCCGGGGATCAAGGTGGGGCGCGGCGACATCATCCTCGCCTCCGCGATAGTGATCGAGACCGTCGTCGAGCTGGGCGGATTTGCCGGGATCGAGGTCACCGAGGCCAGCCTTCGCGACGGCGTGTTCATCTCACGCGAGTTGCTCGCCGGCGCGCCCGAGCCGCTGTTCGAAGATGTCCGTGTGGCCGCCGTGCGCAACCTCGCGATCCAGTACGAGTCGGACCTCCCCCACGTCGAGCACGTCGCGCGGCTGTCGCTGCAGATGTTCGACTCGCTGGCTGGCGGCGGCCTGTTCGAGCCCCGCTCCGGCGAGCGGGAGCTGCTGTGGGCCGCGGCGATGCTCCACGACGTCGGGATGACGATCTCCTACGATGACCACCACAAGCACTCGGCCTACCTGATCGTCAGCGCCGAGCTTCCGGGCTTCGATCCGCGCGAGCGCGCGCTGATCGCCCAGATCACCCGGTACCACCGCAAGGGCGCTCCCAAGCTCGGCGAGCTGGCGGCGCTCACCCGCGACGGCGACGAGGAGCTGCTCGAACGCTGCTCGGTGATCCTGCGGCTAGCCGAGCACCTCGAGCGCGGTCGCGACCAGTCGGTCCGGGAGACGCGCCTGCGCGCCAACGGCCACGGGGTCGACCTCCACCTCGAGGCCGCCGGCGACCTGACGCTGCCGCGCTGGAGCGTCGAGCGCTACGGGGACGGCGAGGCGTTCCAGCGGGTGTTCGGCCGGCGCCTGCTAATCGGATAGGCGGCGCGCATGGCAAGGCTCCGCGTCCGCGGACGGACGCGCTTGCGTTTACAAGCAAGTTGCCACTCCCACTAGAGTTGTCGCCATGCTGTGGCTTCTGCGACATGCCGAGGCGGAAGACGGCCTGCCCGACGACAATCGCGCGCTCACCGAGCGCGGCGCGATGCATGCCGATGCCGCCGGCCGGGCGCTCGCGGTCCTCGGCGTGCACCTCGACGTGTGCCTTTCAAGCCCCAAGCTCCGGGCGTTGCAGACGGCGGAGCGGGCGTGCGAGCCGCTCGGGATACCGATCACCGTCGAGCGGGCGCTGTCGGGCGAGCCGTTCGACGTTGATGCGCTGACCGCCGGGCTCGGCGACGTGTTGCTGGTCGGGCACGACCCCTCGTTCTCGCTGCTTGTGCACGATCTGACGGGGGCGCAGGTGAGGATGAAGAAAGGTGGCCTCGCCGCCATCTCAAAGGGCGAACTGGTCACGCTGCTCCGGCCCTCCGAGCTCAGCGCGATCGCGAAGGCGAATGTAGGAGTGACATGAGCGATACACAGCTGGAGACGGGGCAGGCCACGACCGAGGCCGAAGCCGATGGGCGGTCGGCGTCACTCGGCGACATCGCCGACCCGGCGGTCTACATCAACCGCGAGCTGTCGTGGTTGGACTTCAACGACCGCGTGCTCCAGCTGGCCGAGGACGAGTCGCTTCCGCTGATGGAGCGGGTGAAGTTCCTCGCAATCTTCACGACGAACCTCGACGAGTACTTCATGGTCCGCGTCGCCGGCGTGCACGACCAGCTAGACGCGCGCGTCGACGCGCGCGGACCCGACGGCCTGTCGCCGTCGCAGATGCTCCAGGGCATCTCCGAGCGCGTCCGCCAACTCGACCGCCGGCAGTCCAGCCAGTTCAGCGAGATCGTGCGCCCGGAGCTCGCGAAGAACGGCATCCGCATCGTCGGCTGCGAGGAGTCCTCGGCGCCGGCCAGCCTGATCGCGCGCCACTTCCGCGAGGAGATCTTCCCGGTGCTGACACCGCTCGCGATCGGTCCCGGCCGGCCGTTCCCGTACATCTCCAACCTGTCGCTGAGCCTGCTCGTCCGGCTGCACGACCCCGACATCGACCAGGAGGTCTACGCGCGCGTCAAGGTCCCGAAGGAGGTCATTCCGCGGTTCGTCGAGATCTCCCCGCAGACGTTCATCCCGCTCGAGCAGATTATCGCGCGACATCTGGACGCGCTGTTCCCGGGCATGGACATCATCAGCTACGACCTGTTCCGGGTCACGCGCGACGCCGATTTCGACGTCTCAGACGAGGCCGACGACCTGTTGCAGGCAGTCGAGGATGAATTGCGCCGCCGGCGGTTCGGCGAGGTCGTGCGGCTCGAGGTCGGCGCCAGCATGGATCCCGGGATGCGAGCGCGGCTGATCGAGTGGCTCGGGGTCGACGAGGTGCAGGTGTACGACGTCAAGGGATTGCTCGACATGAGCGACCTATGGCAGATCGCCGGGCTCGAGGGCCATTCCGACATACGCCAGGCGCCCTGGACTCCGATCACGCATCCGGCGTTCGGTCCGAGCCCGGGGGACCAGGATGACCAGCCCGATGTGTTCGCGCCGATGCGCACCCGGGACGTGCTCGTCCATTACCCGTACCAGTCGTTCGCGACGAGCGTCGAGCGGTTCGTCAAGCAGGCGGTCGACGATCCGAACGTGCTCGCGATCAAGATGACCGTGTACCGGACCTCGGATGACTCCGCGCTCGTCCCGTCGCTGATCGAGGCGGCCGAGAAGGGCAAGCAGGCGGTGTGCATGGTGGAGCTGAAGGCCCGCTTCGACGAGCGCCAGAACATCGGGTGGTCACGCGCGCTCGAAGAAGTCGGCGCGCACGTCGTCCACGGCATCCCCGGACTGAAGACTCACGCCAAGGCGATCCTCGTGGTCCGCCGCGAGCGCGGTGGCGTGCGCAACTACGTGATGATCGGCACGGGCAACTTCCACGCAAAGAATGCCCGGCTGTACGAGGACTTCGGGCTGTTCACCACCGATCGCGAGCTCGGCCAGGAAGTCGCCAACCTGTTCAACACGCTGACCGGTTACAGCCACCCGACGCGCGAGCGCAAGGTCCTGGTCGCCCCTCATTCGATGCGCGGGCCGCTGATCGAGGAGATCGACCGCGTGATCGCCGCCCATCAGGCGGGCGAGCCGGCGCGGATCGCGATGAAGATGAACTCGCTGGTCGACCAGCAGTGCATCGAGGCGCTGTACCGGGCCTCGCAGGCGGGCGTCCCGATCGACCTCAACGTCCGCGGGATCTGCTGCCTGCTCCCCGGCGTGCCCGGCGTCAGCGAGACGATCAACGTCGTGTCGGTCGTCGGGCGCTTCCTCGAGCACTCCCGCATCTACTCGTTCCATCGAGGCGACGAGCGCGTCTACTACATCGGCTCGGCCGATCTGATGCCTCGCAACCTGGACACCCGGGTCGAGTTGCTCGCGCCCGTTGAGGATCCCGAGCTTCAGCTCGAGCTCGAGGACACGCTCGAGCGCTGCTTCGCCGACGACACCAACGCCTGGACGCTCGATTCCGAAGGGGCGTGGAAGCGGCGTGAAGGCCGGACGCGAAGCGTGCACCGCGAGCTGATGGAGCGCACGATCCAGCAGGCCACGACGGCAGCGTCTTAAACCGCCGCGGCCGGCGCTGGGGCCGGCCGCGACAGTTCGCGCATTCCTACTTCGTCTACGGCGTTAGGGAGTACCGAAGCCGCCGCCCTGCTGGCTCTGGCTGCCGGCGGCATTAGCCGGCTGAGAGCCGAGCGTCAGCTTGATCTTCTTCGTCTGACCGCCGCGGTTGACCGTGAGCGTCACGGTGTCGCCGGGGGCGTAGTTGGCGATCGCGGCCACGAACTGGTTGACCGAGGACACCGGGGTGGCGTTGACGGCCGTGATCAGGTCGCCGGCCTGGAGCCCGGCCTTGGCCGCCGGCGTGCCCTGCTGGACCGGCTGGTAGCCGCTGGCGTTCGCGTTCTTCGAGATCGCGGCGCCGCCGGTGATGCTCGGGTCGAGGAGGACGCCGACGTAGGCGTTGTGGGCCTGGCCGGTGGCGATGATCTCGCGGGCGATCCGCGCGTCGCTGTTCGACGGGGTCGCGAAGCCGACGCCGGAGCTCGAGCCCTCGCCCTGGCCGTTGGTGTTGTTGGTCTCGATCTGGTCGTTCAGCCCGATCACCTGGCCGGCCGCGTTGAGCAGCGGGCCGCCCGAGTTGCCCGGGTTGATCGGGGCATCGGTCTGGATCGCGTTCGAGATCGTGAACTGGTTCGGAGAGTTGATCGTGCGACCGACCGCGCTGATGATGCCGGCGGTGACGGTGTTGGGCAGGCCGAAGGGGCTGCCGATGGCGATCACGCTGTCGCCGACCTGCACGGCGCTGGAATCGCCCATGGTCAGCGGATGAAGCTGAGAGGGGTCGACGCCCTGGACCCGGATTACCGCCATGTCGGCGCCCGTGTCGGAGCCGACGAGCTTCGCCGACGCCTTGACCTGATTCGGGAACGTCACCGTGATCTTCGAGGCGCCGGACACGACGTGCTCGTCGGTCAGGATGTCGCCCTTCTTGTCGAACACGACGCCGGCGCCTTCGCCCTCGGTCTGCTGCGACTGACCGAAGCCGAACACACCGCCGGTGTTCTGGGTGGAGGAAGTCGTGATGTCGACGACGCCCGGACCGACCTGGCGATAGATCTGGTTGATCGTCTCGGGGCGACCGCTGCTGAAGCTGGTCGGCAGCGTCTGCGAGCTCGATGGCTGGACGACGGTCGTCGTGGTGACCGAGTGCGTCGTGGTGCTCCCATTCGCGACGGCGAGCGCGATTGCCCCGCCGGCAATGGCGCCCCCGATGATCGGGAGCACACGGCTCAGGCGTTTCATGGGTTGATGTCTCCTAGCAAATGCATGGCTGTTGTTCGGTCATCCCAGTACAGCAGCTACCCATGAGAAACCAGTCAGAAATCGATGAGAGGCGCGTAAGAGTGCGCCGCGCTACGCCACGGGCGCGGGCTGGAACAGCTGCGGCAGCGCACCG
Source organism: Solirubrobacteraceae bacterium (assembly GCA_035499395.1). Lineage (GTDB taxonomy): Bacteria > Actinomycetota > Thermoleophilia > Solirubrobacterales > Solirubrobacteraceae > Palsa-465. The sequence continues at coordinate 43,601 of DATJYY010000097.1, forward strand.
GGCTTAGCCGGATTCTTGGGCGCGTTCGGCGTGGCGGAGGGCGACCCGTAACCAGGCCCAGGACCCCAGCCGTGGCCGGGGCCGCCCCTGAAGAAACCACGCTTCAGCCCGGGCGCGGCGGCAAGGCCCTTCTGGTTCACGCGCTGGCCGAGGCTGGACGAGAAGCGGTCGAGGATCTGCTTCTCCCGCGCGGCGGTGATCGCCTTGCGAGAGACCGCGGCGTCGAGCGCCTTCTTCAGCGGAGCGGTCATTGCCTGCTCGAGGCCGGCGACCGTCTTGCCCCTCGAGATCGCGATCTGCGCGAGCGACTTCCCGCTCTGCAGCTGCTGGAACAGCTGCATGTTGGTCAGCCCCAGATAGTCCGCGGCGGCGCCCAGACCCAGCGGCCCGAACTTGAACGCGAGCGGTCCGCCGCCGAACCCTGGACCGGGAGCGAGGAACCCGCGCGGTCCCGCTCCGCCCGGGCCGGGGGCGATCTTCGGAGTCAGCGGCAGGAGCGGCGCCGGGCCGCCGCTCTTCAACCGCTGCTCGAGCGCGTTCGCCTGCGCCTGAGTTAGCTTGCCGGCTCGGACCGCGGCCTGAATCTGATCGGTGGCGGCGCCGTTCAGCGCGGAGGTCAGCTGCTGCGGTGTGACGTGTAGTCGCTTGGCGACGTCGTTCAGGAACGCCTGCCGCGAGCTCGGACCCGAACTCTGGGTGGCGGCGTACGCGCCACCGGCGAACGCGGCCACAGCCAGCGCCGCCAACGCGATCACGAGGTTTCGCTTGAGCTTGCGATGCAACGTGCGCTCCTCCAGTTGGCCGGGCGCTCATACGGCGGGCGCCCGTAGGTCGGCACTCTCTCAGGCTAGTTTGAGAGAAGCGTAAGAACTTCGTCAGGTCGCGATGATCTTGTGCAACCGGGTGGCCACCCCTACGGCGCCAACGACACGAAGTAATCGAGCGCCGAGGGGTTCGCGAGCGACTCGCGCGAGGCGGCCTCTTCGGGTGGCGTCCCCATCAGAATCCGCTTGACGGGGACCTCCAGCACCTTCCCGGAGAGCGTCCGGGGGACCTCGGAGATCTGGCGGATCTCGTCCGGCACGTGGCGGGGCGAGCAGTCCTCCCGCACTCGCCGGCGGATCTCCGACACGAGCGCGTCATCGAGCGACGAGCCCTCGCGGAGAACGACGAACAGCGGCATCCAGGCCTCGCTGCCCTCGCGTGGGACGTCGACCACGAGCGCGTCGGTCACCTCGTCGAGCGCCAGGACTGCCCGGTAGATCTCCGACGTGCCCATCCTGATCCCGCCGCGGTTGATCGTCGAGTCCGAGCGCCCATAGATCAGCGCTGTCTCCCGCGCCGTGATCTCGATCCAGTCGCCGTGCCGCCAGACCCCCGGATACATCCCGAAGTAGCTCTCCCGGTAACGCTCCCCGGAGGGGTCGCCCCAGAAGTAGATCGGCATCGACGGCATCGGCCTGGTGATCACCAGCTCCCCGACCTCGCCGATGAGCGGCCGACCCTCGAGGTCCCACGACTCGACCGACGCGCCCAGCGCACGGGCCTGCAACTCCCCCAAGTACACGGGCAGCGTCGGCACGCCACCCACGAACGCGGTGCACAGGTCGGTGCCGCCCGAGGTCGAGAACAGCCACGTGTCCGAGCCGAGCTGGTCGTAGATCCACTCGAACGCCTCGGGCGACAGTGGCGAGCCGGTCGACCCGACCGACCGCAACGCGCTCAGATCCCGCCCGTCAGACCGAAGCGTCAGCCCGTCCTTCATGCACGCGCCCACGAACGCCGCGCTCGTCCCGAAGCACGTCATGCCGCTGTCCGCCGCCAGATCCCACAACGTCCCCATCGACGGATAACCCGGATTGCCGTCGAACAGGACGATCGAGGCGTCGCTCAGCAGCACGCCGACGATGAAGTTCCACATCATCCAGCCGGTCGTCGTGAACCAGAACAACCGGTCGCCGGCCTGCGCGTCGAGGTGCAGCCACGCCTTCTTCAGGTGCTCGAGCAGGACCCCGCCCTGCCCGTGGACGATCGGCTTCGGCAGCCCGGTCGTGCCGGACGAATACAGCACCCAAAGCGGGTGGTCGAACGGGAGCTGGGCGAACTCCAGCTCCGAGTCGGCAGGCCCCAAGAAACCATCCTCCCACCCGGTTCCGTCTAGATACCCCAGCCGAACCACGCGCGACAGCGACGGGATCTCGGAAGCGATACGCGAAACCGCATCTGAGCGGTCGAAGTCCTTGCCGCCGTACCGGTAGCCGTCGACGGCGAGCAGCACCTTGGGCTCGATCTGCGAGAACCGATCGACCACGCTCCGCACCCCGAACTCGGGCGCGGCCGAGGACCAAACCGCCCCGATCGAGGCGCACGCGAACAGCGCCGCGACCGTCTCGGTGATGTTCGGCATGTAGGCGGCGACCCGGTCGCCTTCGCCCACGCCCGACGCGCGCAGTCCCGCGGCGATCGAAGCCGTCAACGACCGCAGCTCGCCCCAGGTCATCGACGCCAGCTCCCGCGACTCCGACGCGTGCTGGATCGCCAAGGCCGAAGGATCCTTGCGGGCGAACATGTGCTCGACGTACGACAACCGTGCGCCCGGGAACCACTGCGCACCGGGCATCGCGTCGCTGCCGAGCACGCGTTCCGGCGCAGCGGCAAAGCGAACCCCCAGGAATTCGACCAGCGAGCCCCAGAACGCCTCAAGGTCGGACACGGACCAACGCCACAGATCGTGGTAACTGTCAAAAGCCAGGTCGTGCTTCTCGTCCAGCCACTCCTGGTAGCGCGTCAGCGTCGTGCGCTCGATCCACTCGGGCGACGGCGTCCACAGGACCCTGGGCTCGGCATCCGGCACCCCCGGGAGTATCCCGTAGTAGCTTTGATGCCGCATGCCCGCCGGCCGCCACCCGAGCCCGCCGTCACGCGCAGATGGGCTCGCCGAGATCGTCCTGCCCGATCACGAGTGCCACGATGTCCGTCTCGGCGACCTCTGGACCGAGCGCCCGGTGGCGCTCGTGTGGCTGCGCCACTACGGGTGAATCTTCTGCAAGGACCACGCGATCCAGTTGGATCGCGCCCGGGGTGAGTTCAAGGCGGCCGGCGTCGGTCTCGTGCTGATCGGCCAGGCGACCGCGCGCCACGCCGCCCAGTTCCGCCGCCGCCAGGGGATCCAGCTTCCGTTGCTCGCCGACGAGCGACGGGTCAGCTACCTAGCCGCGGGCGCCAAGATGGCGAACGTGACCGAGTTGTTCGGCCCCCAGAGCGTCTCGAAGGGTCTGCTTGCCGGCGCGCGCAGCCGCCGAATCCAGACCCGGACCGTGGGCAACGCGGCCCAACTCGGTGGCTCACTAGTCGTGCGGCCCGACGGCATAGTCGCGTGGTCGCACATGTCGGACAACGCCGGCGATAACGCCTCGCCCGAGGACATCCTCGCCGCGGTGCGCAAGGTCGTCGCGTAGCGTTCCGGACGTGTCAGAGAACGTGCCCGTGCTGGCCCCGTTTGCCGGCACCGTCGTCGCCGTGTGGCGCGCTCACGATGATCCGGTGAGCGCGGGCCAGGCGCTCGTCGTGCTCGAGGCGATGAAGATGGAGCACGAGGTGCTCTCGGAGATCGACGGCACCGTGCGTAGCGTCGACGTCGCGGTCGGCGACATGGTCGAGCCGGGGCAGCGACTGGCGGTGTTGGCGCCGGCAGCCACGACGGCGCCCAACAGAGAGCCCGCGCCCACCGCGAGCCGCGACGACCTCGACGCGGTGAAGGCTCGCCACGAGCAGACGCTCGACGCCGCCCGCCCCGATGCCGTCGCGAAACGACGCGAGCAAGGTCGCCGGACCGCCCGCGAGAACGTGGCCGACCTCGTCGACCCGGGCAGCTTCGTGGAGTACGGACCGCTGATGTTCGCCGCCCAGGAGCGCCGCCGCCCGCGCCACGAGCTGATCGTGCGCACGCCCGCCGACGGTCTGGTCGCCGGCACCGCGACGATTGGAGACGCGCCGGCGATCGTCATGTCCTACGACTACACCGTGCTCGCCGGCACCCAGGGGATGCGCAACCACCAGAAGAAGGATCGGCTGTTCGAGATCGCCGCGCGCCGGCGCGTGCCGGTCGTGCTGTTCGCCGAGGGCGGCGGCGGCCGGCCGGGCGACGTCGACTGGCCGATCGTCGCGGGGCTCGACTGCCGCGCGTTTCACCTGTTCGCGCGCCTGAGCGGGCTGGTGCCGCTGGTCGGGATCGCGTCGGGCTACTGCTTCGCCGGCAACGCCGCGCTACTCGGGTGCTGCGACGTGGTGATCGCGACCGAGGACTCGAGCATCGGCATGGGCGGGCCGGCGATGATCGAGGGCGGCGGCCTCGGCGTGTACGACGCGGGCGACATCGGCCCGATCGACGTCCAACACACAAACGGGGTCGTCGACCTCCGAGTGAATGACGAGCCGGCCGCGGTGGCGATCGCCAAGCGATACCTCTCGTATTTCACGCGAACGGAGAAGCCAGGCACGCCGAAGGATCCGGACGCCCTCGGAGACCTCATTCCCGCCAACCGCAAGCGCGTCTACGACATCCGCACCGTCATCGACGCGCTGCTGGATGACGTGCTCGAACTCCGCGCCGGCTTCGGCCCCGGCATCGTCACCGCACTCGCGAGAGCCGACAGCGGGCAACCCCTCGGGGTGATCGCCAATAACCCGAAGCATCTCGGTGGCGCAATCGACGCCGACGGCGCGGACAAGGCCGCCCGGTTCATGCAGCTGTGCGATGCGTTCGGGCTGCCGCTGCTGTTCCTCTGCGACACGCCCGGCTTCATGGTCGGACCTTACGCTGAGAAGACCGCCACCGTCCGGCACTTCTCCCGCATGTTCCTCACGGGCGCGAATCTCAAAGTCCCAACCGGAACGGTCGTGCTCCGCAAGGGCTACGGCCTCGGCGCCCAAGCGATGGCCGCGGGGAGCTTCAAGGCACCGTTGTTCACGGTGGCGTGGCCGACCGCCGAATTCGGGGCGATGGGGCTCGAGGGCGCTGTGCGGCTCGGGATGCGCCGCGAACTCGAAGCCATCGCAGATCCGGACGAACGCGCGCAAGCGTTCGACACCGCCGTCGCCGCCGCCTACGAACGCGGTAAGGGCCTCAACATGGCCGCGTACTTCGAGATCGACGATGTGATTGATCCCGCCGACACCGCCCGCTGGATCGCAACGCTATTCGACGACCCCGCACCCGGGCCCGCGACCGGGCGCCGGCCCTACGTCGACGCCTGGTAACCGGTCACTCGCACTGCTCGCACGCGCCGCGCAGCACCACGTCATGGTGCTCGACCCGCACACCGAGCCGCTCGGACAGGTCGTCGATCGCGCGCTCGAGCGCCGGATCGTCGAACGCGACGAGCTTCCCGCATTGGTCGCAGACGAGATGGTGGTGGTGCTCGCCGTCGGCCTCCGAGCGCTCGAACCGGGCCTGGCCGTCGCCGACGGCCACGCGCTCGACGAGGCCGTGGTCAACCAGTAGATCGAGCACGCGGTAGATGCTCGCGCGACCGGTCGGCTTGCCCTGTGCGCGGAGCGCGTCCTCGATCTCGACCGCGCTCAGCGCGCACGGCTGATCCGCGAGCAGGTCGATGATCCGCTGCCGGAGCCAGTTACGCCGTCGCGACGCTGCTAGCGCGGGCGCGTCGTCCTCGATAGGAGGGCCTGTGGACCGGCCGGCGGACCCGGGCGGGAGTCACGACCCGGGACCGCCGCCGGTCCCCAGCTGCGGGGTTCGGGGAGTCCGTCCGCAAGCGACGAGGCGCACTTTCGTCGCGTCCGTCAGCCTATGCCCCGCCACGTCAGTTCTCTGTAAGGCATCACGGAAGCTGGCCGACTGTCGGATCCCCGGGCCGGACCGAGCGCGGCCTCGGGTAGTAGTACTGGTAGATGTAGGGGCCGTTCGCGCCCGACCCATACTGCGAGCCGGTGCCACCGTCCGCAACCGGGATCGCGGCGGCGAACAGCCGGGACAGCACGAGCACGAGCACCGCGGCTCCGGCGACGATCCACGCCACGACGACCGCCCGACGGAGCCACAAGGCTCCGTTCATCTGGACGCTGGGAACCACCGCGACCCCGGGCGAAAGGCCCACCGAAGCGGGCACCGTAGCCGCCGGCGCGCGACGGACGACGACCCGGGGCGCCGGCGCTGGACCGGGGTAGCGCTCGTTCAGGCGACCCTCGGCTAGCAGCCCGCGCAGCGCCCGCTGCCACTCGCCCGCCGGGGGCCGGTTGACGGCATCGGCGGCCAGCGCCCGGATGAGCAACCCACGCAACTCGACCGGGACGTGCTCGAACTCTCGACCCAACGCCCGCGCGTCGTGCGACCGCGCGAACATGCGCAGGACGACGAGCCCGAGCTTGTAGGCATCCGCGGCCCGCGCCTTCGGAGACTCGCGGAACGACGCGGGCAGCTCCCAGTCGCCAGTCTGTACCGAGGCGAGCGCCTGACGACCGTGGAACACCATCGAGTCGCAATCGATCAAGCACACCTCGGGTTCGTCGCCGGCACCGAACGCGATCAGCACGTTGTTGGGGGCGATATCGCTGGCCACGATCGCGTGCCGGTGCAGGAACGCCAGCGCGTCGCAGATCCGCTCAGCCACCTCGGCCCGGCTGAACGTGTCGAGCCGGACGCCAAGGCCGCGCATCTGCAGGAAGTCGTCGGCTCCGAGCAGGTGCTCGAGCGTCAGCAGCACGTGGTCGCGGCGGCCGCTCGGCATCACGAACGGCACGGAGAAGCGCGCGCTGGCGTCGCGCATCGCGATCCCGGCCGCGACCTCGCCGTTCCGGACGATCGCGAGCGGCCACGCAGCGAGGCGCTGCAACTCCGCTCGCTGCTCGTCCGGCAGCAGGTGCGCCCACGCCACCATCTCCCTGAGCACATGTTCGGCGCCGGCGGGGGGCCTGCGACGATACAGCTTGACGACCACGGGACCGGTACCGAGACCCGCGGGGACGATCGCCGGCCGGTACACGCGGCCCTGGCCTCCGAACCGCGAGATCGGCACGAGCTCGCCGAACTCCTGCCGCTGGAACGCACGGCGCTCGGCCGCGGCGCCCACATCGACGAGCGCGCTCACTGCGACGGCCCCCACACCGCGACCAGGCTCCGGTCGTCGTCGTAGGTGCTGCGGCTGAAGTCGAGCAGCCGGGCGAAGTCGACCACGTCCGGCGGCCGTGCGAGCTCGCGGGCGAGCGTCGCCCCGACCTCACCGCCACCACCCGCGAGTGGCATCGCCAGCCCGTCGGTGCACAGCAGTAGAACGGCTCCGGGCTCGAGCGATCGCCGGGCCACCTGGACCGCGCCCGGCGAACGCGGGAGCGCGGCCACCCCGCCACCGACCAACCCGTCGACCCTTTCAGGCTCGCTCACGATCGGATCGTAGTCCTTCCCCTCCAGCAGGAACGCGGGCGAGTCGCCGACCGCGGCCAGCTCCACCTCCGAACCGCGAACCGTCGCGACCAACAGCGTCGTGGCCAGAAATTGAGACGATTCCTCGACCCCGGCCGCGCCATCGCCGGACGCGCGCCGGTGTTCCACCACCAGCGCCCAGGCGGCCTGTTCGAACACGCCCACCCAGTCCAGACCGTCTCGGTCGAGTTGACGCGCCACGGTCGCGGTCGCGTACCTAACCGCGAGCGCCGCGCCGAGGTCCGAGCGACACGCCCCGGACACCCCGTCGGCGACGGCGGCGATCAGCGTGCCGGAGTCCGCGTGTAGCCGCAGGCAGATGTCGTCCTGCCGCGGGCCGCCCGTGTAGCGCTTGTACAGACCCCTGACCGAGGCCGCCCTTACCGTCAGCCCGAACGCGGTGCCGCCGTCGGCGATCGTGTCAGGTCGGTACGGGTCTCCGCCGGCCAGGATCGGCTCGATCGCGGCGGCGGGCTCGCCGATCGTCATCGGCCCGCGCGCCAGCCGGACGCGGCGGCGGACCGACGCGGGGCGTCCGCTGGTGCTCACGGCTCGACGCTACACGAGCGGCGCGTCGAGCTGGACGAACCCCTCCGGCTTCTCGAACTCGATCGTGTGCTCGCCCCGGTCCAGCCGCTCGGCGGAGGCGACCATCGAGTTCAGCATCGACGCCGCGAACTCCGCGATCGCTCCCGCGGTCGAGGCGCCGGAGGTCATCATGAACCCGTAGCGAGGCGAACTCGCGAGCTGTCCGATCACCTCCGGATCGGCCTCGCCCACGCCGAACGCGAGGATGTTCGGCCGCTCCCGGAAGCCCGGGTCCTTGAGTTCGGCGAGGCGCGCCTGCCACTTCTCGGCCTTCTCGGTGGGCAGGCCGTCGCTCAGGAAGAACACCGACGGACGGTGCACCTGATAGCCGTTGCCCTTGAGCAGCGCGACGTCCGCCGGGATCGTCTGGCGCAACGCCTCGAGCGCACTCGCGTAGCTCGTGCCCCGGCCCCGCGGCGACAGGGCCGGGAGCACAAGGTCCTCGCTCAGCTCTGAAAGCTCGAGGCGCGTCTGCGCGGTCTCGGCGAACGTGATGATCCCGAACCGCACCTTCTTGCCGATCAGCGGGTGCTTGGCCACCTCGTCGCGCAGGTCGATCAACCCCTGGTTGACCGCAGCGATCGGTTCGCCGGCCATCGAATGTGACTCGTCTCCGACGAAATACATCGGCAGCACCTGACCGATCACGGACGCCGTCGGCCGCTGATCGCCCGCCCAGAGCGCGGGCCCGGAGCCGGGAGCCGGGACCGGCGGCGGAACCACCGGCCCACCGGGGGTCGTCGTCGCTTTTTCCGTGGGATCGGGACCGCCGGCGCCCACGGCCGGGTCGCGTTTGTTCGTTGGCAGGTTGATCTTCATGTGAACTCCCGAGTCGGCGTCACGCCCCCGATGTCGTACTTGTCCCCCCGCTTGGTCGCGCCGGCACCAGGAGGTGCTGGCAGGACTTCGCGGCCGCTTGGAACTTCGAGTTGCTCTCGATGCTCTGGGGGAAGATCGGGCCCTTGCCCGAGAAGTTCGGGGCCGGAAGCTTGTAGCCGTGCTGCTTTACGCAGGTCACGAAGTTGGTGATCGCGGTATGCGAGATACGCCCCCGGAACCCACGGCCGCCGGCGCCGAAGCCGAACCGCGCGCCGCACGCCTGGAATGCGGCCCGCATCTTCGGGGTTATGTTCGCGCCACCGCCACCGAAGAAACCCCGGCGCGGGCCCGTCGTCGTCCCGGTCGTGCCAGTCCCCCCACCGCTGCCGCTGCCGGTCCCCCCACCGCTACCGCTGCCGCTGCTACCCGGAGGGGGTCCGGAGCCCGGAGGCCGTGACGGAAGAGTCACGCCGTGGGCCTTCAGACACGAGACCAGTTGGGCGCGCCGCGCGCTATTCGGGCCGCCCGCCGCTCCCGAGCCCGACCCAGAGGTCGAAGCCGAAGCCGAGGCGGTCGTACTGCTCGTGGTGTTACTCGAGCTACTCGAGCTTCCGCATGCGGTCAGTGCGCCACCGGCAATCAGGGTGACGAGCGCCACCGCCACTCGCCTGGATCGAACGTCAAACACTTTCAACACTGCTTCCTTTCGTAAATTGCTGCTCATCCGCCCCCGCCCCCGAATAGCGAGCTCACTGCGGACGAGCCGCTGTTGCTGCTGCTACTGCCGCTCGAGCCGCTGCCGCTGCCACCAGCCGCGGCGCCGGCCCCGGCACCGGTATCGCTGAGCGTGGTCGCCGCGACGGTGCCGCCCGAGTTCTTCGCGCCGGCAACGACGACGGTGTCACCCGGGCGTACCGCCTTCTTGCCGACCGTCACGTTCTTGGTGACCTTGGTCGCGCTCGAGAGAGTGACCTTCACCGTGTTGCCGGACGTCTCCGTGATGTAAAGGTTGTTGCCACTGATGCTGCTCACCGTGCCGAACGTCGCGCCGCCGGCCGCGCCCGCGAAGCCACCGCCGCCGCCGCCGAACAGCGAACGGAGGCCGCCACCAGCTCCCGCGCCCGTGCGCGAGGCCGTACCGGATCCGGTCGCGCCACTACCCGTGGCGCCGCCGGCGCGCGCGGCCGCGGCCCGCAACGCCGCCGCCGCGCCGGTCGCCCCCGAACTCGAGCTCGAATTCGAAAGCTGGTTCTTCTCGACGCGCACGCCCGCGTAGAAGCCGATTGCACCGAGGAGCACCGCGAACACGGCCGCCGTCTTCTTGTTAAACCACTGGCGGCGAGGGCGCCCGGGGAGCGCAAACTCCTCCTGGGTCCCCTCTTGATAGCTGTCCCACTCCTGCTCGGGGTGGTCATAGGGGATGGCGTTCATCTCGCTACCTCGTGTTTCTCGTTGTTCACTCAAAGCGGAGCGCCTCAATCGGCCGAAGCGCCGCAGCGCGGCCGGCCGGATAGGTCCCGAAGAAGAGCCCGGTCAGGACCGCGGCGCCGAACGCGAGCGCGATCGAGTAGGGCGCGATCACCGGCTGTACGCCAGCGATCTTGAACTGGCTGCCGATGATCCCGGCGATCACCCCCGCGACTCCTCCGAAGAACGAGACGAGCACGGCCTCGACCAGGAATTGGATCAGGATGTCGCTGTGCCGCGCGCCGACCGCCTTGCGGATCCCGATCTCGCGGGTGCGCTCGGTGACCGAGACGAGCATGATGTTCATCACGCCGATCCCGCCGACGAGCAGCGAGATCGCCGCCACCTCGCCGAGCAGCGTCGTGAACACCTTGCTGCTGGCGGTCGAGGCCTGGACGATCGAGCTCTGGTTGATGACGGTGAAGTTCGACCCGGTCAGAGACCCGGACGTCGGCGGATCGAGCTGATTGAGGATGCTCGTGACCTCGGTCTGGGCGGCGTTCAACTGATCGCGCGACTTGGCCTGGACGATGATCTGGCTGATGTTCCCGTAGCCGGTCAGGGTGTCCTGGACCGCGGTGAGCGGCGCGATCGCCACGTCGTCCTGGTTCGAGGTTCCGTTCGAACCCTTGGACGCGGTCACGCCGATGATCTGGAAGTTCGTGCCGTTGGCCTGGATCGTCTGGCCGACGGGGTCCTGGCCGTTGAAGAGCTCGCTCACCACGGTTGGCCCGACGACGATCACCCGGCTGTGATCGCTCTCCTGAGCGCTGGTGAACCACGACCCCTCGGCCATCGTGTAGTTGCGCGCCGCCTCGTACGAAGGCGTCGTCCCGACGAACGACGACGGCGAGTAGGTGGTCTCGCCCGAGGTCAGGGTCACGCCGTTGGCGGTCACGACCGGGGAGGAGCTCTTGACGTCCGGCGCCTGGAACGAGTTCGTCAGCGCGTTCGAGTCGGCCAAGGTCAATCCCGTGCTGCTGGAAGCTTGGCGCCGGAACAGGCCGCCGAGCGTCGGCGCGCCGCTGACCAGCAGCACGTTGCTCCCGAGCTGATCGATCTGGTTCTCGACCGCGGTCGACGACCCCGTGCCGACGGCAATCAGCACGATCACCGAACCGACGCCGATCATCAGCCCGAGGATCGTTAGCCCAGACCGCAGCTTGTTCGCGGCCAGACCGGCGAGCGCCACTCGAATCGTCTCGATCACAGCACACGCTCCGCCGGGTCCGAGTCGGTGACCTCATCGGACAGGATCGCCCCGTCGCTGATCCGGATCAAGCGTCGGGCGTGAGCGGCGACGTCCTGCTCGTGCGTGATCAGGATGATCGTCCGCCCCTGATCGCTGAGCCGCCCAAAGATGCCGAGCACCTCGGCCGAGGAGACCGTGTCCAGCGCGCCGGTCGGCTCGTCGGCCAGGATCATCGCCGGGTTCGTGACCAGCGCCCGCGCGATCGCGACGCGCTGTTGCTGGCCGCCCGACAGCTCGGATGGCATGTGATGGACGCGCGGGCCGAGCCCGACCTGGTGCAGCGCTGCCAGCGCGCGGTCGTGCCGCGCCGCTCGGGGCACGCCGGCGTACGACAGCGGCAGCTCGACGTTCTGGACCGCGCGCGTGCGCGGGATCAGGTTGAAGCTCTGGAACACGAAACCGATATGGCGGTTGCGGATGTCGGCGAGCGTGTCCTCGTCGAGTCCACGGACGTCGATTCCATTGAGGTGGTATGTGCCCGTGGTCGGGGTGTCCAGGCACCCGAGGATGTTCATCAGCGTGGTCTTGCCGCTCCCCGAGGCACCGATGATCGCTACGTACTCGCCCCGCTCGATCCGCAGGCTCACTCCGCGGAGCGCGTGGACCGCGATGTCGCCGACGGCGTACGTCTTGTGCACGTCGGCCAGCTCGATCACGGGCGCCCCACGGATGCCGGCCACCATCGACTGGGGCCTCACGGGAGCGGGCGCAGGCGTCGCGGCGCGCCGCTTGGCCTGCTCACGCCGGGCCTGCAGCACCCGCTGCGCACGCGACACCGCCGCGCGGGGCGGACGGTCGTCGCTCGCCATCAGCCCCCGCCTCCGCCGCCGCGGAAGGCGCCGCCGCCACCACCGCGGAAGAACCCCCCGCCACCGCCGAGACCACCCAGGCCGCCGAGACCGCTACCGCCGAGCGTGCCGGAACCGGAGCTGCCCGTCGAGCCCGAAGACGAGAGCGACGGGAGCGCGATCGTGACCACAAGCTGGTCGCCGGAATTGACGCCGCTGATGATCTGCGTCCGCGAGTCGCCGCGGAGCCCGACCACGACCTGTTGGCTGACGTCCTTGCCGTTCTTCTGCAGGGTGACCGTGCCGAGCGAGCCGCTGCCGGTGACGGCCGCGTTCGGGACCGTGACGCCCGACGCCTGGCCGGTGATCACCGTCGCCGACGCGCTCATGCCGGGCTTCACGCGAGAGTCGTTCTGGTCGAGGGTCAGCGTCGCGTCGTAGGAGACAACGCTGCTGCTGGTCGTGCCGACGAGCGCGATCGAGCTGACGTGGGCGGCGAGCTGCACACCCGCAAGCGCGTCGAGCGAGACCGTCGCCGACTGCCCGACGTGGACCTTGCTGATGTCCGACTCGCTGAACGCGACGCTCATCGTCAGCGTGTTCGTGTTGATGATCTCGGCGAACCCGGAGCTCGAGCCGCTCGACGAGGACGACCCAGAGCCGCCGAGGCTGCCGGCGGTCGCGGACCCACTGGAGCCGCTCCCCGAGGTGGAGCTCGATGACGACGACGAGCTTCCGGACGAGCCGCTCGACGAGCCTCCTCCGGAGACCGCGTCGCCCGCGGTGAGGCTCGACAGCGACGCGATCGTCCCGCTCGTCGGCGCGTAAAGCTTGGTGTTGTTGACCGCGGTCTCCGCGGTGTGCACGGCGGCCTGGGCGCTGTACACCGCCGCCTGAGCCGAGGCGAGACTGCTCGGCGACGGCGTTGCCGTGGTCGTGGTCGTGGGGGTCGAGCTGGTCTTCGCCGCCGAGCTGCCGCCGCTGGAGGGCGACTTGGTGCTGGGCACGACCACCGTCACGGTGACGCTCGGGGTCGTCTTTGTGACCTTGGTGCCCGACTTCGTCTGCGTGCCGCCTGATCCGGTCGTCGGCTTCTTGTTCTTGCCGGCTCCCGGCTTGTAGGACGCGAACTCGACCGTGCCGCTGGAGCTCGGGGTGAAGCTCGTGGTGCTGGAGGACCCTGAGGAGCCCGATCCGGAACCGCCGGATCCACCCGACCCGCCGGACCCGCAGTTGGACGTGGTCTGATCCTGGAGGCAGGTCAGTTGGTCCTCGGCAGAGGTCAGCTGCGACTGCGCCTGGCTCAGCTGCAGGTTCGCCGAAGTCGGATCGAGGTCGGCGAGGAGCTGGCCTCCGTTGACGTGCTGGCCGACCTTGACGTAGACATCCTGGAGCGTGCCGCTGGTGTTGAAGTTGACGTCGACGTCCGTGCCCGCGGCGATGTTGCCGCTGCCGGTGACCGTCGACTGGATGACGCCCTGCTCGGCCGTGACAACTTCCTTGGACGTCCGCGCCGAGCTGGTCGGCGGCCCGATCTCCGTCACCGCCAGGACGGCGACGGCGATCGCCACGACCCCCAGCGCGTAGAGAAGCCAGGGCCTAGACGGTCGATCCCGGCGAGTCTTCATGGGAGTGGCAATCCGTTGCCGGGAGGAGGGCAGGCAGACCGCGCGCGGCTTTCAATGCGGAGGTCACGATGCCTCAGCGTTGTAGCGCCGCGGGTATCAGCTCTGCGTAAGCGCTCTTGCGCTCTTCTTAGGTACGACGGTGACGCTGACCCGCGGGAGCGCCGGCAGATCGATCCGGACCTCGAGGCCACCGCTCGGCGGCGCTTCGATCTCGATCGTGCCACCGTGCGCCACCACGACCGAGCGCACTATCGACAAGCCCAGACCGAAGCCCCCGGCGGCGCGATCCAGGCGCCGGAACGGTTCGGTCAGCCTGTCGGCCTCGGCAGGGTCGATTACCGGCCCGCCGTTGGCGACGGTCAGACGTACGCGCCCGCCGACGGTCCGCGTCGAGACCCGGAGATACCCGCCGGGCTCGTTGTGCTGGATCCCGTTGTCGACGAGGTTGGCGATCATCCGCTCGAGCAGCGCGGGGTCGCCCCGCGTCCAGGCCGGCTCGAGGTCGTCCCGGACGTCGACTTCGGCTTCCCTCCCCCTCGCCAGGAGGTCGGTGACGCAGTCGGCAGCGAGCGCGGCCAGGTCAGCCGGTTCCTCGCGTCCGGTCGCGGCCTCGCTGCGAGCGAGCATCAGCAATCCCTCGATCAGGCGTTCGCACCGGTCGACGGTCTCGCGGATGGCGTCCCCCATCCGCCGTAGCTCCTCGGCGGTGGCGTCCGGGTCGGCCAGCGATACGTCGACCTCGGTGCGCATGATCGCCAGCGGCGTGCGCAGCTCGTGCGAGGCGTTGGCGACGAAATGCCGCTGGCTGGCGAACGCCCCGTCGAGGCGGGCGAGCATTCCGTCGAACGTGTCGGCCAGCTGCTTGAGCTCGTCCGCCGGGCCCTTGAGGCTGATCCGTTCGCCCAGGTTCTCACCCGAGACGCGGCGGGCAGTCGCGGTGATGTCGCGCAGCGGCCGGAGCGCGCGTCCCGCGAGCAGCCAGCCTGCCGCCACCGACACCATCGTCATCGCGCCGAGCGCGACGATGTACTCGATCAGCAGCCGGTGGAGCTCATCGGCGCGCAACTGGGCGCGGACCGCCGCGGCGATCCGCGCGTCCGTCGATGGCTGGTATCCGAACGGGCGGGGCGGCAGAGGCCCGAAGATCCTGCGCAGCTCGTTGCGGTCGCTAGCCCCGTTCAAGTTGTGGCGGACGAGCTCGTAGCCGATCGTCAGGAGCACCGCGCCGCTCACGAGAAACACCAAGCCGTATAGCAAGGTGAGGCGCAGGCGGATCGTCGGCGCCGGCAAGCGGATCGAGGCCGACCCGATGCGCATCAGCTCATCCGATAGCCGACGCCGATCACGGTCTCGACGACCGGCGGATCACCCAGCTTTCGTCTCAGCGTCATGATCGTCATGCGCACGACATTCGTGAATGGGTCGGTGTGCTCATCCCACACGCGCTCGAGTAGCTCCTCGGCCGATACGGTAGCCCCATCGGCGTCCATCAGCACCTCGAGCACCCCAAATTCCTTGCGCGTCAGCTCGACCGGTTCGCCGGCGCGGCTCACCAGCCGGCGCGCGGGGTCGAGTCCGATGTCGCCACGCTCGAGCACGGGCGGGCGGCTCGGTGAGGCGCGGCGCGCCAGGGCGTGAATCCGAGCGACCAGCTCCGCAAACCTGAACGGCTTGGGCAGGTAGTCATCGGCGCCGAGCGAAAGTCCCTCGACGAGATCCTCGAGCGCACCCGCCGCGGTCAGCATCAGGATCCCGGTCTCCGGGCGCTCGCCGCGGACGGCCCTGCAGACGTCGTCGCCGTGAAGCCCCGGCAGGTCACGGTCGAGCACCAGCACGTCGTAGCGCACCACCCGCGCCTTAACCAGCGCGTCGGTCCCGTCCGGGGCCAGGTCGACCGCCATCCCTTCGCGACGGAGCCCCCGCGCGATTGCCTCGGCCAGTCTCGACTCGTCCTCTGCGATTAGCACGCGCAATGCACAATCCAGGATGACGGCCGGTGCGTAAGAAACCCGTAAGGGGCAAGATTGGGTTCGAGCGCCGGTTCGCGGGGTATCGTATCCGACATCAATCGACGTTACATCGATTCGTGTTACCGTGTGGGAGAGCATGGCCGAGCAGAACTTGACTGAGCGCGGTATGGCCGTCGGGCTGCGAGCGCTCAACCGTCTCGCGAGCAACGGGCTGATCGACCGGTTCGGCCTCCGCGATCCGGCGCAGCGCGTCCTTCATGGCGCGTCGAAGGCGACGGTCCGCACCGCCACGCGCGCCGGCCGCACGTTCGCCGCCACTCAGAAGCTTTCAAAGCCGGCCCGCCAGCCGAGGACCGGCCGCACCGACCTGTTCGATCTGACGCCGGACGACGAGCAGCAGCTCCTGCGCGAGTCGGTCCGCGACTTCGCGCTTGCGAAGCTCCGCCCCGCGGCACAGGCGGCCGACGAGGCGTGCGCCACCCCGGACGAGCTGCTCGGGCAGGCAAACGAGCTCGGGCTGACTATGGTCGGCGTCCCGGAGGAGCTCGGTGGCGCCGTCGCCGAGCGCTCGGCCGTGACCACCGTGCTGATGGCCGAGGCGCTCGCCCAGGGCGACATGGGCATCGCGGTCGCGTGCCTCGCTCCCGCCGGCGTGTCGACCGCGCTCAGCCTGTGGGGCGACGCCGACCAGCAGGCCACTTACCTCCCCGAGTTCGTCGGCGAGAACGTGCCGGCCGCCGCGCTCGCGATAGTCGAACCGCGCCCGCTGTTCAATCCGCTGTCGCTCGAGACACGGGCGCGCCGCGTTGGTGGCGAGTTTGTGCTCGACGGGGTCAAATCGCTTGTGCCGCGCGCCGCCGACGCCGAGCTGTTCATCGTGGCCGCCGAGCTGGAGGGCGAGGGGCCGGCGCTGTTCATCGTCGAGTCCGGTGGCGCTGGTCTCGGCATCGAGCCCGAGCCCGCGATGGGAATCCGCGCCGCCGCTACCGGCACGTTGATCATCGAGGACGTCAAGCTCCCGGCGGGCGCGCTGCTCGGAGATCCTGGATGCGAGCTGATGGCCGAGTGCGTGCAGCTCGGGCGGCTCGGGTGGTGCGCGGTGGCCGTCGGGACCGGTCAGGCGGTGCTCGACTATGTGATCCCGTACGTGAACGAGCGCAAGGCGTTCGGCGAGCCGATCTCCTCACGCCAGGCGGTCGCGTTCACGGTGGCGAACATCGCGATCGAGCTCGACGGCATGCGACTGGCGACCTACCGCGCGGCGAGCCGCGTCGACCAGGGCGCCCCGTTCGCGCGCGAGGTCTCGCTCGCCAGACGACTGTGCTCCGAGCGCGGGATGGCGATCGGCTCCGACGGCGTGCAGTTGCTCGGCGGCCACGGTTACACCAAGGAGCACCCCGTCGAGCGCTGGTACCGCGACCTGCGCGCGGCAGGCGTGATGGAAGGGGCGCTGGTCGTGTGATCAACCTCGAGACCCCTAAGAAGTTCGAATTCCTCGTCGGCCAGGCCCACCAGGTCGCAACCGAGATCTTCAGGACGAACTCGCGCAAGTACGACGCCGACGAGCACAGCTACCCGAAGGAGCTTGACATGCTCGCCGCCGTGATCGACGGCATGAACGAAGGCGGCGCGCTGAGCGGCGCCGGCGCCGGCGGCGTTGGCGAGAGCAACGGGTCGTCGAAGCAGAAGTCGCGCGATGGAAACCGAAACGGCAGCAACATCGCGAGCCTGCTCGGGCTAATAGAGCTTTGCTGGGGCGACGTCGGGCTGGCGTTGACGATGCCCCGCCAGGGTCTCGGCCAGGCCGCGATCGCGGCCGTTGCCAACGAGGAGCAGCTGGGGCGGTTCGGCGGCAAGTGGGCGGCGATGGCGATCACCGAGCCCGAGGCCGGGTCGGACTCCGCGGCGATCCGGACGACGGCGACGTTCGACGAGGAAACCGGCGAGTACGTATTAAACGGAGAGAAGATCTTCGTGACCGCCGGCGACCGGGCGCAACTGATCGTGGTCTGGGCCACGCTCGACCGCAAGCAGGGCCGCGCCGCGATCAAGTCGTTCGTGGTCGAGCGGGACAACCCGGGCCTGATCCTCGAGCGCCTCGAGCACAAGCTCGGGATTCGCGCCTCGGACACTGCGGACTTCCGCCTCGAGAACTGCCGCATCCCCAAGGAGAATCTGCTCGGCAGCCCCGAGATCGAGCCCAAGCGCGGGTTCGCGGGCGTGATGCAGACGTTCGACAACACGCGCCCACTGGTCGCGGGGATGGCGATCGGTGTCGCGCGCGCGTGTCTCGAGCGCACGCGCGAGCTGCTGAGCGAGGCCGGCGTCGAGATCGACTACGACCTCCCGCCGCACGCGCAAGTCGCCGCCGCCTCGGAGTTCATCGCGATGGAGTCTGATTGGGAGGCCGCCCGGTTGCTGACGATGCAGGCGGCATGGATGGCCGACAACAAGAAGCCCAACTCGCTCCAGGCGTCGATGGCCAAGGCCAAGGCCGGGCGGACCGCCACCGACATCGCGCTGCGGTGCGTGGCGCTGTGCGGATCGATCGGCTACGGCGAGGGCGAGCTGCTCGAGAAGTGGGCGCGCGACGTCAAGATCCTCGACCTGTTCGAGGGCACCCAGCAGATCCAGCAGCTCATCGTCGCGCGCCAGTTGCTCGGGAAGACCTCGGCGGAGTTGAAGTAGCTCTGGCGAATCCGGCTCGACCAGCGGGCGCTCAAACCCCGCTAGGCCGGGAAATTCGGCCCGGTCGCGTGACTCACGCGAGACCTCACGAGCAGACTTTCCCAAGGCATGGCGAATCCGGCTCGACCCCAGCGGGCGCTCAAACCCCGCAAGGCCGGATTCGCTTAAGGAATTCGGCCCGGTCGCGTGACTCACGCGAGACCTCACGAGCCGAATTTCCCAGCGGCCGTGCTCACCGAGAACACCGCGCCGTCCGGATCCGCAAGGACCGCCTGACGCTTCGGCACGGAGTCGAACGGCGCCACCACCACGCTGCCGCCAAGCTCTGGCGCGCGAGCGGCCGCGGCATCCGCGTCTTCCACCCAGAAGTCGACGCTCCAGCGGGCCGGACCTTCATCTCTGGCCAGCACCGCAACCACGTCACGGGGCACGGGTTGCGCTGGCTCGCCGCCGACGTAGCCCGGTAGCCGGAACAGGCTCGCTCCAGGAGCGAACTCCTCGATGTCCCATCCGAAGATGTCGCGGTAGTAGCGGGCTGCGGCGTCCGGATCGGGCGTATGCAGCGCGCTCATCGCGTATGCCGATGCCTCGTTCACCAACTGGCAGCCCAGGCGCTCACCGGGCTGCCACACGCCGATCACGGCGCCGGCGGGATCCGCGAGGGCAGCGACCCGGCCCGCCGGCAGGACATCGAACGGCTCAAGGACGACCCGGCCCGCAGCGCGTGCCGTGTCGTCGGCGCTCGTCACCGACACGTACGTGTTCCACCCCGGCGACACACCGGGCGGAGCCTGGGCCAATCCAGCCACATCGCGCCCGCGCAGTTTGGCCACGTAGTAGTCGCCGGGACCTGGCCCGTCAAACTCCCACCCGAAGAGCTCGCGGTAGAAGGCGATCGACTTCTGCGGGTCGGGGACCAGGTTGTCGACCCAACACGGAACGCCGGCCGGATATGAATCGCGCTCGCTCATCGCGCCACCCCTTCGTACTCGTCGTGCTTACGCCACCAGGTGTAGGCCGGCGTCTGCGGCCATCCGGCCGGCGAGTCCTCCCAATCTTCCTGACGGCCGAACGGGGTCAGGTCGAGCAGGTTGAAGTCCAGCCTCAATCGGTCGACGCCGCGCGACGAGGTGACATACGAGCGGTAGACGCTGTCGCCGTCGCGGAGGAACACGCTCAGGGCGAACATCTCCCCCGCGTCCGTCGTCACACCGAAGTCGTAATTGAAGGCGCCTCCGAACGAGGAGTACCACGGCACGCTCCATCCCATGCGCTCCTTGAACGCCTGGATCTCCTTGTAGGGCGCGCGCGAGATCAGTGCAAATCCGGTGTCGCGCTCACGCAGGTGGGTGAGGTCGCCGATGTTGTCGGTGAACGACGAGCAGCCCGTGCACGCTTCTTCCCCCGGGCCGAGCATGAAGTGGTAGACGATCAGCTGCCGCCGCCCCTCGAACAGGTCGGAAAACCGGACCGTGCCGTCGGGACCGACGAGTTCGTAGTCCTTTTCCACGCGTACCATCGGCAGCCGCCGGCGCTCGGCGGCGAGCGCGTCAAGCGCGCGTGTGGCCTCCTTCTCCTTAGCCAGCAACTGGTCGCGGGCCGCCTGCCACTCGTCCTCTGAGACGACTGTCGGAAGAGTCATGCACCACACCTCCGGGTTAGCGATCGAGTAGTTGGAAAAACCAACCATAAAGTCTTTTATTCCGAGTGTCAACTGATATTCTTGGCCTCGTGGCCGGCAAGCGCACATACGGTGACCCGTGCGGTGTGGCGCGCGCGCTCGACGTGATCGGTGAGCGGTGGGCGCTGCTCGTCGTGCGCGAGCTTCTGCTGGGACCGAAGCGGTTCACGGACCTGCGCGCCGGGATGCCCAACCTGAGCCCGGACGTCCTCTCGCAGCGACTGCGCGAGCTCGAGCAGGCCGGCGTGGTCCGCCGCGACAGGCTGCCCCCACCGATCGCCTCGCAGGTCTACGAGCTCACCGAGTGGGGGCGCGAACTAGAGCCGGTCGTGCTCGGCCTGGGCCGCTGGGGGAGCCGGGCGCCGTTTCCGCCGGGCGACGCCGCGCTTGGCGTCGACTCGCTGGTGCTCGCGCTGAAGACGCTGTACAACCCGGGCCGCGCCGACGGCCTCCTCAGCTCGAGCTTCGAACTGCGGCTGGGCGACCAGCGCTTCGTGGCGCGGCCGCAGGACGGGCGGCTGGATGTGACGCGGGGAGCCGCCACCGACCCGGACGCGACCATCGTCGCTGATCCCGGGACGCTCGAGCACATCCTCTGGCACGGCCACCCGCTCTCGACCGATGAGTTGTCGATCACCGGTGACCGTCAGGCGGCGGCGCGATTCCTGACGATGTTCCCGCTGCCCGGTTGACGCGCCGCCGACGCCACGCCAGCGAACCACGGGTGGATGCGGGGCGGCCTCCCTCGCGGCCGCCCCCTCACACCACGGAGACTTACTACTGCTTCATGTTCACGGCCGTCTGCATCATCTGATCGGCCGTGGTGATCGTGCTCGCGTTGGCCTGGTAGCCACGCTCGGCCTCGATCATGTTCGTGAACTCCGTCCCCATGTCGACGTTCGACTGCTCGAGCTCGCCGCTGATCGTCTCGCCAAATCCGGCGGTCCCGGGCTGGCCGACGGTCTCCGCGCCGGACGCCGCGGTGGAGCTCCACAGCGACCCACCGTTGCGCTGCATTCCGGCCTGGTTCGGGAACGTGGAGAGCGAGATGTAACCCGCGGTCACCGACGTGCCGGTGGGCGTCTGATAGTTGACGCTGCCGTCGGCGCCGATCGTCACGTTGGTCGACCCGGGCGGGACGACGATCGGGTTGTTGGCGGGATTGGTACCCGTCGTGACCGGCGAATACTGCCCGGTGGTGGCATTCTGCTGCGCGCCGTAGCCGAGCACGAACTGCCCCGTCTGGGTGCACAGGTAGCCGCTCGCGTTGAACGTCAGATCGCCGGCGCGGGTGTACTGCGTTGCGTCGAACGTCGGTGGGGTGGTGCTGACGTTCCCATTGGCGACGCGTAGCCATCCGTTGCCCTGGATCGCGACATTCGTCGCGTTGCCGGTCGACTCAACGCCGCCGGCGGTCATCACGTTGTCGATCGATCCGATCTGCGTGCCGAGCCCGACCTGCAGCGGGTTCGTCCCTGCGCTGAAGCCGTTTGCCGTCGTGCCGGCCTGGATCAGCTGCGACAGCTCGTCTGAGAACTGGGCGCTCTGAGCCTTGTAGCCGACCGTGTCCACATTGGCCAGGTTGTTGGCCGTCACGTCCAGCATCGTCTGATGCGCATCCAGGCCGCTGATAGCGGCATACATGCCTGACATCATCGAGGTATCACATCCTTTGCGGGCCCCCGGGGCCGCTATCGAGGTTGGTCCCTTCAGCCTCAGTAGTCGGCAGCCGGGCTCCTCTGTGCAGTGGTGCGCACACCACAACTACCGCAAACTGCCTAGGACGGGCTACCCGCGTTCCAAGCCGCGGATGTCAGACCCGCTCCGCCTCGCGTACAAGCACGTCCCACGCCCGCCGCACATCGTCCGCGGTCGTGCTCTGCTGACCGATCGCGAGTCGCAGGACGTAGCGACCGTCTAGCACCGCGTGGGAGATGAACATCTCGCCGCTTGCGTTGACGCGCTCGAGCAGCTTGCGGCTGCGGTCGTCGTCACCCTCGAGGCGGAAGCAGACGAGCGAGAAGCGGCGCGGCGCGCACACCTCCCAGCCGTCCGCCTCGAAAACCCAGCGCTCGAACTCCGACGCGAGCTCGATCCCGTTGCGGATGTGGCGCTGGAGTCCGCTGCGGCCGAAGCACCGCAGCACCGCCCACAGCTTCAGCGCCCGGAAGCGCCGGCCGAGCGCGGGCCCGTACTCGCTGAGGCTGAGCGAGTCCTCGGCGTCGGGCGTCCGCAGGTATTCCGGCACCACGCTGAACGCGCGCCGGAAGTCATCGCGCCGGCTGGTCCAGAGCAGCGAGCAGTCCATCGGCGTCAGCAACCACTTATGCGGGTTGACGACCAGCGAATCGGCTCGGTCGACCCCGGCGAACGCCCACCGGTATTCCGGGCACACCATCGCCGAGCCCGCGTAGGCGGCATCGATGTGGAGCCAGGTTCCGCTCGCAGCGCACGCATCGGCGATCGCCGGCACCGGATCGACCGCCGCGGTCGCGGTCGTACCGACCGTGGCCACGATCACGGCCGCATCTGACAGATCGCCCAGCGCGTCCGCGCGCATCCGAAACTCGTCGTCGACCGGGACCTTCCGAAGTCGCATCCCGAGCATCCGCGCGGCCTTCTCGATTGACGAGTGACCGTGCTCGGCGCACACGATCAGATCGCGGCCGGTCGCCTCTCGGGCGGCCACGCACGCCGCGAACGTCGAGGTTGAGGCGCTGTCCTCGATGTGCCCGTGCCAGCCGGGCGGGAGCCCGAGCAGATCGGCGGCCCAGTCGAGCACGACGCCCTCGAGCTCGGTTGCCGCGGGCGCCGTCCGCCACAGGATCGCGATCGAGTTGAGCGTCGCCGCGAGCAGCTCGGCCAGGATCCCCGGCTCGGCCGCGCTCGTCGCGAAATATGCAAAGTAGCGAGGGTGCTGCCAGTGGGTGACGCCCGGCAGCAGGACCTCGTCGAGGTCGCGCAAGACGGCGGAGAAGGGCTCGGGATCGTCAGGAGCGTGCGCGGGCAGACGCGCGCGGATCTCACCCGGGGCGACCTGCGCTAGCACCGGAAGATCGCCGACGCGCTCGAGGTAGTCGGCGGCCCACTCGATCGCGGCGTGCCCGTCGCTCCGGAAGTCGCCGATGCCGGAGCCGGCCGGGCGGGCCTCGCGGTCGGTCGAGCTCATGCCGCCGCCCGATGCGTTTCGAACTCGTAGTGCACGCCCGTCAGTTTCTCTGACACATCCCACAAGCGTCGCCACGCCTGCTCGTCATGTGCCTTGCCGGCGGCGGTGACGATCTTCGGATGGCCCCGCTGCTCGCCCCGTCCGTCCGGGCCGACGAACGTGCCGCCTGGAAGCGCGGGGGCCGTGGCGGCGTACAGGGTCGGCAGCGCTCCCATCTCCGCGCTCTGGGCGAACAGCCGGTTGCCGATCGCCATGAACCACCGCTCATAGAGGCGGTCGGTTCCGGCAGCCTGCAGGTTCGTCGCGGCGTACCCCGGATGCGCGGCCAGGCTCAGCAAGGACGTCCCCGCCTCGACCGCGCGCCGCTGGAGCTCGAAACAGAACATCAGATTGGCGAGCTTCGACTGCTGATAGGCGCCCCATCGGCTATAGCTCCGCTCGCCCTGGAGATCATCGAAGTCGAGCTTTCCGCCGCGATGCATCAGGCTCGACACCGTCACCACGCGCGGCTCAGGCGCCGCCAGGAGGCGGCCGAGCAGCAGCCCGGTGAGCGCGAAGTGGCCGAGGTGATTGGTCGCGAACTGACTCTCGAACCCGTCGGTCGTAACGCGTCGCGGCGCCGCCATCACGCCGGCGTTGTTGATCAGCAGGTCGATCCGCGCCGGCGCGCTCGCCGCGAACGACCGCACCGAGCCGAGATCCGCGAGATCGAGAACCGCCGCCGAGACGTCCGCGCCCGGGACGGCGGCGACGATCGTCGCGGCCGCGGCGTCCCCCCTCCCGGCGCTCCGCGCAGCGAGCACGACTCGCGCACCGGCGCGCGCCAGCTCGCGCGCCGTGACAAGACCTAGCCCGCTGTTCGCGCCCGTGACGACCGCGACACGCCCGTGCTGATCGGGCATGTCGGTGGCGACCCAACCGTCAGTCATCGAGCACCTTGAACTCGATCCCGGCCGCCTCGAGCCGCCGGCGAAGCGCCGGCCCCATCGCGACCGCCGGCGTCAGCTGTCCCGAGAGCTGCGGCAGATCGTCGTGCGCGAGGCACAACGCCGACTCGGCGAGCATCTTCGAGGTCTCGCCGTAGCCGGGGTCACCGCCTCGCACCTCGGTTCTCACGTCGGTGCCGGTCCCGGTGCCGAAGTGGCCGGCGTGGCCGGCGAACCGGACGCTGAACCACGACTTCGCCCGTCGCTCCTCGGACGGCCCTTCCCCCGAGCTCATCAGCTTCGACAACGCCTCGCGGGCCGGCGGTATCTGCGCGAGCGTCACCCCCACGCCGGCGGCGACACCAAGCCCGACGAGCATCGGCAGCGGCCCGACGACGACATAGTGGCTGTAGCGGAAATCCGGCCCGTACCGGTCGAGCGCTCGCGCGGAGCGGAGGACGGTCACGGGATCGATCGTCGGGAACGGAGCCACCCAGCCGCCCGCGAACTCGTCGGGGTGAGGGCCGCCCGTCACGCCCTTCACGCGCCGGCCGGTCGGGTTCCCCTCACGGGACCGCCGTTCGCGCGCAAGCCTCGCGCTCGACCGGAGCCCGCCGAGGATCTCGAGCGTCGACTGGTACGTCCCGCCCGAGATCGACGCCTTCGTGCGCATGAACCCTTCGATCGAGATCGGCACACCCTCGGGCAGCTGCTCGGCGGTGAACTGAACGTTGAGGTCGTACGGGATCGAGTCGAAGCCGCACGAGTGGACGATCCGAGCACCGCTGCGCTCGGCTCGCTCGTGGTAACCCAGCCACATCCGGTCGACGAACTCGGGCTCGCCGGTCAGATCGACATAGTCGGTCCCGGCCGCGGCGCACGCCGCCACCACGCCCTCGCCGTAGCGGATGTACGGGCCGACGGTGGTGATCACGACCTTCGTCGCCTCCGCCATCGCCCGGAGCGACGCCGGATCGGAAACGTCCGCGGGAAGCAGTTCGGTCTCGGCCGCTCCCTCTCCCAGCCGCCCTCGCACGCCCGACAGCTTGTCCATGTTCCGCCCCGCGAGCGCCCACCGCGTCCCGGCCGGGGCATGGCGAGCCAGGTATTCCGCGGTCAGCGCACCCGTGAAACCGGTGGCGCCGAACACCACGATGTCGAAGCGGCGATCAGCCATCGCCCGGGCGGTCAGTCATCCGCCCCGATGTCGCGCGCGATCCGGATCGCCTCGTCAAGTTCGACCCCGGCCCGCGCCGCGACCCACGTAGAGGCCGGCGCGGCCACGCGCTCAGAGGCATGGGCCGCCACTCCTGAGAGGTCGAGGATCCGCTTGAACTCCTCGGTGCTCGGCGGTGTCGTGCCGAGCCGCTCGGCAAATGCGGCCAGCCATTCGTTCGCATTCATGGTCGCCCGGACTCTAAATGGTTGCGTTTCGCCGCGATCCGCCACATCGCGGAAGGCCGACACCAGCCAATTGGTACATTTGTACCACTGTGGTCGTGGGCACTCCCAACGCTGGTCGACCCCGGGGAGAGGCCCGGCGCGAGGCGCTGCTCGATGCGGTGCTCCGAGTCGTCGCAGAGGTCGGAGTAGACGCCGTCACGCACCGGCGCGTCGCCGACGTGGCGGGGCTCCCCCTCGCCTCGACCACCTACTGGTTCGAATCCAAGGAGCAGATGCTGACGGCGGCGCTGGAACGCGCCGCTGACCGTGACATCGAGCGGCTGCGCGCGTTCGTCGAGGAGAGCGCGACGCACGCCCGCGACCCGCTCGCCCTGGCGGTCAGCGCGATCCTTGGCCCGACCGAGGAGTTGGCTGAGGCGCCGGCGTCAGGCGCCGCCGACAATCCGACTTTCACCAGTCGCGGGTGGCTGCTCGCGACCTACACGCTGATGCTCGAGGCCGCGCGCCGGCCGGAGCTGCGCGAGGTGACCACGCGCTGGACCGACGCCTACCTCGAGGTACTCCCGCCGCTGCTCGCCGCCGCGGGCTCGCGGCACCCGCGATCGGACGCCGAGATCCTGCTCGCCGCCACCGACGGCCTGCTCGTGGATCAACTCGCCACCGGCGATGCCTCGGACCTCGCTCCACGACTGCGGCGGCTCGCGAAAGCGCTGGTGACGGGATGACCGCGCTCGGGGCGCGGAAGGCGAGCTCGCCAACTCCCGCGGTCGATCCAGACCGCCGCACGATCGTTCTCATCCGAGTGCTGCTCGGGTTCGAGTCGATCCTGTATTCGGTTCTCACACCGGTGTTTCCGCACTACGCGCGTGCATTTGGCGCCTCCAAGCCGGCGATTGGCGTGCTCGCCGCCGCCTACCCGGCGGGGATGCTCCCGGGCTCGCTGCTTGGCGGTTGGATCGCGACCCGCACGGGCGTCCGGCGCACGACCGTCGTCGGCTTGTTGCTGTTCACCTGCGCGATCGTCCCGTTCGGGTTCGGCTCCGACATCCGGACGCTCGACGCCCTGCGGTTTGTCCAGGGGATGGCCTGCGGCTGCATCTGGGGAGGCGGGCTCGCGTGGGTAATCGCGATCTCGCCCCGCGACCGGCGCGGCGAGGCACTCGGTTCGGTGTTCGCGGCCGTTATCTTCGGCACGATCATCGGCCCCGTGCTCGGCACCGCGGCGGCAGCGACGGGGACCGCGGTCGTGTTCACCTGCGTCGGCGGCGTGTCGCTGGCGCTGACCGCGTGGACGCTCCGGCACCCGGAGCCTCCTCGTGCCGCGCTCGGCGCCGGAACACCTCTCCGGGCCATGGCCCGAGACCCCAGGATCGTGCTCGGCTGCTGGCTGATTCTGCTCGAGGCCTGCATGGTCGGCGCGACCGGCACCCTGATTCCGCTGCGCCTGTCGCGCTTCGGCGCCTCGGCCGTGGCAATCGGGGCGGCGTTCGTGCTCGCCTCGCTGCTGGCCATGGTCGTGAACCCCGCGATCGGACGCTTCGCCGATCGGCGCGGGGTGCGGCTGCCGCTGATCGCCGGCCTCGGCGGGTCCGCCGTCCTGCTTCTGTTGCTGCCGGTCCCGCAATCGGCGATCGCGCTCGCGGCACTGACCGTGCTCACGCTCGGCGGGCCGCTGAGCGCGTTCGGGCTCCCGGCGATCTCGATCATGACCGAAGCGATTGAGCGGATCGGCGCCGCGCTCGCGTTCGGCTCGATGCTGTTCAACCTGGCGTGGGCCACCGGGGAAACGATCGGCGCACCCGCGGCCGCGAGCGTGTCCCGCGCAACCAGCGATGGCGTCCCGTTCGCCGCGCTGGCGGCGCTGATGCTCGTGACGCTCGCGATCAGCCTGAGGCTGACGCGGAGCTGGTCACGTCCAGCAACTGATCGCCGAGCGTCTCGTCATGAATCTCGCTGATGCTGACACCCGGGTCGGGTAGGACGCGCAGCGCGTCCGCCGGAAGCGCGACCTTGACCGGGCTTCCCTGGCTGAACGGCACCGCGTCCCCTTCGTTGCGCACAAGCGCTTGAAGCGCCGAGCCGGTGGCGAGGCGTACGTAGATGTGCGTGGTAGAGCCGAGGAACACGAGTCGCTCGACCATCCCCGGCAGACAGTTGACACCGCTTGCCTCGTACGGCTGCAGGTGAATTCGCTCCGGCCGGATCGCGATCTTGACGTCACCCGTTGCGTCGATCTGCCCGGCCTGAGCCTCGAGCGTGAAATCACCGAGACGCAGGCGGCACGGTCCCTGCCCGTTGCCGGCGCGCTCGACTCGCGCATCCATCAGGTTCGACACGCCCAGGAAGTCGGCGACGAAGGCGTCGGCCGGTTCGTTGTAGACCTCTTCCGGGGTGCCGAGCTGGGCGATACGGCCGTGGTTCATCACGGCCAGGCGATCGGACATCGTCAGCGCCTCTTCCTGATCGTGGGTGACATACAGGAAGGTGATCCCGACCTGCTTCTGCAGTGCGCCCAACTCAACCTGGAGCGTACGGCGGAGCTTCGCGTCCAGCGCCCCGAGAGGCTCGTCCAGGAGCAGGACCGACGGGCGCAGCACGAGTGCGCGGGCGAGCGCGACGCGCTGTTGCTGGCCCCCTGAGAGCTGGTTGGGGCGTCGCTTCTCATAACCGGACAGCTGGACCATCTCGAGCGCCTCTGCCACCCGGCTGTCTCTCTCAGCCCTGGGGACCGACTTGTACTTCAAGCCAAATGCGACGTTCTCGGCGACGGTCAGGAACGGAAACAGCGCATAGCTCTGGAAGACCGTGTTGACATTGCGGCGGTTGGGCGCCCAGCTTCCGACGTCCGTTCCGTCGAGCAGGATCTTGCCGTCGGTCGGCGGCTCAAAGCCCGCGACCATGCGCAGCGTTGTCGTCTTGCCACACCCGCTGGCGCCGAGCAACGAGAAGAACTCGCCGGCCTGGATCTCTACCGAGATGTCGTCGACCGCGGTGACATCGTCGAATCGCTTCGTGAGTGACTCGAGCCTGACATGTCCTCCACTCATATTCAGTCCTCTCAGATTCCCGCGATGCCGGTTAGTGCGTCGGCGCCGCCCTTGGTGCGTTCGCCCCGGCTCATCCACCTGTAGCCGATGTATCCGATCAGCGCGGCGACGAGCGACAGGAACAGCATGATCGTGGCCAGGGCATTGAGCGCCGGCCCGCTCAGCCCGGCATGGACGTTGGAGTAGATCAGAACCGACATCGGCTGGGTGTTCGAGGTCGACGACAGCTGCTCCACGATCACGAAGTCGTCGACGGTGCTGGCAAACACGAGCACCGAGCTGGCGAAGATCGCCGGCGCCAGCAGCGGAAGCAGCACTCGCCGAATCGCACCGAAGCGCGACGCGCCAAGATCGCAGGCCGCCTCCTCGTAGCTCCGCCCGATCGACACCAACCGTGCGCGCACGATGATCGCGGGCCAGCTGATGTTCCACACGACCAGCCCGGCCACCTCGGCCGGCGTTCCGAGCTTGATGAACGTCAGCGCTTGCGTTACCAGCAGGAACAGCGCCACCGCGAGCAGCAGTTCCGGGATCACGAACGAGAAGATCATCACGATGTTCAGCCCCTTCGAGGTCCGGGTGCGCCACCGATCGATGCCGATCGCAAAGCCGACTCCGATCGGAACGCAGATCAACGTGGTCAGGACCGCGAGCACGAGCGTCTGGATCACTGCCTGATGAAGGCTCGGGTTGTGGAGCACGGAGGTGACCCCGCTGCCCACGTACCACTTCGTCGAGAATCCCTGCCAGGTGGCCTGGGATGCGCCCTTGTTGAACGAGAACAGCACCGCGATCGCGATGGGGACGATCGTCCACACGATGTACAGCCAGGTGAAGCCCTCCATTGCCCACGGCCGACGCCACGGGTTGCCCCGCGGGCGGCCGCGCCGCGCGGGTTCCGACCGGCTTGGGACGGAGGTGGTGACGGACTCGCCGACGGTGCTTGCCATCAGGCGTTCTCCGCCGAGGAACGAGCCGTGCTGACCACGTAATAGATCATCGGGATCAGCAGCACGACGAGCAGCATCAGCGACAGCACCGCACCTTGTCCCGTCTCGCCAGGCGCGTTGAGCTGCCCCTCGATCACGTTGCCGATCATCGTCGTCCCGGGCGCCCCCGACAGCAGCTGATTGGTGTAGTAGTCGCCGAGCATCGGCAGTGCCGTGATGAACGTCCCCGCGATGATCGCCGGCTTGCTCAAGGGAAGCGTGACGTGCAGGAAGGTCCGCCACTTGCTGAGTCCGAGGTCACGTGCGGCCTC
>DATJYY010000098.1:0-3483 GCA_035499395.1 Solirubrobacteraceae bacterium
GGCGGTGGCGATCAGCGACGAATAGCGCGCGCTGTCGATCCGGCGCCGGACGAAAGCGAGCTTGACAAGGTCGCCGCCGCGTGCCGGCAGAAAGCCATTGACCCCGGCCCCCGCAAACGACGCGGCCATCACATCCCGACCCCGAAGCCCTTGGGCCTCCGGAAACGACGCGCGCAGGATGTTGAACCAGCCGCGGGATCTCACCGCCATGGACGCGACCTCGAGGACTGCGCCGGCGACTAGCCATCGCGCATCGAAATTGCCGGGGATGGCGTCGGAGAGGGAGAGCATCTTCCGAGGCTGCGACGCTGATGGACACCTCCCCACACCGATCCGGCGTCGATTGCATACCGCGTGGTTACGTCAGACGCGCAGGGCCGATGGCCAACGGGCGGCTTGTCGCGATGCCGCGGGCCGCTTCCCAGTCGCGTATTACGCAGGCGGGGCTTCGATGGTTTCGCGTGCGAGCGCGGCGGGGCTCGTGCCAACGCAGAGGCTCAGTGTGTGGATCGGGCGGCCCACGCCGTGGCTATAGATTCTTTTGTAGCTCGGGACGGCGTTTGAGAATGGGTTCTTATCGTCGCTGTTCATAAGCTCGCAGGACCGGCAGGCATCGGATCGTCCTGAGCCGCCGCCGACCGTCGGATGACCCGTTCCGTAGATGATCCTCACCTGCCCGAACTTGACCGCCAGGAGCCGTGCGCCTTCCACCGGCCTCGGGTCCGGTCTGGGCGACGAGGATGGCGGCGGGCCGAATCGGGTAAACGCCATTCACCGGCTGTGCGCTCGATGATCGTGCGGGACGGCAGCGCGGTGGCCTCGAGCGAGCGGCAGGCGTCGGGATGACGACCTGCTCCAGTTGTGGCGGGCAGACTCCGGAGGGGAACTTCTGCGTCCGCTGCGGCGCCCCGTTGGGGGCGGGCTTCTCGGTGCGGTCGCATGGGCGGTCGCAGTTTGCCGCGGCTCCGCACGAGCACGTGGCCGTGCCGGCGCTGGTGTCGACTCTGTTCCCGCGTCTTCCGCGGGACTCACGTGCAGGCTTTCGGCTGGCGCTAGGGCTCGGCACTACCGCCGTCATCGTGCTGGCTGCCCTCCAACTCTTCCCCGTTGCGCTGATCGCGGCCGCACTGCTGTTTCCAACGCTGGTCGTCCTGTATTTCGTCGATGTGAACGTCTACGAGGACGAGCCGATTTGGGTGATTGGATTGACGATCGGCTGGGGCGCCGTGGCGGGCATCGGGTTCGGTCTGATCGCACTTGCCGTCGAGCCGTCGGTGGGATCGGTGATCGTGAACGGCACGTCTCAGTACCTGGTCGTCCAGGGACTGGTCCTTCCCGTTTGTGGGTTCTTCGTTCTCCTCATGGGGCCGCTCATCCTGCTTCGCTATCAGCGTTTCAACGACGTCCTCGACGGCGTCGCCTTCGGCGCGACCGCGGCGGCGTGGTTCAGCGGCGCACAGGCCATCACGTACGGGGGCCATCTGATTGGCGCAGGGCTGCGGCCAGGCGGAGCGATGCTGCCCTGGATCTGGCGCCTGCTGTCGCTGGCGGTTGGCATGCCGGTCTTGACCATGGGAGCCGCCGCGGCCGCGTGTGCGGCGCTGTGGCTGCGATATCGCGCCCCGGTACGTGACGCCAACGCGCTCGGGGCCCTCGGCCACCCGGCTGTGGCTCTGCCGTTCGCCGCGCTGCTCGTCACGGGTGGCGCGGTGGGCGAGACATTCCTGCCCGCCGGCGGCTGGCTCGCCTGGCTGGCCGCATTCGACCTGGTGGCGATCTCGCTGCTGCGGCGCGCGATCCATGTCGGCTTGCTCGAGGAGTCGTCCGAAACCCCGATCGGCGGCGCATTCACCTGCCCCAACTGCGGTCACCTGACCGCGCGCCACACGTTCTGCGGCCACTGCGGCATCTCGCTTCAGGCGCTGCCGACGCTTCCTGGTTTGGAGCAGCCGTCCGGCGGCGCCCCTCTCCGTGGTCCCTCACCGGAGACCGGGTCGTGAACGCCTTCGCCGAACGCTACGGCCCACGCGGCAGCACCGGGAGTCTGGGGGGGAAGATCCTCCACGTCTTCTTGCTGTTGTTGTTGCTCCTGATCGGATTTTCGATCCTGACGACTGTCCTGGTCGCGCCGGTCACCACCGCGCCCTGTTCCAGCGGTCAGCCGTGCGGGGCACCGCCAAGCGCACCCGCGGTCATCCGGGAGACCGCATGGCGCAGCTCGCTGTACGGCTTCAGCCTCGACTACCCCGCGTCGGTGGCGAAGGTCTCGCAGCAGACGCCCGACACGGTGTTCCTGGCGACCAATATCGACGGGCAAAGCGCGACTGTGGCGATCGAGGGGTTCCCCGAGGCGACCGCGCCGTCGCAGGCCATCGCCGATCAGGTCGGCGGGCTCAAGGGGCTCTCGCAGGTGGCGCGGGACGGCAATCCTGCCCATCAGCTCCTCGGCGCAGGTGTCGGCTATCTCTCGGGCGCAGGGAGGGCGTACGTCGGCGACCTCACCTCGCCGCAGGGGAGTCAGCCGGCCAACATCGTGTCCGAGGCGGCGTCCAATGGCCACGTCACGGTGACGGCAACGGTGGTGGGCACCAGCAGCGAGAGCGGTCCCCGCAGCGATCTGTACGCCCTGGCTGACCTGATCATCAACAGCGTGCAGTGGCCCAGATGAGACGCCGCGCGATGCGCCAGACGCGACACGCGTCCCTTGGGCGGTCGCTCAGATGGCGATACGTCGTGCTGCTCGGCGTGCTCGCCGCGGTCGTGGCGGCGTGGTGCGCACGGCCGCTCGCCCCGGCGGCGCGGGAACGTCTTGGGGCGCCAACGCTGGTGGGGAGGACCGACCCGCGCACGACGATCCAGTTCTCGCTGGTCCTGCGGTTGCCGGGCCAGGCCCGCCTGGGCCGCTTCCTCGACAAGGTTGACGATCCCGCGTCGCCCGCCTACCACCACTTCATCGACGCGGCCGCGTTCGGTGCGCGCTTTGGCCTAGCGCGCACGGTGCTCAACCGGGCGACCGCGCGGCTGGCGCAGGACGCGGTCCAGGTCACCGGCAGCTACCCCCAACGGACGGCGCTCGAGGTGCGCGCGACCGCCGGCACGATAGACCGGCTGTTCGGCGTGCGCCTGACCAATTACCGGGGCGCCGGCGGACGGCACTTTCACGCTCCGCTCGGCAAGGCGATCGTGCCGCGCGACCTCCGGAGTGCGGTCGTCGCCGTCGCCGGCCTGAACAACGCCTCGATCGAGACGGATGCCGCCAAGGCGATCGAGGGCATGGGGCCGGCGAGCGCGAAGGTGGCTTACGACATCAATCCTCTGGCGGCTCGGCACATCACGGGCCAGGGGGAGAAGATCGCCCTGGTCGAGTTCGGCGCGTACCAGCAATCGGACCTGGACGGTTTCGACCAGCAGTTCGGCCTGCCGTCGGTGACGCCTCGCGACGTGGCGGTCGACGGTGGAACCAGCGACGCCAGCCCTTCGGCG
>DATJYY010000099.1:0-9132 GCA_035499395.1 Solirubrobacteraceae bacterium
GTGTCGGTTTCGGGCGGTAGCCGGAACGCCGCGGTTTGGCTCAAGCGTGCTTGGCGTCCGCCGAGGCCGACGGCCAGTGCCAGGCCGAGATCGGGATCGACGATTGCCCCGACCAGCACGTTGGCCCCGGCCGGCGCGAACGGTTGGATGATCGCCCCGTGCCATGCCTGTCGGGTCGTCCGTACGCGGTGTTGCACCTCGCGCCAGGCGGATCGGATCGCCGCTTCGCCTTCCAGCCCGAGAAGCACGGCGTCGATGTCGCTGGCGTGGGCAGGCGCCGGCAGGTGTGCTTTCAGGACCACGGGGCCGCCGAGGTCGTCCGCGGCTGCGATTGCCTGCTCGAGCTCGTGGCAGTGGTGCGAGGCGGCGGTCGGGATGCCGTGAGTGGCCAGCAGGGCGTCTGCCTCCTCGAGCGTGAGCCAGCCGCCAGCGGGCTGACGGTCGAGAAACGTGGAGATCAATGCGGGCGCCGTGGCGGATTGGAAGTCGTTGAAGTGCGGGCGCTCGCCGAGGGGGCGCGATAGCCACTCGCGGCGTTCGGCAGCGCGCGCGAGCACGGCGGCGCACGAGTCGGGGAACAGGTAATTGGGAACCCCGGGGGCGGCACCGCGCGTGGGAAGGTGGCCGTCTGAGCGGACGACCGAGGCGACGACCGGTTTGGCCTGTGCCGCCGATGCGGCCGAGGTCGCAGCGAGCACGCTGGCAGGGTCGTCAGACAGGTCGACGTAGCAGACCATCAATGCGTCGATCCCGGGGTCGGCGAGCAGCTTCGGGATGCTCGCGGCGTACTCGTCCACGCTTGCGCTGACCGGGAACACCAGAGGGTTCGCCGCCGTCGTGCCCCGTGCGATCTGGAGCCCGCGTGTGGCGCAGGCATCGGTGGCGAGCGTCGCGAGGCCGGCTGAGTTGGTGATGATTGCGATCTGTCGTCCGCTGGGGAGTGGCTGACAGGCGAAGAATTCGGCGGCGTCAAACAGCTCCTCGCCGCTTCGCAGGCGCAGCACACCGGCTTGGTGCAGCAGCGCGTCGACGACCGCGTCGCCGCGCAGCGCCGCTGCCGTATCGGACTGGATCTCGCCGCGTGGTGACTCGACGTGACGGCGCCCCTTGAGCGCGAGGATGGGCTTATTGCGTGACACGCGCTGAGCGATCCGTGTGAAGTGCTCGGGATTGCCGAATGTCTCCAGGTAGAGCATCACCGCGGCCGTGCGCTGGTCCTCCTCAAAGTATTCGAGCAGGTCGTTGGTAGAGACATCGGCGCGATCGCCGAGCGAGACGAGGGTCGAGACCCCCAGGCGCCGTGCCGCCGCGTGCCCCAGCAGTCCGACTCCGGGCGCGGCGGATTGCGAGCAGATTCCCAGCGCTCCCGGAGTCACGCTCGCGCCGCTGAAGGTGGCGTTCAGGCTGATCTCGGGGTCGGTGTTCACGACGCCCAGCGAGTGCGGCCCGACGAGCCGCATGCCGGCGCCACGAACGATCTCCAACAGCCGCTCCTTCAGGGCGCCCGGCGCCTCGCCGTCGTACTCCGGCCCGGCCGAGATCACCAGCATCGCCCTAGCACCAGTGCCGGCCGCCTCGGCGGCGAACTCGAGCAACTCCTCGCCGGACGCGGCGATGATCGCCAGGTCCGGGGCCACCGGCAGCTCTTCGAAGCTGCTGGCCGCCGCGATCGAGCAGATCACGTCCCGGTCGCGGTTCACCGGCGTCACGACGCCTTGAAAGCCACCGGCGATGATGTTCTCCATCACCTTGCGGCCGAGGCTCCCCGGCGCCGGCGTGGCGCCGAGAACCGCCACCGCCGAGGGCGCCAGGACCGCGCGCAACGATGCGATTGCGGCGAAATGATCGCGCTCGTCGATCCGTTCCCGCACCACCTCCGTCGGGGTGATGTCCAACGACACCGTGAGCTCCCCCGAGTGCGACTGGCGCCGCACAGCGAACCCAGCGTGCTCGAACACACCAAGCATCAGCGCGTTACCGGCCAGAACCTCCGCGTCGAAGCGATGGATCCCCCGCTCGGACGCGATCGCCGCTAGCTGTTCGAGCATCCGCGTCCCGATCCCGTGACGCTGCAGCCCGTCGGCCACCGCGAACGCGACCTCGGCCACCCCCGGCTCCCGCAACCCCTCATACCGGGCCACCGCCACAACCCGGCCGTCATGTCGGGCGATCAACGCCAATCGATCAACCCCAGACGCCTCCACGTCCGCGCGTGCCACGACGTCGGTCCGGGCATAGCCATGGAAGCGGAGATGTCGGCTATCCGGCGAGAGGCGGTCATAGAAGGCCTTGACGTCCTCGTAATCCGCCGGCGTGGGCGCCTGCAAGCGCAGGGTCGAGCCGTCGCGCAGCAACACATCCCGCACCAGCCCCGGGCGCACGCCTGAGACCGTCGCCACAGCGCTCATTCGCCCACTCTCCCCCGGGACTTGCTCACCGATCAGCCCGCCATGCGTGGTCGATTGCGGTGGTGGTCAATCCTCGACGTGGTGAGAGCCGGCGGGCGCCGACATGTCGCTCCAGCTCGTTCAGCCCACTGTCAGTCAGACCCCGCGCGCGACGCCCGGTCACCGCGCCGACGGTCGCGGGCAATGATCCGAGCAGGACGAGCGCGCTAGCGGCATCTGTCACTGTCGCGTACACCCGAACCGGCCGTCCGCGTGGCTTGACCACATAGAACGTCGGAGGAATGAGGGTAGTACTCATGATCAACGCTCCGATTGGCTGGGGTCGCCTTTACTGCCTCGGTTGGTCACCGGAGTCAGCCGCGAGCTCCCGGGTATCCCGCTCGTCGAGGCGTGTGCGAGGCCGACGAGCTGCGGACACGAGCGGAGGGGTGCGTGGCACGCCGTGCCGAAGGCGAGTCGTGAGGATGGTCGGAGTGGTCGTCATCATCTTGTTCGTCGAGGAAGATGAGCGTCGCTTTCACCCTGCGGCTCACGTCCTCGCTATCCGTCAGATCGAGCTTGGAGAAGATCGAGTTCACGTGCTTCTCGACGGCTCGCTTGGTCAAGACCAGCGAGTCGGCGATTGCGGCGTTGCTCTTACCGGTCGCGAGTTCCGCCAGAACCTCGCGCTCGCGCGAGGTGAGACACGCCAGCCGGGAATGGCTTGCCCGCGTGCGCGCCCGGATGAGCACATCGACGACCAGCGGATCGATCACCGAGCCGCCGTTCGCGACCTGCTCGATCGCTCCGATCAGCTCCTCGCTGTCGCGGATACGTTCCTTGAGGAGGTAGGCCCGGCCGCCGGTGCCGCCGTCAAACAACCCCATTGCGTACGCCGGCTCTGCATACTGGCTGAGCACCACGACGCCGATCTCGGGGTGCGTTTCACGCAGGCTCATGGCGACGCGGATTCCCTCCTCGGCGCCGGACGGCGGCATCCGAATATCAGTGACGACGACATCGGGTGGCGAGGCGGCGATGGCGTTCCTCAGCTCGTTGCCGTTCGAGCAGACCGCAACCAAATCCACAGCCGGCGCGCGGCTCAGGATCACGGTCAGGAACTCGCGGATCGGATAGGAGTCCTCGGCCACGACCACGCGGAGCGGCCGCCGGCACCCATGACAACCCTGCCGTGTCGCTCGACGAGCTTCGCCTGAAGCCGGGTCCCGAGTGTCGTCATCGAGAAGCGACACACTCACGCTGCGGCTCCGGATTCGTTCTCGCGCCTCCTGGCCTCGCCCGCAAGCTCGAGCCCGTCGCCAAAATCGCCGTCGACGCGGTAGTGGGCGGCATACGCGAACGGGTGGTAGAAGACGTCGAGCGGACGTTCGCCGTCCGGCACGTCGATGCGGAACGACTCCCGCGATTTGGTGTCCATGACTGCCACCGAGACCCGCCCGTCGGACTGGCACCACAGCAGCCGAATTTGGATGCCGTTCGTCCAGCGGCAGTCGAGCTCTCGGATCGAGGTGAGGGAATCGACGGTCATCGCGTGGAGGGGCTTGGTCGGGGGGTTCGTCGCCTTGGGTTGAGCGTCGCAAGGCCGGCGCGTCGCGCCATCGCGGCGAGATACGTGCCGCCGATCGCGAAGCACCGAGTGGCACTTACGGATTTGCCGTAACGGCTCGACGCTCGGACAGCCTCATGCTCCAAGTCCCCGAATGCACGTGCCGGTCGAGGAACTCGACGATCGTCGCTCCGGACCCCGTTGCGCACGCTCAGACGCGTCATGCCGATGCCTCCGCGGCACTGGTTGAGGCGGACATTGCCCGTGCACCTCGGCCGGCGGATCGAGCGGATACCGATCGCGGTCTCGTGCGGTAGATCGCTGGCTGCCAGCAGAGGTCGATCTCGTCTCCCAGGATCGCTGACGCCATCGCCTGGGCACCCAAGCGCACCGCCTGGGTGACCCGCTCGGCGTTGCTCTCCAGCCGCCCGATCAGCCGTACATGGTCGGGAACGGCGATCTGGAGGACCCGAGCGCCGTGCTGGCGCCCGGCACGCCCCTGTTCGAGCTCGCCAGCCTGCCGGTTATACGCCCCGGCCCGGGCTTTCAGCAGCTCGACCAAGCGCGGATCGTCGCGCAGCGCAAGCGATTGCCCGATCTCACTCAGCGCAGGCTTGCGGTAGGCCGCCGGCCGAGAGCGCAGGACGAGCACGTGAGTCCCCCCTTCCTCGAGCGCGGTCCGGAACGGGATCGGCTCGATCAAACCACCGTCGGCCATCGGCTCACCCCGAAACACCGGCGGCTCGCCGCCCAGCCGGGGTAGCGCCGCGCTGGCCCGCACCGCCTGCCGCAGCTCGCCGAGGTCGCTGAAGTCGGCCAGCACGCGCAGCGAATAACTGTCCAGTGAGGTCGCTAGAGCGCGGAACTCAGGGCCACCCCGCAGGTGATCAAACGACAGCGGCTTGCGTGACCCGATCAGCTCTTCGAACAACAAGTCGAAATCGATCACCGGCCGACCCAGCAGCGGTCGCATCCGGTTGATCACCCCGTAGCTGACTGCATCGTCGTAATGCGTCACCCCGAGCGCGGCCTGACCTACCGCGGTCGCCCACCCGTTCAAGGCGCCCGCCGATACGCCATAGATCCGATCAAACCCCGGCACCAGACCCGCCGCCTCCAACACGACGCACATGCCGGCGGACACCGCGCCCCGCATCCCACCGCCCTCGATCGCCAGACAGACCCGGTGCGGATCCGAACGACCCAGGGGCCGACTCCCGGACCGAGCGCGATCCAAAAGGACTCCCAGCACCGGATCAGCCACCTCCTCTGGCGCGACCAGCAGCGATGGAGCATCCGCCGCCAGGAGCGCCCCGCCCGCCGAGCGTCCCACAATGTCGCCTGAACCTGAGATACGCGGGGCCCTCATACGCGAGCATCCTGCACGACCGCCCTGCGCACCTCATCGGGGCAGCACCGGCAACGAACATCGGAAAAATACGGAGGCCGCGCAGCTCAAGCGCCTCTGTCGCAACCCGCACGCCCGCGGACAGTGCGGCACTCGACTCGATCAACTCGATCAACCAGGTGGGTGTCGGATGCGGCCGTTCGACCTCCACCTCGTTCGGGTAATCGAATCCGGACCGCTAGCGCCTCGTCGGCATGAGTGCGCCACCCCGACCCGACACAGTCCGATTCGGGGCATGAAAATCCCGGCCTGAAGACTCCGTCCGACCACGTTCATACGGTCGGGTGATCCGGCATGACGAGGGTGGCTGCTCGCCCACGCGAG
This sequence comes from Solirubrobacteraceae bacterium, assembly GCA_035499395.1. Taxonomy (GTDB): domain Bacteria; phylum Actinomycetota; class Thermoleophilia; order Solirubrobacterales; family Solirubrobacteraceae; genus Palsa-465. The sequence goes on from DATJYY010000099.1 coordinate 5,687, forward strand.
CGAGCAGTGAGCGACACCCTCGCGACAAAGGAGAAGTCGGGATCGGAGCCGCGGCATCGCTGCGATGGTTCCCGCGGAGAAGCATTCTTCGCGCCAATGCAGAACCGGCGTGCTCGTGTGATCGCGCCAGTATCGCCGCCGCCGCGAAGCTGTGGTGCAACCGCCAGCTAGCTCGCTGCCGGGTGAGCCCGGCGCTCAGCCGCGCTCGCCGAGGTTCACGTACTCGCGGTCGAGCGCGCCTGTGTACAGCTGAAGCGGCCTGAAGGCTGTCTGTTCGGGGTCCTTGACCATCTCGACCCACTGCGCGATCCACCCGGCGCTGCGCGCGAGCGCGAACATCACCGGGAACATCGGCGGCGCGATGCCGAGCGCCTCGTACGTGAGCCCGGAGTACAGATCGAGGTTCGGGTACAGCCGGCGGGAGGTGAAGTACTCGTCGTCCAGCACTTGCTGTTCGAGCTCGTCGGCGATCGCGAACAACGGGTCGGGCCGGCAGTGCTCGTAGAGCTGCTCGAGCTGCCTGCGGAGCACACGCGCCCTCGGGTCGTAGGTCTTGTAGACCCAATGGCCGAAGCCCAGCAGCCGTTCGTGCTCTGACTTGACGCGCGCAAGGAACTGGGGTACCTGGCTGGGCGATCCGATCCCCCTCAGCATCGTCAGGACGTCTTGGGCGGCTCCCCCGCGCATCGGCCCCGACAACGCGGTGACACCGGCGGCGACGGCCGCGTATGGATTCACATGGGTGGAGCCGACCGCGCGCACCGCGGTCGTCGACGCGTTCTGCTCGTGGTCGGCATGCAGCATCAGCAACACGTCCAGCGCGCGCTCGATGACCGGGTCCGGGGTGTAGCGAAGCTCGCTCATCCGGAACATCATCGACAGCAGGTTCCCCGTGTAGCTGAGGTGATCCTCGGGGTGCACATACGGCAGCCCCTGCAGATGGCGGTAGGAGAAGGCCGCCAGGGTCGGCAACTTCGCCAGCAGGCGGACCACCTGCAGCTCCCGGGCCTTCTCGTCGTGCACGTGGTCGGCGTCGGTATAGAAGCTGGAGAGTGCACCGGCCGACGCGGCCACCATCGCGATAGGGCGCGCGTCGTACCTGAATCCCTCGATGAAGCCCTTGACGTTCTCGTGGACGAAGTTGCGAGAACCGATTTCGTGCAGCCACGACTCGTACTGCGCCGCGGTGGGCAACTCCCCGTTGATCAACAGATATGCCAGCTCGAGGAAGTTCGAGCGCTCGCACAGCGCCTCGATCCGGTAGCCGCGGTGCTGGAGGATCCCGGCCTCCCCATCGATGTGCGTGATCGCGCTGCGACACACCGCCGTGCTCGAAAGGCCCGGGTCGTATAGCGCCAGCCCGCCCGCCCGCCGTCCGACCTCCGAGCTGCGGACCGCGCCGTCGTCGATCGGCAACTCGAACCGCTCCCCCGTGCGGTTGTCGATCACGGTCAGCGTGCTCCGGCTCGCCAATCCCTCGGCCCTGTCGCTCGATCGTTGCTCCACCTGGCCAATCTTGCCCGTACTCACGCGCTGCTCCGCTCGCCATTGATCACTTCACGCCCATCACGATCGCACACGTGGCCTTCGGACCGCGTGCAGAGCCGGGCGATCGGCATACACGTTCCGTGAAGGACATGCTGCAACGCGCTGCAGCGGCCGCGGTGAGTCCCCACATGTCGTTGGCGATCTCGACAACAAGTCCAGGCTTGCCCCCACACATGGCAGCGCGGCCGCAAGACCAGGGCGCGCCCCCCATTGGTGATCAGCCACGGATCCCCGGCCCAAACCGGGATGTCCGCTAGTCACTCTCTTCGGCCAGCGCACCTCGGCCAGTCCCCCGCGCAGTGACGATCACGCCGTCGCTTGGGAAGACGATCGACTCGTGCTGATCATCCCACCGAACACGATAGTGCTGGTGGCCCGCGCAGCCCAGCAGTTCGACCACCTTCCCGCGCCGCGACGGCCGGCCATGCAGCCCGCGCGCTTCAATCTGATCCCCCACCCCCGCCGTGTCGGCCAGTCGCGCATTTCTCATGTCCTCACCTCCGAGGTCGTCGAATCCTTCCTTTCTAACTGCTTCCCGGCGCGCAGCGCAACGGTGCGGTTGGCTGATTCCTGTCCGGAATATCTACTGAAGGCCGATGACGCGCTTCGGCGCACGCAACCGCGAGCTCGGATTCAAAGCGCCCAAGTTGCGGCAGCGAGCCGAGACGCTGGCCAGGAGCCGAGTCCAAGCCGGCCCCCCTGTCAACGCTTGATGCGCCGCGACTGGTCGGCCCCGCTTGGTTACGGCAATTGCTGCGTCCCGGTGTCTCTGCTCGTCCAGCCTCGAGACGGCGGGCGCTAAGGGATCATCGGGGACGGCGTCAACCCGCGTGGGTCGCCGTTCTGCCGCGCCTGGCAGTAGCCGGCCAGCTCGTCGTAGAGAGCGGCGCCGCACACGCGCCGGAGTTCTGCCTCCAGCGACGCGGCCGATCGGCGCAATCGGACCGTCGCCGAACCGCTCGTGCGCTTCTGGCCGCGCGGATCGCGAAAGCACTAGTCGGTACTGAGTCCCGGTCGGGCCGCTGACGGCCTCAGGATGCCGGGACGAGCCTGCTCGAACTCAAGGGCCTCCGGGACTGCACCTCGCTACTGCTCACCGGCTAAGCGGCGGTCCGTCCAAAGCACGGCATCGGTCGTCCAACGCGACAACGCCGGGCTACGCGCTCGCAGTTCCTGGGAAAGCAGCCGCCCCCACTCAACCGCGGCTAGTGTCTTGTCTTGGGCGAAGGCGATCGTGCACTCCGATCCCGACAGCTTAGGATCGGCGGCCTTCCTTCGTCGTCGAAGCCTCGCGGGCCGTCGGGCGGGTCGGCGACGGATGGGATCGTCCCAGAGTCGCGGTTTTCGCGGAAAGACGTGACGTTGTGGCGCCGGAATGGATGCTGTGCGATCGGCGAAGCATGACTTGGCGAATTGCTGTCCGTAGATGAAGACTGTGATCGCGATGGGCGCGTCGGGGCGGGCGATGGGCACTGGGTGCGTCCCCGACCGAAAACGGTACCTCGGCGGATTAGTTGCTTCGCCCAGCAGGCGATCGCTCGGGAGATCGGAGCCTCAAGGGTCAGGGCGCTCCGCGCTTCACGCGGGCCTTGCACAAGTCCGCGAAAAGCCCGTATTCGGAATCGCAGTTTTCCCGCATGACGGGGCTGTGGGCGCAGCGTAGGGTTAGGGCCACTATGCGCCTGCCAATCAGATCAGAGCCCGAGGCGCTGCGGTTTGTGTTTGCCGGTACCGCGGTCATCGGGGTCTCGCTCCTCCTGGGGTGGCTGACAGCGCCGCTGGTTGGTGTCGCGTTCTTCGTAATGGCGTTTATCCTCGGCGCGATCGCGTATGTAAGCGCGCCCAACCCCGATCACCGCACGCCGTTCGTAGACGCCGAGAATGAGCCTCATCCGCAC
>DATJYY010000100.1:0-78358 GCA_035499395.1 Solirubrobacteraceae bacterium
GGCGATACGCAGGTAAAACTCGCGATCGAGCGCGTTGTGGTGGGTCGTGAACGGCCGGGCGAGCGCGCCCCCGTACAGGGGCTGGAGCACCGGCGTCTCGACCTCGATGAACCCCTCGGCGTCGAGGAACCGGCGGACCGCGGAGATCACGCGCGCGCGCGTGATGAACAGCTCGCGCGCGTCCTCGTTGGCGATCAGGTCGAGCTCGCGCCGGCGAAAGCGCGTCTCGACGTCGGTCAGCCCGTGGTGCTTCTCGGGCGGGGGACGCAAAGACTTCGCGAGCAGCGTGAAATCGAGAACGCGTAGCGTGAGCTCGCCCCGGCGCGAGGAGAACGCGGTTCCGTCGATCCCGATCAGGTCGCCCAGGTCGAGCCCGAGGAGCCGCTCCATCCCCTCGCGGCCGAGCTCGTCGACGCGCGCCTGGAGCTGGATCCGCCCGGAGCGATCGACGAGATCGAGGAACGCCATCTTCCCCTGGCCTCGCCGCGCCGCCAGCCGGCCCGCCACACGGTGACGTACCTCGGTCTCATCGCCGGCCGAGAGCCCCGCGTGGGCGGCACGGACGGCCGCGATCGGCTCGACTCCGTCGAATTCGTGCGGAAACGGGTCGATCCCGGCGTCGCGCAGGGACTCGAGCTTGCGCCGGCGCGTCGCCAGCAGCTCGTCGGCGCCGTCGACTCGGTCACTCACGGGCCCGCGAGCGAGCTAAGCGGAGGCGACGTCGATCTTGGTGATCTTGAGGCGCCGCTCGCCCTTGGGCGTGGCGATGACGACCTCGTCGCCCCGCTTGCGCCCGATCAGCGCCTTGCCGACCGGCGACTCGTTCGACAGCTTCGCCTCGGCGGGACTGGCCTCGGCCGACCCGACGATCGTGTATTTGGTCGACTTACCGCCGTCGTCCTTGACGTGCACGACCGATCCGACACGGACCTGGTCGGTCGAGAGGTCGGACTGGTCGATCACGGTCGCCGAGCGAAGCTTCTCTTCCAGAGACGCGATCCGCGCCTCGAGCATCGCCTGCTCGTTCTTGGCGTCGTCGTACTCGGCGTTCTCGGAGATGTCGCCGAACTCGCGTGCCTCCTTGATCCGGGCGGCAACTTCGCGGCGACGGGTTGTTGTCAAGTGGTCGAGCTCTGCCTTTAGGTTGGCGAGCCCTTCGGGTGTGATGATGACGTCCTTGGGCATGTCGCAGACCTGTATTCGAGGGGAACCACCGGAGTTGCCGGCGGTCCGGACGAGAAAAAAACCCGCCTGCTAAGCGGGGGATTTGAAACCGCAACTGGGGTGCGTGGGCGGATGAGTATAGACGCCCGGTTCAGCCGGCTGGGTTCGGTGTCTGAGGCCGCTCCCATCACCCGGGAGAAATGCCCCCAGGGCAATTCTCCCAATGGGTCATCGTCCCAGCTCTATGGCCCCTGTGATCCGTCCCTACGGACGATGACCCACGATCTCGTCAGCCTGCTGGAAGGTGGGCCGGTTGACCCATTCGATCAGTGGCTGTGAGATCACGCCGATCGGCCGGAACTGGATCGAGTCCGAGCACATCTGGTCGCCGGCCGCACACACGCTGTCCGCCGGATAGACCTGCTGCGCGGACTCCGCGACGGCCTGGCTGAGCGAGGACTCGAGCGCGGCTCGGCATTTTGCAACGGACCCGCCGCCGCAGTACTCGCGGTTCAGCGGCCCGGCGAACTTGTGGCCCAGAACCGATCGAAGGTCCTTTTGCACGATCCCGTAGAAACCGACGTCGAACGCGGAGCCCAGGTGGGCGCCGGACACCCCGTGCCCGGGCTCGTCGTTGATCGGGAAGTCCGACTCGACCTGGTCGAGCAGGCTCGAGCCGAGCGTGGGCCCGAACTCGGCGCGGACCAGCAGCGGCCACCAGGCATCCATGATCCGCACCGCGTCGGTCTGGTCGTAGTCACCGGACGCGCCCGGATGCTGCCGGTTGATCCGGTGGGCGCCGCTCGCCATCCACGCCTGGAGCTCGTTGACTGCGCTCGCCAGCGCCGAGCTCGGGTGGCCGATGATCTGGAGCGCGTACGGCAGCACCTCGACCCCGCGCAGGTCCTGGGTGCCGGCGGTTCCCATCGCGTTGATCAGATCCGCCAGCGTCATCTTGTTCCCGCTCGCCGCCAGTTGCGCGTTGATGTTGTTGTCGAGCAGCTGGGACCGGTAGATCGATGAGTACTCCTGGCCGGTGGCGGCATCGTTGTAGCCCGGGGCCTGCTTGTTGTTCCAGCTGGTCAGGTAGGGCTGGTTGACCACCTGCGGATGCGCGCTCTCGGGGGTCTGCTGTTCGGTCACGCTCGCGGGTGTCATCTGCGCCGCGGGATGGAATCCCTTCCAGGCATCCCGGGCCCACGACGGGAACAGCGGGTCGGTGTTCGGCGCGCGAACCGGGTTCAGGCCCGAGTTGAAGTAGGCGATGTTCTTGTCGTCGGAGTAGAACCAGTTGAACGTGTATTCGATGTCGTAGGCCGCGTTCATGAAGTCCCGCGGGTCTCGCATCTTGTCCGGCTCGTTGAACTGTTCGAACCCGAGTGCGGAGTCGAGCTCGTGCATGTAGGTCGACCGGAGGTTCGTGTAGACCACCGGCTGTCCCTTGATCCGCGCACGAGCGATCACGATGCCGTACGCGGTCCGCTTCGTCTGGAACGTCACCGAGCCGGCCGCCGTCGAGTCGCCGAGGTTCGGCTGCCAGGACTCGGTACGGGTCAGTGTCTCCATCTGCACGCACTGACCGTTCAGGAGGTAGTAGTCGGAGTCCATCCCCACCGTGCCGCCGTTCGGGTTGCACAATGGCGCCGCGAACGTGTCGATGATGTTCTGGCCCGCGGAGGTCGCCGACCATGCGTAGTCCTGGCCGTGGCCGAGCTCGACGTACAAGTTGACACCCGGGAAGGCCGCCCCCTCGGCGTCGATCCCCGGTCCGTGGATGTCTTCCTCCATGAGGATCTCGGGGCTGAAATAGCTGACCTGAGGGCCCATCACCGCGAGCGGACGGCCGCTCGCGCTGTCCGCGGCGCTGACCAGCAGCGCGTTCGACATCGACCGCGGGAACTGGAGCAGCCCCTGCCCGGCCTGTTCGGCCATGCCGGCCACGGCGGACGACGCCCGCAGCTTGGATCCGGTCGTGGCCTGCCCGCTCTCGCCCGGTGGGACGGCGCCGGCGCCCACGGGGTTGACGTACGAGACCGAACCGGAGTCGGGCAGCGCCATCGTCTTCAGCACCGCCCTGCTGGTCTTCGGCAGCGTCTGGTAAGGGAACACCTTGCCGTGGACGGTCGTCGGCGCCTCCGGGTCGGACAGGTCGTCGAAGCTCAGGAATGTCCCGAAGCCGGAGTGGTCGTTCGCGAGCTTGCCGGCGCCGAGCCCGGCGTCGCCGACATGCCTGACGCCCGAGGGCTGCGCCCGGGCGATGTGACCCAGCTTCTTCTTCTTCTTGGCACGCGGCGCGGAGATCAGCTCCGGCGACCCCGCCACCGTGAAGCGCTCGGGCCCGAATTTCTGCTTCATGTTCTCGTACAGCACCGCGTTCGAGAGCTGCTGCCCGCCGCCGTTGCCGAAGATGCCGCCGACGAGCGTCGCGATCGAGACGAGATCCTCGACCGTGAACGGCTGGGGCCCGGTTGGCTGTCCGATCGCGGCGTACTCCGCCGGCATCATCGTCAGCGCGCCCAGCGGGCTCCTCGCGTTGGCGATGTACGCGTTGATCCCGTCGACGTAGTTGGTCGCGTCGCTCAGGATCTGCGGTCCCTCAGGCGAATTCGCGACGTCCCAGTTGATCTGGTTGACGAGGTCCTGGTGGGTGTAGGGCTCGTTGGCCCACACGTCCTCGTCCATCGCGACGTTGGCACCACCCGCGAACTGGGCTAGGTCGCCCTGACCGGAGTGCCGGAGCACGTCGATGAAGAACAGCCGGTCCTCGGCCGTGGCGTATCCGATCCCGAACATCAACTCCGCCCGCGTGTCGCCGTAGATGTGGGGGACGCCGAACTGCGAGTCGCGCTCGATCGTCACGCCGGGCTCCGGACTCTCGGTGCTGGCGACGTCGCCGGCGGGGACGCCGAATGTGGCGTCTTTGTAGAACTGCGGGATCTGCGCCTCGGTGATCGGGACCGACGTGGCAAGGCTCGAGTACATGCCGAGCTGGTCGTCCGAGTGCGGCGGGTAGGCGCCGGCGGCCTTGAACTCGGCCGCCTGCGCGAGGTCGTCAAGCCCGTTCTGACCGGGAGGCAGGATGTTGCGGAACCCGCCGTAGTCGTCGAACCCGTATGGCTCGACCTGGGCCACGGCGGCGGGAGCGAACGCCAGCGGGAGCGCGATCACGAACGCGCCGGCAACCCCTGCCACCCTGCCGAGACACCGGGACACGGCCGCGCAACCTACACACCCGCCGGCAGGCGTGCGCCGGTTCCCGGATTACGCCGCGGCCTTCACCGTATCCGCGTGCAGCAGCGCTCGGGCGGCGTCGAGCGACGGCGCGGTCTGGAGCGCCGCCTGCAACGGCCGTCCGCCGCCCAGCCGCTCGACGTACCAGGGATAGAACTTCCGCAGGTACCGGGTGGCGCGCTCGGACCCCAGGTGCTCGACAGCGCAATCGATCACCCAATCCAGTTCGTCCAGGATCTCGACACGCGTGGGCTCGTCCTCGCGGACCCCGAGCACCTGCTCGAACAGCCAAGGGTTCCCGAGCGAGCCGCGCGCCAGCAGCACGCCCGCGGCGCCGGTCTCCTCGAACGCGCGGCGCACAGCCGAAACTGTCTGCAGCCCTCCGGACACCAGCACCGGAGTCGGGAGCTCGTCCACGAGCTGAGAAACCAGCGAGTAGTTCGGAACGCCCTTGTGGCGCTGCGACGCGTGGCGAGGGTGGATCGAAATCCCACAAACGCCAGCGTCGAACACCAGCCGCCGCGCGACATCCAACCCGGTCAAGTCCCCGGGACCCTGCCCGGAGCGCAGCTTCACGGTCACGGGGAGCCCGCTCCCAGAAGCCGCCGCCCGCGCGACCGCCACCGCTCGCGCCGGCTCTGACAAAAGCGCCGCCCCAGCCCCCGTCTTGCACACCTTGGGAACAGGGCATCCCATGTTGATGTCGATCAGGTCCGCGCCGGCGGCGGCCACGCGCTCGGCCGCGGAGGCCATCACGTCCGGATCGCTGCCGAACAGCTGCACCGAGACGGGGTGCTCCTGGGGATGGATTCGCAGGAGCTCGCGACATGTACGCTCGTTGCGGTAGTGGACCGCGAAGCTCGACACCATCTCCGACACCACCAGTCCGGCACCGTGGCGCTTGGCCTGGAGGCGAACGAACCAGTTGCCGATGCCGGCCAGCGGCGCGAGCACCACGCGGTTCGGAATCAACACTCCGCCGAGGCGCCAGGGATCCGTCAGGGACCGGGACATCGGCTTTCATGGTACGAATCCGGTAATGAACCTGTTTGACGAGCTGCGCCCATGGACGGAGGTGGTGCTCGCGCAGATTCCAGGCCTCGAGCTGTTCGACGCCCACACTCACCTTGGTCAAAACGACCCGGACGGGATGAAGCAGACCGGTGAGGAGCTCGTCACCGCGCTCGAGCTCGCCGGCGCCCGCGGGGCGTTCACGTTCCCGTTCCACGAGCCCGACGGGTACGCAGCCGCCAACGACAAGGTGCTCTCCGCGGCGCGCGACTCGGACGGCCTGCTCGTCCCGTTCTGCCGGGTGAACCCTCACGACAGCCCGGTCCCGGAAGCCGAGCGGAGTCTCCGGAATGGCGCCAAGGGCATCAAGCTCCACCCCCGGGCCGAGCAGTTCACGCTCGGCCACCCACAGGTCCGCTCGATCGTGGCGCTCGCACACGAGCGCTCGATGCCGGTTCTCATCCACGCCGGCCGCGGAATCCCGGCGCTCGGGCTGCACGCCGTCGACCTCGCCGAGGAGTTCCCGGACGCGAGGCTGATCCTCGCGCACGCCGGCACGAGCGACCTGTCGTGGATCTGGCGCGTCGCCGCCGACCTCCCCAACCTGCTGTTCGACACGGCGTGGTGGATCCCGGCCGACCTCGAGGCGCTGTTCTCGCTGGTCCCGCCCGGCCAGATCGTGTTCGCGAGCGACGCCCCCTACGGCAACACGATGATCTCGGCGGCGTTCCAGCTCCGGTGGGCGCTCCAGCTCGGCCTGTCGCCGGACCAGATCCGCTCGATCGCATCCGGGCAGTCGCTGCGGATGGCCGCCGCGGAGCCGCTCGCTCCTGTCGGCGCGGCGATCGGCGAGCGGGAGCGGGCTCCCCACCTGCTGCTCGACCGCGTGGCCTTCTTTCTGCTGTTCAGCGCTATGGGCACGATGCGCGGGATCGACCCGACCGAGATGCTGGCCCTCGCCCGGCTCGCGTGCGACGTCCCCGACGAAATCGACGACGCGCCGGTATTCGCGGCGATCCGCTCACTGCTCGACGGCTACGACGAGTACGCGGCCGAGCATCCCGGCGAGCGCCGCCGGATCACGTTCCTGATCCTCGCCGCCACCGTCGCCAAGACCCCCGATGTCCCTATCCCTGACGTGGTCCTCAGTCGGGGCGGTTCCGCTCCCAGATCAGCCGCAAGCCGGTCAGGGTGAGCAGGTCGTCGACCTCGTCGATCGCCTCGCGGACGTGAGGCACGAGCACGCCGGCGAGGCCGCCGGTGGCGATCACGTGCGTCGACGGGCCGAGCTCGGCGCGTAGCCGGCGGACGATCCCCTCGACCTGACCGGCGAACCCGTAGACGATCCCGCTGCGGATCGCATCGACGGTCGACTTCCCGATCAGCGCGCGCGGCTCCGCGAGCTCCACCTTCGGCAGCTTGGCGGCGCGGTCGTACAGGGCATCGATCGAGATCTCCGCCCCGGGGGTGATGATCCCGCCGAGGTACTCGCCGGCGGCCGACACGATGTCGTACGTAATCGCGGTGCCGAAGTCGACGATGACGACCGTGTCCTTGACCCGCTCGTACGCCGCCACCGCGTTCGCCAGACGATCCGCGCCGACCTCGTACGGGTTGTCGTAGCGGATCGGCATCCCGGTTCGGACCGACGGGCCAACCACGAGCATCTGGTGGGCGAGGTAGTGCCTGGCCATCTGCGTCCACTGATGCGAGAGCTGGGGCACAGTCGAGGACACGATCGACCGGTCGACGTCGGTGAACGACAACCCCCGCAAACCGAGCAGGTTCGCCAGCGCGGCCCCGAGCTCGTCCCCGGTCGACTCGCGAACGGTCGCGAACCGCCAGTGCTGGGAGACGGTCGTCTCGCCGTCGCGGAACAGCCCGAAGTGCGTTTGCGTGTTGCCGACGTCGACGACCAGCAGCATGGCGGGAGACTAGACGAGCGGGTCGCCCACCCGCCGGACCGCCTGGCCGTCGTGGCCCAGCGCGGCCAGCGCGTCCGCCAGCGGCGTCCCGTCCGGCAGCACCAGCCCCGGGTCGAGCTCGAGCAGCGGCACGAGCACGAACCGCCTCGACGTCACCTCCGGGTGCGGTAGCACCAGCCGGTCAGAGGCGTATTCGAGCCCGTCGAGCAGCAGTACGTCGACATCGATCGGACGCGGCCCGTGGCGCGGGCCGCCGGACTCGCGGCCGAGCGACCGTTCCACGTCCTTGCAGGCCTTGAGCAGCCCGTCCGGGTCATGGTCCGTCTCGATCGCCAGGCACGCGTTGTAGAACTCGCGCTGATCGAGCACGAGTCCGACGGGCTCGGTCTCGTACACCGACGAGGACTCCACCACGGCGACGCCCCGCGCCGGCAATGCCGCGGCGGCCTCCTTGAGGTGGGCCCGCCGGTCGCCCACATTTGACCCCAGGCCGAGATATCCCGGCGTCATTCGGCCTCGCGCCACACCTCGACCGACACCTCGCTGACCGGGAGCGCCATCGGCGGCTCGGGCTTGGCGGCCTTGACCCACACCGCGCCACAGTCGTACTGCTCGATCAGACGGTCGGCGATCGCCGCGCACAGGCGCTCGAGTGTCTTGTAACTGCGTTGTTGGGCCACCAGGTTTGCCGTATCGCACACCTGGGAGTAGTCGACCGTGTCCTCGATCCGGTCGGTGACCGTCGCGTCGCACTCCCCGACGTCGAGCCGGAGGTCGAGCAGGAGCCGCTGGCCCACCTCGCGCTCCGCCGCGGTCACGCCCACGTGCGTGAACAGCGACAGCCCGCTGACTTCGATCGTGACCTCGGGCTCGGGATGCTCCTCGCCCTCGTCCTCGTCTACCTCGTCGTACTCGTCGGGGTCGTCCATGGCGCGCTGACCGTAGCAGCCGTGACCATGAGCGCGTCGTGGACCGGGGCCACATCGTGCACCCGGAACACGCGCGCGCCTCGCTCGTACGCGAGCACGTTGGTGGCGACGGTCGCGGCCACCCGGTCGTCGACCTCGCGCCCGGTGATCTTGCCCAGGAACGATTTGCGAGAGGTCCCGATCACGACCGGCCGCCCGAGCTCGACCAGTTCTCCCAGCCGCCGCAGCAGCTCGAGGTTGTGGTCGACCGTCTTGCCGAACCCGATCCCGGGGTCGAGCATGATCTTCTGCTCCGGGATCCCTTGGTCGATCGCGAAGCTCATCCGCTCCTCGAGGAACGCCTTGACCTCGCCGACGACGTCGTCGTAGCGGGGGTCGTCCTGCATTGTCCGCGGAGTGCCCAGCATGTGCATCAGGCAGCAGTCGGCGTTCGCCTGCGCGACCTCGGCCGCGAGCTCCGGATCCCCGCGGAACGCGGTGACGTCGTTGACGAGCGTCGCCCCCGCCTCGAGTGCCCGTGCCGCGACGCCGCTCTTCGACGTGTCGATCGAGATCTGGGCGCGGCATCCCGCGTCGATCAGACCCTCGATCACGGGGAGCACGCGACGAAGCTCCTGGTCCTCCGCCACCGGTGCCGCGCCGGGGCGGGTCGACTCGCCGCCGACGTCGAGCATCACCGCCCCCTCGGCCGCGAGCTCGAGGCCGTGGGCGATCGCGGTGCCCGCGTCCAGGTACCGCCCGCCGTCGGAGAACGAGTCCGGCGTGACGTTGACCACGCCCATGATCCGGAAGCCGGCGCTACTCACCGGGCCACCGTCCGTGCTCGTCGAAGTATTCGCGCGCCCGCTCTTCGTCCTCGCGCTCGCGGTTACTCTGCACGCTGATCCGGTACATCCAGTTGATCATCCACACGATCAGCGCCGCGATCACCAGCGACACGCCGGCGCCCGCCACCACGTCGTCCTTTCCCCCGCCGATCACGATCCCGGCGAGACCCACGACCGCGATCCCCACCGGAACCCAGACCCGCGTGATCGTGAGCAGGACGCCGCCGCTGCGGCGCGAGGTGTCGTCGTGGGTTGTGCTGTGGTCGGGCATTCTCACGGGATAGTGTCCCGCACGATGCCGAGCCGGCCTTCGCGATCGCTCATCGAAGAACCCATTACCCGTCGTTCGCTGCTGGGCGCTGCCGCCGGCGGCGCGGCGCTGCTGGCGACGCGCGGCCTGCCCGCCTGGGCCCGTCCGGTGGCGCTACCCGCGGGCCTGCGCCAACCGGGGAGCCTGCCGTTCCCCGGCAAGCCCGCCGGCACCGCCAGCATGCCCGAGATCGAGCACATAGTCGTGCTGATGATGGAGAACCACTCGTTCGACAACCTGCTCGGGATGGTTCCCCACCAGGTGCGCGGGCGCGGCTCGGTCGATGGCCTGCGTGTCGTCGGCGGGAACGTCGTCAACTTCAACCCGGATGCCAACGGCAGCCCGATCGTCGCCCGGCGCGCAACTTCGCCGTGCCAGCTGTCGGGAAAGCCGAGCCAGAGCTGGAACGCCAGCCACGAGGCGTACGACAACGGCCTCAACGACGGGTTCGTGGGGGCCAGCGCGCCGGTCGCGATGGAGTACTGGGACAAGCACGACCTGCCGTTCACCTACTCGCTGGTCGAGCACTTCCCGATCGGCGACCGCCATTTCAGCTCGCTGCTAGGCCAGACCTGGCCGAACCGGTCATACCTGTTCGCGGCGACCTCGACCGGGATGATCAACGACATCATCGCCCCCGCCCCGCCGCCGCACGGGACGATCTGGGACCGGCTCGACCACCATCACATCGGCTGGGCTATCTACTACGAGCCTCCTAGCTACCCGAGCTTCGAGCTCGTGCCGGGGTCCGACACGCCGGCGCGCGCGTCTCGCGTCAAGCATTTCGGCCGGTTCCTGTCGGACGTCGCCGCCGGCAAGCTCCGGCAGTTCACGTTCCTGGACCCCAACTACGAGACCACTTCCGAGGAGAACCCACAGGACATCCAGCTCGGCGAGCGGTACATCGGCCAGGTGGTGAAGGCGTTGATGCAGGCACCGACCTGGAAACAGACCGCGCTGTTCATCACCTACGACGAGCACGGCGGTTACTACGATCACGTGCCGCCGCCCCCTGCGATCCCGCCGGACGGGGTCGCCCCCGTCCTGGCCCCGGGCGACGTCCCGGCCGGGTTCGATCGCTACGGGTTCCGCGTGCCGATGATCGTCGTCTCGCCCTGGGCGCGGGCCCGGTACGTCTCGCACACGATCGAAGACCACACGTCGATCACCGCGTTCATCGAGCGCAAGTGGAACCTCCCGGCGATGACGCTTCGCGACGCCAACGCGTCCCCGATGACCAACTACTTCGACTTCCGCAAGCCGGCCTTCCTCAAGCCACCGAAGCTCGCCACCGCGCCGAAGCTCGGCCCCGGTCTCGCGGCCTGCCATGCCAACGGCTTGGACCCGCCGCTCAGCGGGTGACGGCTATTCGGCGGTCCCGCCGGCCAAGCCGGGGCGGGGGAGCGGGCGCGGACCCTCGCGGCGCTCGCCCGCGGGCGTGCCGGGAATCGGCACCTCGGGCGGCGGTGGCGCCTCGGCGCCGAAAACATCCGCCTCGCTCGAGCCATCGAGCAGAGCCTCGAACTGCTCCTTCTCGATCGTCTCGCGCTTGATCAGGATCTCCGACAGCTTCTGCAGCGACTCGCGGTGCGAGCTCAGGATGTCCTTCGCCTGCACATGGGCCGCCTCGACGATCCGCCGGATCTCGTCGTCGATCTCGCGCGCGATCTCATCGGAGTAGTCGGGCTCGGCGCTGAACTCGCGACCGAGGAACGGCTGGCCGTGGTCGTGGCCGAACACGCGCGGGCCGAGCTTCTCGGACATGCCGAAGCGCATGACCATCTGCTTGGCGGTCGCGGTGACCTTCTCGAGGTCGTTCGACGCCCCGGTGGTGATCTCGCCGAAGACGATCTCCTCGGCCGCCCGGCCGCCCAAGGTCATCGCCATGGTGTCCTGGAGCTCGGCGCGGGTGGTCAGGAACTTGTCCTCGCCCGGCAGTGAGATCGTGTAGCCGAGCGCCTGTCCGCGTGAGATCACCGAGATCTTGTGGATCGGGTCGGAATTCGGCAGGTAGTGGCCGACCATCGCGTGACCCATCTCGTGGTAGGCCGTGATCCGCCGCTCCTTGTCGGACATCACGCGGGTCTTCTTCTCGGGACCCGCGATCACTCGCATGATCCCTTCCTCGAGCTCGATCTGGGTGATCTCGCGCTTGCCGTTGCGGGCGGCCAGCAGCGCGGCCTCGTTGACCAGGTTCGACAGATCAGCGCCGGTGAAGCCGGGCGTCTGGCCGGCGAGTGCGTCGACGTCGATCTCCCGCGCCAGCGGCTTGCCGCGCGTGTGGACGTCGAGGATCTTCTTGCGGCCGTTGCGGTCCGGGCGGTCGACGACGATCTGACGGTCGAACCGGCCCGGGCGCAGCAGCGCCGGATCGAGGATGTCCGGGCGGTTGGTGGCGGCGATCAAGATGATGTTGTCCTTCATCTCGAAGCCGTCCATCTCGACCAGCAACTGGTTCAGGGTCTGCTCGCGCTCGTCGTGGCCGCCGCCGAGCCCTGCGCCGCGATGACGGCCGACCGCGTCGATCTCGTCCATGAAGATGATGCACGGCGAGTTCTGCTTGGCCTGCTCGAACAGGTCACGCACGCGCGAGGCGCCGACGCCGACGAACATCTCGACGAAGTCCGATCCGCTGATGCTGAAGAACGGGACGCCCGCCTCCCCTGCGACGGCGCGGGCGAGAAGCGTCTTGCCGGTCCCGGGCGGCCCGTACAGGAGCACGCCCTTTGGAATTCGCGCCCCCAAGGCTTGGAATTTCTTGGGGTTCTCGAGGAACTCCTTGATCTCGTGCAGCTCCTCTACGGCCTCGTCGACGCCCGCCACGTCGCGGAACGTGATCTTCGGCGAGTCGACCGACATTCGCTTGGCGCGCGACTTGCCGAACGACATGACCTTCGACCCACCGCCCTGAACCTGGTTCATCAGGAAGATCCAGAACCCGATGAAGATCACGAACGGCAGGATGTAGGTGAGCAGCGACAGCCAGCCGTTAGACGTCTTACCCTGGATGTCGAAGTTCTGCGGCGAGATGTCCTTGTTCGCGGCGGTGATGATCTGCGAGACGTAGCCGTCGGGATAGCCGACCGAGTACTTCTGACCGCTCGTCGTCGTGACGTTCGCCGTGTTGTCCTTCTCGTGCAGCGAGAGGCTCTGAACCCCGCCGTGCTCGAGCTGGTACATCATGTCGCCGAAGGTCTGCTTCTGCGAGTGGCTCGAGCTCCCGATCAGCTTCTGCGCGAAGAACGCGAGCACGACCACGATCAAAATCGGAAATGCTGCGCTCTTGAAAAACCTGCTCATAGCGGATGGATTCGGCGCAACCTGCGCCAGGGCTCCGGGTCTGGGACTGTCAAGCGTAGCATCTGGTTTGCTGCCCCTGAACAGCCTTGCACGCGGGGGTTCACAGCCCGGAATGGGCTTCCCGGTCCGGCCGGGCTGCGTTCGCTCATTCGGCGTTCATTCCTTCAACGCGGCCACGTACGGCAAGTTGCGGTACCGCTCGGCGTGGTCCAGCCCGTACCCGATCGCGAACCGGTTGGGGATCTCGAAGCCCACATACTTGGTCCGTAGATCGACCTTTTGGCGGTCGGGCTTGATCAGCAATGCGCAGACCTCGAGAGAGCGGGGGTTTCGCCCCGCCAAGTTGCGCAATAGGTACTGCAACGTCAGTCCCGAATCGACGATGTCCTCGACGATCAGCACGTCTCTGCCCTCGATCACCGCATCGAGGTCCTTGAGGATCCGCACCACGCCCGAGGATTTGGTCGCCGTGCCGTAGGAGGCGACCGCCATGAAATCGACCTCGCACGGCACGTCGAGCTGGCGCATCAGGTCCGACAGGAACAGCACGGCCCCCTTCAACACGCCGACCAGCACCAGGTCTTTCCCCTGGTAATCCTGGGAGACTTCATCGGCCAGCTCGCTCACGCGGCGCCTGAGATCCTCGGCGGGCACGAGGATCTCCCCGATCGCGTCGTCGCCTTCCACGGCCGCGAGTTTATGGCCTTTCCGGTGGTCGAGGATCGCCGGGAATCGCCGTTGCCCGGCAGCTGAGCAGGACCGCTTCACGCGTCGCGCGCGTGACCTTGAAGCGCTCAGATGTCGCCACCCCCGCGACCCACACGATCTCCCCGCTGGACTCGACCACGGGCAATCCGGACCGCTCCGCGCGTGGCACCCGCCGCGCCGTGAACAGGTCCTGGAGGGACTTCGTGCCGCGAAGGCCCAGCGGCGCCATTCGGTCCCCGGGCCGCCAGGATCGGACCAGCAATTCCGTGGCGAGTGCGCCGCGGTCGAGCACCCCGGCCTCGAGCGCGGGCTCGGCGTATTCGCAGCGAACTTCGCGGCCGCCGAAGGACACGCTGCCCGGGATGGCCAACCGCACCGGCTCGGGCGGGAGCGGATCAGCGTGAAGCCGCTCGAACCTCAACTCGCCGTACTCGGCGACCGCACGCAGCCCGTTGCCGATGTCGAGCATCACGGTGCCCTGACCGCTCAGCGCGGCGATCTCCTCGGCCCGGATCGCGGCGCCCGGAGCGAACCCGCCCGCCGCCTCATCGGCCATGCGCTGGACCACCAGGCGGCGAAGCGCCGGGGCCAGTTGCCGTAGACGTTCGAGGGTCGTTCCGCGCTCGAGAGCGCCGTCCACGAGGTCTTTGAGCACGTCCGCCTCGTCGCCCAGGATCTGCGCCACTGCGAGCACGTTGTCCTCGGCCGCCGGGTGAATCTGCCGTAAGGCCGGCACGAGGCCGGCCCGGATCCGGTTTCGCGCGTACGCATCCGAGGCGTTCGTCTCGTCCTCGCGCCACTCGAGGCCCCGCTCGACGCAGTAGGCCGCGGTGTCCTCGCGCGTGAAACCGAGCAGCGGCCGGATCAGTTGCCCTTCCCGCGGCCGCATCCCGAGCAGCGCCCGCCGGCTCGGCGAGGACGCGAGCCGGTAGAGGATCGTCTCGACCTGATCGGTCTTCGTGTGTCCGGCGGCCACGTCGGCGCCGTCGGCCAGCTCGAGCGCCTCGCGATAGCGGACCTCGCGCGCCCAGGCCTGAACGTTTCCGCTCGACGGCGGCCCCGGCCGGCGTACCTCGAGCTTCACTCCGACGCTCGCGCAAAGTTTCTGGCAATGGCGGTCGTCCTCGCCCGCCGATTCCCGAATCCCATAATTGACATGAAGCGCCGTGACCGCGCTCGCACCGGCCACGTCCACCGCGAGATCAAGCAGGCACGTCGAGTCGCGGCCCCCCGACAACAGCACGACCACGGGGCGACCGGCGGCGAGCAGGCCCTCCTCGCGCACGCGCGTGAACATGGGTTCCGGGTTCATGCCGCCTCCCGCTCGCGCGCGATGAAGATCTCCGTGGACTCGCTGAACCCCTTCAGCCGGACGTCCGCGATCCGGTCGAACTCCAGGCCTCGCGCGGCCGAGTGCTCGACCACCGGCCTGGTCACCAGCACCTCGGCGCCCGCGGCGCGGGCTCCGACACGCGAGGCGATGTTCACATCACGGCCGTAGTAGTCGCCGTCGCGGTAGAGCGCGACCCCGTAGTGGACCGCGATCCGGGGCAGCATGCTCCCGTCGTGAAGCTGCTGGAAGCCGACCGCCCATTGGGCCAGCGCCGCCGGGTCGGACCCGACGATCATCACCTCGTCGCCGATCGTCTTGATCACCCGGGCGTCGTCGGGCAGCGTGCCCTGGACCGCGTCCACGAACCGCTCGACGGCATCGACCGCCTCGAGCTCACCCGCCTCCTCGGTCAGGCGCGTGTACCCAGTGAGATCGGCGAACGCGATCGCGACTCGCATGCGCCCGAGGTCGATCGAGTCGCCCTCGAGGTCGGACTCCATGTGACCGACCACGTCCTGCTCGAGGAAGTGCTGCAGGTAGCGCTGATGAACCTGATCCATCACCGGCGATGCCAGGGGCAGCAACCGGCGGGTGAGCTCGAGCATTTCGTCGGCGGTTTCGACCCCGGTGGCGCCCGAGCGCATCAGCGGCTCGTGAACGTGCATGTGGAACAACCTCACCTCGGCGTCGGCGACGCGCGCCATCGCCTGCCCGTAAACGCGGACGAGTTGGAGCAGCGCCACCAGCGGCAGGCCGGCCCAGCACCTCAGTGTCGAGACCGCGACCCCGACTCTGTCCGCGGCCTCGCGGATCGAGAGGCCGTCGGGGGAGGCTCCGTTGTGACTGTTGACGCGTGGACGGGACATCCGTTGCTGGAGCCTCTTACCCACGCCGGGCGCCGCGGTTGCGTTGCCGGCGACGCTGCAATAGTCGGCGGCGGGGCCTCGACGAGCACGAAGCCCCGCCGCCCGCGGGCGAAACGGCCCGCTGCGTCGGCCGTTGGCGCTCGTCACGTTTCCGGCGGCGCCTCGCGAATGCGCTCCCCAGCTGGCCTGGGCTGCGCATCACGCTCCGGCCTGGTGCCTGTTCTGTTGGCCTTAGGTCTACTCGCCAATCCCGAATCTGTCAATGCCAGATAAAGGTAAGAGGACATAAATAACAATAGGCCTGGTGGCAGCCCCGAACGCACTGCAGCCGACCACGGCGCTCAGCGAGCGCGTACTCCTGCCTGGGGATCCGGGCCGGGCGCTGATGCTGGCCGAGTCACTGCTGGACGGCGCCAAGATGTTCAACCACAATCGCGGCCTGTGGGGTTACACGGGTCTCGCACCCGACGGCGAGCCGCTGACGATCCAGAGCACCGGGATTGGTGGCCCGAGCGCGGCGGTCGTGGTCGGAGAGCTGGTCGACCTCGGAGCGCGTCACCTGCTCCGGGTCGGCACCTGCGGTGCGCTGGTGCCGGGGCTGGGGCTGGGCGATCTGGTGATCGTCACCGAGGCGATCGCGGCGGACGGCACCAGCCGGGCCCTCGGCGCCTCCGACCGGGTGCCGGCGAGCCGGGACCTCTTGGACGTCGTGACGGCCGCCGCCGATCCGCCCTTCCCGAAACCCGACGACGACGTTCACTCGGTCCACCGGGGACCCGTCGCAACTACCGATCTGTTCTACGACGATCGTGGGCTCGAGCACGAGTGGGCGGCCGCGGGCGCCCTCGCGGTCGAAATGGAGTCCTCGGCTCTGTTCGCGCTGGCCGCAGCCCGATCCGTGCAGGCCGCCGCTTTGCTGGTCGTCTCCGACATCGTCTTCCCCGAACGAGTCCGGATCGGCCAGGAGGAGCTTCGCGCGGCGGAACGGCGGATGGGAGAGGCGGCGCTGCGCGCGCTGACCGCCGGCGCTCGGACCGCCTAAGAAGCCCGTTCGGACGCGAGGGCGCCGAGCGAGGCCTCGATTCGGGCCAGGATCTCCTCGATCGCGGTCAGACGTTCGTCCAGCGCGCTCGCGGACGTGAGCTTCTCGCTCGCGGCTGTGAGCTTCTCCAGCCTCTGGTCGAGCCGATCGAGCCCATCCTCGATCGCCTCGAGCCGCTGGGACACGCTCCGCAGGCGCCGCGTGAGCCGCTCGATGTCCCCGGCAGAAGGCAGATTGAGGGCACCCATCGCCGCCTCCTGGGCCCGGGTGGCGCGCTGCCGCGTCTCGAACGCGGCGCTCAGCGCCCGGCTGACCACGGGATTGTCGAGCATTCCCTGCGTGACCTTCCCGATCGCCTCCTCGCCCTGGCGCGTGACCCGGTCACGGATGCCCTTGTCGCCGACGTTGTCGTCGCTCATTCCCAACCGCCTCTCGTGCTCGATGCAAACGTCACAAAGTTCGTCCCCAAACCGCAACTCTAACCCTCGACTTGAGGATTAGCTGATGCTTAGACAACACGCCCATCGCTACAGTGCCCCGGGGATCGTGCCGATTCACAGGAATGCCCGGCGACTGTGATTGAACGCCACGGCATGTTGGTACCTGAAGAGACATCCACCAGACCCGACGGTTCTGAATTGCAAAGCTCGGCGGCAGCCAGTAGCGTCATCCCAAGCCTACCTGTGATCGTAGCTGGGACGAATTTACGCGTGGCGCACCGCGGGAGGAGTAAGCCACAGTGTTGAGAAGGCGCAAGTTGTCGATTGCTGCGCTGACCGCGGGTTGCGTATTCGCGGTATTCGGCCTTGGCGCAATCCCCAGCGCGTCCGCGGATGGCTGCACGGTGATCATCACGGTCGTCGGCGGCCAGCAGTTCACGTTCCAGAACGTCGCTCCGGGCACGGATCCCAACACGCTCCCGCTGCCGGTCCAGCTGCCGATCGTCAGCGTCTCCCAGACGTGCCCGCCGGTCACGGCGACCACGCCGGCGGTGACGGTAACCACGACGGTCCAGCCGCCCCCGACCACCTCGACCTCGACTTCCACCTCGACCAAGACTTCGACGTCAACGACGAAGAAGTCGAACCCGAATCCGACCAGGACGTCGACGAACCCGACGAAGAATAAGAAGGGCTCGACGGGCTCCGGGACGCGGACCAAGACGACAACGCTCGCGCCCGGTAGCGCCGTGTCGCTCGGCTCCGGAAACGTCGAGAAGGGCAAGAAGAAGCGGCACAAGAAGCCGAACAAGAAGACCAAGCCGCTGACGCCGCCGCCGCCTGTCACCAAGAGCGGCATCCCCACCCCGTCGAACCCGACCTACTCGTTCGCGCTCCCGGGGCCCGCGCCGATCGGCGTACCGAATTTCTTCATCGACAGCTTCCAGATCCCGCCGTTCCTCCTCCCGATCTACCAGGCCGCCGGCATCCAGTACGACGTGCCGTGGCAGGTGCTGGCGGCGATCAACGAGATCGAGACCGACTACGGCCGCAACCTGTCGGTGTCGACCGCCGGCGCCGTCGGATGGATGCAGTTCCTCCCCTCGACGTGGAAGCGGTATGCGGTCGACGCGAACGGGGACGGCGTCGCCGACCCCTACAACCCCGCCGACGCGGTTTTCACGGCGGCACGGTACCTGCACGCGGCCGGCGCCTCCCAGAACATCTCGCAGGCCATCTTCGCCTACAACCACGCGGGCTGGTATGTCCAGTCCGTGCTGCTCAGGGCGCAGCTGATCGGCGGGATGCCGAAGGCGATGATCGGTGCCCTCGCGGGCCTGGTCGAGGGTCACTTCCCGGTCGCGGCTCCCGCCAAATACGCGGACGACTCGGTCCTCAAGCTCGCCAAGACGCATATCAAGACGCCCAACGCGGCCGTCCCGGTCAAGTCCGACCCGAACACGACGGGCACCGCGATCTACGCCAAGCAGGGCTCGCCCGTGATCGCGGTCAACGACGGCAAGATCGTCAAGATCGGCAACAGCCAGAAGCTCGGCCATTACATCGAGCTCCAGGACGCGACTGGCAACACCTACACGTACGCGAACCTCGGCTCGATCCCGACGCTGTACCCCGTGCCCAAGCCCGTGCGGATCAGCTCGACGGAGGTCGCCAAGGCCCTCCTGGCCCCGGCCACGCCGGCGCCGAAGCAGCCCGCCACGGCCGGCTCGCAGCAGGCGCCTCCGGTTCCGAGCACGTCCAAGGCGTCGAGCGAGGCCAGCAGCGCCCCGATCTCGCTGCCGGTGACGCCCGCGACTGCCCCGTCTCAAGCGGCCAGCGCCGGGTCTCAGGCTCCCAGCGCCGGCACCCAGAACGCGGCCAGCGCCGGATCCCAGCAGCCGGCCGACGCGAGCTCCGCGCCGGCGGACACGCCGACGATCGGCACGCCGATGGTCAAGGAGCGCCTGTTCGCCAATCCCTCACGCCCTGCGTCCTATGCCGCCGGCGGCAAGCTCCAGATCACGAGCAGCGGGCCGCAGCTCGGAAACTTCGGGAACTACTTCTCGGACGTCCTTCACCTGGCCAAGAACCAGTACAAGCTGGAGCCGCTCAAGCCCGGCGCGGTCGTGGTCGCGGGGACGATCCTCGGCCGGCTCGGCGCCGGAACGCCGACTAACGCCTCGCATCTCGAGTTCATGATCCAGCCGGCCGGCAACAAGGCACCGTACATCGACCCCAAGCCGATCCTCGACGGGTGGAAGCTGCTCGAGGCGACCGCGGTGTACCGCGCCGCCGGAGTCGACCCGTTCTTCGGGAAGGACGCCAAGAATCCGACGATTGGCCAGATCCTGCTGATGTCCAAGGAGCAACTCCAGGACCGCGTCCTCCAGGACCCGAACGTGCAGATCTATCCCTGCGGCCGGCGCGACATCCAGGACGGCGCGATCGACCGACGGATCCTCGCGGTGATCGAGTTCCTGTCCGCCTCGGGCCTCAAGCCCGACGTCACCGGGCTCAAATGCGGTCACACCTCGAACGCGGCGGACGGCGTCGACGATGCCGGCTCGACCGGCGAGAGCGTGGACATCTCGGCGATCAACGGGATCCCGATCCAGGGTCATCAGGGCGCCGGCTCGGTGACCGACGTCGCCGTGCGTCGCCTGCTCACGCTCCAGGGAGCGATGCAGCCTGACGAGATCGTCTCGCTGATGAGCTACAAGGGCCAGCCGACCGCGCTGTCGCTGCCGGATCACGCGAACCGGATCCAGATCGCCTACACGCCGCTGTACGGGCAGAACAATAAGCTTTCGGCCGAGGTCTCGAGCATCCTCCAGCCGCAGCAGTGGACGCAGCTGATCAACCACATCTCGAAGATCAGCGAGCCGATCGTCCCGATCGCACCGAGCAAGTACGCGATCAAGACCGCCGGCCAGTAGCGCCGGCGGCCAGGCCGGCGGGTTAGCCTCCGCGGATCACCGCCCTGTTTCGCTTCAGCCAGTTCGAGTTGCCCTGGACGCTCGGTCCTCCGGACGGCCGGTACCTGATCCGCCGCGATGGCGCCGGTTCGGGTGCAGCCCCGTCGCACGTCCTTGTGCTGGCGACGCTGGGAGCGCAGAAACGCAGTCAACTCGGCCGTTTCCGGCGACAAAATAAGGCTCTACCTGAGCCTGAACCTTCACTCGTCACGACCTCGAGGGCCACGATCGTCGAGGTCGGCGACCCGCTGAGCACCTCAGAGCAGGCCGCGGTCTGGCTGAGCGGCGCCGGCGAGCCCGAGCTCGCTTCCGGACTCGTCGTGCTCAACCGGGTCCTCCACTCCCATCGCCTCGCGTCGGCCGATCCGCACGTCTACGGCGTCGGGCGCCACGATGCGCTGGTGGCGCGCATCGGTTATGGCGCCGGCGAGGAGGTCGCCGATGGCCTGTGGACCGATGCCCGCGAGCTGATCGACTCGGCGCGGGGACGCCGCCGCCGTCTCCCCGCCGCCCAGGCTCGCCTCGCCGCGCTACTCACCGGGCGCCACGCCCCACTGGTATCCGAGGAGCTGGCGTTGCGCGCACGGCTCGACCTCGACGACGGGCGCACGCGCGAGGCCGCGCTCCAGGTCCTGGTCGCGCTCGACGCCGCGCTCGCCGAACTGCCCGCGGACCCGGCCGCGCCGGCGCTGGCCGAACGCCTGGCGGAGCTGGCCTCGCTCCACGACGGCGTCGCGGCGGCAGCCACGGCGGCGCTCGAGCGAACGATCGACGCTCCTCAGACCGACGCGATTGCGTTTGCCCTGGGTCGGCTCGAGGCCGCGCTCAGGGCGCGGGTCGCGTCGCTTCCCGGATAGCCAGCCCCAGCGCGGCCACCAGGGCCTCGAGCTCGTCGACGACGTCGCCGTCCATTCGTACCGCGGCGTGTCGATCGAACGGCGTTCGGCCTTGGGTCACGATCGCGATCTGGCCGCCGGTTCGCAGCGTCGTCTCCGGTAGCTGCGCCACCGGATAGACCTCGATCGAGGACCCGATGCACAGCATCAGGTCGGCGCCGGCCGCCAGCGCCTCGGCCCGGGCGATCGCCTCGACCGGGAGGTACTCGCCGAACAGAACGACGTCCGGCTTCAGCGGCGCGCGGCAATCGCAACGCGGCACCCCGTCCGGGGACCCGGCTAGCCGCCGGCGCACGTCCTCCAATTCATATCGTGACCGGCAGACAAGACAGGATGAGTGCGAGATCGTCCCGTGCACCTCGACCAGCGACTTCGAGCCGGCCCGCTCGTGCAGCCGGTCGATGTTCTGGGTTATCACCGCGTCGAGCAGCCCCGCCCGCTCGAGTTCGACGAGTGCCGCATGCGCGCGGTTGGGCTGCTTGTCCTCGAGCGTCTGGAAGCGCTGGCCGTAGAAGCTCCAGAACCGCGCAGGGTCGCGACGGAAAGCATCGATGTGGGCGACCTCCATCGGATTGACGTTGCTCCACAGCCCGGTCCCCGGTGAGCGGAAGTCCGGGATTCCCGACGGCACCGAGATGCCCGCGCCGGTCAGCGCCACGACCGAGTTGGCCTCGCTGATCAGGTTTGCGAGCCGGTCGGCCGCCGTGTCGGTCGCGCTCACTTACTTGCCGGAGAACCGCGGCTTGCGCTTCTGCACGAACGCCGAGATCCCCTCGCGCGCGTCCTCGGAGGCGAACACGTCGAGGAACGCCTTCTTCTCGCGTTCGATGCCCTCGTCGATGTCGCCGGCGGCGGACACGCGCTTGATTTGCTCGACCGCCCGGGGCGCCTGCTCCGACAGCTTGCGCGCCCACGCGAGCGCGGTGTCGAATAGCGCCTCGTCCGCCACCACCCGGTTTGCCAGCCCGATTGCGTACGCGTCCTCGGCCGGAATCGGATCCCCGGTCAGGTTCAGCTCGCGCGCGCGTCCCTCCCCCACCAGCCGCGGGAGGCGCTGCGTCCCCCCGAAGCCCGGGATGATCCCCAGGTTGATCTCGGGCTGGCCGAACATCGCCGACTCGGACGCGATCCGGATGTCGCAGGCCATCGCGAGCTCGCAGCCGCCGCCGAGCGCGATCCCGTTGACGGCGGCGATCGTCACGATCGGCGAGGTCTCCATGTCGCGGAGCAGTCCGTGCATGGCGTCGAGCAGCTTCCCGCCGGACGTCGCGTCCATTGTCGTGAACGCCTTGATGTCCGCGCCGGCGCAGAACAGCATCGGGTTGGCCGAGGTGATCACCAGGCTTCGAACCGTGCCGTTGATCGTGTCCCACAGCTCGCGCAACGCTCCCACGACCTCGGGCGAGATCGAGTTAGCCGGCGGGCGGTCGAGCCAGGCGATCGCCACCGGGCCGCGACTCTCGAGCTTCACCGGGCGCCCGTCCCACCCCGCGTCGGGCCGTGGATACGGGAAGAAGCCCTGGCCGGCCTTGACGCCGAGCCGGCCCTGCGCGACCAGCCGCCGCACGATCGCGGGCGGCTCAAACGCCTCGCCCCACTCCACGGAGGCGCGCTCGAGCCTCGCCAGCACCTCGTCGAGCCCGATCTGGTCGGCACGGGCGAACGGCGGTGGGATGACGCCTGCGCCGGCCATCATCCCCAGGTCGATGTCCTTCATCGAGGCGACGCCCTCCTCGAGCACCAGGCAGCTCTCGACGAGCGCCTTGAGCGTGAAGCGGTCGACGAGCGCAGCGGTCTCGAGCTCAGCGCCCGTGCTCATAGAAGCCCTCCCCGGTCTTCGCCCCGAGCTTGCGCTGGGCCACGAGCTCGCGCATGCCCTGATGCACATAGAAGCGGTCGCCGTAGGAATCGCGCAGGTGCTCGGCGACGTGCAGGACAGTGTCGAGCCCCAGCAGGTCGCACAGGATGAACGGGCCGACCGGTGCGGCCTTGGATTCGGCCACGATCTTGTCGATCTCCTTGACGTCGATGCCCGTCTCCTCCTGGACGCGCCACAGCTCGGACACGCTCGAGTTCAGGATCCGGTTGACCACGAACCCCGGCGCCTCGCCGCAGCGAATCGCGGTCTTGCGAATCGCCTGGGCGAAGTTGACCGCCGCCTGGACCGTCTCGAGCGAGGTCTCGTCGCCTTCGATGACCTCGATCAGCCGCATCACCGAGGCCGGATAGAAGAAGTGAAAGCCGACCACGCGATCGGGCCGGCCGGTCGCCATCGCCATCTCGGTCACCGACAGCGATGAGGTGTTCGAGGCCAGGATCGCGTGACCCGGCGTGGCCTCATCGAGCTCGGAGAACACCGTCTGCTTGATCTCCATCCGCTCGGGCACGGCCTCGATCACGAAGTCGACGTCGCCGAACGACTCGTATTCGAGCGTCCCGGTGATCAGCCCGAGCTTGCGCTGCTGCTCCTCGCCGTCGATCTTGCCGGCGTCGACGCGCGCCTGCCAAAGCGACCGGGCCTTCTCGAGTCCCTGATCGACGAACTTCTGATCGACGTCCTTGAGCACGACCGGGATGTCGGCGTTCGCGATCACTTGCGCGATCTCCCCGCCCATCGTGCCGGCGCCGACGACGCCGGCCTTGAACACGAACATGGCCCAAACGCTACCCGACCCTCCGCTTCGGGGGAGTACGCTCCAGACGAGGTGCCGGAGACCCTTCCCGACCACATCGAGCCGTACACGGGGATCTCGTCGAAGGCGTACGAGCATCCCGCGGACCGCGCCGCAACCGCGGCGCTCAAGGCGGTCCCGATGCTCGACACGGTCGTGCGCAAGCTGATCGAGTGGCGCTACGAGCGGGCGCTCCGCCAGTACTTCCTGGGCAACTCAATCAGGGTCTCAGACCAGCAGCTGCCCGACCTGTGGGCTGCCCACCAGGGCGTGTGCCGGATCCTCGATATGCCCGAGGTCTACGACCTTTACGTGACCTCTCCCGTGATCGGCGGCGCCCAGGCGATCGGGTCGGGCAAGCCGATGATCGTGATCGACGCGAGAGCGCTAGCGAACCTAGAGACCGGCGAGCAGCGCGCGGTGCTCGCGCACGAGGTTGGCCACATCCTCTCCGATCACATGCTGTACATGACCGCGCTCAACATCCTGCTGAGCGCGGGGGGCAGCCTGCCGTTCTTCCTCGGTATGCCGTTCCGGGCGGTCCGGGCAGTGCTGCTCGAGTGGTATCGAGCCGCCGAGCTGAGCGCCGATCGGGCCGCCGCGATCGTGGTCCGCGATCCCCAGATCGTGTGCCGGCTGCTGATGGTCATGTCCGGAAACATGCACGTGAGGGACCTCAACCTCGATGCGTTCATGGCTCAGGCGATGGAATACGAGGCCTGGGACGACCCCAGTGACCGCGTCCGCCGCTTCTTCAACGAGCTCAACAAGACCCATCCGGACTCCGTCCGCCGCGTGTCCGAGGTGCTGAAGTGGGTCCAGAGCGGAGACTACGACCGGATCATCCGCGGCGAGTACCGCACCCGCGAACAGGACGCCAACGCGAACGTCCGCGACGAGGCCGGCGACGCGGTTGAGTTCTACGCCGAGCGTTTCCGCGCGATCTTCCGCGAGATCGGCGACAACCTGAACAAGGCCGGCGCCCAGGTCGGAGGCGTGGCCGAGCAACTCGCCGACTGGCTGCGGACCCGCAGCGGCGGATCCGGCGGTGGCGGGTCGGGGCCGGGCGGCGGAGGTCGGTCGTCCGGGAGCGGGTCGTCCGGGGGCGGATCGTCCCGGGGCGGGTCGTCCGGGGGCGGATCGTCCCGGGGCGGGTCGTCCGGGAGCGGGTCGTCCGGGAGCGGGTCGTCCGGGGGCGGCATCTTCAGCGACGGTCCGTTCGACGACGAACCATCCGAAGACGACATCGACTGACGCTTCCGGGCGGTTCGGCGAGCCGGGGGCCGGCGCGCCCCCCCGGAACCTGCATATCTCGCCAGTCGAGCTGGTGGCGGACGGCCGTGGCGTGTTACGCGTGTGGGGGCACGCGTAATACGTCAGGGTCACCCGAATGCGCACCGAATGTCGTGTTTTGCAGGTCGGGCTTGACGGGGCGCCGACCCGCCGCTGCCGTCCCTCAGATGCCCGCCGTTTTCTGGCCGCCCCGGACCCGTCGCAATCTCCTGTTGACAGAGCGACAGTCTCCGATATATCGTTAATACATCGTTCCAACCTGTCCAGGAGGAATCATGAGTCACGAAGATTGGGCGGCACCGTGGCCGTTCCTGAGCCGCGTCTCGGCGATGAAGTCGGCGGCTCGCGAGGGCCGGCGCGGTCGCTATTCCGGCCTCGACGACCTCGAGCGGCTCGCCGCGCTGCGCCACATGCGCCACGGCCCCCCGTTCGGCGGACCGATGTGGGGCGGCGGCGGCCCGTTCGGCGGAGGACGAGGGCGCCGGCGCCGCGGCGACGTCAGGACCGCTGTGCTGATCCTGCTCGCCGAGGAGCCGCGCAACGGCTACCAGCTGATGCAGACGATCGAGGAGCGGAGCGGCGGCCGGTGGCGCCCGAGCCCCGGCTCGGTCTACCCGACGCTCGCCCAGCTCGAGGACGAGGGCCTGATCCGCGGAATCGAGCGGGACGGGACCAAGCTGTTCGAACTGACCGACGCAGGGCGCGAGCAGGCGGAGCAGTTCGCCACGAGAACGGCTCCGTGGGAAGACAGCGACGAGACGGGGGGACGCTCGATCCCCGAGATCGCCTCACTGATCATCCAAATCGGCAAGGCGGCTTGGCAGGTTGCGCAGGAAGGCGACGAGCGCCAGGTCGAGAAGGCCTGCGAGACGCTCGCCGAGACCCGCCGGGCCCTGTACCGGATCCTCGCCGAAGAGCCCGACGCCGACGAGGACGAGGACGCGACCGCGTAACGTGTGTGAGCGAGATGACGGGCGGGAACGGCACTGATCCACTCGCGATCGAGGTCCGCGGCCTCGTCAAGAACTACGACGAGGTCCAGGCGGTAAGGGGCGTCGAGTTCGAGGTCGCCACCGGCGAGGTATTCGGCTTCCTCGGACCGAACGGCGCCGGCAAGACGACCACGATCAACATGCTTTGCACGCTGGTCACGCCGACGGCCGGGTCGGCGAGCGTCGCCGGTCACGACGTCGTGCGCGAGCGCGACGACGTCCGCCGCAACATCGGCCTCGTGTTCCAGGACCCGACGCTCGACGGCTACCTGACCGCCGAGCAGAACCTGCGCCTGCACGCCGAGCTGTATGGCGTCGAGTCGTCGCTCGTCAAACCGCGGATGCAGCAGGTGATGACGATGGTCGGCCTGTGGGAGCGCAAGGACTCCATCGTGGGCACGTTTTCGGGTGGGATGCGCCGGCGCCTGGAGATCGCCCGCGGCCTCATGCATTCCCCCCGCGTGCTGTTCCTCGACGAGCCGACGATCGGACTCGACCCGCAGACGCGCCGGTCGATCTGGGAGTACATCGGCGAGCTCAAGGAGCGCGAGGAGATCACGATCTTCATGACCACCCACTACATGGACGAGGCCGAGTGGTGCGACCGGATCGCGATCATGGACCACGGTGAAATCGTCGCGCTCAACGCGCCCGAGACGCTCAAGGCCGGCGTCGGCACCGACCGCGTCGCCATCCAGACCGACGACGACCCCGCCGCGATCGCCGCGCTCGCCGACCGGTTCGACATCGAGGCCCGGATGTCCGAGGGCGCGGTCACGTTCGGCGTCCCCGAGGGCGAGCAGTTCGTGCCTCGGCTGTTCGGCGAGCTCGGCATCCCGATCAAGGCCGTCCACGTCTCCCGCCCCACGCTCGACGACGTGTTCATGTCCTATACGGGCTCGACGATCCGCGACGCCGAGGAGGACGCGGGCAAGGACCGCAACCGCAGGATGATGCAGATGATGCACGGAGCTCGCCGATGAGCACGACGACGGACCCGCTCGAGTCGGCGGCCACCGTCGAGGCATCGGCCGCTCCGGTCGTCCGAGTCACCGTCCCCAAGCGCAGCCTCGCCTCCGAGCTGCGCGCGATCAAGATCGTCTGGCGCCGCGAGATCATCCGGTACCGCTCCGACCGGCTGCGGATGGTCACGACGCTGGTCCAGCCGCTGCTGTTCCTGTTCGTGCTCGGTTCCGGCCTCCAGCAGCTGTCGGCCGCGAGCACTCACGGCGTCAACCTGAAGACGTTCATATACCCGGGGATCCTGTGCATCTCGGTGATGTTCACCGCGATGTTCTCGGCCGCCTCGATCGTGTGGGACCGGGAGTTCGGGTTCCTGCGCGAGATGATGGTGGCGCCGGTCCGCCGCAGCTCGATCGTCATCGGCAAGGTCATCGGCGGCGCCACCGTGGCGAGCTTCCAGGGCGTGATCGTGATCGCGCTGGCGGGATTCGTCGGCGTCCCCTACGACCCGCTGCTGATCATCGGGATCTTCATCCTGCAGCTGCTCCTGGCCTTCACGATCACCGCGTTCGGCGTGATGATCGCGGTTCGGATCAAGCAGATGCAGTCGTTCATGGGCGTGATGCAGATGATCGTCATGCCGATGTTCTTCATCTCCGGGGCGCTGTTCCCGGTCGCGAACCTGCC
Organism: Solirubrobacteraceae bacterium; assembly: GCA_035499395.1. GTDB lineage: Bacteria > Actinomycetota > Thermoleophilia > Solirubrobacterales > Solirubrobacteraceae > Palsa-465. Next base: position 27,565 of record DATJYY010000100.1, read on the forward strand.
GGGCTGGCTGGCCGTGTTGAACCGCCTTGACCCTCTGACCTATGCGGTCGACCCGATGCGGCGTCTCGTGTTCAACCACCTGACGATCTCGCCGGCGGCCCGAGCTGCGCTCGATCCGGGCGTCACCTGGTTCGGCTGGCATGTGCCCGCGCTGCTCGAGGCCGGAATGATCGTCGTGCTCGGCCTGGTCATGCTCGGCATCGCAATCTGGGAGTTCTCCACGACTGAATAGCGGACCGAGTCCGCCAAATCCCCCGCCGATCGGATACTGTTCCCGCCCGAAAACGGGGCGCGGTGAGGCGTGGCGCGCCAGGACCGGTTAGAAGGGGGACATATGCAGCAGGGCAGTTTCAGCCGCTCGCGGCTGGTACCGAAGCTGGCGCTCGGCGCGCTCCCAACCATCGACTGGGCCTGACGCCCGAGGTACTCCTCGAACTCGCGGTCGCCCGCGCGAGCGGCGGCAAGCTCCGCGACGTTCTCGTGACCCATCCCGGCGGTCCAGTCGAGTCCTTCGGCGTCGATCGGCGCCGGCGACGCGATCGCGGCAGCGGCGATCACGCGCTCCGGGAGCAGCGCCGCGCACGCGATCGAATGAGGTGCCTTCCAGAGCTGCCAATCGAATAGAAGCGTTCGCATCCGAGCGCGTCGGCGACGGCGGCGACGGCGGCGACGCAACTGGCCACCGTCCGCTCGGGGAGCCGCGCCGATCGCCCGTAGCCGGGACGCGACTAGGTGATGTGGCGGAGATTCCGCGCCGCGCCGACCTCGACGAGTGGATCCAGCATCTCGGCCGCGCCGGGCGTCCCATGATGGGAGAAGACGGCCCAGCCATCGGCAGGCCCGGCGACTGCCACCTCGAGCTCACGTCCGTCGCCCGGCCGGTACCTGGATCGTGCTCGTCTCCCACTGGCCCACGCGGAAACGTATCGGACGGCTGTATCGCCGATCACGTTAAACGCGGGCATTTCTTCTGGCTCGACCTCGAGAAACCGACCGACGAGAAGCTGCAGCAACTAGCGGAGAAGATCGGTCTGCACCCGCTGAGGATCGAGGACGCACGGACATTCTCCCAGCGCCCGAAGCTCGACGAGTACGAGGGCTACGTGTTCCAGGGGTCGTTCATCGCGTTCGGAGTCGGGTTATTGCTCGTCTCGATCATCGTGTTCCTCATCTACTTCCGAAGCAAGCGCTGGATGTAGACAGCCCGGCGCTGCTGCCGCCCTCCTCGCGGAGAGCGGCAGCGACATCCGGTGCGCAATCTCCCGTGCCGGCTTACTACGCCTTGGCGGGGGCGGGTTCTTCGACTCGGCGCGGGAGTAGCGTCTCGCGCGCGATCACCAGCCGCTGAATCTGGGCGGTGCCCTCGTAGAGCTGGAGGATCTTGGCGTCGCGCATCAACTTCTCGACCTTGTATTCCTTGATGAAGCCGTAGCCGCCATACACCTGCACGGCATCGGTGGTGACCTCCATCGCGGTGTCGGCGGCGAACCGCTTGGCGTGCGAGGACTCGAGCGTGTTGCGCTTGCCCTGGTCGAGCAGCACCGCCGAATTCCACGTCGCCAGCCGCGACAGGTGCACCTTGGTCGCCATGTCGGCGACGATGAACTGAATCGCCTGGTGCATCGCGATCGGCACGCCGAACTGGACGCGTTCCTTGGAGTAGTCGATCGCGAACTCCATCGCGGCACGCGCTACGCCCGTGGCCATCGCGGCGACGCCGGGACGCGTCCGGTCGAGCGTCATCATCGCGATCTTGAAGCCCTTGTTCTCCTCGCCCACGAGGTGGTCGAGCGGAATCTCGACGTCGTTGAAGGTCACGGTCGCGGTGTTCGAGGCGCGCTGGCCCATCTTGTCCTCGTGCTTGTCGACAACCACGCCGGCGTCGCGCGGGACGACGAAGCACGAGATCCCGCGGTGACCCGCCTCCTTGTCGGTCTTGGCGTAGACCGTGTACCAGTTGGCGTACTCGCCGTTGGTGATGAAGCACTTGGACCCGTTGATGACCCACTTGTCGCCCTTTCGGACGGCATTGGTCTTCATCCCGGACACATCCGAGCCCGCGTCGGGCTCAGTCAGGCAGAACGAGGCGAGCAGCGGAGCCTCGGACAGCCGACCGATGTAGTCCTTCTTGATCTCGTCGGAGGCGGCGAGCAGCACCGGCGCGGTGGCGAGACCGTTGCACGTCACCGAGGTGCTGATGCCTGAGCAGCCCCAGGCGAGCTCCTCCTCGATGATGCAGCCTTCGAGGTAGCCGAGCCCTGGACCGCCGTATTCGACCGGGAAGTGGTTGTTCATCAGCCCGAGCTCCCAGGCCTTGTCGATGATGTCCTGCGGCCAGGTTCCGTCCCGGTCGTATTCCCAAGCGACCGGACGGATCTCCTTCTCGGCAAAGTCGTGCGCCATCTCGCGCATGCTCTGCTGCTCGTCGGTGAGCGTGAAATCAACCACGGTGGGTTCTCCTTGGAAACGGCGCTGGCGACCTGCGAGGGTCGAGCGCGAAGATAGATTGACTAGTCAGTCAACATCCTGAATGGTACCCAATCAACGGACTGAGCGAACCTCATCTCGCGAAAACCGGCCCTCGGTGGACGGTCGAACGGTCGTCGCGGCCGCGCCGATGCGCCAGACTTGGATCCGTGCATTCCGCGTTCAACGTCGTGATCTGGGTGGTGTGCATCCTGGCCGTCGTAATCGCGCTCGGCGCCCTGATCGCCAGCCGCAAGACGTGGGAGGACTTCGGGAAGGGCAAGTTCGTCATGGACGGCGGTTCGCCTCGGGAGTCCTCGACGGGCCCCGGAGTGCCCGTCGTCGAGCGAGATACCGAGATCCGGCAGATGCTCGACGCGCGCAACGAGCGCCGGGTTCGCCGCGGTGAGAAGCCGGTCGACGTCGAGGAGGAGCTCGCCCGCCTGACCGCGCCGGCGCCACCGGCGATCGACCCGGCGCTGCGCGAGGAGATCCGCCAGCTCGTCGTCGCCCGGAATCACCGGCGGGTCCGCGCCGGCAAGCCCCCGCTCGACGTCGAGGCCGAGATCGAGCGCGAGATCGCCGGACTAAGTGGGTTGTAGGTAGGCTCCAGTAGACATGCCTGATCCGCGTCGCTTTGAACTGGACGAGCTGACCAACCGTCCGGGCACCTACTTCAATCCCCAGACCGAGGTGCTGATCGTCGTCGACGACTCACCCGAGCTGGACGCCGAGATCTTCAATATGGAGGAGTTCGAGGGCGCCGACTGGGTCCTGATCTCCGACGAGGTGCCGGTCGACGAGGACCGCCGGGACCGGCTTCTTGAGGCATTCCAGACCCGGCATACGGCGGAAGACTTCGAGGCCGACCCCGACGAAGAGCCGGAGGAGTACGAGGACGAGGTCGAGGAGCTGGGGCGCGAATAGCCGCGCGCCGAGGTGCTCTAGCCGCCGCTACCCAGCAGCGACGCGCACTTTTGCATCTTCCCGATGTTCCCGTTGGCCGATTGGATGCACTCGCTGTAGTTCGCGACGCCGGCCGCGGACCCCGAGCCGTTCGCGCCGCCCGAGCCGCTACCGCTGCTGCCGGTGCCACCGGAGCTCCCGAGCGCACCGCCGGCCGCGCCTTGCAGCGTCTGGACGAACCCGTTCAGCTTGCTCTGGAACTCGGAGAAGGGACGCACGGTGGTCGGCGCCTTGATCGTCTGCGGCTGGTTGAGATCGGAGTACTGCATGGTCAGCCCGATATCGGCCGAGCTCAGGCCGCCGAGCTCCGAGGACGTCTTGCCCGTGACCGGGAGCGTGAGCGTGATCGTGAGCCTGCGGATCGTCTTGTCGCTCTTCCCGGTCCAGATGTCGACGCCCGGATTCTTTACCTCGGAGGCGATCTTGGTCCGGTCGGCGGCGGGAATCCCGGACTTGAGGCTGCTCGCGCCGGACACCCCGAGCGAGGAGGCCTTCGAGAGCACGGTGTTCAGGTCGCTCAACAGTGCGTTGATGTTGACGCCCGCGTGTATATGCGTTGTCTGCGTTCCGCCGACGTTCTCGGTCCCGACCACAGTCGGGTGGGTGAGCCAGTGGAGCGGCTGGATGCCGAGCTTGCCGAGCGTGCCCGATCGCGAGCTCGCTCCCGGCGTCGCCGTCAGCTGGGAGAAGCTCGACTCGAGCTTCTGGAAGGTCGCCTGCGGCATCCGGTAGCTGGTCCCCTGGAGCGTCACGTAGCCTGCCGCGCCGGTGGAGATGATCCCGAGCGCGACGCCGCGACCGAGCGCACTCGCGCTCACCGTGAAATTGGACTCGGGGAGCTTGCCGGCGCCGCGGGTCTGGAACGGGCCGCCGAAGCTCAGCGTGATCGGACCGCTGAGCACGCTCGACCCCGAAGGATCGATCGTGAGGGTCAGATTGAGGTTCCCGCTGGTGACCTTGTGGGTACCGGTGAAAGTCTGGCTGAGCAGCGTGCTGGGACTCGCCGAGCCGCTGCTCGAGCTGCCGCAGGCGGCGACGAAAAGGCTCGCCAGCACGACCATGATCAAGCCCCTGAATGCTGTTCTGCGGTGATACATCGCGTCCCTTTCCGTCTCAGCCCCCGAGCGAATGTAGCAGTCGATTATTGCCCTCGCGCCGGTTCCCGAGCGCCTAGACTCGCCCGATCATGATGCCCCGCACGATCCTCTACACCGGCAAGGGCGGCGTCGGCAAGACGTCCGTCGCGGCCTGCACGGCGCGTGCCTGCGCGGCGTCCGGGCTGCGCACACTCGTGATGTCGACCGATCCTGCCCACAGCCTGTCGGAGTCGCTCGGGGAAGCGCTCGGGCCCGAGCCGTGCCAGGCCGGTGAGCGCCTCTGGGGTCAGGAGGTCAACGCCCAGGAGGAGATGGAGCGTCACTGGTCGGGCGTGCAGGAGTGGCTCGGCGAGCTGTTCGTAGAGCGCGGAGTCGACCGGATCTCCGCCCAGGAGCTGACCGTGCCCCCGGGGATGGACGAGCTGTTCTCGCTGCTCCGCCTCCAGGCCGCCCACAAATCGACCGACTGGGACGCGATCATCGTCGATTGCGCGCCCACCGGCGAGACGCTCCGGCTGTTGTCCTTCCCGGACGTCGCGCGGTGGTGGATCGAAAAGGTCTTCCCGCTCGAGCGTCAGATCCTGGCCGCCGCGCGGCCGCTCGCGCGCTCGCTGCTGGACATCCAGCTGCCGAGCCAGGCGGTGTTCGCGGACATCCAGCAGCTGTCGAAGAACCTGATCGAGATGAACGAGATCCTCCGCGACCGCGACCGCTGCACCGTGCGCCTGGTGATGAATCCGGACAAGATGGTGATCGGCGAGGCGATGCGCACGTTCACGTATCTGAACCTGTACGGGTATCTGACCGACGCCGTGATCGTCAACCGCGTATTTCCGTCCGAGGTGGGCGACTACTTCGCCGGCTGGCGCCGCATGCAAGAGGAGCATCTTGAGCTGGTGCGCTCGGCGTTCTCGCCCGTGCCCGTGCTGTGCGCGCCCTACTTCGACACCGAGGTCCTCGGCGCCGAGATGCTCGACCGCCTCGGCGACGCGCTATTCGGGGACGAGCACGATCCGGCCGTGGTGCTCCACGACTCGCTCAGCCAGGAGTTGAGGGTGTCGGACGACGGCGCCGAGCTCCGTCTGATGCTCCCGTTCGCGCGCAAGGGGGACATCTCGTTGAAGAAGATCGGGCTCGAATTGATCGTCGGCGTGGACGGCCAGCGGCGCACGATCATCCTGCCCTCGCCGCTGGCGGGGTTCCAGCCCACCAGCGCCACGTTCGAGGACGGGACGCTCGCGGTGACGTTCCATGGAGCCAGGAATGGCGAGCCCGCCTGAGGCCGGCGGCGGCCCGCCCGAGGAGCCCGAGCCCGCCGGCGCCACCGCGCCCGGCACGCCCCAGGAGCCCGAGCCCGCCGGCGCGCCCGCGCCCGGCACGCCCCAGGAGCCCGAGCCCGCCGAGCGGCTGATGGCGCAGGTGGCCACCGAGACGGCCCGAGCGGCCGGGGCCACCGCGCCCGGCACGCCCGGGGAGACGCTACGGCGACTCGAGCAGCGCCTTGATCGGGCGTCCGAGGCAGCCGAGCGGCTGATGGCGCAGGTGGCCACCGAGACGGCCCGAGCGGCCGGGGCCACCGGCGCCGGCAACCCCCACCCCCACGACGCCAACCCCGACAGCGATAACGACGCGCCGTTCCAGCCGCCGCCCGCCGGCTGGCAGAGCCCCGAGGACGAGCCCCCTCGCCTCGCGCCCGAGCTCGACCCGTTCCTGGCGCTGCTCCACACCGTACGCGACCTGATCCCGCCCGAGCTCCAGCAGCGCCTGATCGCCGCGCTGCGCGAGGTGCTGCTGGCGCTCCGCGCGCTGATCGACTGGTACCTGGAGCGGATGGACCGCCGGCGCGACCAGGGCGACGAGGTACAGGACATCCCGATCCTGTAGTTGGGCGCTGCCCCCGGCCTTACAATCGGGCTGTGGCAGGCTTGCGGGCATGAGCGAAGGGCCCACCGCCGCCGGTGCCGCGCGCCGCGTGGGATCGGGGACGACCCGGATCGTGCGGGCCTGGAAGGCGCTACCGGGCGAGTCGCGACTTGCCGCATATGCCTCGATCGGGTTGTTCCTGACGCTGTTCCTTCCCTGGTATCAGCTGCATTTCTTCGTCGTCGTCGGCGGCCATCCGCAGCCCGCCGCCGACTCCCAGACCGGGTGGGGAGCCTTCTCGTTCGTGGAAGCGGCGGTGCTGGTGGTCGCAGCCGGGGTTCTGGTGCTTCTGTTCGAGCGTGCTGAGGGTCGCGCGTTCCACCTTCCGGGTGGCGACGGCGGGGTGATCACGGCGGCCGGAATCTGGACCTGCGTGCTCGTCGTTTGGCGGATCTTCGACAAGCAGGGCGCCACCAGCCACGGAACGTTCGTGACGAGCTACGGGATCGAGTGGGGGATCTTCGTCGCGCTGGGAGCGGCCGCGTTCCTGGCCTACGCCGGGTCGCGCATCCGTGCCGCGCACCGGCCCGAGCCACCGCTACCGGGCGAGAACTCCGCCCCCGCCGGCTCGAGCGCGGCCGCCACGACGACCGTTCGCGAGCCTACGACCACGGTTCGCGAGGCGGCCCCGCGCAGGCAGTCTCGCGCCCGAGCGCGGACACGGACGCCGGTGCCGCCCCGCCGGCGCCCGCGGACCCCTCCGCCAGCCCCGGAGGACCGGCCCTCGCCCAAGTCCCCTCCGGATCGCCCACGCCACCGGCCATCCGCCGCCGAGCTGTTCGAGCGCGTCGTCCCTGAGGACCCGCCGACGATGCGGTTCGGCCGGACCAAGCCCGCGGACGTGGACACGACGCTACGGATGGGCTCGAACCCGCCACCGGACGAGACCCCGGACGAGACGCCGCCTGACCAGCAGCTGACGATGCCGCTCGGCAACGACGACGACACGCTCCCGCTCGACCGTAAGCGCTAAACGGTGGGTGTTCGCAGCACGAGCTCGCGGACGAGCCTGACCAGGACCCGAGTTGGCTCGTGCACCACGTGCTCGCGCGTGAACCGTAGGACGTCGAAGCGCGCGTCCCGATAGAACAGGTCTTTCTCCCGGTCGTTCTGGAACGCACCGGGGCCAGCGTGAAACGTCGGGCTGTCGAGCTCGACGATCAGCCGCTCCCGTCGCCAGACGAAGTCAGGGACGTACGGCCCTAACTTCACGTTCACTTCCGGAAGCGGCAGGCGTGCGTCGCGGATCAGCCTCAAGAATGCTCTCTCGGCCTTTGAACGCGTGATCGCCACCGCGGTCTCGTCTCCGAGCATTGCCGCCAGGCGGGCGGCGCCGCGACACGGCCGGTTCCGCGCCAGCACGGCCTTGAGTTCGCGGGGGCTCAGCACCCGATGCGCGATCCCTTCGTCGATCGCGTCGGCGAGTTCCGCAGGCGCCACCGCGGCCACCTCGAGCACTGCCTTCGCCGGCGAGCTGACCCAGAGACCGTCTTCGAGTCGCAGGTCGCGCCGGTCGATCTCGCGGATCCTGTGGATGCGCATCCCGTTCCGGGACCCGACACTGCGTCCAACGACCGTGATCTCGACCGCTGCCGGGGCTGTCTTCCGAAGCCCCAGAACGAAGGCGGCGCTGCGGTGGCTGAGGAACGCGCCCTCCCCGCAGGCGAGAAGGGCAGCCTGCTCACGGGCCAGCGGCGGCAACTCGCCACACCCGAACGAGTAGATGCCATGGAAGACGTCATGGAGCCTGCCGGTCCTCTTCCGGTGCCTGATCGCCTCCGAGCTCATCCCGCATGCTTCCAGCTGGTCGTAGCTCACAATCGTCCGCTGGCGGGCAGCGACACGTGCGGCGGCGAGATCTCTCGAGTCACCCATCACACCGATAAGGGCGCACTCGACCATCCTCCCGGCTCGAGTGCATGGGTTCCGGTGCCATACCTGGACGAATATGCATTCGGCCCCCCGGAAGTGGCGAGTGTGGGGTCATCGGGGTCGATCTGGGGGGCATTGGCGCCAGTGTGAACCGCGTCCGCGCCCCAGAACCCCCGACCGCGCCATTTGTTGCAAGGCCGTACCTGTATTTTGAGCCTTCCGAGACTATGTCCGCCACCGCCCGCGACCCCGCCACCGCCGCCGACCTCGCCGCCGGCCTCAGAGAAGTCGGCTATCTCCCCGGCGAGTCGACGGCGCTCGTCGCGTTCCTCGCCACCAAGCTCGGCAAGCCCGTGCTGGTGGAGGGACCGGCCGGCGTGGGCAAGACGGAGCTGGCCAAAGCGCTGAGCAAATACCTGGATCGCACCCTGGTCAGGCTCCAGTGCTACGAGGGGCTCGACGAGGCCAAGGCGCTGTACGAGTGGAACTACCGAAAGCAGCTGCTCCGGATTCAGACCGAAGCCGACACCGCCGGCTGGCAGGACGTGCAGGAGGACATCTTCGGCGAGGAGTTCCTCCTCCCCCGGCCGCTCATGACCGCGATCGCATCACCTGACCCCGTGGTCCTCCTGATCGATGAGATCGACAAGACCGACCAGGAGTTCGAGGCGATGCTGCTCGAGCTTCTCAGCGACTTCCAGATCAGCATCCCCGAGCTCGGCCGCATCGAGGCCAAGACCCGGCCGGTGGTCCTCCTGACCAGCAACAACACCCGAGAGCTGACCGAGGCCCTCAAGCGCCGCTGCCTGTATCTGTGGCTCGACTACCCCGACCTAGAGCACGAGCTCCAGATCGTCCGCCTCCACGCCCCGGAGCTGGACGAAACGGTGGCCAAGAAACTGACGGAGATCATCCACCAGGTCCGCCAGCTCGACCTCAAGAAGCCGCCCAGCATCGCCGAGTCGATCGACTGGGCGCGCACGCTGTTGCTGCTCGGGGCCAACGACATCGACCACGACACGTTCATGGAGACGATGAGCGTGATCGTCAAGCACCGCACCGACCTCGACACGGTGGCGGCCCGGGTCGGCGTGGCCCTCCAGCAACAAGATGCCTCCGCCGCCTAAGGCCAAGAACGCCGCGATCTACGGCGGCATCCCCGACCACCCGCCCGGCAACCTCGACGGCCAGCTGCTCTCGTTTGCCGAGGATCTCAGAAGCGAGGGCGTCGCGATCGGCACGTCCGAGATCCTCGACGCGTTCGAGGCGCTGAGCCTCGTGACCTGGACCGACCAGAGCGGCTTCAAGGAGGCGCTCGCGGCCACGCTCGCCAAATCGAACGACGACCGGCGCGTGTTCGAGCTCGTGTTCGACCGGTTCTTCTTCCGCGCCACCGAGGCTCAGGCCGCTCGCAAGCGTGTCACCGAAGCGCAAGCCGGAGGCGAGGCCCCCGGCGACATCAACCTCGACACGCTGCGACAGCAGATCGCCGCCGCGCTCAGGGATGGCTCGGACGCCGCGCTCAGGGATCTCGCGCGTCTGGCGATCGCCGCGTTCGGCCGCGGCGAAGGCTCGGGCGTCCTCGGCGTCGACGTGCAAAGAATCCGACGCGCGCTCGGCCTCCGAACCGAGCCTCAACCCGACCTCCCGGAAACGGACCCACGGCACGACGGCCTTCCGAGAGACCAGCTCAGAAGGTTCGAGCAGCACCTCAGGCGCGAGCTCGAGAGGAACCTGATCGAGCGGACGGCCAGCCTCCCCCCCAAGCGCCCGCTGAACGAACTCGACCGCGCCCTCCCAAGTGGCCCGATCCAGGACCTGGCCGCCGTTCACCGAGTGGTGGCGCAGCTGAAACGGCGCCTCGCGACGCAGGGCCACGAACTCAAAGGACGCAAGCGCCACGCCCACGTCGACTTCAGACGAACGATGCGGGCGTCCCTCCAGACCGGTGGCGTCCCGATCGATCTGAAATACCGCCCAAGAAGACCGAGACGCCCAGAAATCTTCGTCCTGTGCGACGTGTCGACGTCCGTCACCAGCGCCTCCACGTTCTTCCTATCGGTGCTCCACGCCCTTCACGACGCCTTCCGCAAGCTCCGCTCCTTCGTCTTCATCGAGCGAATTTCGGAGGTCACCGAGGTGTTCGAAAAACAGCGGGACTTCCGCGCCGCCAGCGAGGCCATCTCCCGGGATGCCGGCGTCGCCGACATCTCGGGCTACACCGACTACGGCCGCGTGTGGCTCGAATTCCTCGCAACCATCGAGGACGAGCTACACCCGCGCGCCACCGTGATCGTGCTCGGCGACGCCCGCACCAACGGCCGCCCGCCGCGGGACGACATCTTCGCCGCGATCACCGCCAAGGCGGGCCGCACGTTCTGGCTGAACCCCGAGCCGCGTCTGTACTGGAACTACGGGGACAGCGTCATCGCGGCCTACGAGAAGCACTGCACGGCGTTCGAGTGCTGGCGCACCGACCAGCTCGAGGAGTTCGTGAAGGCGCTGACCCGCCCGGAAGTCGCGTAGAACGCAAAGCTCACACAGGCTGAGCGACCGCCTCCAGGAACAGGTTCGCCAGCCCGGACGCGTCGGTCTTGCGTGCCTCGATCAGCGTCATCCCCGAACCGTCGAACAGGCCGTCCGCGTCCCACCGTTCGGGATCGAGCGACACCGCGTACGGGTTGATGTTGACGTCAGCGTCAGGCGCCGCGGCCCCGAGGTTCTCAGCGGCGCGCGAGAACGCCAGCACCGCAAACGCCTCCATCATGTCCGCGGTCGCGGCGAGCCGAGCCCGAACGCCGTCATCGTCGAACTTGCCGGCCATGTCGACGTGGCGCTGGAACATCCCGGGGAACGCCTGCGTCGGCACGATGGCACGGCGCCACTCGCGGTTCTCGAGCGCGTTCCACTCCCGGTACATCGCTTCCAAGCGCCGCGTGATCGCCCAGATGCGCTCCAGGTCAGGACGCACCGACGCCATGAAGTCCACGTCCGCGTACTTGTCGTGGAAGAACAGCAGGCACTCGGTGCCCCAGTACAGGATGTTGTTGGCGCAGATCTTGACTGTCATCACCATCGCGTTGTGCCAGAACTCGTACTGTCCCTCGTACTGGGTCAGGTTCACCCGGTACGTATTCAGGTACAGGTCGTCAAAGGCACGCGCCCGTTCGGTGACGTCCTCACCGTCTAGGAACCGCGTGATCAAATCGGTCGTCAGCGTGTTCGAGATCGCGATGAAGTCAGACCCCGGCGAGTAGAACGGATCGAGGAAGGCGCCCGCCTCACCCACCAACGACCAGTGGTCACTCCCCGAGTAGCACTGCTTGCACCCGTACGAGAAATCCGACACCTTGAGAAAGTCCTCGACCTGGTCGAGCCGCCCGTCGAGAGACTCACCCAACTGGGGCTCGTACCGGCGAATCCAGTCGAGCGCCCCGTCCAGCGTCTTCATCTCCTCGTAGGGGTGGAAGCGCGGGTCCGCGACGATCCCGATCGAAATCGGACCGGACGACAGCGGGATCATCCAGACCCAGTAGCCCTGGCCGCACAGGTGGTTCGTCGAGAACTTCCGCAGCCCCTTCTCGGACATGCGACCGAAGAACTCCTCGTCGTCGGGATCGGCCCAGTCCTCGATGTCGAGTCCGCCGTCGAGCCGGAACCAGGCCGAATTGACCACGTGCCCGTTCTCCTCCAACAAATCCAGCTTGCGCTTCAACAAGAACGAACGACCCGCCGCGTCAACGACCCAGCGCGCCTTCACCGTCCGGTCCTCGCCGTCGAGGGTGACGTGAATCGTGTGCCCCTCGGGACTTACCTCGACATCCTGCACACGGCAGTTGCCGAACCGATCCACGCCGGCCTCGACAACCCGGTCGCCAAGATAGTTCTCGAACCGTCCCCGGTCGAGCTGGTAACTGGGCTCGGGAAGCGGCTTATTGATCCCCCGCTCGATCCGCTCCGCGATAGACGTGTTCCCGGCGGCCGGGAACCACCACCGCAGCCCGAACTTGTGGAGCTCGTCGTTGTCCATGTGCTCGCGCGCCCCGACCTTGTCCGCGAAGTAGTGCGCCGATACCTCGACGGTCGACTCACCCACCTTGAACGCCGCTTCGGGCGCTGGGCCCTTCCGCTTCTCAGCGATGAAGATGCTCGTCTCGGGACGTGCCTGCTTCAGCTGCAATCCGAGAGTCAACCCGGCCAGGCCGCCGCCGAGAATCGCCACGTCGTAGCTGTCAGCCGGCTGCCTATCAGTGCCCACGATGCTCTCCTTGGTGCGTTATTTCCACGTCAAAGTTCCCACTAAGCCGCCACCACGGCGCCGCGCTTCTCCAGGTCCATCTCCTCGATCCCCGGCAGCATTTCGAGCGCCTGAGTCAAACTGATCCCGTCGTCGGCATACAACCCGTCCGCCTCCCAGCGCTCGGGGTGCAGACTGATCGCCAGGGGGTTTATGCCCCGGCTCTCGTCGGGAGGCTCGGGGAGGTTCCGCGCGGCGCGGTGGAATATCCACACCGCGAGCGCCTTCAGATACTCGACGTTCTTGGCCGAGTTCTCGAACACCTCGTCGCCCTCGGCGGCGTGCGCCATGTCGGCCTGCGCCTGGATGTACGGGGCGAGTTGCTTTGGCAGCACGGAGACGCCCTCGAACGGCGTGTTCTCGAGCGCGTTCCAGTCGCGGAACAGCTCCTGCATCCGGGGCAGCATCTCGATCGCGGGACGCAGGATCTGTCCGAGTCGCTCGATGTCCTCGGGCTTGCGCATCCGCTCGTGGCACCACGCGTTCCCGATCCCGGAGAAGTAGGTCGAAGAGTCGAACACGAACTTCGCCACCATCACCTGTGGGTTGCCGAACAACTGGAAGTTGTCCCGGTACAGGTGGGCGGTCGTATTGAACAGCGACAGGTAGAAGTCGTTGTAGAAGTCGGCGAGCTCGGTCACGTCCTCGCCATCCAGCTCGCGCTCGATCAGCTCGCAGCTGAACGTGTTCGAGAAGGCGATGAAGTCAGAGCCCGGCGAGTACAGCGCGTCCAGGAACGCCCCCGCCTCACCGACCAGCGTCCATCGGTCCGGCGAGAAGAACCGCGTCGACCCGTACGAGTAATCCTGGACCCGGAGGAAGTCGAGTACATCCGCGCGCCGCCCGTCGAGCTCGGCGTGCAGTTGCGGCTCGTTGCGCTTCATCCAGTCCATCCAAGCGTCGAAGCTCGATATTTCCTCCCACGGGTGGAAGCGCGGGTCCGCGCACACGCCGATCGAGATCGGCCCCGACTCGAGCTGGATCAGCCACAGCCAATACCCGGGCTGAATCAAATGTGAAGTGGAGTGGATCCGCAGGCCCTTCTCGGGCATCCGCCCGAGCCATTCCTCGTCGTCGGTCCAGTCCTCGAAATCGAGGCCGCCGGCGAGTCGGATCCAGGCTGCGTTGCAGTGGTGACCGGTGTCGACACCCTCACCCACGCCAAGCTTGCGGCGCAGGATGTTCGCGCGCCCGGACGCATCCACGATCCAGCGCGCGGTGGCGATGCACTCCTCTCCCTCCTGGGACATGAGGACCGTGTGCCTGTCCGCTCCGAGTGACACGTCCTGCACGCGCCAGCCGCGGAACGCCTCGGCGCCGGCCTTGCGGGCGCGCCGGAACAGCTCGTTCTCGAAGCGGCCTCGATCGATCTGATGAGTGAACGCATCCAGGTGTCCGGGCGTACAGAACTCGACGCGCTTGGTGATGTCCGAGTTGTCGCCGGCGGGGAGGAAGAATCGCAGTCCGAGCTTGCGCTGCTGGTATTTCTCGAGATGGTCGCGCATCCCGATCATCTCGCGGTAGTAGTAGGCGCCGATTTCGACGCTCGACTCGCCGACCTTGAACGCTGCCTCGGGCGCCGGCTCATTGCGCTTGTCGGTCACCAGCACGCGGGTCTCGGGACGCTCGCGCTTGAGCTGAATCGCGATCGTCAGCCCGGCGAGGCCGCCACCGAGGATCGCCACGTCGTAGTGGCCGCTGGGTGCATCGATCGGCATCAGCTCGAGCATCGACGCCGAACGGTCCTCTGCCATCAGCTCCTCCTAGTTTGGTCCAAGTCACAAGTCGCGGCCGCGCATGCGCCGACGCGCCGACCGTGTGCCGTCGGCGTGTCCAAGCGCCGGTTACAACCCCCTCGTCGGTCCACGTCCACCGAGCATCATGACGGAACCCCGACGACGCTGCAACTCACGTCCGCCCGCAGTTCATGGCCCGTTCATGGGCTGTGGGGCCGTTCCCCCGCGCGTCCATGCCCGGCGGATGATGGTGATCGTCAAAACAGCTGGTTCTCGCCACCGAACACCGCACTCACCGACCCGTCGGTGAAGATCTGGCGGATGGTGTCGGCGAGCAGCCCGGCGGTCGAGAGCACGACGACGTTGTCGGGCGCGCCGTCACGGAGCGGGATCGTGTCGGTGACGATCACCTGCTCGAACGGGGAGCTGGCGAGCCGCTCGTACGCCTGGCCGGAGAACACAGGATGGGTGCAGGCCGCGAACACCCGCGCCGCCCCTTCGTCGAGCACGGTCTGGCCGGCTGCGGTAAGAGTGCCCGCCGTGTCGATGATGTCGTCGAGGATGACGGCCGTCTTGCCGCGAACATCGCCGATCACGTACCCGACCTCGGCGACCTGCTGCGCCGGACGCTCCTTTGTCATCAACGCGAGGTCGGCGCCGAGCATGTCGGCGAACTTGTGATTGAGCTTGACGCGGCCCACGTCGGGAGCGACGACCACGAGGTCGTTGAGCTCGAGACCCGAGAAGTGGTCGGCGATCAAGAGCAGCGCGGTCATGTGGTCGACCGGCTTGCGGAAGAACCCCTGGACCTGGCCGGCGTGGAGATCGACCGTCAGCACGCGATCGACGCCGGCGGTTTCGAGCAGTTGGGCGACGAGCCGAGCGGTGATCGGCTCACGCAGCGCCGACTTCTTGTCCTGGCGGGAGTAGCCGTACCACGGCATCACCGCGATCACCCGGTGCGCCGACGCGCCGACCGCGGCGTCGATCATCACCAGCAGCTCCATCATCGCGTCGTTGGCCGTGACCCCGGTCTCGGCGTTGCCGCACGTCGGCTGCACGATGAACACGTCGGCGCCGCGCACGGACTCATCGAAGCGGCAATACACCTCGCCGGCCGAGAACGTCTTGAGCGTTATGTGGCCGAGCTCGATCGCTAGCTTGTGGGCGATCTTCGCCGCCAACTCCGGATTTGCCCGCCCGGCAAAGAGCATCAGCTTCTTGCCGGTGACGATCGGCAGGCTTCCAGACGCGCCCCGGGCCTCGCTCGTATCCATGCCGGCGTGAGTCTATACACGCGACCTTACGCCGCTGTGATGATTTCTCTTGCTTGACGAGTCCGCCGGGTCGCGCATACGCTCCCGCCGGAGATGACCGCCGAAGGGAGCTAGCCAGATGGCCCGGGATGCTTCACTTAGCGGCAGTCCTCTGTTCGAGGGGCTCACCATCGAACAACTCGAGGTCGTCGTCTCGCGGATGCGCCCGCGTCAGTTCGCCCCCGGCGAGCAGTTATGCGCCGCCGGCGACCCTAGCGACCGCATCTGGCTGATAACCGGCGGGCTCGTCATCTGGACTGCCGGCACCACGGCCGGCGGTGGCGAGATCGAGCTGCGGATGCGCAAGGGCGACGTGATCGGCGCCCAGGATGCGATCACCGGTACCGAGCGCACCGCGACGGTGTCGGCGAGCACGATCACCGACACGCTCGAGCTCGACGCGCCCGATCTCCTCGAGCTGGCCGGCCGCTTCCCGCAGATTCTGATCAACGTGATCCAAACCCAGCGCGAGCGCCTGTTCCGCGCGAGCGCGCATAGCGCGGCGCTGTTCAGCGCCAGCGTCCGCTCGAGCTCGACCCGCGGCGAGGAGATCGGCCTGATCGCGGGACCGTCCCTGAAAGGCGTGATCCCGGGTCTGGTCGCCGCCGCCCGCATGGCCAGCGCTCAGCCGGTCACCGTCGCCGACCGCTCGCTTTCGTTCGCCGGCGCGCTGACGGCCTCCGACGAGCTGGCCGGCGAGCATGCGACCGTGTTGATCCCGAGCGAGTTCGATCCAGAAACCGTGGGCGTGCTGCTCGACGAGGCCGACCGTGTCGTCGCGCTCGTCGGAGACGCCGAAGAGGCCGGGCGGCTCGGGAACGTCGCCCAAGCGGCCGAGGGCCGGAGGCTGGAGATCGTGCTGGTCTCCGACGAGGCGCGCCAGGCCAGCCAGATGTGGCCGACTGGCGCCCTTAACCTGATCGTGCGCGAGTGTGCGCGCCAGCGCGATTTTCCGCTGGCCGACGCCGACACCTCCTGGATCGCCCGTCATCTGACCCGCACCAAGCTCGGGCTCGCGCTCGGCGCCGGCGGGGCCAAGGGCTACGCCCACGTCGGCGTGCTCGAGGCGCTCGAGCGGGCCGGTTATACCGTCGACTATGTCGGCGGGAGCAGCATTGGCGGCTTCGTGGCCAGCCAGATTGCGCTCGGTTACAGCGCGCGCGAGGTCGACGCCCGCTTCCGGGAGGCGTTCAGCGCCGACAATACGGCTCAACTGTTCAAGTCGCCGCTCGTGGGCGCGGCGGGCCTGGAGACATTGACCGGCCTGCTCAAGGAGGCGACCAAGGGCGCGTTCTTCTCCCACACGCAGGTCCCGCTCGTGATCATGGCGGTCGACCTGACCGATCGCGCCCCCGTGGCCCAGCGCCGAGGACCGCTGTGGGAGGCGCTGCTCGCGGCGCTCTCCGTAGCGGGCGTGTTCCCCACCCAGGAGCGCGACGGGCATCGGCTGATCGACGCGATCGCGCTCGTCCCGGTGCCGACCGCCGCCGTGATCGAGGACGGAGCGGACATCGTGGTGTCGGTCAACCTGCTCGGTACCGAGACGCTCGAGCGGTGGCCCGGCGTCCCCGACGAACCTGAGGGCGAGCCCACGAAGCCAAGGCGTCGCGGACCGCTCGACACCATCCTCGAGGCCATGGACCTCTCGCAGCTCGACACCAGCGCCCGTCACGCGGCGCTCGGCGACGTGGTGATCGCTCCACGATTCGGCCCGGCCGAATGGCGCGACTTCCAACTTGCCGACCTGTTCTTGGAAGCCGGCCGCGTCGCCGCGAGCGAGCAACTGCCCGCCCTGCAGGCGCTGAGCAGACCGATCGATCTGGTCGCGGCTCGGCGCGAGGCGAGCATCGTTTAATCGGAAAGTCACCAAATGGGGTGGACCGATCGGTTAGCGTCCCGATCAGACGGCCGTGGGCTCGCGGCCGGGGCGAACAACCAACGGAGGGCGTTTTATGGAACCGGGACGTAAAGCCGCGAGAATCGCGTGGCTAGTCAGCCTGGTGGCGGCCGCGCTCGCGCTACTGCTGCCGGCAAGCGCGCTCGCGCACAAGCGCGGGGCTAACCACCGTGCGGCAACGAAGGGCCACCATCACCCCAGCCGACATGGCACGCGCCATGACGGCGATCGCCACGGCAACCCCGTGGTCGGAACCGTTTACACAACGACGAATGACCCGAGCGGGAACGGCGTGATCGTCCTCCAGCGGCATCGGGACGGCACGCTCACGCAGGGCGCGACGGTGCCGACAGGTGGGACCGGCATCGCGGCCCAGCCACCGTTCACGTTCCCGATCGTCGACTCGTCCGGCTCCATCGCGCTAGCCAAGAACGGACACCTGGTGTTCGTGGTAAACGACGGCGACAACACGATCACGTCCTTCCAGGCCAACGGCACCCAGCTGAGGCGCGCGAGCCGCGTCAGCTCGGGCGGCGTGCTGCCGGTCAGCCTGACCACCCACGGGCACCTGCTCTACGTGGTGAACGAGATGAGCAGCACCATCTCTGGCTATTACTTCTCCGACGACGGCCGTCTGTGGTCGATCCCCGGATCCGAGCAGCTCATCTCCCCGCTGTTCCCGTCGGGAACTGCCCCGCCCAACACCGGAGGGGTCGCGGCACAGATCAGCTTCTCGCCGGACGGCGGCCAGCTGATCGTGACTGAGCGGGGCCTGCCGGGCACCAGCGGGGCGATCGACACGTTCGAGGTCAACCCGAACGGCTCATTGACGCTCGAGCAGGCGCTTACCGGCGCCGGGGTCGATCCCAATCCGTTCGGATTCGCGTTCACAAACAGCGGAAAACTGCTGGTCAGCAACGTCGGACAGGTCAACGGGCCGTTCAGCTTCCCAGCCGGCAACCTGCCGATCCCGCAGATCTTCGATCCGGCGCAGTTCGTCGGGTCGACGTCCTCCTACACCCTCTCGAACACGGGCACGCTGACACCGATCAGCACCCAGGTCGCGAGCGGCGGACGCGGAGCGTGCTGGCTGGTGGTCTCTGGCGATGGCCGGTACGCCTTCGTGACCAACACCCTCTCGTCGGCGAAAGCGGTGCCGCAGGACATCGGCACCGGCATCGACGGGGTATCCCGCTACAAGGTGGCGCCGAACGGAACTCTGTCGCTGCTGGGAACGACCAACGCCGGCACCGGCGACCCGACCGACGAGGCGGTCAGCTCCGACGGTAAGTTCCTCTATGTGAGCGTGCCGACGGTGTCTCCCACCGCCACGAGCCACATCGACGTGTTCGGGATCAACGGCGACGGCAGCCTCACGACGATCTCGGTCGTCGACCAGGGAACGCTGCCGGGCACCATCTCGGGGCTCGCCGCGAACTGACGCGAGTCTGGGGCGCCGCGACCGCGCGGCGCCCCGCCCGCCGGGGCGTTGTCGGGCCGCGATTCCTCTGTGCTGCGGAAGCGATAGCGGCCCATGCCCACCGTGCAAGTGACGTATCGCCTTCTCAAAATCGTCACATGCGTCACGACCATGCGCTACTCTGCTGCGCCAACGGGGCGCGGAGCCGGGCGCTACATCACACTTAAACGGAGGGCTAGATGGGACGAAATGCCATGAAGGGCGTGCGACTTGTGGTGGCGGCAGTAGCCGCGACCGCGTTGCTCGTACCGTGGGTGGCGAATGCCGCCGCCAAGTCGGCCACGAAGGCCGCGGGCGGCGGAGGATGGGTCTTCACCGCGACGAACGACCCCAGCGGCAACGCGGTGTTCGTGTACAAGCGCGCGGCCAACGGCCAGTTGACGCAGACCGGGACCGTTCCGACGGGAGGCAAGGGGATCGCGAGCGAGCCGCCGTTCGGCTTCCCGATCGTCGACTCGTCGGGCTCGATCAACCTCAGTGCGAACGGGAAGCTGCTGTTCGTGGTCAACGCGGGATCGAACAGCGTCACCTCGTTCCGGGTCACGAGTTCGGGCCTGCACAAGGTGTCGGTCGCCTCTACACACGGGAAGCTGCCGATCAGCCTGGCCTCGAGCGGCAACCTGCTGTACGTGGTCAACGAGATCAGCAAGAACATCTACGGCTGGACGTTCACCGCGGGCGGCGTCCTGACCCCGATCAAAGGCTCTAACCGGAAGCTCACGGCGGTAACGCCAGCGGGCAAGAAGGACAAGGTCGGCGTCGCGGCCGGGATCGGCTTCACGTCCAACGGTAAGGTCGTGGCCGTCACCGAGCGCGGTCTGCCGCGCCACTACGGCGAGATCGACACGTTCGTGGTCGGCAAGAACGGTGCGGCCGGACCCGCCCAGGCGTTCGCGACCAAGGGCGTGGCCAATCCGTTCGGCTTCTCGGCCTGGAGCAAGTACCTGCTGGTGAGCAATGCCGGCTTCGTCGCGACGCCCTCGGGCGCGATGCCGAATCCGGCCGACTTCTCTCAGTTCACCGGTACCGTCGCCACCTACAAGGTGTCGGACACCGGCAAGGTGAAGTTCGTCAGCAACGCCGCGTCGGGTGGCCGCGCCGCCTGCTGGCTGATCGTGACCAGCAACGGCAAGACCGCGATCACGACCAACACGCTGTCATCGGGGACCCCGCCGACGGGCGGACCCACCAGCGGCACGGGTGCCGTGGCGACCCTGTCGATCGCCCCGAACGGGCATCTGCACCTGCTGAAGCAGGCCAACACCAGCCCCGGCTTCCCCGGCGACGAGGCGTTGAGCCATGACAGCAAGTACCTCTACGTGGACGACCCGAGCATCATCGTGCCCGGTGGGAGCCACATCGAGGCCTACCGAATGGGCCCGGGTGGGACCGTCACCCCCATCCAGACGCTGCCCAGCACGTCGCCCAGCACGTACCCGCCGAACCTCTCCGGCATCGCGGCTTGGTGAGCATCAAGCTCGGCCGATAGCCAAGCAAACTCGGGGGCTGAGGTGTTCGCACCTCAGCCCCCTTTCCTTTTCTGTCCGCAGGGGTTGCCAGCACCGATCGCAACCGGTTAAAGTGCCGCGCAGGGCGAGGCTGGCGCGTACGCGTGCCAGCGTCGCACAACCTGCAAAGGGGGAAATTCACTTCGTGGCCTTGCTCAGCGGGAGCCACTCGGGGCAAGCAAGTAGGACCGGGAGAACCTGTCTGAAGGTGTGCGGGATCGTCGAGCCGACGGAGCTCGACGCGCTCTCGGAACACCAGGTGGACCTCGTGGGCCTGTGGCTCGCCGTGCCCGGAGGTCCGCACGACCTCCCGGTCGACCGCTGGCGCGCGCTCGCCCAGCGCGCCGCCGGGACCGCCGAAGGCCCGGCGCCCGTTCTGGTCACGTTCACCAAGGACGCCGAGGTCCTGCGAAGCGCGCTCGAGTCGGCGCCCGTCCACTGGGTGCAGTTGCACGGCTACCCCACGCCGGGATTCGTTCGAAAGGTCAAAGCGCTCGGCTCCGACGTACGGGTGATCAAGGTCCTGCACGTGAAGGGCGGCGAGTGCGTCGAGGCTCCCCTGATCGGCTCCTACGAGAAGGCCGGCGCCGACGTGTTCCTGTTCGACGTCGTTACCGACGACGGCCGCGTGGGCAGCACCGGCCAGGCGCTCGACCCCGCGGCGGTAGCACCGCTCCTGGACAAATTGACGCGACCGTTCCTCCTCGCGGGCGGGATCTCAGCCGACAACCGCCCCGAATATGAGAAGCTCGCGGCTCATCCGTTGTTCATGGGAATCGACGTCGACACCAACGCTCGCGGCGCGGACGGGAAGATCGACGCTGCACGCGTCGAGGCGATCCGACGCGCCTGGCGAGCGAACCAAGAGGAGCGTGGATGACGAGCGTGTTCGCTGACGCCCTGCTCGCCGGGCGCCTGCCCATAATCATGGAAGTCAAGCGCTCGGACGGCGAGGGCGCGGAGCTGATCGGGGACCGGACGATCCCCGAGATCGTCGAGCAGTACGTCGCCGCGGGCGCCCCGTGCATCTCGGTTGTCACCGGCAAGTGGTTCGGGGGCGACGACGGGATGCTCACAGAGGTCGCCGGACTCACCGACCTGCCGCTGCTCAAGAAAGACTTCATCACGCGCGAGAAGCAGATCGTCGCGGCCAAGGAGATGGGCGCGTCGGCGGTCCTGCTGACCGCCAAGATCCTGCCTGCGAAGACTTTCCAGCACCTGACCGAGCTGGCGCTCGAGCACGAGCTGACCCCGTTCGTCGAGGTCGTCGACCGGACCGAGCTCGACAGCGTGATCCACCCCGGGGACTGCGTCATCGCGGTAAACAACAAGGACATCAACACCCGCGAGCGCGAGCCCGGCGACATCGATACGAGCCGAACGATGCTCGAAGCCACGCTTGAGGCGGGCACACCGTGCCCGGTGAGCGCCAGCGCGATAACCGACCCCCGGATCGCCGCCGAGCTCGTCGACTCGGGCTTCAAGGGGCTTCTGATCGGGACCGGGTTGCTGCGCGCGGACAGCATCCAGGGCTGGGTTGATGAGTTCGAGCGCCACCGCGCCGAGTTGAAGGCGCCCGTCACGCCGAGGTCGCCATGAGCCAGACCACGACCCGATCGATTGCCGAGCACTTCGCCGACCAGGCCGCGCGTCAGCCCGACGCGCCGGCGCTGGTGTGGGACGGCGAGCCGATCTCGTACCCCGAGCTTCAGAGCCTAGCCGACGCCGCCTACGCCGAGATCGAGGGTGCACGCCTGCCGGAGGACCGGCCGGTGGGGATCCGCGCGAAGAAATCGCCCGAGGCGATCGCGCTCGTGCTGGCATGCCTGCGAGCGGGGAAATCGTTCCTGCTCCCGTCGATTGAGCTCGCGCCCGAAACGCTGGCAGCGCTATTCGCACAGGCGGGCGTGAGCCAGGTGCTCTCGCCGCATGGGCCGCGCAGCGAGAGCGCGGCCAGCCTCCGTGCGCTGGTCGACGAGGCCCGCGCCGCCCCGGAGACGCCGGGCTCGGAATGGCCCCCCACGGGCGGCGGCGAGGACGTCACGTTCATGTTGACGACCTCGGGATCGACCGGCCTGCCGAAGATCGTGCCGCTGACCGCGGCCGGCGTCGACGCGTTCACCGACTGGGCCGCCCAGCAGTTCGAGATCAAGCCGGGGACGGTGGTCGCGAACTACGCGCCGCTGAACTTTGATCTTTGCCTGCTCGACATCTGGACCACGCTCAAGCACGGCGGCACGGTCGCGATGGTCGACCAGGACCGGGCCACCCAGGGTGCCTACCTCGCCGACCTGGTGAACGACAACCAGGTGAACGTGCTCCAGGCGGTGCCGATGCTCTACCGCCTGCTGATCGACGTCAACCGCGAAGACGGGCGGACATTCGGCAGCGTGCGACACGTGATCACGACCGGCGACAAGATCCCGCCGAGCTCGCTCGCCGAGCTTCCCAAGCTGTTCCCCAACGCGCGGTTCTACAACGTCTACGGGTGTACCGAGACCAACGACAGCCTGATCCACGAATTCCTCGGGCTGGCCGACGGCAACGTGCCGACGAACATTCCCGTTGGGCAACCGATCCCCGACGTGATCGTCAGGGTCCAGCAAGAGGACGGCACCGCGCTGGAGGGCACCGGCACCGGCGAATTCATGGTGTGGACGCCGTTCCAAACCCGCGGATATCTGAAGTCGTCCTTGAACGCGGAGAAGTTCGTGACGCTCGAGGATGACGGGGGCCGCACCTACTACAAGTCGGGCGACATCGTCCGCCGTCATGAGGACGGGACGCTGACACTCGAGGGTCGCGCAGACTTCTACGTCAAGGTCCGCGGTGTGAGGGTCTCGACGCAGGTCGTCGAGCAGGCTATCCAGGAGCACCCCGCGGTGATCGAGGTGGCGGTGATCGCCGTGCCCGACGAGCTGGCGGGCGCCCGGCTGCACGCCACCGTGCGACGCGAAGCCGACGCAAAGCTCAACAGCCTGCAGCTGCGCCAGCACTGCGCCACCCGGCTGGCCCGCACCGAGATGCCTTCGACTATTGCGATCGTGACCGAGCCCCTGCCCAAAACATCAACCGGAAAGGTCGACCGCAAGGCGGTCGCCGCCGAGCTAGAGAGGAGTCGTGCGAATGGATG
The DNA here is from genome assembly GCA_035499395.1 of Solirubrobacteraceae bacterium. Taxonomy (GTDB): domain Bacteria; phylum Actinomycetota; class Thermoleophilia; order Solirubrobacterales; family Solirubrobacteraceae; genus Palsa-465. Next base: position 51,256 of record DATJYY010000100.1, read on the forward strand.
AAACCACCGCGAAGATCAAGGCGTTCATCGTCGAGGAGTTCATGCCGGACGTCCCGGTCGAGGATCTCGACGACGATTACGACCTCCTGACCGGCGGGGTCGTGGACAGCCTCGGCCTGCTCAAGGTGGTGGCGTGGCTCGAGGACGAGTTCGACATCGGCGTCGATGACTCCGAGCTCGGCCCGGACAGCTTCCGCACCGTTGCCGCGATCAAGGCATACGTGGATCAGGCCCGCGACGGGGCGCATGCCGAGTAAGACACCGTCAGAGGCGCTGGCGGCGCTGGTCACGCAGCGCTACCCGATCCCCGAGGAGGTCTGGGGCGATTTCTGGGACCGGCTGGCCGGCAAGAGCCTGCACCCGGGCGAGGCGCTCGCGGTGCTGGCGTCGCTGACCACCCGGATCCCGGACGGCGTCTCGGTGAGCACGCTGCTCAGCTCGCTCAAGGAGCGCAACCCGCGCCCGGACCCGCCCCCGCGCCGCACGGTCAACATCGTCGGCACGGGCGGTGGCCCGAGCACGTTCAACCTGTCCACCGCGTCGGCGTTCGTGGCCGCGGCAATGGGGGCGCGCGTTATCAAGACGGGCTCACGCGCGTATGCCAGCAGGACGGGATCGGTCGATCTGCTCGATCGGCTCGGTATCCGCCAGACGAGCACCTACGAGCAGACCGAAGAGATGCTCGACACCTTCGGGATGGCCTGCGCCGGGCCGTTCGTATACCCGAAGGAGCTGCGCATGCTGGCTCGCCAGATCCTGCCGTTCGACATGAAGACCGTGGGGCGGTTCTTCAACCTGATCGGGCCGTTCCTCGCCGCCGTGCCAGTGTCGCTCCAGATCACCGGGGTGTCGGACCACAGCGTTCTGCCCACGTTCCGCGGGCTCGTCTCCGAAGATCCGAGCAAGGATTACTGGGTGGTCTGGAACGACGTCGGGGTCGATGAGCTGATGAGCGTCGTCGACTGCCACGTCTACGACAGCGCCAAGGGCGAGGAGTTCGTGCTCCGTCCCTCCGAGCTCGGTCTGACGGATCGGCCGTTCGAGGACCTGCTCCCGGTGGCCGACCTCGAGCAGACCGTGGACCACTTCCTGGGCCTGATCGGGGGCGACGGCCCGCCCGGCGCGATCGAGAGCATCAGGCTGAACGCCGCCGCCCTGGCCATGAACTGCGAGGTCGCGCCGGACTGGTCCACGGCCCTGGAGCTGGCCGCCGACACGATGAGCGCGGGGGTTCCCGCCCGACTGATCGAGCGAATGCGCGAGCACGGCCAGGTGGCCAGCAAGGCATGACCTTCTTCGCCGACCGCCGACCGGGCCGGCCCGGCCTGGCTCTGTTCCTGAACGCCGGCGACCCGCCGCTCGAGACCTTCCGAGAGCTCGTGCTGATGCTCGACGAGGCCAAGGTCGACTGTCTCGAGCTCGCGATCCCGTTTCCGAACTCGGCGAGCGACGGCCCGGTGATCCGGGCGTCGGCCAGCCGGGCACTCGAGGACGGGATCGACCGGGACGCCGTGCTCGGCTTCATAACCGCAGTCCGCCCCGAGCTGAGCCACTTGAAGATCGCGCTGCTCGCGGACTGGAGCTACTCGATCAAGGGCACGCCGATGCGCGAGTTTCTCGAGATCGTGCAGTCGACGGGCGCGGACGGGTTGCTCGTCCATGGGTTGCCGCCGCGGCTGAAACCGGAGTACTACGAGGCCGCGGGTACGGTTGATCTGCCGATCGTCACCACCTGCTACGCGACGTCGGATTCAGGCGTGCTGAACGAGGCCGCCGAACACGGCTCGGCCTACATCTACCTGGTCGCCGCCTACGGGCGCAGCGGCACAGTCGGGCCGCCCGATCACACCACGCTGATCCCGGTGCTCGAGACCCTGCGCGCTCAGACCGACGTGCCGGTCGCGGTCGGGTTCGGCGTCAAGGACAAGAGCCACATCGACGGCCTCGGCGCGGTCGGCGCCGACGCCGCGATCGTCGGCAGCACGTGCGTGGCGCGCGTGACCGACGCCCGCGCCGCTGGGCGCGACGTCGTCGAGGATTTCCGGGGACTGCTCGTCGAACTGGGCCAGGTCCCGGCGTAGGTACAACAACCAAGTCAAACCAACAGTGAGGGGCACATATGATCATTCGTGATCTCGAGGACGTGAAGACGGTCGAGTGGGGCAACGGGCTCAGCCGCCGCTTCCTGCTCGAGGCCGACGGCATGGGCTACACGGTGACCGACACGATCGTGAACAAGGGCACCAAGACCCTGATCGAGTACGCCAATCACCTCGAGGCGTGCTACTGCATCGAGGGTCGCGGCAAGGTCATCGAGATGGACGGGACCGAGCACGACATCTTCCCCGGTCGGATCTACGCGCTCGACAAGCACGACACCCACTGGCTGCTCGGCGGCGAGGACGAGGACCTGCGGCTCGTCTGCATGTTCACCCCGGCGCTGACCGGTGACGAGGCTCATCGGATCAGCGAGTCCGGCGTCCACCCGTCCGTTTACGGGGAAGTCGTCGGGAGCTAGCGATGGCACTGACCGCCCCAACCGGTGAATGGACAGACGAGCAGAAGACGCTCCGGAAGTCACTGAACCAGTACTTCGACGCGCTCAACGAGGGTCACCTCGAGGATGACGCAGCGAACCGGTTCAACCGCGACAAGTGGAATCTGCTCCGCGAGTCCGGAGTTCTGCGGATTCCGTTCGACACCCAATGGGGCGGCCTGGGCCTCGACGTGCTCACGCTCGTGTACGTGCTCGAGAACCTCGGGTATGGCTGTCGCGACACCGGACTCCTGTTCGGCGCCGCGACGCAGGTCGTGAGCGCGGCGATCCCGCTGCAGAAGTTCGGGTCCGATGAGCTCAAGGAGCGCTACCTGGCCCGGCTGGTCGACGGTGAGATCCTGAGCGCTCACGCGATCTCCGAGCCGAACGCCGGCTCGGACGCAACCGCGATGGTCACCACCGCCACCGAGGACGGCGACGAGTACGTTCTCAACGGAATGAAGATCTGGATCACCAGCGGCCCGCTCGCCGACATCATCACCGTCTACGCCAAGACGGGGTCCGAGGGCGGCGCCGCCGGGATCACCGCGTTCCTCGTGCCGACCGACACGCCGGGGTTCCGCGTCGGCGAGCCGATCGAGAAGCTCGGGCTGAACACATGCCCGTTCTGCGAACTCGAGTTCACCGACTGCCGCGTACCGAAGGACAACATGCTCGGCAAGCCCGGCGCCGGCTTCTTCATCCTCGAGCACGTCATGAACTACGAGATCCTGTGCATCTTCATGATGATGGCCGGCGAGATGCAGGAGCGCCTGGACCGCTGCATCAAGTACGCCAAGGAGCGCCAGGCGTTCGGTCGCCCGATCGGCGCCAACCAGTACATCGCCGGCAAGATCGTCGACATGAAGATCGGTGTCGAGAACTCGCGCAAGCATCTCTACGACACCGCGCGGCGCTTCAACCGGGGGCGGAGTGTCACCACCGAGATCTCGATGGCCAAGCTCATCACCAGCGAGGCGAATGTGGCCTCAGCACTGTCGGCGATACAGATATTCGGGGCCCGCGGTTATACCCGCGAATACGGGTTGGAGAAGGGACTCCGCGACGCCATCGGCGCGCCGATCTACTCCGGCACGAACGAGACGCAGCGGGTCCGGATCGCGTCGATGCTTGGGCTGTAGCGATCTTCACGGCTCCGGGAGGCGACCTCCGGGAACAAGATTGCGGCGTTGTACGGATGTAGTTCGATGGCACGTGCCGGATGTGCGCGGGGTCTCGATCGGCTACTTTTCCGCGCGACCGGGCCGAGGCGGGGCTGCGCCGAGCGGGCAAATTCACGAAGATCCGAGGCCAAAGGGGGCTTAGATGGCGGAGCAGACGGAGATCTCGCGTGGCCGGCTGGCCAAGCGATTGATCACGTTCTACGCGATCCTCGCCGTCGTCGGGGTTGCGGTCGTCGTGTTCGTGGTCTCCAAGGGCGGCAACGAGAAGGCCCAGCCGTCGATCGCGGGCGGCTACGTCGCGAGCGCCGCCGACCCGTGCCTCGGCCCCGTGCCCAAGCCGGCGGGTGGCACCCCGCTGCCCCCCACGGCGCCGACGCAGGTGGCGGCCACCGGGCCCTCGTTCAACGTGCTCCAGTCCGGCCAGTTCGTCAACTTCACCAACAACCAGAACACACTCGGCGGACAGCTGCGGCTGGACGCCAAGACGCTGCCGGGCAACTCCCACCGCCTGACCGGCGACGTGAGCTGCGTCTCCGGCGGCCGCTCGCTCCACCTCAACGCGATCGCGACTCCCGGCGCAAAGGCGTCGATCGTCGGAACCCTCGGAGGACTCCGATTCGCGGCCTCGTTCAAGACAGGACCGCCACCTCCGGGCGCCTCCGCGCCGCGGACCCCGAAGAACATCCAGGGCACCTACACGCTGTCGCCGAGCTCGACCTGCTTCGGGAGCTCGTTCTCGATCCACGGCACGGGCCCCACCGCCACGCTCTACTCGTCCGCCGACAAGGATCTCGGTCCACTCACGTACTCGACGAAGACCGGCGGCGTGTTCGGCGATGTGAAGTGCGTTCGGGGCGGCTCGGCCCGCATGACCGCGACCGCCAACGATCTCCAGCTCCAGAACGTCACCGTGATCCCGCTCAACGTGGCCACCCCGGTCCCGTCGAGCACCCCGACGGCGAAGCCCGCGCTGATCACGCCGTCGGGACTGTCTCCCGCAGGCGAGAAGTTCACCGGGACCAAGCAGCGCTCCGATTTCAACAAGCTGGTCGCCTCGGTATTCCTCGCGATCGCGATCGTGCTCATCGTCGCCCGGCTGTTCGGAGTCCTCGCGGTGAAGCTGGGAGAGCCCCGGGTGATGGGCGAGGTGATCGCGGGGCTCGCGCTCGGTCCGTCGCTGCTCGGCGCGATCTCGCCCAACCTCCAGGCGACGTTCTTCCCGAGTGACGTCCTGCCCGCGCTCGGTGTGGTGGCCAACCTCGGGTTGATCTTCTACATGTTCCTGGTCGGGCTCGAGGTCGATCGCGGTCAGCTGAAGGGTAAGGTCGCCCAGGCGGCGGCGATCTCGAACGCGAGCGTCGCCGTGCCGTTGCTGCTCGGCATCGCGGTGGCGCTGCCGCTGTACAAGCTGATCGGGCCACAGAAGAAGTTCGTCGCTTTCGCCCTGTTCATGGGCGTGGCGATGTCGATCACGGCGTTCCCGGTGTTGGCCAGGATCCTGGCCGAACGCCGGATGCTCAAGCGCCCGGTCGGGGCGCTGGCGATCGCATGCGCCGCCATCGACGACGTAACCGCATGGTTCCTGATCGCCCTGGCGACCACGATCGCGGTCGCAGGCTCGTTCGGCGACGTCATCAAGACGATTGCCGAAGCGACGGTCTACATCATGATCATGGTCCTGATCGTGCGGCGGATCGTGGCCCGCATGGCGACCGCGTTCGACGAGGTCGGGCGGATCCCCGGAGCGTGGTTCGCGGGGATCATCGTCGGCGTCCTGCTGTCGGCATACGTGACCGAGGAGATCAACATCGCTTTCATTTTCGGCGCGTTCGTGATGGGAATGGTGATGCCTCGCCATGCTCGGCTGAGCGAGGAGATCACTCGCCGGATCGATGACTTCGTGGTGACGCTGCTGCTGCCGGTGTTCTTCGTGTACACGGGCCTGCGAACCAATGTCGGGTTGCTCGACCGGCCTGAGCTGTGGCTGCTGACGCTGCTGCTGATCGCGGTCGCGATCCTCGGCAAGCTCGCCGGCGCGGCGATCGCGGCCCGCGTGTCGGGGTACGACTGGAAGGCGTCCGCGGTGATCGGGACGCTCATGAACACACGAGGGCTGACCGAGCTGATCGTGCTGAATCTCGCGCTCGATGTCGGCGCGATCTCGAACACGCTGTTCGCGATGCTCGTGATCATGGCGGTGGTCACGACCCTGATGGCCGGGCCGCTGTTGAAGGTGCTCGACCCCAAGAACGTGTACGGCCGCGCCGTCGAGGACGAGTTCGCCGACGCCGCGCTTGCCGCGGTCCAGGCGCACCCCGAGCTGCCCGTGCCCGAGCGCTCGATCCTCGTGGCCCCGGAGACCGACGCCGCCATCGGTCAGCTGGTCGCGCTGGCCGAGCCGCTGGCCCGGTCGGGGCCGACGCGCGAGCTGATCATCGCCCGCCTTGTCCGGCCCCCTCGCGGCGCGGGCGCCGGGGTTCGCGGCGGCCTGCAGTCCGAGAACCTCGCGCTCGAGCGGGCCTCGAAACAGATCAACGACCTCCGCGAGCAGCTGGCGTACGATGGCGTGGTGGTGAGAGGCGTTGCGCTCACCTCTACCAACCCGGGGTCCGATCTCGCGCACATCGTCGAGCGCGAGCCGGTCGATCTCGTGCTCACCGAGGGCCGCCGCCGCCTGATCGGCGAGGGAGTGCCGCTGGGAGACGTGACCGAGCTCCTCGAGCACGCCGCGTCCGACGTCGCGGTGCTCGTCGCCAAGGAGGGTGATCCGATCGAGCTCGGACCCGACAAACCCGTGCTCGTGCCGTTCGGCGGCGCCGAGCACGACTGGGCGGCACTCGAGCTCGGGTCGTGGCTGGCGGCGAGCTCGGGCGCGCCGCTGAAGCTGCTGGGCGCAGCCGGACAGACCGACGAGAGCAGATCCGTCACGCGGATGCTTGCCGACGCCGGCCTCCTCGTCCAGCAGGCGACTGGGATCTCGACCGAGCCGCTGGTCGTCGCCGGCGGGCGCGACAGCATCATCGAGGCGGCGAACGGAGCCGGACTGCTCGTGCTCGGGCTGTCGGATCGGTGGCGTCGCGAGGGCCTGGGCACAACGCGGTCGGCGATCGCGGGTTCCGCTGCGGCGCCGGTGCTGTTCGTGCGGCGAGGGACCCGACAGGGGCTGTTCGCCCCCAAGGAGAACGTGACCCAGTTCCGGTGGTCGATGGCGGGAGGGGCGTCGGGCTTGCTGGGATCGACACGCCGGCCGTCCAGCGCGGCGATTCCGAGCACCGAGGGCCCCTCGCCCGATGACCCGCCGGTCTCGATCTCCTGAGGCCGAATCACGTGTCGGGGGCCGGCCGGCGCCGGGCCGAGGCGATCCGCCTCGGGCCGGCGCCTTTGCCGCACGTCCTAAGATCCGCCTGGTGAGGGCGCGCTCCATCCTCGGCTTGGCCGCGCTCAGCGCGATCCTCGTCGCCGGAGCCGCGCACGCGAGCCTTCCTCCTCCCCGCTTCGGGCACTCGGTCGACATCGGGCTGGTGTCGGGGACCGTGATCATCAGTCCCCCCGGGGCGCCCTCGTTCAAGCTCGGCCCGCAGGACCGGAACATCCCGGTCGGGTCATTGATAGACACCAAGCACGGGCGGGTCGACCTGCGTGCGGCGCCGCCGCCCGCCGTCAGGGGCGCAGGTCACGCGAGCGCCGTCGCCGCCCGCGTGCAGGACGCGCAGTTCTATGACGGTGCCTTCCGGGTCACGCAGTCCGCGAGCAACCCGCTCGCCCAGATCAAGCTTGCTCGCGGCGGGTTCGGCGCGTGCAAGGCGCCGAGCGTTCACTTAGGGCGGCAGGCAAAGCTGCCGCACAAGCTCGTGCGCCTCCTGTGGGCCAGCGGGTCGGGCCGCTTTCGGACCGTCGGCCGCTACTCGGCGGCGACGGTGCTCGGCACGAAGTGGCTCACCGAAGACTTCTGCGATGGCACATTGGTGCGGGTCAGCCGGGGGGTCGTCGCAGTCGAGAACCTCGCCACCCACACCACCGTGACCGTCCGAGCCGGCCAGAGCGCGTTCACGCCGGCGGCCTGACGGGCTACCGATACGGCAGCGGCAGCACCGCGGTCACCGACGTCGGACCGCCGTCGGCCGAGTTGACCCACAGGCGCCCGCCCGCGAGCAACGCGCGCTCGCGCATCCCGGTCAACCCGAAGCCGTCACGAATCATCCCGGGGTCAAAGCCTCGGCCGTCGTCATCGACGGCGAGCTGCACCCGATCGGGCAGCTGATTGACGCGCAGTCCCACGTGCCCGGCGCCGGCATGCTTGACCGCATTACTGAGGGCCTCCTGAACGATCCGGTAGATCGCGGTCTCGGTGTCGGGAGCCAGGCGCCGCTCGGATTCGAGCTCGACCGCGACGTCGACCGCGAACCCTCCGATCGCCGCCTGGCGCTTGGCCAGAGACTCGATCGCAGGCCCGAGCCCGAGATCGTCGAGCGCGGCCGGGCGGAGCTCGGCGATCAGGTCTCGCAGCTTGCGCATCTCCTCGCCGAGATGCGCGTCCGCCGCGTCGGCGGCCCGGCGCAGGGCGGCCGTGTCGTCTCGCGCCAGCCCCGCCGACAGGACCATCCTCACTCCGGTCAATCCCTGCAGCGTTTCGTCGTGGAGCTCGCGCGCCCACCGGGCCCGAGCCTGATCGGCGGCATCGACGCTCAGCCGCAGTCGAGCGGCGGCCACCGAGCGCGCCGTCGCCACCGCGGTCGCGGCGCTCGCGGCGACCGACATCAGCAGCTGCTCGTCCTCCTCCTCGAACGTTCGCTCACCGGCGCCGTTGATCCCGGCAAGCACGCCGAGCGTCTCGCCTCGAAAGACCAGCGGCACGAGGATCGCCTCGCTCGCGCCGTGGGACAGCTGCTCGAGCTCGGAGCGTTCGGTGTCCGCGGCGGCGCGATACGGCTGCCCGCTCAGCAGGACCTGGCCGGCCAGCGAGCCGTCGACCGGCAGCCGAGCCTGTGACTCCGACCGGCGCGTGTTCCCGCTGACGGCCGCGAGCTCGTCTCCCTCGGGGAGATAGATGACCAGCGTGCGAGCCGACACGATCTCCCGGCCGTGCGCGATGATCAGCGACAGGATCCGCTCGAGGTCGGTCTCGCCTCCGACCGCCCGGGCGATCTCGGCGAACGCCTCGAGCCGTCCGACGCTGCGTGCGAGGTCCCGATTGGAGCCCTCGAGCTGGTCGGCGTAAAGGGCGAGATCGCGCTGGGCGTCCTGGCGCTCGGCGATGTCCTTGCGAAGCCGGTCCGAGAAGCCTCCGACGACCACTCCGGTGACGAAGAAGACCGCCCCCCGTGACACGTAGCCGAGCGCCTCGACGTGCACCGAGTTGATCAAGCTCCACGCCGGGACCAGCGCGAACGCCACCGCGGCCGCGATCAGGCCGGCTCGCGCGCCGAACTCGATTGCGAGCACCGCGATCGGGACGATGTAGAAGTTGGCCAGCAGCGCGTCGGGGTCGTCGACCGCGAGCCGAGCCGCGAACGCGACCGCGAACAAGAGCCCGGCAAGGGCGACGATCGCGGCGCGCTTGCGCGTCGAGGCCGGCCGCGGCGCGGTCGCCCGCAGGCGCTCGACGACCCGGCGCTGCGCCGCCTCGAGCTCGATCTGGCGGGCTCGCGTCGCGGCCGTGCTCACCGGTGAATCACCCCGTGCTCGAGTGCGTAGCGGACGAGCTCGGGTCGTCCGGTGAGCCCCAGCTTGGCCTGGAGGTTCGCCCGATGCGTCTCGACGGTGCGCGGGCTGATGTACATGCGGGTGGCGATCTCGCTGTTTGTGTGGCCGAGGGCGACCAGACGCAGAACCTCGAGCTCGCGCTCGGTCAGCGCCGCGTCGTCGGCGCTCGTCAGCGCCCAGCCGCCGATCGCCGGATCGAGGTAGCGACCGCCCTTGGCGACGGTCCGGATCGCCCGCACGAGATCGGTTCGCGACGCCTCTTTCAGCACGTAGCCGGCCGCGCCGGCGTTCCACGCGGGAGCGACGAACGCCGGATCGTCCTCCATCGTCAGGATCACGATCGCCGTCGACGGCGAGGCCGACCGCAGCTCGAACAGCGCGCTCAGGCTGAGGTCCCGTCCCATGTGCAGGTCGAGCAGGACGACCGTGGGCGTGCTCTCGCGCAGCAGCGCGCTGGTCTGTCCGATGTCGCTCGACTCGCCGACCACCGCCAGGTCATCCTCGGCCTCGAGCAGTAGACGCAGGCCCTGCCGCACGACCGCATGGTCGTCGGCGATCACGATCGTGATTGGGGTCGTCGACACTCGCCTAAGCCTTTGGGGTGGTCAGGGAGCCTTGGCGAGGTACGACTGCCCGGCGCTCACGACCACGGTCTTGTGGTGGACGAAATCTTGCACCGTGACGACGCCCTCGCGCACCACGGTCACGGTCCCGTCACAAAGATCGCGAACGCCCCAGTTCGTGCCGAGCACGGTCGCGGCGGAAAATCGCCCGACGGTGCGGAAGTGGCCCTTTGCGCTCCCGCGGAGCAGACCGAGGAGTCGCTTGCTGAGCGCAGCCGCGTGTGCCGGCGGCGGCTTGCATCCCGACTGCCGCGCGACCGTGTCGCGAAGCACGAGGCTCACGAGTCCGCCGCCGGAGCGGGTCTGCCTCACCTGGAAGGTCCCTCCGAAGAACTGACCGCTCTGGAGGCTCGCCGGCGCGGGGTTCGCGGAGGTGAGTCTCACGCGGCCGGCGGTCGTGTCGACGACCGTGCCGACCGGCACGGTCAACGCGGCCGTGAGATGCATGGAGTACGGCGCACCCGGGGTCCGGACGAGCACGGTTCCGCTCACCGGCTGCAGTACCACCGTCTTGGCGAACGTGGGGGACGGCGGCGCCGGCGCCGCAGAGCCGTTCGCGCATGCCGACAGTGCGCACAGCAAACATACCCCGCCCACCGCCCAGTTCCTTGGTCGTCGTCCTGATCTCACCGCTCGGTCCCCTCGGCACGGTAGAACGCTCTCCCGTTGCTCGTCAACCCTACACCGGAGGTGCGCTTGTCCCGTCGCGGGCCAGCGCGTAGACTCACCGGGGTATTTCCGCCTCCCGCGGCCGAGGGCGGACAGGGGCGAAACGGGGCCGACCGCGAAGGGTGATCGTGAGATGAAGAGGACGCGGCTGTTCGGCAGTAACCGGAACCTCAAGCTGCTGATGCTGGCGCTGGTGGCGCTCGGAGCCACCGGACTCGCCGTCGCCGCGTACGCGACGAACCTGCTGAGGACGCTCGACCTCAACACGATGAACACGCGGTTTCAGGTCCGCGGCAACCAGCGGCCGCATCCCAACATCCTCGAGGTCAAGATCGACTCGAACACGCTCGCGAACATCCCCGATCAGTGGCCGTTCCCGCGCGGGATCGACGGCAAGGTGATCAGCAACATCGCGGCGCAGCATCCCAAGGCGATCGCCTTCGACGTGCAGTTCAGCCAGCCGAGCCAGCAGGGACAGAAGGACGAGGTGGCGTTCCTCAACGGGATCGGCGACGCCAACGGCCGGCTCGTGTTGTCGTTCACCGCCACGGATGCGAAGGGCGACGTCCAGCTGCTGGGGTTGCCCCAAACTCAGTCGGCGCTCCGCCAGGCGGGCATCCAGCCCGCGAACGGCCTGTTCCCGTCGGAGCCCGGGGGCTTCGATCGCGAGATGGTCTACCGGATCGACAAGCTCAACACGTTCGCCGTGGTAGCCGCCGGCGTCGCGACCGGACACAAGGTCAAGCCGTTCGCCGGGAAGCGCTGGATCGACTTCGCCGGGCCCTCTAACACGTTCCCGGCCATCTCCTTCTCCTCGGCGTACTACGGGACGAGCGACGGCACGAAGAACGGGCCGAAGCTGCCGCCGAACTTCTACACCGGCAAGATCGTCGTGATCGGCGCCACGACGCAGGTCTTGCAGGACATTCACCCGACGCCGACCGACCCTGGAATGCCGGGCCCCGAGGTCCAGGCCAACGCAATCGACACCGTGCTGAGCGGCTTCCCGCTGAACTCGGTTGCGGGTTGGGTAGATGTCCTGCTGATTGTCGTGCTCGGGGTGGCGGTGCCGCTGGCCAGCGTATGGGTGCGCCCCGCGATCTCGATCGCGATCGCGGTCGCGCTCGGCATCGTGTTCGCGATCTTCGTCCAGCTGATGTTCAACGCGGGCTGGGTGGTGTCGTTCGTGTACCCACTCGGGGCGCTCGTCCTGGCCGCCGTCGGGTCACTGGCGGTGCAGCTAGTCACCGAGGCGTTCGAGCGGATCCGGACCGTCGACCTGTTCGCGCGGTTCGTTCCCGAGGACGTCGTCGACGAGGTGCTCAAGAGCGCCGACGGCCTCCGGCTCGGCGGCATCCAGCGCGAGGGAACGATCATGTTCACCGACCTGCGCGGGTTCACCTCGTTCTCGGAATCGCTCACCCCGGCCCAGGTGATCGAGGTCCTCAATCACTATCTGAGCGAGATGAGCGACGCGATCCTCGACAACGGCGGGACGCTGGTCGCGTACATGGGCGACGGGATCTTCGCCGTGTTCGGGGCGCCGCTCGAACAGCCCGACCACGCTGACCGGGCACTGCGAACGGCGCGCGAGATGCTCGAGACCCGCTTGCCGCGCTTCAACGAGTGGATTCGCTCGCAGGGACTCGGCGACGGCTTCCGGATGGGGATCGGGCTCAACAGCGGCCGGGTGATGTCGGGCCACGTGGGCTCCGAGCGGCGGGTCGAGTACGCCGCGGTCGGCGACACCACGAACACCGCGTCGCGGATCGAGGGGCTCACGAAGGGCACGCCGCACCAGCTCCTGCTGTCCGACTCCACCCGCGAGGCGCTCGTGCAGCCGGCCGAGGATCTGGTGTTCGTCGACGAGGTCGACATCCGTGGGCGGGTCGCCCGGATGAAGCTCTACGGCCTCGACGAGAGCCAGCCGCCGGAACCTCCTCAGACGGTCGCAGCCGCCGAAACGCCCGCGTGAGCGTCTCCGCGGCTGTTCGGCATACGTACGTTTGTCGAGCTGGTCTGGACGCCGGTAACGGATCGGCGCGAGCGTCCGTTAATAACCCTCGTGATGGAGAGTTTCGGGATCACGCATCGGGAGGTTGACGAGCGGACCTGCGTGGTCGCGGTCGAGGGGGATCTCGATCTTTCTTCGGCGCCGGTGTTGAGGCGGACCCTGGTCGAGTTGCACGGCAACGGATACGTCCGGTACGTGCTCGACCTGTCACGGCTGACCCACATGGATTCGATGGGATTGGGCGTGCTGGTCGGCTTCCACAAGCGGCTCGACCGCGATCAGCGGCTCGCGCTGGCCGCGGTGCCCCCGAAGCATCGCAAACTGCTCGAGCTGACCGGCCTCGATGCGCGGTTCGACTGCTTCGCGACGCTCGAGGACGCGCTCAGCCTGCGCGCCGACGGCGCACTGCCGTTCGCCACCAATGCCGGGATGGCGATCGGGCTGGCATCGACCGCGATGCCGTTCGCTTCCTCCCGCCGCGCCGAGGCGCTCCGCTGGCTGCGGATCCTCCGCCTCCAGGGTGAGGCCGCGCGCGTACTGTGTGCGCTCGGCGTCGGCGAGACGCCGCTCCCGGACGTCGACCCAGGCGCCGACGACGATTTCGTCCCCGGTGCGGCGCGCTCCGACCGCGACCCGGTCACGAGTGTGAGCGAGCTGGCCGTGCGGGTCGCCCGGGGTCGCGGCGCCACGGCCGTCGGCACCGGCGACATCCTCGTCGCGGTGATGAGCTTCTACGGCTCGGACTTTGACCTCGTGCTCACCGCGCACGGCACCGACCGCGACGAGGTCATCGGCCGGCTCGCCGCCGCCGCCTGACGCCGGTCAGGCGCGACGCGACGCCGCCCGCTCAGGCGGGCGGCGGTCCGGTCGGAATCTGGAACACGCCCGACGGGCTCGGCGCCCGGCGGAGCTCCTCTGGGATCTCGATCACCGCAGCAGAGAACTTGCGCGCGAGTGGCGGCGGTCCTCCCTCGGCGAGCTCGGGGGTGAACGCCGTCACCGGGAGCGGCACGTACTCGGGCGCCACCGACCAGCTGGTCGCGCGGAACTCGCCGGCGTCCTCGATCCAACTTAGCGACACGAGCGGCAGGATCACGACCTTCGTCCAGATCGCGATCACCCATGTGATCCAGTACACGGCGATCGGGATCCAGTCCGACGAGAAGTGAATGCCCTTGAGGCTCTTCGCCGCCAAGTACACGAGGATGAACTCGCCCACCGCGAGCACGAACGTCAGCCACGGCGGCTGCCAGCGGATGACGAACGGGTAGAACGCGGTGTCGAGCGCAACGCCGATCACGAAGTACAGCCCGATCAGCACGATGTAGCTCGGGTTGTGGGTGATCAGCGACACGATCGTCCAGATGATCGCCGGGATGATCAGGATCGCCCACCGGGTCTGGACCCGGCCGAGAACGGTTGGACACATGCCGGTCTCCCTTACGCGAGCTGCTGGGTCGGGGACACGGTCCGGAGCGCCTTGGCCACGTCGCTGCCCATCGAGAACTGGAGCGACATGCGCGACGGGAACGACCGTTTCTTCAGCTTCTCCGCGCGAGCGCAGTCGGCGACGAACCGGCGCGAGATGAACTTCAGCCCGGCGATCGTGTCGCCATGGGGGATCACGTTGTTGGCGATCAGCCCCATGCAGCACAGTCGTGACTCCGGCAGATCGAGTCCCGGCACGCCACAGTTCGTCTGGAGCCTGAGCCTGCCTTCTACCACCGGCACCTTGTAGAACTCGACCAGGCGGCGGATCAGCGGAAGCGTCAGCACCGACTTGTTGAACCCGGTGCCGGCCGTGACACCGGTGACGTCGAGCCAACCCGGATCCTCGCCGCCTTTGCTCTTGACGTACACCCGTAGTCCGGCGCGGCCCGGTTCGATCTTGTCGATCTCGCCGACAATCGCGTCGAACCGCCCCTCCTGCTGGCCGGCCTTGATCCGCGACAGCCACTCCCGGCGCTCGGGACGCGTGCCGCGCAGGACCTGGCCGAGGAACTCGATCCGCTGGTCGAACGGCAGCCGCGTGTACGCGTCGATTCCGATCGACTCGAACAGGCAGCGCGGCACGTTCAGGTCCTGGGTCTCGGGCTGCTCGTTCCGCGTGAGCGCCAGCACCGACCCGCCGGCGTCTAGGATGTTCGCCCACTCGTTGACCGACGCGATGCCCGCGCCGAGCACGATGTAGCGACCGCCCGCCGCGTACTGCTTGGGCTCGTACGCCTGCACGATGCGGTCGGCCAGCGCCGGGTCCTTGCGCGCCTTGGCCAGGAGCGGGGGGAACGACAGCGGGCCGTGACCCGGGGCGAGCATCACGTGCTTCGAGCGCCCGATGAAGTTCGCCTGCTCGTCATACATGACGAAGTGCGGCACCGGCTTCATCTGCCGTTGTAGCCACCCGACCTTCTTCGGGATCCGTGCCTGATCCCAGCCCGTGCGCCGCGTGACGACCGCGGCTTCGGTCAGGATCTCGGGGACGCCCGGGTTGTACTTGCGCCGGGTCGTGCGCCACAGCGGCTTCAGTGACTTGTGCGACCACGCGTCGAGCTGGGCGAACGTCGGCCAGTCGGGCGCGAGGAAGTGCGACTCGGACTCGGACCGGAGCACGGTCTGCCCGAGGTTGTACGCAAACTGTTGATAGGTACCGACCGGGTTGTCGCTCGGCCCGAAGACCGACAGCTGCTCCTGCTCGAACCCGAGGTATCGAGCGGTGGTGTGTACTAGGAGTGAACCGAAGCCGTCGCCGACGGTCGCGATTACTGAGTCTCTTGGTGCAGTCGCTGGCATGGTGCGGGCACCCTAAGCGAACAGCGCGACGCGCGCAAGGGACAGAAGGGGGGTGTTTCCGGCGCGTTCATCAACTGACACCCCTCTTGCAGGTGACGTTGCGCGAACCCGGTCTCTGACGATATGCTCGCGCCCGTGGCGGGCGAGATCAACCTGGAAGTCATCGAAGGACCGGACGCGGGCAAGCAGATCGCGGTCGATCGCGCGATCGTCATCGGTCGCGCTCCCGAGTCCGATTTCGTGCTCGGGGACGAAGAGGTCTCGGGGATGCACGCCCGCGTCACCCCAGCGCCGGACGGATCGGCGACGGTCGAGGACCTCGAGTCGACCAACGGCACGTTCGTCAATCAGAACGAGGTGGAGGGGCCGGCCCGGCTCGACCCCGGCGACCAATTGCTCGTCGGCATCAGCGTGCTCGAGATGCGCACCCGGCAGGACATCGCCTCCAGAGCCTCGGCCGTGATCCAGATCCCGCCGGCGATGGCGATGGCTCCGCGCGAGCCGACCTACGTCGCCGATGAGGTGCGTAGCGCCAACCTCGCGCCGGCTCCCCCACCCGCGTCGTTTGGGGACGTGGCGCACCCGACGGTCGACAAGTACCTCGACGTGAAGGTACGCCGCCGCGCCCAGCTCGCGCCACTCGCGGTGCTCACGCTGGTCGCCATCGCGCTGATCCTTTATTTCTCGCTGAAGTAACGCTCAGAGCGGAGGCTGCGGCGCCCGCTCGGCGGCGCTCGCGGGCGTTAGCCATCGCCAACGACGCGCAATTCGATTAGCAAGCGCCGCCCGAGTGGGCGAGCAGCCGCAGCGTTAGCTGTGCTGGGAGAAGTAAATAACCAGCGCGATCGCGACAACGATGACCGTGCCGAACGACAGCGCCACCGGCACCCACGACCGGGACGCAAGTCCTGGCTGCCTGTGACTGCGCTCCGGCGGGCGGAACTCGCCGACCGCCTGAACGGGAGCGGCGGGCGCCGGCGCGGGTGGTGCCGCCGTCGCGGCGGCAGGTGCGGCCGGCGGAGGCGCCGTCCCTTCCGGGATCGCCCGGCTGACCCGGGTCACGTTTCGCGGCGCGATGTCGCCGCTCGGATCCGGCACGGGCAGCACGCCCTCGACGACGAGCACGGTCGTGCCGACCTTGATCTCCGCGCCCCCGCCGAGCAGCGTCGGCTCGGCGATGCGGGTGCCGTCCACGAACGTCCCGTTGGTCGACCCCAGGTCTTCGACCTGGAGGCGGTTGGAGTGGCGGCGCACCACCGCGTGGCGCTTCGACATCTCGTCGTCGTCGATCGCGAGATCGCTGTCCTCGCGGCCGATGACGATCTCTTCGTCGACATCCACCGTCTGACCAGCGTTGGGCCCACTCACTACACGCAGCCGTGCCATAGCGTCGCGCAGCGTACCGATGTCGGCGGATTGCTGCAACCACGCTGACAGTCCGCGCGATGACCGAGGACCGCGCGGTACATTCCGGGCATGAGCCAGGCACTGGCGCGTTTGGAGGTAGTGGCTGGGCGGGCGATCGGCATGTCGATCCTGCTCGACGACGAGCTGCTGATCGGCCGCCACGCCGACGCAGCAGGACGGCTGGCCGACGACGAGGAGATCTCCCGGTCGCACGCGCGGATCAGCCTCGACCGCAGCGGCTTCTGCGCGATCGAAGACCTCGGTTCGACCAACGGCACGTTCGTGAACGGACTGCGCATCACGGGACCGCAGACGCTGTCGGTCGGCGACACGATCGAGGTGGGCGGCACCACGCTGGTCGTCCGCGAGCTCCCGATTCCGGCCAGCGAGCGATCGCTGAAGGCGGTTCCGCCACAGCCGACGTCCCCACCCGGAAGCTCTGTTGCGTCAGCGTCCACGAGCCAGGCAACCCCGCTGTCCTCGTCGGGACGCTCGGGCCGCGCCGCGGGCGCCGACGCGCCGGCTGCCGCGCGTCCCGTCTCGGGGCCGCCGGCCGCGCCCCCAACCGAGGCCAAGCTCGAGGCCGGGCCGGCCAGCCTGTCGCTGAGGCTCCACATCGACTTCGCCGCCCGCACGGCGACGGTCGCGCTCGACGACGGCTCGAAGCCGCTCGAGCTGGAGTTCGACGGGGACGCCTGGCGCCCCGCCGCCTCGTCCTGATCTTTCGGGCTGCTCAGCCGCCGGGCGGTGCCTGAAGCAGGCGGTACCCACCGCCGTGGAACACCAGCGGGGTGCCGTCCTGGTTGTACGCGATCTCGAGCACCTCGCCGATGAAGATCAGATGGTCTCCGGCTTCGTGGGTGGCGTGCAGACGGCAGTCCAGGAATGCGGCGGCGCCCTCGAGGATCGGCGCGCCGCTCGTGCCGATCCGGTGCGGAACCTCCGCGAAGGCGTCGCGTCCGCGCGGCCGGTCGCGGGAGGCGAAGTAGCGCGACAGCGGCTCCTGCTCCTGGGCCAGGATGTTGACGGCGAACACCCCGTTCCGGCTGATGTGCTCCGCGCCCTCCGACGGGCTGATCACGCACACCAGGATCAGCGGTGGATCGAGCGATACCGAGGAGAACGCGTTGGCCGTCATGCCGTACGCGTGCTCCTCGCCGCGCGTGGTGACGACGGTCACGCCCGTCGCAAACGCCCCGACCGTCGCCCTGAAGTCCTTGCTCGAGAATGTCTGCTGCACGGCCCCGCCACCCGCCGCTAGCCCGCGGACCTGAGCCGGTCGCGGATGATCTGATCGAAGTCCCGGGTCGTCCCGAGCGACTGGGACACGACCTCGCGGAACGCATCGCCGTCCATGACCACGAGCTTCGTCGGCTTGGTCGCGCGCGCGCTGGTACCGCGCGGCCGGTCGAACAGGATCGCCATCTCGCCGTAAAGGTCGCCCGGCCCGAGCGTCGCGATCCTCTCCGTGCTGCCCCCCTCCTCGCGCGTGACCTCGAGCTCTCCCTCGATCACGATGAAGAACTTGTCCGCGGGTCCGCCCTGCCGCGCCACGACCGAGTCGGCGTCGACGTCGACCAGCTGCAGCGACGCCGAGATCGTCTGGGCCGTCTGCGTCGGGAGACCTCCGAACACGCTGTAGGACCGCTCGCGATGAAACTCAGCGCCGAACACGCCCTCGGGCGAGGCGCTCGAGCCCTTGCGGTTGTCGATGTACTGGATCTCGGTCGGGGTGATCCGGAAGAAGGAGATGCTCATCGTCGCCCCGGGAGACAGCGCGGGGAACTTCTGGCCGAACAGGTCCGCCACCCGCGCGATCTGCTCACCGCTGAGCAGCACCGAGCACTCGCCAACCCCTTGCACTCCGCGCGTCTGGTTCAGGTCCGTCGTGTAATCGTCGATCGTGAACGCCACCATCGGATTCTGGTCGATGTGACGGGCGCTCTCGGTGGAGCTGCGCGACCAGAAGTACAGCGACGGACCTTCATTGACGTACAGGAACGTGGCGGCGTGCGGCGCCCCGGTCGGCGAAGCAGTCGCCAGCGTGAGCGTGTTCTGCTGCGCCAGGAATTCGAGGACAGGGCCGGGAAGCTCCTGTTCGGTTGTGCTCATCCAGAAATCTCCTTTTCCGAGGTCTCGCTGGCGATCCTAAGGGTTTGGTCGCCAAGAAGCGAGGCCCAGCGTCAGGTCCCTACGAGCAGCGCGGTCAGGAACAGCGCGAGAAAGTGAAACGCCTGATCGAGTGACAGCCCCAGCTCGGGGTGGGCGTCGAGGTCGGCCTTCTTGAACACGCGCGCGTAGGCCGTCAGCAGCCGCCGGTCGTCCTGGATCAGGTGGGGGATCGCGATCAGCGCCGCCAGCCCGATCACCCCCCAGTGCAGGCTGTCCCACAGCCAGATGAACGCGGGTACGAACGCGAGCGTGTAGGTCACGATGTGCGACACCAGCGCGCGGCGTCTCACCCCCGGCGACGACAGGCCCCCGGCCTTGTGCGTCGCCTGCCACTCGGTCTGGAAGATGTAGTCGCCCACCTCGTGCGACACGAAGAACACCGCGAAGACCTCGACCCAGGGCATCCGGCGGAAGCTATCTCACTGACAGGTGACCAAACACTTACGCAGAGCTGCTTGCGGTCTCACCGACCGGCAAGCTCCTGCTCGCGCGCCGGCGCACCGAGCTCGATCTGCTGCTCGGCGCGGATAATGTGCATGACCGCGTTGATGAGCGCGAGATGCGTGAACGCCTGCGGGAAGTTGCCCAGGTGGCGGCCGGTGCTCGCGTCAATCTCCTCCGCGTACAGGGCCAGCGGGCTCGCGAAGGACAACAGCTTTTCGCACAGCCCCCGCGCGCGCCCGATCTCACCGATCTCGGCCAGTGCCGAGACGAGCCAGAACGAACAGATCGTGAACGTGCCCTCCTCGCTCGCGAAGCCGTCGTCGGTCTGCCCGACGCGGTAACGCAGCACCAGTCCGTTCTCGGTCAGCTCGTCGGCGATCGCGAGCACCGTCGCGCGGACGCGAGGATCGTCTGAGGGCAGGAAGCGGACCAGCGGCAGCATCAGCAGCGATGCGTCCAGCGCGTCGGTCTCGTAGTGCTGGACGAACACGCCGCGCTCGTCGACCCCGTTCGCGCAGATGTCGGCGTGGATCTCGGCGGCCGCCTCGGCCCAGCGAGTCGCCATCCGTTCGTCGTTGCGGATTCGCGCCAGCCGGGCGCCGCGATCGGCCGCGACCCAGCACATCAGCTTCGACGAGGTGAAGTGCTTCGGGTCGCCCCGCACCTCCCAGATGCCGCGATCCGGCTCACGCCAGTTGGACAACGCGCTCTCGACCTGCCGTTTGATGATCGGCCAAAGGCGGTCGGGCAGCTGGTCGCGCGAGCGGGTGTGCAGATAGATCGAGTCGAGCACCGCGCCCCACACATCGTGCTGCGCCTGGTTGTAGGCGCCGTTGCCGATCCGCACGGGCCGCGACTGCTCGTAGCCGGACAGGTGCTCGAGCTCCTGCTCCTCGAGCTTGCTCTCGCCCCCGATCCCGTACATGATCTGGAGCTGTCCCTCCTCGGCCTCGGCCATGTCGGCGACGAAGTAGAAGAAGTCGTTGGCCTCCTCCTCGAACCCGAGCGAGTACAGCGCCCACAGCGTGAACGTCGAGTCGCGGATCCAGGTGTAGCGGTAGTCCCAGTTGCGGTCGCCACCCGGAGCCTCGGGCAGCGAGGTCGTGGACGCGGCGATCAGCGCGCCCGACGGCGCGTACGTGAGGCCCTTGAGCGTCAGCGCGCTGCGCTGGAGATGTGACCGCCACGGGTGATCGGGGAACGTGCCGTGCTTCAGCCATTCCTGCCAGAAGCGCTGGGTTCGGGCGAGCCGCTCCAGCGCCTCCTCGAAGCTCGAGGGCATCGCGTGCTCGGACCAACCCAACGCTGCGAACGCGACGTCCCCCTCTCGCATCGTGGTCCGGGCCCTCGCTCGAGGGCCTTCGAAGCCGAGACGCAAGTCGGTGACGATCTTGAGCTCGAGGTTCATGCCCTCCGATCGGGCCACCGCCTCGCCGTAGCCGGTGCCCGTGTACTCCCAGTCCACCGCCAGTCCGCCGTAGTCGAACGCCGGCTCGCACTCGAGCTTGATCTCCGCCGAGCCCTGGACGCATTCGATCATTCGCAGCAGCACGTGGTCGGCGTCGTGGTCGGTGGGCGAGCGGCGATGACTGTGCGACCGCTCGTTGTCGTGGTGCCACGGGCCGATACACAGGGCGTCACGCACGATCACCCAGCCCATGCGGGTCTCCCAGCTCGTCTCGAGCACCATCGTGCCGGGGATGTACCGCCGGCCGGCCGGGACGTTTACATCCGCGGGTCCGACACGGAAGCCGCCGGCGTCACGGTCGAGGACCGCCGCGAACACGCTCGGCGAGTCCATCCGTGGCAGGCACATCCACTCGACGTTCCCGTTCGGCGCGACCAGCGCGGTCGTCTCGCAGTCAGACAGGAACCCGTAGTCCCCGATCGGCGGGAACGCGCTGGACCGAATCCCTTGATCGCTTTGAGCCCCCGACATCCGTGCGGGCGATTCTGCTGTGGTCCCGGAGACGTGTCAAGGTATCCTCGCCCGGCCACCGGGACCTGACAGAAAAGTGCCAGAACCGATACAGCTCTCCTCGATCGACGTCATCGCCTCCGCGCTCGATCCCATCGCGCCGTCTCTGGGCCGGATGAGCTCGCCCGACGGCGCGATCACGCTGATGCTGAGCGACATCGCGAACGCCGGCGACGCCGCCCAGGAGCTCGGCACCGAGCGTTGGGAGCAGCTCGTCCGTGACCACCACATGCTCGTCGAGCAATTGGTGGCTCGCCACGACGGACAGGTCGCGAAGTTCCAGGGCGACGGCTTTCTCGCGTCGTTCAACAGCGCGCATTCCGGACTGCACGCGGCGGTCGACCTGCAGCGGACGTTCACGGGCGCCTCATCGGAGCACCCGTCGCTGGCGATCCGTGTCGGCGTGCACTCGGGCTTCGTTATGGGCAACCCCGAGCAGCTATTGGGACGCAACGCGGTGCTGGCCGCCCGGATTGCCGCTCAGGCCAAGGCCGGCGAGATCCTCGTGTCCTCGAGCGCGAAGGACTACACGGCGACGGATCCGAGCTTCCGCTTCGAGCCCCACGGCGAGTACCACTTCAAGGGGCTCCACGGGGAGCACGAGGTGTTTGCCGTCCTCTGGCAGTAGGCGCTGCGCCGAGAGCCCTCAGCTCGCGGCGGCGAGCATGCGGGCGTACTCGCCCGCGGTCTGCGGCCGCTTGGCCGCGTCCTTCTCGAGCGCGCTCAGCAACGTCCGCGCGAATTCGTCGGACATGTCGGGGCGGCGCGTCCGCGGGTCAGGCGGCGGGTCCTGCAGATGCGCCCAAAGAATCCGCATGCCCTGGACCTCCGCGAACGGTGGCTGGCCGCACATGGACTCGTACATAACGCACCCGAGCGCGTAGATGTCGGTGGCGGCGGTGACCGACTCGCCGCGGATCTGCTCTGGGGCCATGTAATCCATTGACCCGAGCGCCTGGCCCGGCAGCGTCAGCAGGCTCCCCTGGGTGTCCTTCGCCAGACCGAAGTCGGTGATGTAGGCGCGGCCGCTCTCGTCGAGCAGGATGTTGGCCGGCTTGACGTCACGGTGGACCATCCCGGCCGCCCACAGCGCCTCGAGCCCTGCGGCCACGTCGGTGCACACCTGGACCGCGGTCTGGGCGTCGAGCGGACCGTCGCGCTTGAGCTTGTCGTCGAGCGACATGCCGTCGATGAACCGCTGCGCCATGTACGGCAGGCCGTCCACTTCGCCGGTGTCGAGCACCGGAACCACGTTGGGGTGCTGGACCGTCTGGGCGATCCGGGCCTCCCGATAAAAACGCCGGCGGAATGTCTCATCACGCGCGTAATCGTCCTTGACGAGCTTCAGCGCGACGCGGCCGCCGTCGGGCCCGGTCGCGGTATAGACCTTCCCCATCCCCCCCTCTCCAAGCACGTCGTCCACGCTGTACTCGCCAATTTGGCTCCCGATGCGGGGGTCGCTCACGCTCATCGCTCACTCATGATCGGTCTGTAGACACTGCGGAGCGCCCCATCATAAAGCTCCGTCGGCAGATCGTCGTGGGAGTCGCGCGAGGGGCGCTGGCGGACCTTGTCACGAGCCGGTAGGGGTTCGTCTAACAGGCGCTCTTGGCGCCGCCATGCGCCAGTAGAATCCTGCTGCTTTGCTACAGGAGGGCACGATCGTTGCCGGGTACCGCATCGACGGGGTACTCGGAGAGGGAGGCATGGGCGCCGTCTATGAGGCAACCCAGCTTTCGCTGAACCGCGTCGTCGCGCTCAAGCTGTTGGCGCCGAACCTGAGCGACGACCCCGGCTTCCGGGCTCGGTTCGAACGAGAGGGGCAGGTCCAGGCCGCGCTCGACCATGAGCACATCGTCCCGGTTTTCGAGGCCGGCCAGAGCGAGTATGGGCTGTTTCTCGCGATGCGACTGATCGCCGGCCCGACCCTCAAGCAACTGATCCTCGACGGCGACCTCGACCCGCGCCGCAGCTTGCGGCTGCTCGCCCAGGTCGCCTACGCGCTCGACGCCGCGCACGAGGCCGGGTTGATCCACCGCGACATCAAGCCGCAGAACATCCTGATCGGCAAGGGCGACCACGCCTACCTTGCCGACTTCGGGCTGATCAAGGCGCCAGACGAAGCCCGCCTGACGGGAACCGGCCAGTTCATCGGCACGATCGACTACGTCGCCCCGGAGCAGATCCAGGGCGATCCCGCCACCCCGGCCAGCGATTGTTACGCGCTCACGGGGGTTCTATACGAGTGCCTCACCGGCGAGGTTCCTTTCCCCAAGCCGTCCGAAGCGGCGACGCTGCACGCGCACGTTATGTCACCCCCGCCGACCGTGAGCGAACGCCGCCCCGACCTGCCCCCGGCTCTCGACGGCGTGATCGCTCAGGGGATGGCCAAGGATCCGTGGTCCCGGCCGTCGCTCGCCACCGAGCTGATCCAGGCCGCCTCCCGTGCGCTGTCCTCGAGCGCCTCGCTGCTCGCCCCGCCGGCGCCGGCCGACGGCCGCGACGGAGCCGCTGAGCGCGACGCGCGGGTCCAGACCACGAAGGTTCCCGCGGTCGGCGCCATGGGCGACCGCGCGGGTGACGGAGACGCCGCGGCCATCGCCGGCGTGGCTCCGAGCACCGCGGCTCGGCGAGACGTGACCCGGCCGATCAGCCGGCCCGAGATCACTCCGGTGGTCGAGGCCCCTCCCGCGGCCGGGCCGCTCCCCGCAACCCACGCAGAGCCCGCGGCCGCCCCACGAGAGGTCGAAGCCCTGCCGGTCCACGACGTCACGGTCACCCACGCCGCGACGCCGGAACCGCGGCTCACCGAGCTGCCACCGCGGTTGCTGGCCCTCATCTCAGGCCTCGTTGTCGTCGCCTTCGCGATCGGCCTCGTGATCGGCCTGATCGTCCACTGACCCCTGAGAACGCAAGGTTCTCGCCCCCTCTGCCGTTAAGGCAGCAGACGACTGACTGCATGGAAGCAGTCTTGCGAGATTTAGGCAGCCTGGGATAGACTGTGGGGGCGGGCCAGTCTACACTGCCAGGGGGTAGAAAGGGATGGGGCAGGAACAAGGTGGAGTTTTGGCGACGCTTGATCGCGTGAACGAGCCAAGAACGGCCTCGCAGGTATTGGGCCGAACATTGAGAGGTCGGTACCGGGTTCTAGAACCGATCTCGGCTGGCGCGATGGGCCAGGTCTACCGCGCGATCGACATCGAGACCGATACCGAGGTCGCGCTCAAGCAGTGCACCAATCCCCATCACGACCAGCGGTTCGAGGCCGAGGCGCGGCTGCTTGCGAGCCTCCAGCATCCGCGAGTCGTCCGCGTCAGCGACCACTTCTCGGCGCCGTCCGGCCAGTACCTCGTGATGGATCTGGTTCGCGGCATCGATCTAGGCGCGCTCCTCAAGCAGCGCGGCCAGCCGGGCCTCCCGGTCGACCAGTCCGTCGAGTACACACGGCAGACCTGCGAGGCACTCCAGTACGTGCACGACCAGCAGATCGTCCACCGCGACGTCAAGCCGCAGAATCTGATCCTGAGCGAGAACGGCGTCGTGCTCGTGGACTTCGGGATCGCGCGCCTGCTCGATGAGGTGGAGGAACAGGGCACGGTCGGGATCGGGACGCCGCGGTTCATGGCGCCCGAGGTGTTCGCCGGCGGCAACGTCTCGGCGCGCACCGACGTGTTCAGCGTGGCCGCGACGCTTTGGACCCTGCTCGCGGGCCGGCCCCCGGTGTACGCCGACCCGACCAAGCTTTCCTCGGTCAACGCGGACGTCCCGCCCGAGCTCGAGCAAATCATCGCCGCCGGCCTGGAAATGATCCCCGAGCGCCGCGTGGCCTCGGTGGCCGCGTTCGCCAAGGCGCTGGGCGCCCCGCTGCGGACCGAGACCGGCGTCTCGCTGGCGGTCTCGATCGACAACCCGGACGCATCGCGCGGGCTGATGGAAGCCGTAGTGCATACCGCGGCCGGCGTGTTCGGAGCCGCGGCCGCGTCGATCTGCCTCGTCGACGAGACGACGAGCGAGCTCGTGTATCAGTCGGCCTGGGGGGCCGGCGCGCGCGAGATCGTCGGCGTGCGTCTCCCGCCGGGAACCGGCATCGCCGGAAAGGTCGTTCAGGGCGGCGCCGCCGAGGCGGTGCCGGACTGCCGCACCGATCCACGCTGGGCGTCCCGAATCGCGGAGGGCACCGGTTACGTCCCGTACACGATGCTCGTCGTCCCGCTGCTCCGCGCCGAGCGGCCGATCGGCGCGCTGACGATCCTCGATCGCCGCGACGGGCGCGCCTACCGCAACGACGACCTCGAGCCGGCCGCGCTGTTCGCCGATCTCGCGGTCAAGGCGCTGGATGTCAGCCCGAACTCGTTCACGAGCCTCGGCATGACCTCGCTCGGCCAGCGCTCTGGGTAGTCACGCGCCGGCTTGCGCCTTACCGAAAGTTGCGATAACGTCGCGGCGGCTCGGGGCCGAGGCTGAGCGAAAATGGAAATCGCGGGGCCACCTCACTGGGGGGTACAGACAATGACGGGACCGAGTGGTTGCTTAATCCGGCGAGCGGCCGGCATGGTCGGCGTGCTGATGGCGGTGGCGCTGATCGCGGCGCCGGTGGCGCTGGCGAACGGCGACACGATTACGGCGCAGGCCACGGTGCCGTTCTCAGGCGTCGTTGATGGCACACCAACGTGTACCGACACGGCCGCGATGATCGACTGGGGCGACGGGACTGCAGCGACCACGGGGACCGTAAATGGCAGCACCAACGTGGTGAGCGGGACGCATACATACGCCACCATGGGCACGTACTTCGGCACGGTCAGCCTCACCGGCGGCTCCTGCGATGGCAACGTCGACTCGTTTACCGCCAACGTCAGTGCGGCGCCCCCGATGTTCAAGCAATGCCCGGCCATCTACCTCGACAACGGCTGCCAGTTCCTGATCACCGTCAACAACGGCACTCAGACGGTTGTGCAGGATCCCAACCAGGGCCCCTACGAGGGGGCGGAGGACGCGCTGATCGGCGTGCAGAACAACTCCTCTTCGCCGGTTGCTGCACTACCACTTTCGGTCCCGAACTCGGACTTGTTCGGCTTCGACGGCGACGGCATCTGCGACCCCGGCGGACTGCCCATCCCCTCCGGATGCGTCCCTCAGGCGGGCGCTCCCGCAGGCACGGTCTGCCAGGACCAGAGCCTCAACTGTGCGTTCCCGGTGCCCCCGGGAGAGCCCGCGGGCTACACCGAACCAGGTGCATCCGGCTCCGGGTTCCCCCAGAACGGATACGAGGGCCCGACGAGCTGGTACTCGAACGTTTCGACCGACGAGTCCTCCGGAGTCGTCCACTTCTCGCCGGCGCTGCAGCCGGGGCAATCGACCTACTTCAGCCTTGAGGAGCCGCCAGTCGGCACGACGATCGGCGTCGGCGGCACGGCGCCGCTGTCCGGAGGCATGCTGCCGCCGACGGTCTCAAGCACCGGCGCGAGCTTCTCTGCCCTCGTGAACCCGAACGGCCAGGCGACGACGGCGTACTTCCAGTACGGGCTCGACCTCAAGTACAGCAAGTTCGGCGGCTCGGGGCCGAACTACACAAACTCGACT